>JAZKDH010000009.1:0-11087 GCA_040387665.1 Pseudomonadota bacterium | reverse complement strand
GTCAGCCGCGCAGGCTTTGCATCCGCTGGAGATAGCGCGCGAGAACATCGATCTCCAAGTTCACCGCGTCACCCGGCTGGCGGGCGCCGATGGTGGTCACTTCGGCGGTGTGCGGGATGATGTTCAGCGAGAAATGGCAGCTGCCGTCGGGTTGGTCGTGCACCTCGTTGACGGTGAGCGACACGCCGTCGACCGTGATCGATCCCTTAGGCGCCAGGTAGGGTGAAAGGGCCGCCGGCGTTGCAATGATCACGCAGCGCGAATCGCCGGTCGCTTCGATCGACACCACCTTGCCCACGCCATCGACATGGCCCGTCACGATGTGGCCGCCAAGTTCGTCGCCCAGCCGCAGCGCGGGCTCCAGGTTCAGCTCCTGGCCAACGGTCCACCGGCCCGGCACCGTGCACGCGACGGACTCGCCAGAAATGTCCACTGCAAACCACGCGTCGCCAGGCACGCCCCCGCGATCAACTACCGTCAGGCACACGCCCGAACAGGCGATCGACGCGCCGATGGTTATCGCGGCCGGATCGAAAGGGCACGCGATTACCGCGCGAAGATCGCCAAGCTGGATCGCTTCGCGGACGGTGCCGATCGCAGTGACGATGCCGGTGAACATCAGGAACCCTCATTGTAATTGCGACAGCGCTCGTAGACTTCGAGCGTGTCGCTGCCAAGCGTCCTGCGGTCCGTGTTGCGCCAGCGGCCGTGCGCGTCCGCCAACCGGGCAAGGCCGATGTCGCCAACGCCCGGCAGTCCTGCCCCGATCACGATCGGCGCGCGGTAGATCATCAACCGATCCACCAGATCGGCCGAAAGAAACGCGGCAGCGGCGCCGGCACCGCCTTCAACCAGCAGGTACTGCGCGTCGGTCATCGACCCGACCGCATCGGGCGCGGAAAGTGCTGTCCAATCCGCCGCGGCCGTCCCGCGCGTCAGGACCCAGCGGGCAGGGCTGCGCCCCTCCAGGGCGGGCAACCGTACGTCCAGACGCGGAGCATCGGCGCGCAGCGTGGCGCCGCCGACCAGGATGGCGTCCATCGTCCCCCGCACGGCGTGGGTATGCGCCCGCGCTTCCGCCCCGGTGATCCATTGCGATTCGCCGTTGCTGCGCGCGATGCACCCGTCAAGCGACAGCGCCAGTTTGAGCGTCACGTGCGGCCGACCCAACCGTGCCCGCGCCAGATATCCGGCGAGGCTGTCTTCGCAGGCTCCCGATCGCACCACCGTCACCGCGGTACCGGTCTGACGCAGCCGTTCGATGCCGGCCCCGGCGGTACGCGGATCGGGATCGCCGCAACCGATCACTACCCGGGCCAGGCCGGCACCGGCCGTCAGATCGGCGCAGGCCGGGCCCCGCGCGCTGGAGTGTGCGCAGGGTTCCAGCGTGACGTGCAAGGTCGCGCCCCGCGCGGCATCGCCAGCAGCGGTCAGCGCCATCGCTTCGGCATGCGGGCGGCCGCCGGGCTGGGTCCATCCCCGCCCGATCACGCGGCCTCCGCGTACCAATATCGCACCTACCGCCGGATTGGGCCGGCTGAGCGGACGGGCACGGGCCGCCAGCCGCGCCGCCGCGTCCAGCCAGCGCCGATCATCGTCCGGAATTCGGTCAGCGCGGTCCAACCGGCGCGGCTCCCTCGGCATCCGGCGCGGCCGTTGCGGATGCAATCGGGGCCCGGCCGATGGATTTCTGTTCAGCGGCCTTCTCGGCCGCTTCCTGCGCCTTCGCCTCGCGCTCGATCGCGTCGACATCCATCCCCGATGCGCGGCCGATCGAGCGATAGATATCCTTCACCTTTTCATCGCGGGCGGCCTGCTCGGCGCGCAGGCGCTCCTGCAATCGCTGGTTTGCGATGTTGGTCCGGATGATTTCCGCATCGGTGCGGTCTGGCGCCCACGTCTTGATGAACGTCACCTGCGGCCTGCGCGGCGGTGCTTTCCACGATTCCTGCGACATGATCGAGAATACGCCGTAGGTCATCATCCCCGCGAGCAGGATAAACATCCAGCGCCGCCGGCCCGCCGCGCGCCAGACCTGCGCGAAGTCGGCGAGAGCGCCGGTCGGGTTTACCTTCTGCCAGTAAGAGGCTTTGCCAAGCATGAGCATGCGGCGTCAGATAGGGCCTTGCTCGCGAATTACCAAGCAGCGCTGTCGGGGAACTGGCCCGTGTCAGCCCAATGGGCCGTAAAGCGACCGACCGTGGCACTTCAGCCAGAGGTTGGCGCCATCGATGCGGTCCTCGTACAACCCGTTCAGCAGTGCATGGAAACGCGGGCTGTGATCGAAATGGACCAGATGCGCGACCTCGTGCGCTACCACGGACCGGCGCACCCGATCGGGCGCCATCACCAGCCGCCAGTTGAGCCGCACGTCGCCGCGCGCCGAACACGATCCCCAGCGGCGCTGGGCGCTGGTCAGCGACAACGGCGGCACCGCCACACCGGCCAGCGGCGAATAATGCTCAAGGTCGGCCTCGAACAGCGCGCGTGCTTCGCCTTGCAGCCAGCGGCGCAACCGCGGCGCAAGGCCCTCTTCCGGTCCGCCCAGGTGCAGGTACCGGTCGGCGACGCGGACCCGGCGGCTGGCCAAGGGGTCGTGCACCAGCACCAGCGCTGCACCGCGAAATGGTATGGCCGCCCCCGTTACCAGCAGCTGCGCGCATGGCACTTTGGCGAGCTGGCCGGCCAACCAGTCGGTCCGCGTCCGCGCGAATTCCAACGCCTCGCGCGTCGGTACCCAGGTCGGGATGCTCATCCGGACGGCGCTGCCATCGGGCGCAAGCCGCAACGTCAGCCGGCGCGCCCGGGCCAGGCGGCGGATCTCCAGCGGCAAGGTGCGTTCGCCCACGATCATGCGAGGCTCTTCGGCGGGCGGGCGGCGCAGCCAGTCAAGCATCGCGGTGGGTTCCGGCGGGGCCATCGTCTGCGCGTTCGACTTCCATCGGTTCGTCGTCGCCCCACTGGATATGGTTTTCCAGCGGACCGGCGATCACCTCGCTCACCGCACGGCCGATGATCGATATCCCGGCCCTGCGCACCGCCTCACGGTCGCCGCAGATCAGGTAATGCCATTCGGGCAGCGGCTTGCCATTGGCACGCAGTCGGTACGCGCAGGTGTCGGGCAGCCAGGCCAGATCGGCCGCCAGATTCGGGGTCAACCGCACGCAATCGGGCACGTATTTGCGCCGGTTGCGATAATCGCTGCACCGCGCGGTCGTAAGATCCAGCAGCTTGCAGGCGACATTCGTCGGCCAGATCCGCCCGCTGTCGGCATCTTCAACCTTGTGCAGGCAGCATTGCCCGCAGCCATCGCACAGCGCTTCCCACTCTTCCTTGCTAAGGGTGTGAAGCGGGCGTTCCCAGAATGGCAGTTCGGCGGCCGAGACGGCGGTTAACTCACCCATTTCGCCAACTCGCCAGCGACGGCCTCCGGGCCCTTGTCCACCGGCAGCATTGCGATCGGCCGGCCCTCACGATCCATCAGGTACGCGATGCGGCTGTGGTCCATCAGATAGCCGCCCCCCGGTACGTCTTTCCCCCGCGCATAATATGCCAGGAACGATTTGGCCGCCTGGTCGGTCGCGGCTTGCGTGCCGGTGAGGCCAAGCAGCCGCGGCCCGAAGGCGGCCGCGAACTCGCCCACCCGGGCGGGCGTGTCACGCGCGGGATCGATGGTGATGAAGATCGGCTGGACTTGCTTGGCAAGCTCGCCGTGCTGCGCAGCAAAGCGGTCAAACCCGCGCATCATCACGCTCACATCGGTCGGGCAGGCATCGGGGCAGAATGTGTACCCGAAATAGACGATGCGCCATTTGCCCTTGAAATCGTCCCACCGCACGGTGTTTCCGCGTGGATCGGCCAAGGTAAACGGTGCGCCGATTTTGGTGCCCGCCAGCGGCGGCTGTTCGGTCTGGCCGCTGCCGCAGCCGGACAGCGCAAGCGCCGCACTAAGCGCGCAGGCCACTGCCTTGACTGGAAAAAGTCGGCGAAACGATCGTGCGGGCTTGCTCATGGCGTGGCGGTTCATGCTCTGCTAAACCGCGCTGCGCAAGGAGGGAATCCGGTTTCCGGACGACCTGTCCGCAGACAAGGAGATGCAGGTGAACAGGGCGGATGCAATCGTGCGCAACGGCTGGCTGGCCGTACTGGGACTTGCTGCGGCAGCGGCGATGGTAATGCCCATCCCGGCAGCCGCGCAGTTCATGGGGCCAAGCTACAAGTTCCTCGAGGCGATCAAGAAGAAAGACGGCGAGGCCGTGGAAAAGGCGCTGGGTGAGGGCGGCCCGAACCTGATCAACACCAAGGACGTGACGTCGGGAGACACCGCGTTGCACCTGGTGACCGCCCGGCGCGATCTCGCCTGGATGAGCTTCTTGATCTACAAGGGCGGGAACGTGAATGCGCGCAACGAAAAGGGCGCAACCCCGCTGTCGCTGGCTGTCGGGCTCGGTTTTGTCGAGGGCGTCGATCTGCTGCTCGGGAATGGGGCCCGCGTGAATGATCCGGGGGTGGACGGCGAAACGCCGCTGATCGCCGCTGTCCATCAGCGCAGCATCGAACTGGTGCGCACCATGATCAAGGCCGGGGCCGATCCCCGCCGCGCCGACAATTCCGGCCGCACCGCGCTCGATTATGCGCGCTTGATCGACAAGGACAGTGTTATTGCCGGCGAACTGGATGCCGCTGCAAAAGCGGTTGCCGCGCGCCAGAAGCGTACGTACGGCCCGTCGTTCTGATGGTGGTGGCTGATCTCACTCTGGCGGAAATGCGCTTGGCGCTGGCCCCGGCAGTCGCCGCGGCTGCGGTATTCGATGGCTGGACCGACGCGGCGGTTGACGCAGCGGCGAACGTTCACGGCGTTGCGCCCGCGACCGCACGGTTGGCGTTCGGGGGCGGCGCGATGGACCGGATCGGGGCCTGGATCGAGCGGATCGATGCCGACATGGCGGCGGCCCTCCCGGCCGAGCGGATCGGTAACCTGTCGATGCGCGAACGGATTCGCACGCTGCTGCAGTTCCGGCTCGACGCGCTTGCCGGATACGAGGAAGCGTTGCGGCGGGCGCTGTCGATCATGGCCATGCCGCAGAATGCAGCTGCCACCGCGCAGCGCAGCTGGCGCAGCGCCGATGTGATGTGGCGGCTCGCGGGGGACCGCGCCGCCGACTTCAACCATTATACCAAACGGATCACGCTGGCTGGAATCTACACGGCAACACTGCTGGTCTTCGCCAACGACAGCAGCGAGGGCAAGGCCGATACGCGCGCGTTCCTGGCGCGGCGGATCGATGGCGTGATGCGGTTCGAAAAGCTCAAGGCACAGGTTCTGCGCCCGCACGATGACCGCTTCAGCCTCACCCGGTTTCTCGGGCGGCTGCGTTATCCCGCACGATAACGGGCGCGAGCCAGATTGCACCGCGGGCTTATTGAGAACCGCTTGCAAGCAAGACTGCTTTCTGGCAGCGCCGGACCATGACCCTTGATCTCCTTCCGATCGGCCAGCGAGCGCGCATTGTCGCGATCGACTGGACCCAGCTGGTGGCCGAGGAAGCCCAGCGGCTGCGGGCCCTTGGGATCGATGAAGGCGCGCGCGTCGCGGTAGAGCACCGCGGGGTCTTCGCCGGAAGGGACCCGCTCGCGGTCAGCGTTGGCCGCATGACGGTGGCACTGCGCCGTGTCCATGCCCATGCGATGGAAGTGGAGCCGATCGCGGCGCCGGCGGAGGTGTCGTGAGCCGGCTGCGCCGCGCTGCACTCGTTGGCAACCCGAACGCCGGCAAAAGCGCGCTGTTCAATGCACTCACCGGGGCCCGGCAGAAGATCGCCAACTATCCCGGGGTAACGGTAGAGCGCAAGTCCGGCCGCCTGCTCCTGCCCTCGGGCGAGCCGGTGGAACTTACGGACCTGCCCGGCTCCTACGGCCTGCACCCGACCAGCCCGGACGAGGAAGTGACGGCGAAAGTCATCATGGGGCAGTTCCCGGGCGAACCCGCGCCCGAAGTGCTGGTGATCGTGCTCGATGCGTCTAACCTCGAACAGCACCTGGTATTCGCGCAGGAAGTGATTGCGCTGGGCCGGCCGACTGTGGTCGCGCTCAACATGGTTGATCTGGCCGAACGGGACGGGTTGGTGCTGGATCCGGCCGCGCTGCAGGCCGCGCTGGGCGTACCGGTGATCCCGACCGTGGCAGTGCGCCGCCGCGGGCTGGATGAACTTGCCGCCGCAATCAGCGCGGCCAACAGTCGGGCCGGCGATGCCTACCACCCCCGCACGTTCGTCGATCTGACCGAACGCCGGGTGACCGCGCACGCCATTGCCGATGCGGCGATCGTTTCGGAAACCCGCCGGCACCGGCTCCATGCCAAGCTGGACCGGGTGCTGCTGCATCCGTGGCTTGGTCCGGTGATCCTGTTCGCGCTGCTGTTCGTGGTGTTCCAGGCTGTGTTTGCCGGCGCGCAACCGTTTGCCGACGCGCTTGACGGTGGGGTAGGCGGGCTGGCGGATGGCGTCCGGGCCGCATTGCCGCCATCGCTGCCGCGCGATCTGCTGACCGAGGGCGTCATTTCGGGCGTGGGTTCCGTCGTCGTGTTCCTCCCGCAGATCGTGATCCTGTTCTTCTTCATCCTGGCCATGGAAGCGTCGGGCTACATGGCGCGTGCGGCGTTCCTGATGGACCGGATGATGGCCGGGGTCGGCCTGTCGGGACGCAGCTTCATCCCGCTCCTGTCTAGCTTCGCCTGTGCCATTCCGGGCATCATGGCGACGCGCTCGATCACCGATCCCAAGGACCGGCTGACCACCATCCTGATCGCCCCGCTGATGACGTGTTCGGCGCGGCTGCCGGTCTATGCGGTGATCATCGCGGCGTTCATTCCAAACCGCAGCGTCGGGCTCGGGGTCGGATTGCAGGGGCTGGTGCTGCTCGCGCTTTACGCCGCGGGTATCGTCGGCGCGATGGCCGTAGCCCTGGTCCTGCGCCGCTCGGTCACGAAGGGCGCGGCGAGCGGCTTCATAATGGAACTGCCCAAATACCAGATGCCGCGGATCAAGGATCTGGCGATCGGCCTGTTCCAGCGGGCATGGATATTCCTGCGGCGGGCCGGCACGATCATCTTCATGGTCACGGTGGTGCTGTGGCTGCTGCTCAATTTCCCGCGCGCGCAAGATGGGCAGAACCAGGTTGATGCCTCGATCGCCGGGCACGTCGCCAATGGGCTGGCCGTGATCGTCGAACCGATCGGCTTCAACCGCGACATGGCGCTGTCGCTGATCCCGGCAATGGCGGCGCGAGAGGTTGCGGTCAGTTCGCTGGCGACCACTTATGCCGTCGCCGCCAGCGATGATGAACAATCGGCGATGCAACTGGGCGACCGGCTGAAGAGCAAGTGGACCTTGCCGATGGCATTGGCGTTCCTGGCGTGGTTCGTGTTCGCGCCGCAATGCATGAGCACGATCGCGGTCACCCGGCGCGAAACCAACGGCTGGAAATGGCCGGCGTTCATGCTCACCTACCTGTTTGCGCTGGCATACGTTGCGGCAGGATTGACATATTGGGCAGCGGTGGCTGCGGGGCTTTAAACCTTCGTGCCGTTGTGGGTAACGCCATGTCGCCCCCGTGCAGTTCGCGGCCCGATCCGTTACCCAACGCCTCATTCGCAAAGGACACGATTCGATGGCAGGCAGCGTCAACAAGGTCATTCTGGTCGGCAACCTGGGCCAGGATGTAGAGGTCAAGAGTTTCCAGAACGGCGGGCGTATCGCCAACCTGCGCATCGCCACGTCGGAAAACTGGAAGGACAAGGCCACGGGCGAACGCAAGGAGCGGACCGAGTGGCACACGGTCGTGCTCCAGTCCGAAGGGCTGATCGGCGTGGCCGAACGTTTTCTGCGCAAGGGCAGCAAGGTCTACATCGAAGGCAGCCTGCGTACCCGCAAGTGGCAGGACCAGTCTGGCAATGACCGTTACACCACCGAGATTTCGGTCGGCATGAACGGAGTCCTCACGATGCTCGACGGCGCCCCCGGCGCCGGGGGCGGTGCTGGTGGGGGCGGCGGCGGCGCGCGGTCGGGCGGCGGGGCGGCTGGCGGCGGCTGGAATGAAGGCGGCTCGGCCGGCGGTCGCAGCGGCGGAGGCGCGGCGGGTGGCGGCTGGAACCAGGCCGGCGGCGCGCCGGCCGGCGGCTTCGGCGACGATCTGGACGACGATATTCCGTTCTGAGCCAGCAGGCAGCGCGAATTTACGGCTGTTTTTTGTTGCGTCGGGTATCGTCCGAGATTGCGGATAAACCGTCTCGCACGTGGCCACGTGCCTCCGGCTACTGACCGATCGAAGCTTGGCCGTTCGTCGGTAATCCGAACGGCAGCTAAATACCCCAAAGCTATTCCCTGGAAGGCGAGGCCCCTCGCATCTACCCCTCCACCCTCAATCCTTCGTCAACTTCAACCCCGCCAGCGCCGCGAATGGCCCGCTGGCATCCTCGGACTTAATCCCCGCCGCCTTGCGCGCCGCCTCGGCGTCCGGGCCTTCGGCAAAGCGGTCGATCGCGAGCCCCAGGCTTTGCGCCACCGCTTCGCCCACGTCGAAGGCGGTGCCCTGGTATTCGATCTCGTCGCATTCCTCGTCGCTCAGTTCAATTTCCTCGGCGGGCACGCGCGGGACGGCGGCGGGGACGAAGCAGAACGACAGCGGTTCGCTTGCCGATTGGGGCAGCGCCTCGCCCGAGATCGCGCATGTCTGAATCCACGCTGCGTTCAGCCGGCCGGTCGCAGTGACCGTGGTGCCCTGGGGCATCAGCGCAACCACCGCTTCCAGCCGCTCAACCGCGACCAGGTCGAACCGGGCGGCCAGCGCGCGGCATTCCTCTGGGTTCGCGGTCAGCACCAGCGGCACCTCAGTGATCTGGCGCACGTCGATCATCCGGCTGAACTCGGGGGGAGGGAGTTCGGCCCTCATGGCAGGGAAATCCGCGCTGCAAGGATGTCATCCGCGCCCAACGCGGCAAGGCTGACGGTAAAACGGCGCAGCAGCGCCGCCACCGGCGCCGCATCGCCAGTGTCCGCCAGCGTGACGTTGCGGCCGATTGCATCGACCAGCGCCGCATCGTCCGCCTGTGCAAGCGCGTCCCGCAGCGCGCCAAGCCGTCCGCCGAGCGTGCTCATCAGCTTGCCGATGTGCTTGCCGACCATCAGATCGCCCACGCCGCTTTCGCGCAACTGGCCGTCCATGTCCTCGACGAACAGCTCGGTCAGCCGCACCGACGGCTCGATCAGCGCCGGGTCCTGCTCCATCCGCAGTAATACGGCGCAAAGCACCAGCGTGATGGCATCGAAGCGCCCCGCGACGGTATCCGCCACGCCGCGCGTCGCGCGGGTGGGGGCATACCAGCGCGGCTCACGCGCCAGTTCCGCGATACGGTACCACACCGGCCGGAAGGGGTCGCGATCGTCCGCGCCGGGGCGCAACAGGCGGGAAAAAAACGACATCGGCGAACCTCTCGCTGGCCCGCCATCGTTCAGGCGGGATTAAATGGCCGCGCGCCAAGTGGCATTGCAGGGCAACCCCATTGCGGGTTTTGGCGCGCGGCCCTAAGGCTGGCGCGATATAGGCTGCGGCGCTTCCTTGGCAATGGCCGGATGCCGCCATGGCGATAAGATCGGAGCGATTGATGCAGCGTATCGGGCGAATGGCAATGGGTGGGGCGGCGCTGATCCTGGCCGCGTTCGGGCTTGCGGGCTGTTCATCGATCCGTGACCACCGGGGGTTCATTGCCGATCCAGCGCTGACCAATTCGATCCAGCCGGGCCTTGATAATCGTCTGTCGGTCGAAAAAACGTTGGGCCGGCCCACGTTCGTCAGCCAGTTCGGCGAACCGGTGTGGTATTATGTGTCGATCGATACGCACCAGGCGGCCTTTTCCCGTCCGCGCACCCGGGCGCAGGAGGTGCTGCAGATCCGGTTCGATCCTACCGGCAACGTGCGCGCGGTTGATCGCACCGGGATAGAGCAGGTCGCGCGGATCGATCCCGATGGGAACGAAACCCCGACCCTGGGCGCGGATCGCGGCTTCTTTCAGGACTTGTTCGGCAACATCGGCACAGTCGGCGCGCCGGGCATGGGTGGGCCGAACACCGACAACACCGGCGGCGGCCCCAACGGCAGCTGACCGACGATGTCGCTTGATCCAGGTGGCATAAATCCCATATCCGGCCGCATGGACGACAGCAGGGGCAGCCACGGCCTGATCCAGTGGCACGGTACCACCATCATCGGGGTCAGGAAGAACGGCCGCACCGTCATCGCCGGTGACGGCCAGGTTTCCATGGGCAACACCGTGATGAAGCCCAATGCCCGCAAGGTCCGCCGCATCGGCGCGAATGGCGAAAATGGGGCCGGAAAGGTCATCGCCGGGTTTGCCGGCGCGACTGCCGATGCCTTCACCCTGTTCGAACGGCTGGAGCGCAAGCTCGAGCAGTACCGCGGCCAGCTGATGCGCGCGGCGGTCGAACTGGCGAAGGACTGGCGCACCGACAAGTATCTGCGCAACCTGGAAGCGCTGATGATCGTGGCGGATGCCGACACGATGCTGATCCTGACCGGCAACGGCGACGTGCTTGAGCCCGAGGAAGTCCAGGGCTCGGTCATTGCCGCGATTGGCTCAGGCGGCAATTTCGCCCTCGCCGCCGCGCGCGCACTGACCGATTACGAGGATGACGCCGAAAAGATCGCCCGCCGCGCCATGCAGGTGGCGGCAGACGTCTGCGTCTTCACCAACGACCGCGTGACCGTGGAAATAATCTGAATTTACCATCGCCGTTCGTGTCGGACGACGTCGGACACAGCGCACGTTCGTGTCGCGACCAGCTCGACACGAACGGAACCCTGAAGGTTGATATGACCGACAAACTTACTCCCAAGGCGATCGTCGCCGCACTCGACGAGCACATCATCGGCCAGCGTGAGGCCAAGCGCGCCGTCGCGGTGGCGCTGCGCAACCGCTGGCGGCGCCAGCGACTTGGCACCGATTTGCGCGACGAGGTGACGCCCAAGAACATCCTGATGATCGGGCCGACCGGCTGCGGCAAGACCGAGAT
>JAZKDH010000008.1:0-37776 GCA_040387665.1 Pseudomonadota bacterium | reverse complement strand
AGCGCTGTCCCTGCGGCTTGCTTTGTGAGAAATAGGTATACTGTCCCCGGAAATCTTAGGTGTTGGCGCGTTCGTCGGTGCCGGAAACAACGTTGGTGTCGGTTACACGGGTGGTCCAGTCCAGACCGGAACCGGCACTTCGCCGGTCGTGCAAGCAGGTGCAGCGTGGAAAGCGGGCGGCGAAGTTCAAGTTGAACTCGGTTCGTCACCCGGTGTCAGCGGTGGTGCTGGCCCGCGAGTTGGTTATGGCGGGTATGTTGCTGGAGGAGCTAAAATGTCTGCTACTGCTGCAACTCCTGAATTGTGCTATTGAGTCTGACATGGAAAAATTCATCCGAATTTTGGAGTCTTGGGCGAAGGTCTCTGTCTATGGTATATTGGGGATTTTGCTAATTATCCTTGGGTTCATGGCGTATCAGTTTTTTGCCGGAGCTGATTTTGGTTACAAGTCCACGGATGTATTGATAGTTGTTGGAATCGCGGCTTTGACGATCATCATATTTTTCGGAGTCCGAGTGATGGTGCGGATCGTCAGAAAACACTAGGGGATCTGTAAAAGGGGCGCTGTCAAAGGGATTGCACCGGTTTGCGGTGAGGGGCTTGGTCGGATAGGTCAGGGCTATGCCTCGTCCTCGAAAACCAGCCAGTCCGTTCCGGTATTTCCACTCCTCGCCGGAGGTGATCCGGCTCGTGGTTATGATGTACGTCCGGTTCCCGCTGAGCCTGCGCAACGTCGAGGATCTATTGTTCGAGCGCGGCATCGACATTTGCCATCTGTGGACGCCCCGAAGAGCGCAAGCGGAAAGTTGAGTTGGCGTTACATCGATTGCTGCCATCTGGACACCCGCAAAAACCCCTCGCTTTGAGGCATTTCCTATGATTCATTCGGTGCATTGGACGGAGAGTTTCGATGCGCCCACGCAGCCTGTTTTCGCTGGCGGACCACCTGGAGCGGCTGAGCAAGGACGGCGATCCGCTGGAGGTGTTGGCAGCGACGGTAGAGTTTGAACGGTCCTGTCAAAGCAACTGTACCGGATGGCGATGAGGGGCCTGGTCGGCTAGCCACAGCATCGCGCCACGTATCCCTGTCACATAGGCGCGGGCGTCCCCGCGTCGGCGGTTCTCATGTGCGTTGAAGCGGGAAAGGCATCTTTAGGTGGTAGCGTCTTTGCGGGCCTTATGCTCCGCAAGCAGATCGTCCAGCTCCCGAATCCTGGTGCGTTCAGGGCTGCCGGCGGGCAGACCTTTGAGACGACACGTCGCCCAAAGGCTTTTGCGTTCCGCCTCGAGTGCTTTCAAATACAGATCGGCCATATAATCTCCATTGCCCTGTTCGGGTTGTGCGGGTGCGGCTGCCCGACGCTACGGTCGCGGCATCTTCCCCGGATTTTTCGACGGCGCATGTGCAGCTTTTCCGGCGCGCTCGCGCCGTGTTGGGCGGCTTGCGGAATTCGCCGCATCTTCAGAGACAAGCTTGCGCCAGCGTTCAAGGCGCGCGTGGTCCAAGTTGCCGTGGTTCATCGCGGCCTGAACCTGGCAGCCCGGCTCGCGCTCGTGCGTGCAATTCGAAAACCGGCACTGCTGTGCAAGCTGTATGATATCGTCGAACACTTCTGCCAGGCCGGAGGCTACTTCCGAAAGTTGAAGCTCCCGCATGCCCGGTGTGTCGAGCAGCCATCCGCCACCTTCGAGGCGATGCATCTCGCGCACCGTGGTGGTGTGGCGGCCCTTGCCGTCGTCTTCACGGACCGCCTGGGTGGCAAGGCTGTCGGAGCCCCTGAGGGTGTTGACCAGGGTTGATTTGCCAACGCCCGAGGAGCCCAGCAACGCGACGGTCTGGCCCGGTCCACACCACGTTGCAAGGCGCGCAACACTGTCAGCGTCGCGCGCATTGACGGTTTCCACCACCACGTCGGGTTGGAGTGCGCGAGCCCTCTCGGCGAACGCTTCCGGCCGGTCGGTAAGGTCCAGCTTGGTGAGGACGATCACAGGCATGACGGCGACTTCACGCGCCAGCACGAGATAGCGTTCGAGCCGGGCGGTATTGAAATCCTGGTTGCACGACGCAACGATGAACAGCGTGTCGACGTTTGCCGCAATGTTCTGCAGCTTTTGCCGACCGCCCGCCGCCACCCGCGTGAACACGCTGGCACGGTGCAACAGCCGCATCGGCGCAAGGGTCTCCCGGTCGAGCAGCAGCCAGTCGCCGACGGCGGGGCGGTCCTCCTCCGCATCGGCACCCGGAACCCGGGAGGGCACGAAGCTCTCTATCCCGGCTCCCGCCACCGCAAGCTTGCCGCGATGGACGGCCATCACCCGAACGGGGCAATACAGGTCAGCTTCTTCTTTCGAGATCTGGGTGCTGAAAAAGGGCTTCCAGCCAAGTTCGATCAGTTGAGGGCTGCGCGATGCCATGATTTGTCGATAGCCGCTTTCGATGGATTGGGAGTGGTTGCCGAGCGGATAGCGCGATGACAAAGCGGCGTCATCGGCCGCGAAGCACACTTCGTTATTGCGCCCGCGCTTTGCCACACGGGGTTTAATACAGATCAAACGCCCAATCACCTAAGATTCTGGGCCCGGCGCCCGATCATCCGCCGCGCGCCTGATCGCGACCCTATCACCGACAAAGCGGCCGGGGGCCAAGCGGACGTCCAATTCTGGTTTATGGCTGGCTGTGGGCGCATTCGTCCCGACTGGCTCCGCTTGAAAGCCGGTAGCTGGGGGATGACCGAGATGCACTCGAGAGTTGTCGTTCGTTCGCTGAAATGCGCGCTTCGGCAATGACGTGATTGCAGCAGGCCGTGTCCAGGAGCCAGCACGGTGCGAGTGCGGAGAGAGCGCGTACTGGCTCAGGGGACCACGGTGGTAAACAGGTACACTGCGAAGATCACCAGGTGAACCGCGCCCTGCAGAACGGTGGTCCGGCCGGTGCCGAGCGTCAGTGTCGATACGACCAGCGTCAGAAACAGAAGGACAGCGCTTTTGGTGTCCAGTCCAAGCGCAATCGGGAGCTGAGCCATCAGCGACAAGGCAGCGACGGCTGGGATCGTCAAGCCGATGGTAGCGAGCGCCGACCCGAGACCCAGATTGAGGCTGGTTTGTAGCCGGTTGGCCAGCGCCGCGCGCAACGCAGCGACGCTTTCGGGCAGCAGCACCAGGGAAGCAATGATCACGCCGACGACCGCCCTTGGCGCGCCCAGCGAAGCGACCGCGCTCTCGATCGGGGGCGCCAGGGTCTTGGCCAGCAGAACGACCGCCCCGAGGCACGCGAGCAGCAGCACCGCGGAAATCATCGTCTCCCGGTTTGAGGGTGGAGCAGCATGTATCTCCTCATCAGCCATGAGGCTTTTGTCCGGGAGAAAATAGCCTCTGTGCCGCACCGTCTGAACCGCCACGAACGTGGCATACAGCAGGAAGGATACGACCGCGACAAAGGCAAGCTGAGACGGTGCGTAAACCGGGCCTGGTTCGCTGATGGTGAAATTCGGAAGAACAAGCGTCAGCACGGTCAACGCGCAGATCGTCGCCAATGACGCGCTCACTCCCGATTGCTGAAACACCTGCTCCTTGTGACGAATAGCCCCCAGGAGAAGGCATATACCCATCAGTCCGTTCAGGATGATCATGACCGCCGCGAAAACGGTGTCGCGAGCAAGGGTCGCGGCTTGCTCTCCGCCGGCCGCCATCAGAGTGACGATGAGGCCAAGCTCGATTACGGTGACCGCAACCGCAAGCAGGAATGTGCCGAACGGTTCACCAACGCGGTGTGCGATCAGTTCGGCATGGTGGACCGCTGCCAATACACTGCCGACCAGCGCTGCTGCTACGGCCGGCACGGGAACCTCGACCGCAATCCCGATGAGAAGCAGCAACCACGCTAGGGCGGGTGCGATCCAAGTCCAGACTCGAGACGCATTCGGCATGTGGCTCGTCTACGGTATCGGCAAATTCCTGCAACTCCGGGAAAGCTGCGCCATGGCGGAGATTGGCCCTTCCCAATGCTGGCAGGTTTGCAGAAACCTGCTGATAGACGTCGCACGCGACCTCGATTTGGTGAAACTCGGAACGAGGTGGGCTGCTGGTCCGTTCCCCTATCGAGAGGTGCAGCGATGGCCGAAATCACGAGTACCGATCGTCTTGCCCGTGCTGGCTATTTTGCGCGCGCGGCTGTTTATGGTCTGCTCGGGTATCTCGCTTTCGCCAGCAGCGGCAAAGCTGCTGATGGGGCCAAAGGTGTGTTCGACTTCGTCCGCGAAATCCCCGCAGGCAAAATCGTACTCGTCGCGCTCGCTCTGGGGCTCGTTGCCTATGCGCTGTACAAACTGGCCGTTGCGGCGTTTGACCTTGATGGGGTTGGGACCGACGCAAAGGGTGTCTTCAAGCGGATCGGCAGCGTTGCAGGGGGCATTGCCTACCTAGCGCTAGCCTATGCAGCGGTGCGTATCAGCGCAGGCGAGGGATCGAACAGCGGCGGCGCCGGGCCGGCGGGCGATGTGCTGCGTTTGCCGGGTGGCGGGGTGTTGCTGGCCGCCGGCGGGCTTGGTTTCCTGATTGCAGCCGCCTTTCAGCTGCGCAGCGCGTGGACCCAGAGTTTCCTCCGCCGGATTGAGCCCGGTGCCCCGCCGGCGACCGCGGTGGTTGGTCGGATCGGTCTGGCGGCGCGGAGTGTGGTGTTTGCGATCATAGGTTGGTCTCTAATGAAGGCCGCGTGGAGCAAGAATGAAAGCGAGGTGCGCGATCTGGGCGGCGTCCTGCGCGACTTACACGGATCGGATGTGCTGTATCCGCTCGTCGCAGGCGGCTTGGTCCTGTTTGCGTTGTATAGCGCGATAGAGGCTCGCTACCGCATTGTCCCACGGGTCGATATTGCCGACGAAGCCGCCCGTCGGGGAGGCACGGCCCTTCGCTAACGCTTGCCATTGGTGTTGAACTGATCCGGCGTCTTGAACATGTCATGAGTTCGTTCTTGCCCCGCGGGTACCGCGTCTGATCACTTTGGAGTCGGAACCCGCCTGTAAGCGGCAGCGTTGCCGTCGATTAAAGGGGTTTTGAGACGGCATGACGAGGCCGAACGTAATGCCAGCTGACGCCCCTTTTGGGGGATAACTTGCCAGTCGAAGGCGAATTGCGATTGGCCAGTCGATGCCGTCTCGTATCCTTTAGAAGGGGGTCCTTCGATCAGCTGCGTGCCGATGCCTCTGCGCTTTCCTGGTCACTCATGTCGCCGCTCGATCTTACCACCAAGGCCAGGCCATCCTCGGCCGTGCGCAGGTCCAGATATTCTCGCCAGCGCCAGATCTTGCCGTCCTTCATCTCAAAAATACCGGCCACCGGAAGCGGGACGGTTGGCTTCGCGTCGTCGGTGCGCGTGAGGTAGTCCACGCGTTCGGTGAACACGACCGAGCCGGCGGATGCGATCCGCAGGGTTTCGATTTCGCACCGGAACGCCTTGAAGATGCCTTCGACATAGGCGCGGATTTCAGCGTGCCCGCGGCGCGGCGGCAGCGGCATGTCGATATACTCGCCGTCCGGCGTGAAATGCTCGACGATCCCGTCGACGTCCTGCTTTGCCCACAGGCTGCAAAAGTGCAGCACCGTGCGTTCGTCCTCGGTAGCGCCGTCTTGTGGGTTCAGTGCCATGTTCAACTCTCCCTGCTGGGTCGTGTGTCGGTTCGCATGATCAGCGAGCATGTGGGCGGCCTCCGGTCAGAACAGTCTTTGTTCTTCCTTCTCCGCCGGCCCTCCTGTCTTGGCCCGGCGGGCATAATGTCGGATCGCCATGTAGATGTCCCGCACCTGTTCGTCGGTCAGATCGTCGAACTTCGGCATGCCCAGCGACGACAGCGAACCTTTCTGCACGATTTCGCGCAAGGTGTCGTAGTCGGTCGCCATCACCGAGGTACGCAAGTCGGGCCAGTTGGCATTACCGCCGCCCAGTGCATGGCACACAGAACAGTTGCGCAGCCACAGGTCGCGCCCCCGCGCAGCTGCCGCCGGGTCGATCACGAACTTCGGGTCGTCGACGGCTTCGACTGCGAACTGCGGAGGAAGCGTCGGCGGCAGTTTCGCCTTTCCGCCCAGCTTGAACGTCATCACCCGCGGCAGATGCTTGCCGAACCTCCAGCCCGGATCGTCCGGCGCGGCGGCACCATAGCCGACCAGCAGCGTGATATACTGCTCGCCGTTTACCAGGTAGGTGATCGGAGGCGCGAGGATGCCGTGCATGGCGTTGAACTTCCACAGTTCGCGTCCGTCACGCGCATCGTAAGCGCGCAGCCAGCCATCGGCAGTGCCCTGGAACACCAGGTTGGCCGCGGTGGCCAACGTTCCGCCGTTCCACCCGGTCTTGTGCTTTACCGTCCAGCGCGGTTTCTGGGTCACCGGATCCCAGGCGACCAGTGCGCCCGTCCCGTCCTCCGGATCAAGCTTGACGAGCCGGAACCGGGACCCGAGCCCGAACTCGTAATGCTTTGCGCCCAAGGTAAACTGCTCGGCTTGCTTGCCCATTTCCGGCGTGGTCCAGTACTCGGCCGGTTGCTGCAGCGTGGGGATGAACGCCAGCCCCAACTCGGGGTTGTATGACATCGCCTGCCAGTTGTGGACGCCCAGCGTGGATGGGTACAGCGAGATAGGGCCGTTTTCATAGCGGGCGTTGGGCACTTCGACCGGGCGGCCGGTCTTCAGGTCGATCCGGTCCGCCCACGTCGCCTTGCCGAACTTCTCGGCTGACAGCAGCTTGCCGTCGCGCCGGTCAAGGACATAGAAAAATCCGTTCATCGACGCCTGCATCAAAACCGGGCGACGCTCGCCGCCGATCTGAAGATCGGCCAGGACGATTGCGTTCGTGGCCTTGTAGTCCCAGGCTTCGCGCGGGTTCTGCTGGTAATGCCAGATATATTTGCCGGTATCCGCGTCGAGTGCCACGATCGACGCCAGGAACAGGTTGTCGCCGCCGTCGGGCGAGCGCTGTGCGGGGTTGTAGTTTGAGGAGTTGCCGGTGCCGATGTAGATCCGGTTCATCCCTTCGTCATAGGTGATGCCGTTCCAGACCGTGCCGCCACCGCCCCAGCGCCACCACTGTCCGGTCCAGGTCTTCGCGGCCATCTTCTGAGCATCGTCTTCGAAGCCCTTGGCCGGGTCGCCGGGGACCGTATAGAAGCGCCACAGGAACTTCCCGGTTCGTGCATCATAGGTGGAAACATATCCGCGCGTGCCGAAATCGGCGCCGGAATTGCCGACGATCACCTTGCCGTTGAACACGCGGGGAGCGCCGGTAATCACCGCACGCCCATCCTTGTCCTCGATCGTGTTGGTCACCCACCGGGGCTTTCCGTCGCTGGCGTCGAGCGAGATCAGCCGGCCGTCGAGCGTTGCGACGATGATCGATCCTTCGAAATAACCGATCCCGCGGCTGGCCTGGTGGGTGGTCCTGAGAACGCGGGGACGTGCCTGGCCGGCCTCGGGATCGTATTCCCACAGCAGCGTGCCCGTCTTGGCATCAACCGCATACACTTTCGACAGCGACGTCGAGAAATACACCTTGCCGTCGATCGCCAGCGGGGTGCCCTGCAAGGACCGGGCCTGCGCGGGCAAATCCATGCTCCACGCCAGTCCCAGTTCGCTGATCGTGTCGGGGTTGATCTGCTTCAGCGGGCTGAACCGCTGCTCGTTGTTCTGCTGGCCGTAAATGGCCCAGTTGGCGCCAGCGCTCTCGCTGGCCTGGACGTTCCGGCACGAGGTGGACGCCAGGCCCGCCAGCAGGACGGTCAGAGCCGAAAACAGAATTCGAGGAAACATGCAGCCTCTCCAGTGGTAGCGCGAAGCTCCGCCTTTATTATTTTCTTGGCCGGTCAAGACACGACCTGACTGCAAACCGTCACCGCACGGGCGGACGTTCGGAAGCAGCTTGTGCGTATGGTTCGCATAATGATCGGGTATACCCGCCGCGCAAGGGATGGGCGCACGGCCTGCGACCACTGAGCTGACGCGCGGGCCGAGCTCGCATTGCCTAGCTGCCGGTGGTTTCCGGCTTGTGGCGTTTGCTGCGCCGGGCCGGTGGCGCCGTCACCGTCGGGACGCTGCGCAATACGGGCATGGCGTGTACCGTTCGAGCGCCCGAATGCGCCTCCGTCTGCCGCAGCGCGCCGATCAGCATATCCTTGACCGCCTTTTGCGCGGCTCCGAGCGGCCGGGCCGACAGGTGGACGAGCGCCACGACCCCGCGCAGGTCGGGGTTGACCAGCCGCTGGCATTTCAGTCCGGAATCGCACAGCATGCGCTCGATGTAGGTCCGGGGCAGGACGGCGCTCGCCTGGCCCGACATCAGGATCGAATGCAGCGCGGTCACCGATTCCGTTTCGACGATCGGGTTGATGGTCTTGCCAAATTTGCCGGCGACGTCGTCGATGACCTTGCGCCAGGTGGTGGCGCGGCTGCTGGTCACCAGCGGCAGTTCGAAAATGTCGGCAAAGTCGACGATCTCGCCGGCCGGTGCCACTTGGGGGTGGCTGACCAGCCAGAACTCCTCGTCGTGCAGCGGCGTGACGACAAGATCGGAATTGTCGGGAACACTGAAAATGATCGCAAGATCCACCCGGCCGTCGAGAAGCCATTCGTAGACGTTCCCCGCGCCGGCATCCGTTATGTAAACACTTAGTCCATCATGTTCTTCCGCGATCATGCGATAGAGTTCCCCGGCGATGACCGCGGAGGTTGTGGAAGGCATGCCGACGGCGACCCGGCCGCGCGGGGTTGCGCCCAGACCGCGAACGTTTTCGCGCATCTCCTGATACTGGCGCAGCAGGTTGTGCGCCTGCTCATAAAACAGTTGCCCCGCTGGCGTCAGCTTCACGCCCTTGCGGTTGCGTTCCATCAGCTTCACGCCAAGGTCGCTTTCGAGATTGGCGAGATGCACACTGAGTGAAGATTGCGCGACATGCAGTCGCTCGCTGGCGTGGAGAATGCTCGCACTGTCGGCAATGGCAAGGAAATATCGAAGGTGCCGGATCTCCATGAATTGCCCTTCATGATGCCACCCCGGACGAGCCCCGGCGGCCGGACGCGCGCGTCTGCGCCATCGTATATTCGTTTCAGGTACGCACCATCTGAAAAAAGAATATGACTCGAACAGCAATGCGAGGCGATATCCGGCGCAACAGGGACACCCCGTTTTGCGCGGCATACGCGTCGAAGTTGGCACAACCAGGCGAACAGCAGCATGATCCGCATCTTTTTTGGAGAGACCCCCAACGTCTACAAGGTAACCGTCGCCGTCGAGGAGATGGGCCTGGCCAGCGAGCGGGTGAAGCTCGACATCTTCAATGGCGACCAGTTCGATCCTGCTTTTCTGAAGATCAGCCCGAACAATCGCATACCGGCGATCACCGATCTCGATCCGGCCGATGGCGGGGAACCGATCAGCATTGCCGAATCCGGCGCGATCCTGATCTACCTTGCGGAAAAGACCGGCCGCTTCCTGCCGGCCGATCCGCGCAAGCGGGCGCCGGTGATTCAATGGGTGATGTGGCAGATGTCGGCGCAGGGCCCCAATCTCGGGCAATTCGGCCACTTCCGCAACTATGCGCCCGAGAAGCTGCCGTATGCGATCGAGCGGTTCGCCAAGGAATCGCACCGGCTCTACGCGCTGCTCGACGGGCATCTGGCAGACCATGAATTCATCGCCGGGGAGTACAGCATTGCCGACATGATCAGCTGGCCCTGGGTGCTGTTCCACGAGCACCACGCGATCGAGCTTGATGCATATCCCAATCTGCAACGCTGGTACCTGGCGATCGGACAGCGCCCCGCCGTGCAGACGGCAATGAAGGATTCGGTGATCCCCGCCCCGCGCACAGGTTTTTCTGACGCGGAACGCGAACTGCTGTTCAATCAAAAAGGTAAGTGACGATGGTGGATTATGTTTCGGTAGCCGATGCGATACCGCTGCCCGGCCTGCGGGTCGTTCTCTCGCCCGGCTTCCCCGGGCCGTGGAGCGTGGCAGCAAAGATCATCCTTACCATGAAGTCGGTTCCGTTCACCCCGGTGGCGCAGGCCATCGGCCAGGAGGACAAGGCCTTGCGCGAGTGGACCGGGCAGGAATCTGCGCCGGTCGCGGTGCTGGACAAGGAACGCGGGCGCGCGCGCTGGGACGAGATCCTGCTACTGGCCGAACGCCTGCAACCCGAACCGCGCCTGATCCCGCAGGACGAAGCGATGCGCGCCGACATGTTCGGCCTAGCCAACGATATTTGCGGCGAGGACGGCTTTGGCTGGAACTTCCGATTGTACAAAATGGCGGCGTGGGAAGCGGCGCTGCGGGGAGAGTCGGCCGAGCCGGTCTTCCTCAGCCGCGAACAGGTGGACATCATGCAGTTCCGGTACGGCGATCCGTCGCGCAGCGCCGCGCAGGCGAAGGACCGCATGATTGCAGTGCTCCGGCTTCTGTCCGCGCGCCTCCACGCCAGCCGTCAGCGTGGATCGCGTTACCTTGTCGGGGATACGTTGACCGCGGCCGATATCTACTGGACCACATTCTCCACCCTGGCATCGCCCATGCACCATGACCATTGCCCGATGCCTGATGCCTATCGCGAAATGGGCGAGGCAATGGGCTCCGATCTTGGCGACGCGGTCGATCCGATCCTGATCGAACATCGCGACCACGTTCTGGAAAATCACTGCGTCCTGCCGCTTACGTTCTAAGCCGGCGCTGGATGCAGTCCGCAACGACAATAATAGGAGAGGTAAGTTGACCAAGAACCCTGAGCAAATCGTCACGGAATTTCTCGGCGCCTGGCCGCAAAGCGTGGATACGCTGCGCGGCTCGTTCCACGATTACCTGGCGGATGACGTGGTGTATGAAAACGTCGATCTGACGCACACCACGAACCGTGCCGACGCACTACATCTGATCGACAACTTTTTGCCCGGATTGGATCACATCACGATCGACATGCTGGCGGTCGCTGTGAACGGCAACAAGGTGCTTACCGAACGGATCGATTACCTGCGCAACAAGGAAGACGAGGTTCTCTCGACGATCCGGGTGATGGGCATCTTCGAGGTCGTGGACGACCGCATCACCGCCTGGCGCGATTATTTCGACATGCGGCCGTTCGTGCCGGCATGAAATCCTATCGCACGCCCTGACTCAGCCATCGGTCCGGAGGACGCACTATGGAACTTCTAGAGATTGACGAAGCCGCCGCGTTCGATTTCTTCGCAGAGCATGACTGGACCGACGGGCTGCCCATTATCCCGCCCACGCCGGAGCGGGTGGCGGCGATGCTGGCCGGGGCCGATGCGCAGGAAGACGAGATCCTGGGCAGCGTGCCGGAACGCAAACGCACGGTGACCGCCGGCATGGCCGCAGTGAACGCGGTCATGGCCGGGTGCAGGCCCGAGTATTTCCCGATCGTTCTGACGGCGCTGCGGGCGATGCTCGATCCGGCGTGGAACGCGAACGGTGTGCTTACCAGCACCGGGGGTTCCGCGACCTGCATCATCGTCAGCGGGCCGCTCGCTGGCAAGATCGGGATGAACGCAAAGTCCAACCTGTTCGGCCCCGGCAACCGCGCCAACGCCACGATCGGGCGGGCGGCGCGGCTGGTGGCCCGGAACGTCATTGGCGCGCGCACCAGCGTGCAGGACGAATCCTGCATGGCGACGCCGGCCAAGTACACGTTCTGCTTCGCCGAGGACGATCCGCCGGCACCGTGGCAGTCGCTGCGCCAGCAACTCGGGTTCGATGCGGGCGACACCATCGTGTGCGTGATGGCGAGCGAAGGCCCGCGGCAGCTCGCGAACTTCACCAACGGCACGCCCGAAGGCGTGTTGCGCTCGATGCTGTCGCTCATCACGCCGCCCGGATCGGTAATCGTGGGCAAGGGCGGCCAAGGGGTCGTCGTGCTCGGTCCCGAGCATCAGTTCATCATCCGCGAACAGGGCTGGAGCCAGCGCGACATCCAGGAATTCCTGGTGCGCGAATCGCGCGTGACCAAGGAACAGATCGAAGCCGCGGGCGTGCTGCTCGAAAAGCCCGGCGATCATCACTACTTGCCGATCGGCGAAGACGGCAAGTATCCGACCTTTCACGGGCCGGACGATATCCTGGTGGTGACGGCCGGCGGACACGGCGCCGGATGGTCGTCCTACATTCCCTCGTTCGTGCCGGCCAAGCACAGTGTCATCGTCACGCGGCGGGTGCGCGAAGCAGGCGAAGCCTTGCCCGATTGCGGGCCAGACAGCTGCGAAATCGACATCAGCGCGATCCTCGCGAAATCTGTCAACGCTGGAACGGAGAACGTCTGATGGCCATGATCCAGGTATATCGCCCGGTGCACACCGATCCCAAGCTACCACCGGCGCCGTTGGCCCCGCGCCGGCACCTTGCCGGAGGCGCAAGGATCGCCCTGATCAACAACGGCAAGCCGAAAACAACGGACCTGCTAGGCTATATCGCCGAGGCGTTTGGCCGGATCCACCCCGTCGCCTCCGTAACCCTCCATTCCAAGCCCTCGGCCGGATCCCCGCTCGATGTGCCGACCGCGGATCGCATCGCCGCCGAATCGGACTTCGTGATTGCGGGGCTGGGCGATTGCGGTGCGTGCAGTTCCTGCAGCCTGATCGATGCCGTCATGATGGAAGAACGGGGCATCCCTGGTGCAGTCGTGATCACCGACCCGTTCGTTGACGTGTGCGCGCGCCTGTCAGACCGTTTGGGCTATGCCGGATACCGCCCGATCATGATCCCGCATCCCGCAGCCAGCCGCAGCGACGAATGGCTGCGCGGATGGGCCGACCGCAGCGTCGCCGTGCTGGTCTCACAGGTATTGCCCGAAGGTTCTGCATAGCTGTCACAACACCTGCAGGGGCGCCGTCAAAAGGATGGTTATTCGAGCTGAGAGCGGCGGGTGCGGAGCGGTAGAACGCGCCCATCCCGCCGTCGCTCTTGTCCCATATGACGAGGTTCTTGAGCTCGGCGGAGCTGCCTAAGTCGTCGGACCGTACTCGTCCATGTCGCGCCAGTCTTCTTGGAAAAGGCCGGAGCGGAAGGTCGAACAGAAAAATTTGTCGGGAGGGGAACCGGGCGCGTCTCGCACTTGTTGCGTTTGCAGGCAAGATTGCGAGCCAGATCACATGGAAAGGGGACGCGGCATGCGGATCTTTCTCAAGGGTGCCGCCATTGCATCGCTGATCGCAGCCGCGCCTGCCTCCCAAGCTGCCGAGGTGATCACACTGGGCAGCTTTGCGCCCGGCGAGAGCGTTAACGTCCAAAATTCGATCTATCTGGGTCCCGGAGCGTACCGCTTCAGTCTCGCACTGTCGGCGCCTGTCCAGGGGTTCACCGGCGAGGTGCTCAAAACGTACATCTACAACTTCTATTGCGATGCGGAAGGCAACGGAGTCATAGTCTATTGCGGCGGAGACGAAGTGCCGATCGCGCCGCAACTGGAACTGGTGACGCCGACCCTGTATCAGGCCGAACTCCGCGTGAACCCGCCCGCCACCATACCTGCGCCGGGTGGCCAGTACGAAGACAATTTTGACATCTGCTGCGACTATCAGTTTGGTTTTGAAGCCGTCGGTGCGGGAGGTTACCGCTTTTCCGTGGCAGCGGTCCCCGAACCTGCAACGTGGGCGCTGATGGTGCTGGGCTTTGGTGCGATCGGCGCGGCGATGCGCCGCCGGGGTACCGTCAAGGCAGTGCACGCTCGGCCGATAGAAGCCTGACCCCGGCAGCTTTTCGGACTGATTCGCCGACAGTCGGTGCTGTCAGGATCTGGAGAACTTCGCGGACAATATTCCTGTTGGCTTCTACAAGCGCGGCATGGCCGCGGTGGGTAGGCAACACCGCTGGTGCCATGGTACCTTCATGCCGGACCGGTGGTTCGGGGGCAGGCTGATGGACGCGGCGATGCGAGAGAATGGCGGAAAAGCTTTGCGCCCGCGACTCGCTTTCGGAGAATGAGTATACTGTCCCCGAAATTCGCTGCGAAATTCGCCTGCTGTCCCCGAAAGTCGCCTGTCCCCGAAATTCGCAAGGAGGGCACCTTGAACTGAAAGGAATGCCCGGCCTAACCCGCGCCGGGCTTTCTCGTGATAGCAGAAGCCAGAGGGGCCCGCATGAACGATCTTGTCGATGAACTTAAGCGCGCCTGCGCGTCCGCCCCGACGGGTAATCGGGTCGTCACAATGCACCTGTTTGCTATCGAGCACGCTGCCCGATTGAAGGGTGTTAATTTGAAGGATTTGGCGCGGCGAGCGGGAATCGGAGAGTCGTTTGGCACCGAGCTGCGAAAAGGCGTCCGACTGGCGGCTACGTGCAGATAACCGGAAAGCCTAAATAGGATGGGTCTAACAAGTATATAGGCCCTGTTTATAGCACTCCCTTCAATCCTTGGATTTCCGTTGAAATTCCGGGCAGTTATGGGACAATATGCCTGCTGACTTCGACAAGCGCGGCATGGCCGGGTCCAGCGGTGGCAATTCCGTAATTACGTGAACAGCATAATTACGGGAAAAATACGCCTATTTCCCGGACCGCCCCGGCTCTCTCCCTCGTCGCTTGCGTCAGGCTGCCTCGGCGGACGGTCCATGATCGTGCTCGGCCAGAAACTGCAGGACCTCTTGGCGATAAGCGTAGAAATCGTGGTGCTGGAGCAGCGCCTTGCGGTCGCGCGGGCGGGGCAGGTCGATCTTCAGGATTTTGCCGATTGTGGCGCGCGGGCCGTTGGTCATCATGATCACGCGGTCGGCAAGCAGAATGGCCTCATCGACATCGTGCGTGACCATCACCGCGGTCACCTTGGTGCGGTTCCAGACTTCGACCAGCACGTCCTGGAGGTCCCAGCGGGTCAGGCTGTCGAGCATGCCGAAGGGCTCGTCCAGCAGCAGCAGTCGCGGGCTCAGGGCAAAAGCCCGGGCGATGCCGACGCGCTGGCGCATGCCGTTCGACATCTCTGCGGCAAGCTTGTCCTTGGCGCCCGAAAGGCCCACCCGGTCGAGATAGTAATCCGCGATCTCGCGCCGCTCCGCCTTGCTGGCGTGAGGATAGACCCGTTCCACCCCGAGCGAAACGTTTGCCCGCGCGGTCAGCCACGGCATGAGGCTTGGCGCCTGGAACACCACCGCCTTGTCCGGGCCCGCGGCATGGACCTCGCGATTGTCGAGCACGATCGAGCCCTTGCTGATCTCGTTCAGGCCGGCCGCCATGGTCAGCACGGTCGACTTGCCGCAGCCTGAGTGGCCGATCAGCGAGATGAACTCACCCTTGTCCATCAGCAGGTTGAAGTCCTCCACAACTGTCAGCGGCCCCTTGGGCGTGGGGTAGACCTTGTGCAGCTTGTAGAATTCCAGATAGCGCCGCTCGGTCCCGCCGCTGGCGGCGTCGCGGTAGGCCTTGGGCGGCATCGCAAAGTCGCGCGGGATCACGTTGGGCAGGCTGGCCGCAGTGTAGGTCGCGGCCTCTCCGATCAGTCCCGCAAGGTAGCCGACGATCTCGCGGCGCAGCGTCTGGAACTCGACATTGTCGTTGATCTCCGCGCGGCTGCGCGGGCGCGGCAATCGAACATCGAAAATCCGCCCGATATGCGCCGCCGGCGCCGGGGTCAGCACCGCAACTCGGTCTGCCAGCAGCAGCGCCTCGTCGACGTCGTTCGTGACCAGAAGGATCGTGCGCTTTTCCTCGGCGCGGATCCGCTCGATCTCGTCCTGGAGCTTGCCCCGGGTGAGCGCATCAAGCGCCGACAGCGGCTCGTCGAGCAGGAGGATGTCCGGCTCCATCGCCAGCGCCCGGGCGACCGCAACGCGCTGCCGCATTCCGCCCGAGAGCTGCGCCGGCTTGCGGTCCATCGCATGGCCCAGCCCGACCAGTTCGATCTTCTGCCTGACCAGCGCCGCCCGTTCGGCGGCCGATTTGTCCTTGTGCACGGCGTCGACTGCCAGGCTGACGTTGTGCTGGACATCAAGCCAGGGCAGCAGGGAGTAGCTCTGGAATACCACGCCGCGGTTACGGTCCGGCCCGTCGATCGGCTTGCCGCGCAGCAGGATCTCGCCAGCGTCAAGTTCGATCAGTCCGGCGATCGCGGAAATCAACGTGGTCTTGCCCGCGCCTGAGAAGCCGAGGATTGCGATGAATTCTCCCTCCTCAACCTCCAGGTCGATGCCACCGAGAACCTCGGTCACGTTTGCGTGCTTCGGTCCGGTCTTGCCGGCGTAGCGCTTGGTGACGCCCTTCAGCGCCAGGATCGGTTGTGTCATGCGTGCCTCCTCAGACGGTGCGGTTGCGGCTGACGAAGGCCTGCAGGGCCATCATGATCCGGTCGAGCCCGACGCCGATCAGCCCGATTACCACGATCGCGACCATGATCCGCGAGAGCGACTGCTGGTTGCCGTTCTGGAACTCGTCCCACACGAACTTGCCCAAGCCGGGGTTCTGCGCGAGCATCTCCGCCGCGATCAGAACCATCCAGCCCACGCCCAGTGAAAGGCGCATCCCGGTGAAGATGAAGGGAAGGGCGCTCGGCAGGACGACCTTGGTCAGGCGCTGGAACCAGGACAGCCGCAGCACCCGGGCGACGTTGAGCAGGTCTTTGTCGATCGAGGCCGTGCCCACCGCCGTATTGATCAACGTCGGCCACATCGAACACATCATCACCACGATGGCCGAGATGACGAAGCTTTTGGCGAGCGTCGGATCGTCGCTGGTGATCGACGCGGAGACGACCATGGTCACCAGCGGCAGCCAGGCGAGCGGGCTGATCGGGCGCATGACCTGAACCAGTGGATTGATCGCGGCATTGAACCTTTTGGACATGCCGGCAACCAGTCCAAGCGGCACGGCGACGAACGATGCCATCACAAAGCCCAGGGCGACGGTCTTGAGCGAGGTCAGGATCTGGTCGATGAAGGTCGGCGGGCCGGTGTAGGAGCCGCCGGCCGCCTTCGCCGCGGCGGCTTCAGCCTGCGCAGCCGAGTACTCGACCATCAGGCCCTTGAACGCCGCCCAGACATCCCCCGGCCCCGGCAGCGAGCCGAGCGAGGTTTGCACCGCCGGCGCGAGCACCGTCCACAGGAGGAGGAACGCGAGCACCCCGACCACCGGGGGCCAGCTTGCTTCGAACAGTGCCCGCCCGGGCGGGAGTTTGACGAACGCCGTGAACTGCGCCGTAGCCGGTGCGGCCTCCCCCTCAGCGGAGGGAAGCGGGCCCGGCCGTTCGGGCGAGTGGGCAGAAACGGCTGCCCCCGAAACCGGCTGCGGCTGGGACGAAAGGTCTTTCTTGGCGACAGACACGGCGTTCATCGGTCAGGTCCTTACTTGACGCCCGTGGCCGAGACGGTTTGCCCGTCCTTGAGGCCAATGGCGAAATTCGCGGCGTACGCAGCAGGTTTGCGGGGATCGAAGGCGACCTTGTCGATCGCCGTCTTGGTGTAGGTGCGGAATCCATCGGTCGCCGGGAAGTCGACGTCGGTCGCCTTACCGTCCGCGACCAGCGATTTGGCCGCGAGCATGAACAGGTCAGGCCGGTACGCGGCCTTGACCGTGTCGAGATACCACTGGTCCGGCTTGCTCTGGGCGATCTGGCCCCAGCGGCGCATTTGGGTCAGGTACCAGATTCCGTCGGAGTAGAACGGATAGGCCGCTTGCTGGTTGAAGAAGAGGTTGAATTCCGGCGTGTCGCGGGTGTCTCCTTCGGCGAAGGAGAACTTGCCGGTCATCGAGGCAAGCAGGACGTTCTCGTCGGCGCCGACGTATTTCGGGCTGGAAATGATCTTGACGGTCTCGGCGCGGTTCTTGCCGCCATCGGCGTCGATCCACATCGCCGCGCGGATGAGGGCGCGCAAGATCGCCTTGGTGGTGTTCGGGTTCTGGGCGGCGAATTCCTCGCGCAGGCCGAACACCTTGTCGCCGGTGAGACCCGCGATGTCCGGATCGACGATGATCGGGTGGCCCACCTTCTTGGCCAGCGAAGCCTGATTCCAAGGCTCGCCGACCGAGAAGCCCTCTATCGTGCCCGCCTCCAGCGTCGCCGGCATCTGCGGCGGTGGGGTGACGGAAAGCTGCACTTCGGCGCCGGTGGTGCCGGCGGTGTCACCCGGCAGGTAGTATCCGGGATTAAGCCCGCCCGCGGCCAGCCAGTATCGCAGGATATAGTTGTGGGTCGAAACCGGGAAGACCATGCCCATCTTGAACGGCTTGCCCTCGGCCTTGAACTTGGCGACGACCGGCTTGAGCAGCGCGGCGGACACGGGCGACCCGTCCTTGGGCAGGTTCGGCGCGATCATGTCGTAGACGCGGTTAGAAATCGTCACTGCCTTGCCGTTCATGTCCAGGCTGAGCGGCGTGATGATCTTGACCTTGGAGCCGATGCCGGCCGCCGAGGCGAGCGGGTGGCCGGCAAGCATGTGGGCGCCATCAAGCTGGCCGCCGGCAACACCGTCGAGCAGCACCTTCCAGTTTGCCTGCGGTTCGAGCGTAACGTTCAACCCCTCCTCGGCGAAAAAGCCTTTTTCCTTGGCTACGGCCAGCGCTGCCATATCGGTGAGCTTGATAAAGCCCAGCTTGAGGTCGGTCTTCTCGATCCCGCGCTCATTGGCGATTTTGGCAACTTCGTCGGTGCCCGCCGCTGGTGCTTCGCTTTTGCCGCAGCCGGCCACTGCGGCGCCAAGCATGAGCGCAACCACGAAACCGCGCCGACCCAACTTCAACCCCCGATAGCTCATTATGCTCAACCCCGTCTGGCCGCACGACAACACAAAAAAGCCGCCTCGACTGTATCCCGGCGGGATCAGTTCGGGCGGCGACGTTGCCACGCAGGATGAATGGTAAACCGGAACTGCTGGCACGCCCATCGTTGGGAGCACTCATCCGGTCGAATCAGAACTTAACGTATTTGCCCCTGCGGTAAAGCTGTTTTTTGCGCTGCAGCAAAAAGCTTGAGGCCGCCGGCGGGCGCAAGAGGCGAGGTTTGGCAGAACTGCGCAGCGCTGCGCCTTCCCTTCGCCCATTCCCGCACTGCAACCGCCCAGGTGATGGAACATTGGTTGAAAGGCTGCGTTGGCCCGAAAAGGAGATTTATCGATGGGCCTTCTGCGCAAAGCGTTGTTCAGCGCTGCACTCTTTGGTGCTTACAAGTACATGAGGCCCTGGTTCAGCGAGCCCACGCGCGGCACGCACAAGGGCCTGCGTGCCGAGTTTGCAACGCGGGAGCAGGCCGATCTGGCGGTGGAGCACCTCGTTCAGGAACACCGTGTGGACCGGTCCTTCGTCTTTGTCGGCCCGGTGGGCGACATGAACAGCGCAGGAACCGATATTAGCGGCGGCGACCATGCGTCTGGAATGAGCAGTTCGCAAGATCGAGCAGATGGGGCACTGCATGGCGTGATCGAAGTCACCGTCCCGCTCGGGCCGGACGATGAAGAGAAATTGAGGCAGTCGTTCCGCGATGCGGGTGCCACGCACATCGCAGCGTTCTGAATCCTGCTTTGCGGCGAAGTGGTGAGCTTGGGAATGCCGTGTGAACAGGCAAGTGGGGGTTTGTAACCGGGTTGACGAGCGCCGGTTGGATAGTGCCAGCAAGTGTACGCTAAAATCGGCGACGTTGGGAGTTTCCCGTGCTTTGTGTGGCGGCCCGCGCGATCGGGCTCAAACAACCAGGCCGGGTGATCTTCAAGTTCGTGTTCGCAGCGTGGTTTGTCTGCGAAGCTGCCTGGCCTTGCGCTCATGCCATATCGCGGCTTCCCGCAACCTGCGTGTGATGTCTGGATCATCACTTTCGGCGGCCTTGCGTCGCGCTATCCTGGCGAGTTCTTCATGTGCATCGGCATCGCGCAGCACTTCCATTGGCCGAACATACCACCGGGAGTGGCGGCGGCCTAGGGTTTGCCACTCTGTCGGCCGGTTCTGGTACACGGTTCGCTGCCGTGGCCAAGCAGCGCGCGGGTATATCCCTATCCCAAACACCCCCTGGCGCGCCGATTTCACCCGTGCACGGACCCACGCTGGTTTGACCGCAGGGTCTTCAGGTGGGCGTCGGCCGAACGGTCGGCCGGATCTCCACAATCACATCTCCCTCGCGCAACTCGCGAGCTTCCTGCTCCCAGAATCCGTACGCCTCTCCGTCGCGGTGAACGCGCAGGCCGTTGCCGCCGCTCGCCAGGTCTTTCAGCGAGCGGCCCAGTTCTTGGGGCAGCACCTTGCGCTCGATCAGCTGGACCCCCCCGCCGATCGACGCGAGGTCTGCGATATAATCGGCGACATGCGCACCTTCGACGCTGCCGGCCAGGAGCAGCCCGGTAAAGCGCACCGGGTTGATCACGTTGTCGGCGCCAGCTTGCCGGGCGAGAAGTTCATTGTCGCCTGCGCGCACCACGACGTTGATCGGAACATCCGGCGCCAGGTGCCGCACGGTCAGGACGATCAGGATCGATGCGTCGTCGCGGCCGGCGGAGACCAGCACCGACCGGGCCCGGCGGATCTGCACGGCCAGCAGGTTCTGATCGCGGGTGGCGTCGGCCTCGATGACGTTGCAGCCCAGTTCTTCCGCCGCGGCCAGCCGCTCGGCGCTGGTGTCCATCACCACCATGCATTCCGGGTCGGTGCCGCGCGCGATCAGTTCGGCCACCGCCTCCGAGCCTGAGACGCCAAAGCCCAGCACCACAATGTGGTCGGAAAGCTGTTCCTGAATGCGGGCCATGCGCCATTTCTCCCAACCGTGCCGGATCGCAAGATTGTAGGCGGCACCGACGAAAATGAACAGCACGGCCACCCGAATCGGTGTGACGATCACGGCTTCGAAGAACCGCGACTGCGGCGAGATCGGGGCGATGTCGCCAAATCCCGTGGTGGTCACCGAGATCATCGTGAAATAGATCACGTCAAGGAAGCTGACGTGCCCATCGTGGTGATCGACCAGCCCGTCGCGGTCGAGCCAGTGAATGATGACGACGACCAGCACCAGCAACAGCGCCAGCGTCAGCCGCAATCCAAGGTCGGCCCACACCGGCACTCTCAGCGATCGGCGCAGCGGGGCCGCGTGGCGGGGCTTCGACGACAGACGGACAGGGCGTGTCACGCGGGTCAGGTGGCACCTTGGGGGTTGATACACGATCGACGCATGCGCTCCCGGCTCCATTCGCTCTGCGGACGGCGACACCGCAGACGACTATCGCCGATCCGGGCGCTGTTCACAACGGCCGCGCAACGAAAACGACACGAACGTGCGCTGCACCGAACGTCGGCCAGAGCAGGGATGTTCTGCTGCAAGATGCGCGCATGTTAATAGCAAAGGAAATTCTAGTCCGACGATTTACTATAATCTGGAATTGGATGATCTGTGGCGGATTGTAGGACGATCAAGTGCCGCATTCGGGGAGAGTGAAATGAGGAAATTCAGCTATTTGCTGTGCTGCGCGTCGGGCATTGCGCTGGGTTTTCCAGCCGATTCGGCGTTTGCGCAGGCAGCGGAGGAAGCGCCGAGCTACGGGTCAGGCGAAATCATCGTAACCGCGCAAAAGCGTGAACAGTCGATCAACGACGTCGGTTTGACGATCCAGGCCGCCTCGGCAGAATCGCTGGCGGATCGCGGCATCAGGGATGTCGGCGACCTGTCCAAGCTGGTGCCCGGCTTCATCGCCACCGCCTCAACTTTCTCGACGCCGATCTACACGCTACGCGGCATTGGCCTGTACGATTCGACGATCGGCGCAGCGCCGGCCGTCGCGATCTACACCGACGAAATCGCCCGCAACTACCCGATCATGTCCGATGCGCTCAACCTCGATATCGAGCGGGTCGAAGTGCTGAAGGGGCCGCAGGGCACGCTGTTCGGGCAAAGCTCCACCGGCGGCGCGATCAACTATATCGTAGCCAAGCCGACCGACACCTTCCAGATGGGCTTCGACGGATCGTACGAGCGGTTCAACCGGGCGGATGTCTCCGGCTTCGTCAGCGGTCCGCTGTCCGACACGCTGAAGGGCCGCCTTGCGGTCAGGGGCATCACCGGCGGCGCGTGGCAGTACAACTTGGCCAAGGCCTCGCTCAACAACCCCAACGAGGAATTGGGCGACGAGCGCAAGATCATGGGCCGCTTGTCGCTCGACTGGACCCCTTCGGACCGCATCCGCATCCAGACGACGGTAACGGGCGCGCGTGACCGTTCGGACCTGCAGGCACCGCGTTACGAAGGGTCGTTCTACAACATCTACAGCGCCGCGGCGCTGGCCACCGCAAACGCCAGTCCGGCAACCGCGAACCCCTATGGTGTCGTCGACGAACTGCTTTACTCGCAGCTCACCACGCCCGGCAACCCCGGCTACCTTTCCACGTTCCTGACGTTTCAGAACAGCGCCGTCACCCGCATGAACGGCACCAATTCGATCAATGCGTTCCCGCAGCCGTGGGCGCAGTTCGATTGGGCGCAGTCCGCCCGGTTCGTGCTGGGAACGCCGGTCGTCAACAACGCGCGCGCCGCATCGTGGTCGCCGGGCTTCATGCGCGGCAACCGTGACTGGTACTATCAGGGAACGCTTCGGGCCGATATCGATCTGACCGATGACATCACGCTGACCTCGATCACCTCGTACCAGAAGAAGAAGGTCGATCACACCGTCGAACTCGACGGCACCGGGTCCAGCTCCTACGACATCCTGTCGTTCGGCAAGGTCGAAGCGTTTAACCAGGAACTCCGCCTCTCGGGCAAGACCGACCGGTTGAACTGGATAATCGGCGCCAACTACGATCACGTAAAGACCGAAGACAACAACGCCTATATCCTGTACAGCTTCCTCGGCGCGGACCCGTTCGGCTGGGCGGCAACTGGTGTTGGCCCGGTGCAGGATACGCTCAACCTGTTCAGCAATACCCTGAAGACTTACGCCTTCTTCGGGAATGGTGAATTCAACATCACAGACAACCTGTCGATCAGCGGCGGCATCCGCTATACGAACAACGAACTGAGCGCCAGCTACGCCTACGTCGATCCGCCGGCAGACGACACTTTCAGCAATTGGTATGGCGCAAACAGCGTCTTCATGGCGATTTGCGGCTGCACGATCCAGCCGGGGGAAAGCTTCGTTCTTGGCGACGGTCGTCCCGGATATCCGGCCTTCACGCCGATCATCGATCCGCTGAAAGACAGCCTGACCGAGGACAATTGGTCGTGGCGCGTCGGGCTCGATTACAAGTTTGACAATGGCGGGCTGATCTACGCCACGGTCAGCCAGGGCTACAAGGCCGGTGTGTTCTCGAACATCGGCGCCTCGGTCATCTCGCAGTATGTCCCGGCGCGGCAGGAAAAGCTTGTTTCGTACGAGGCCGGCTTCAAGATGCCGTTTGCCAACCGCCGCGTGCGTCTGAACGCCTCCGCGTTCTACTATGACTACAAGGACAAGCAGGTCCGCGCCAAGATTCTCGACAACATTTGGGGGCTGCTCGAACGCCTGGTGAACGTGCCTAAGTCTGAAGTTTACGGGGTCGAAGGGTCGTTCTTCGCCGAGCCGATTGATGGGCTGAACTTCTCGGCCAGCGCCACCTGGATGAAAAGTAAGGTCACCGAGACGTTCACCCAACTGGTTGTCGGCACCACATCGTTCCCAGTGTTTAACAACATGGGCTTCACCGGCGAATTTAAGGGGTCAGAGCTACCTTATACGCCTGAGTTCTCGGCCAATGCCGACGTCCAGTACGAATGGCAAATGGGCGATTTGAAGCCGTTCGTCGGCGGAACGTTCGTCTATCAGGGCAAGTCCAACGCCACCTTCGAGAACGACGTGCTGCGGGCCGATTACTTTGAAATCCCCGCCTACGAAACGGTTGACCTTCGCGCCGGCGTGAGCGGAAATGACGGGAAATGGAAGGTATCTGTTTACGGGCGTAACGTCCTGAACAAGTTCTATATCACTTCGCCGACCTACTACGGCGATGCCCGCTGGAGCATGTCGGGCCGACCCGCCGTTTACGGAGCATCGTTCTCCGTCCGGTACTGAGTATACGGACGAAAGTACCAGGGGGCCGGCAGATCCGCATCTGCCGGCCCTTTTTTCTGCGGCCGCCGAAGGAAGCGGCGGCGGCGATGCGGGACGCCATGCGCCCTTGCGCATCCTCCCCGGTTCAAACCCCGGAACCGTCAGGCGTCAGCGCCGTCTTTTCCGCGATGGAACTTGATATTGCGCACCTGGGTTTGGTGGACGACGATGCGCTTGCGCTCGACGCAAGCGCAGTGGCGCTGGCGGCGCTCGATCATGCGGAAGTCGATCTCGAGCCATACCTGGCCGTGCTGGATCGCCATGCCGAACGCGTGGCCGAACTGGCGCCCGGCGGGATGCCGCCAGAAGCATTGGCGGGTGTTCTCAAACGCGTGCTGTGGCAGGAACGCGGCTTTACGGGCGATGTGTTTCGCTACGACGATCCAGATAACGCCGACCTCATCCGCGTGATCGACCGGAAACGCGGCCTGCCGGTAAGCCTTGTGATACTCTACGTCGCCGCTGCCCGGCGCGCCGGGTTTCAGGCAGACGCGCTTAACACGCCGGGCCATGTCCTTGCCCGTATCGGCAGCGGGGCGGAAAGCGTCGTGATCGATCCTTTCAACGAAGGCAGGATCGTCCGGCCGTCAGATCTAGGCATGCTGATTGCCCAGGTGCTGGGGCCGAGCGCGGTGCCTAGCGCCGAACACCTTGCGCCTATGGCCAATCGCGCGGTGCTGGTGCGGCTGCTGATGAACCAGGCGGGCCGGGCGGAAGCAGCGGGGAATATCGTGCGCGCCCTTGCGCTGTATGATCGGATGAGCGTCGTCGCCCCGTCGTACAGCCATCTTTGGTGGGAGCGGGCACGCCTGCAGCTGCTCAACCTGGACGTCGCCGGGGCCCGGGCCAGCCTCAGTGCGCTGCTCGAAACTACCCGCGATCCCGCGCTGCGCACCCATGTGTCCGCAGCGCTTGATGCGCTGGCGCGGCGCATTTGACCGCATCAGGCGCACCCCGGCCGGCGGTCAGAAGTTGAACGATGCGCTGGCTTTGAAGGTGCGGGGCGCCCCCTGCAGCAGCGCGGCCGAGAATACGTCGAACGCCGAGGCCCAGTAGCGTTTGTTGGCTACGTTATCGACGCCCACCCGCAGCGTCAGCGGCCGGTTCGCCGCCACGACGACATAGCGCGCGCCGGCATCGAACCGGGTCCACGCCGGAATTTGCAATGTGTTGGCAATGTTTACGGCCTGCTCCCCGGTGTGGACCACGCGGCCCGTAAGCGTCAGCCCGGTCGCGGGCACGTCCCATTCCAGCCCCGCGTTGGCCGTCCATTCGGGCACGCCGACCGCGCGGTTGCCCTGGTTGAAGCCGCCACTGGTCCGGCGCAGCCGGGCATCGACGATCGATGCGCCGCCCATCAGCCGAAGCCCCCGCACCGGCTCTCCCGCAACCGTAAGCTCTGCGCCTTTGTTGCGCTGCTGGCCGAACATGCCGAAGCGGACCCGGCCGTCGCCGGTCCCTGCGTCCACGGAATAGCCGACCGGAAGGTCGATTCGGAACAGCGCCACGCCAATTTCAAGCCCGCCGCGCCGCAGTTTACCGCCGATTTCATATTGGGTGGAGCGGATCGGCGCAAAGACTTCACCGGAGTTGACAACGGACACGTCGATCGGGGCGGTCGGGCCCTGTTGCAAGGCCTCGATCCGGTTGGCGAATAACGACAGGCCGGGCATCGGCTTCACCACCAGGCCGACAACGGGGGTAAGCGCGGATTCGCGGTAGGTTCCGGTAAGCGCGCCGTCGGCATAGCTGTAGCTCTTGACCAGAATGTCCTGCAGCCGCACCCCGCCGGTCAGCAGGATGCGGTCTCCCCACAGGCCTACTGTATCAGACACGAATGTGGACAGCAGCCGGGTGCGGCTGATCGCGAACGGATCCGACAGGTCGCCGGCGGCAAAGCCCGAGGCTGGCACCGGCACGATCGGCGCATCGTAAAGGTTGGTTTCAAACCCGGCCAGGAAGTCGAACGCGTTGCGGTTGACCTGCCATGCCGCGCTTCCGCCGATGTTGAATTCCTGCGTTACGGCGCTGCCCAGTTTGACGCGCAGGCCAGCCTCTAATGCCTCGTTGTTGTCGGTGCGCGGCACGACAAGGCCGGTTCCGCTCGCCGCGCCGGTGGCAACATCAAGCACCGTGATGCCGCCGTAGACACCGTCCTCGCTGCCATCACGTGCGCCGCCGGTGACATAGATCATCGCGTTGGCGCCAAGATCCTGTTCGAACCGCGCAACGCCAAACACGTCGCGCAAGTCGGTATAGGTCCAGGGCTGGGCGTGATTGGCGCTGGCCGAGGGCACGGCGGGGATCGCCCCGCTTCCGATCGTAACCTTGGGGCGCAGGCCCCGCACTTCGACCTTCTGATAGCCCAGATCGAGGAACATCCGGGTGTTGTCGTCCTGCCAATCGAATGCTGCACCGACGACCAGCGTGCGGCGGAACTCGTCATCGACCGAAACGTCGCCGCTCCGCAGCGCTGCGTTGATGCGCGCGCCGAACGCTCGGTCCCCGCTGAAGCGCCGCGACAGATCGATGCTGGCCCCGAAGTGCGCATCCGAGGTGTAGCCAAGGGTGAGCCGGTTCAGGTCCGCAGTGCCGGCCCGCTTGAGCTGGAGGTTGACGCTGCCCCCCACCGAAGACCCGCCGGGCGCGGCACCATTGATGAAGGCCGAGGCGCCGTTGAGCACCTGGACCGACTGGAACAGTTCAGGGGCGATCAGCTGCCGCGGGGCAATCCCGTAAAGCCCGTTCAAGCCGACGTCGTCGCCGTAAAGGGGAAAGCCGCGGATCACGAACTGCTCGGACGCGTTTCCAAAGCCGTAGCTGGTGCGCACGGTCGGATCGTTTTCGAGCACTTGGCCAAGCGTCTGTGGCTGCTGGTTGAGGATCAGCGCTTCGTTGTACGAACGAACCGTGAAGGGCGTATCTTCTGCTTTCTTTCGGCCGAGCGCCCCGAGTTCGCCTTCGCTCAGCACCTGGGTCGCGTTGAGCGCCCGGGCGATGACGACGATATCCTGCGGTGCCTCCTCGGCGGCCGCAACGGAAGCAAGCGCCGGCGTCAGCGCGGCGGCGGCGAACAGGGAAATGCGGTTCATGATCAGGGCTTTCGTGCATGGGGCCGGCCGGCGCGCAGACGCCACCGGCCGGCAAAGATTATGATGGAGGCGCCAACAAACGCCGCTGACAGTGCATCGCGCCATCCCTTGCCGGTCAGCCCGATGACGAGGCCGGCCAGCTGGAGTACGGCAAGGGCCAGCGGCCACGCCAGTACCGTCAGGATCGGGCGGGTCGGCACGCGCATCACACGCCGCGCCGATGCTTGGCGAGCCACAGGACGAGCCCGGTCCATAGCACCCAGATCGTCGCCAGGTCGAACACCGCCCAGACCAGCTTTAGCGGCAACCCGCCATAATCGCCAAAGTGGAGCGGCTGGGACAGCATGAGCGCCTGGATCGCCACGGGCATCGCGCGCATGTCATCAAGCCTGCCGGTTGCCGCGTCGACCAGCGCGGGGGTCAGCAGGTGGCTGGTAAGCGGCGTGTCCCCTTGGAAGAAGATCGCGTAATGGCGCGCCGAAGACCATGCCCCGCCGGGAAATCCGATGAACTGCGGCATCAGCCCCGGGCTGGCGGCGCGGGCAGATGCCATCGCCCGGTCGATAGAGCCCAGCATGACCGGGCCGTGGACCGGTGCGCCGCCGCGGGCGGCGACCATTTCCGCCAGCTCGCCCCCGCGCCAGTTGGCGACCAGCGGATCGGCAAAGGCGTTGATCGCCCCGGTGACCCCGATCACCAGGGCCCAGCCAAGCGTGATTGCGCCCAGGAAGTTGTGTTCATCAAGCGCGCGCACGCGGGCAGAGCGATCATGCCGAAGCGCGCCGAACGGCAGCCGCCGCATGAACGGCGCATACAGCACGATGCCCGAGACGATCGCGGCCAGGAACAGCAACCCCATGGCGCCTAGAAACAGCTTGCCGGGAAGGCCAAGCAGCAGATCCGTATGCAGCTGCAGGAGGAAATCCATCACCCCTGCATCGGGTGCCTGTTCCACGCGTGCCCCGGTGCTGCGGTTGTACGAGAACATCTGCATGTCCGCCTCGGGCGCGGCGCTGTGGGAGCCGATCGTTACCGTGATCAGCGGGTTGTTGGCCGAGAAGCCGACAAACAACGGAACGCCAGGACCGGGCGCGGTCTTTCGATAATCGTCGAGCGCAACCGCGACCACACGGTCAAGCGGCTGGCCTGCGCGCGCAGAAGGTGGTCCAACCGGTGCACCCTGTTCGCCCACGGCGTCGATTTCGTCATGGAAGATCAACGGCAGGCCGGTAATGCACAGCATCAGCAGGAACAGCGTGCAGACAAGGCTGCTCCACTTGTGGACCCACGCCCACCGCCTGATTAATCCCGACTGCATGTGCGCCCGCTAGAAAGCTGCAAAGCAGCTGTCAATGATAATCGTTCGCAATAGCATCTGCTGGACGCCGGGCGAGTCCTTCAGAATGCCGACGGTCAGGCTAACGCGCCCTGCGCGGCGTCCAACGCAGTGCCAGCCTCCAGCCAATCGGCCTCGGCTGCTTCAAGCTCCCCCGCGAGCAGTCCGCGTCGGCGCGCCAGTTCGCTCATCGTCAGCGGTGCCAGGGCGGGCTCGGCGCTGCCCGGGTCGAACATCGCGTGGTCGATCGCCTTTAGCTGCGCCTGGACCTTGCCCATCAGCTCTTCGACGTCACTCACGCGTTTCTTGAGCACGCGCAAGTCGTCGCGCGCGCGGGCTTCGGCCTTGCGATCGTTCTTGTTCCCTTTCGCCCGGGCGCCCCCGGCTCCACGGGGCTGGTTGCGGCCGAGGATGAAGTCGATGTAATCCTCGACGCTGCCCGGATATTCGCTGGCCGTTCCGCCGTCGACCAGCACCAGCCGGTCGGCGGTCAACTCGACCATGTGGCGATCGTGGCTGATCAGGATGACTGCGCCGGAATAGGCATTGAGCGCCTGGACCAGCGCTTCCCGCGCGTCGATGTCGAGGTGGTTGGTGGGCTCGTCAAGGATCAGCAGATGCGGCGCGTCACGGGTAACCAGCGCCAGCGCAAGCCGAGCACGCTCCCCGCCCGAAAGCGTGCCGATCTGGGCGGTGGCGCGATTGCCGGAGAACCCGAACCGTCCCAGCTGCGCCCGGACGGCTGCCGGCGTCTTGCCGTTCATGGCGCGGGTCATCAGTTCCAGCGGCGTGGAATCGCCGGCCAGTTCTTCTACCTGATATTGCGTGAAGTAGCCGATCTGCATCTTGCCGGCAGTGCGGATTTCTCCTTCCAGCGGGCCGAGCTGCGCGGCCAGCAGGCGGGCCAGCGTGGTCTTGCCGTTGCCGTTGCGGCCCAGCAGCGCGATCCGGTCATCGGGATCGATCCGCAGGTTCAGCCGCCGCAGGACCGGCACGTCGGCATAGCCGACCGCGGCCAGATCCAGCGTGATCAGCGGCGGACGCAGTTCGGTCGGATCGGGGAAATCGAAGCTCAGCGTCGGATCCTCGATCTGGGCCGCGATCGGCTGCATCCGCGCCAGCATCTTGGCCCGCGACTGGGCCTGCTTGGCGGTGGAGGCGCGGGCGCTGTTGCGCGCGACATAGTCCTGCAGCTTGGCGCGCTGCGTGTCCTGTGCCGCCTTGGCCGCCGCCTGCTGCGCCAGCCGTTCGGCGCGCTGCCTCTCGAAACTGTCGTATCCGCCTGGGTACAGTGTCAGCTTTCCGGCGTGCAGGTGGACGATGTGATCGACCACGTTGTTGAGCAGGTCACGCTCATGGCTGATCACGATCAGGGTGCCGGGATAACCTTTGAGAAAGCTTTCCAGCCACAGCGTCGCCTCGAGATCGAGGTGGTTCGACGGTTCGTCGAGCAGCAGGACATCAGGCGCGGAAAACAGCAGCGACGCCAGCGCAACCCGCATCTTCCACCCGCCCGAAAAACTGTCCAGCGGCTGCGCCTGCATGTCCTCGTCAAACCCAAGGCCGATCAGGATTCGCGCCGCCCGCGAAGGCGCGCTGTAGGCATCAATTGCGAGCAGGCGGTCATGAACATCGCCCAGCCGATCCGGGTCGGTGCACGTCTCCGCCTCGGCCAGCAGCAAGGTACGCTCGGTGTCGGCGGCCAAAACGGTTTCGACCGGCGTGGCCGTGCCGGCGGGGGCCTCCTGCGCGATGTAGCCCAGCCGGGTCTGGCGGGGCATCTCGATCTCGCCCTCATCAGGATCGAGCTCGCCGATGATCGCCTTGACCAGCGTGGATTTGCCGGCCCCGTTGCGGCCGATCAGCCCGACCTTGCTGCGCGGAGGTATCGCAGCCGTCGCGCGGTCGAGGATGACGCGCCCGCCCAGGCGCACCGTGATTCCGGAAATTGTCAGCATTTGCCCCGCCTAGCAGGCGGGCCCGAAATGCCAAGCGGACGTTGGAGTGGAAACGTCAGACTCTCGGTTGATCAGTATGGGCGCGCCCGGCGATCAGGTTGCGTATGGCGCATCGTAGAGGACATAGGACCGCGCGGCGATTGCAACGCCGTCGGCTGCAAGGCCGTCCACCCGCAACGCACCCAGCCATTCCGCGTTGCCCAGCCGGGCGGCTTCCGTGCTGTCAAATGTCGCGTCGCAAACCAGATCATAGGGATCATGCTGTGTAGCGCCCTGGCCGATGGTAACCTGCCGGGCAGACCGGGCAAACTCCCCTTGGCCGCGCAGCAGAGTCTCCGTCCGATCGGCGCAGTGGTCGGCAAAATCCGCCCGGCCACCACCCTGCGGCGCGCGGGCAAAGATGAAGACCTTGAAGCCGGCACAATGGCCCGTGCGCAGCGGCCGTTGATCCACGACCATATGAATCTGGTCCACGCGTGAGAAGAATTCGTCTCCGTCGGCCATGATCGGCACCAGGCCGGGGGACGCCAATGAAGCGTTCAAGTCCAGCAAAGTCGGATAGAACAGTTCGCCCACACCGTCGTAAGCCTGATCGGTCCCGGGAATGCCGCGCAGCGCGTCGTTCTGGATATACAGCGCCATCGGATTCCAGAACGGTGCGTCCTGCATGGCAAGGCCGGCGTGCTGGCGCCAGCGGCGTACGAATGTCGTGAACGAAAGTTCGGGTCGCCGCTTTTCGGCATAGATGATCTTGAACATTTCACTCCCTCTCCGCCCGGTGGGAATCTTGGCTGCCAGCCCGGGATACCAGTGGGCGCGGGCAATCCAATCGCAATATCGCATTTGACCGGGCCCGCCCCAGAGGGTCATCATCCCAGATCGAAGCAGGAGCATGAACCGTGGCAGATATGGCACCATTCGACTGGCAGGACCCGTTCAATCTTGATGGGCAACTGAGCGATGAGGAACGAATGATGCGTGACAGCGCCCGGGGCTATGCCCAGGGCAAGCTGCAACCCCGGGTGGTCGATGCCTTTGCGCGGGAGCACACCGATCCTGCGATCTTCCGCGAGATGGGCGCGCTTGGGCTGCTCGGCCCGACCATTCCGGCCGCGTACGGCGGCGCGGGTGCGAGCTATGTCAGCTACGGACTTGCGGCAAGAGAAGTGGAACGGGTGGATTCGGGTTATCGCTCGATGATGTCGGTGCAATCCAGCCTGGTGATGTATCCGATATTCGCGTTCGGCTCGGAAGCGCAGCGGCTGGCGTATCTGCCCAGGCTCGCGACCGGCGAATGGATCGGATGCTTCGGGCTGACCGAGCCTGATGCCGGGTCCGATCCGGCAGCGATGCGCACCCGCGCGGCGCGGACCGCCGGCGGCTATCGGCTGAGCGGGGCCAAGACCTGGATTTCCAATGCCCCGATCGCAGACGTGTTCGTCGTCTGGGCAAAATCGGATGCGCATGGCGGAGCGATCAGGGGTTTCGTGCTGGACAAGGGCGCGAAGGGGCTGTCGGCGCCGAAGATCGAAGGCAAGCTGTCGCTTCGTGCGTCGGTAACCGGGATGATCCATCTGGACGACGTGGAAGTTGGCGAAGATTCGCTGCTGCCCGGCGTTCAGGGGCTCAAAGGTCCGTTCGGCTGCCTGAACCGCGCGCGTTACGGGATCTCGTGGGGCGCCATGGGCGCGGCCGAAGCATGCTTTCATGCCGCCCGGCAGTACGGGCTGGACCGGCACCAGTTCGGGCGCCCGCTGGCCGCGACGCAGCTGTACCAGAAAAAGCTGGCCGACATGATGAGCGAAATCGCACTCGGCCTGCAATCCTCGCTGCAGGTGGGGCGGCTGATGGACCGCGGGCGCTGGGCGCCGGAGATGGTTTCCATCGTCAAGCGCAACAATGTCGGCAAGGCGCTGGAGATCGCACGGATTGCGCGCGACATGCACGGCGGCAACGGCATCTCGCAGGAGTACCCGGTGATGCGGCACATGCTGAACCTGGAATCAGTGAACACGTACGAAGGGGCGCATGACGTTCACGCGTTGATCCTTGGCCGGGCGATCACCGATATTCCCGCATTTTAAACGCGGATCGCCGCGTGGTCAGCCTTCCGTGCGGCCGCATGGCGGCAGCATGTGCGGCATGGCGCGGCCCCGCACCTTATTGCCCGGTCACCAGCCGGATCATTGCCGCCGGGTCCGCCGGGGCCGCATCGCCGCGCCACGCAACATGCTGGTCGGGCCGGACCAGCACCAGGCTGCGCTCGTACACCGGGCGGAGTTCAGGCTGGTTCAGGCGCAGCACGTCGAGCGGCACGTTGGCCGCTTTCGCCGCGGCTTCGATTGGGCCAGTGTCGGCATCGTCCAGCGCCACCAGCGTGAAATACAGGCCCAGCCGCTCGTGAATGGCCGTCCCGTCAGCCAGGAAGACGTGTGGCAGACGCGCGCCGGGCCAGGTGTTCCCGCGATAGATCAGCGGATCGACTGCCGGGGCGCCGGGCTCGTGAGCGATCACAGGCGACGCATCATAGCGATAGCCGTATTCGACCCCCCAACTCTCGTTCTCGGCGTTGCCCAACTCGGCGATCCGCTGCGCCAGCTGCGCGCGGCGCTCGTCGCCTTGCGGGCCTTCTTCCAGCAGATCGCCGGCTTCGGCGTAAAGCTGGCTGATCTGGATTCGCACGCCCATGTGGCGGCGTGAGGCCTCAAGATGCCACCAGGCGGTGTTGCGGCGCTCTGCGTCATAGGCATCGAGCAGCGCATCCCCGCCCCAGCCGTTGATCCGGGCCGCCAGCACCCATGACAGACCTGCCGCATCGGCGATGCCCGAGTTCATGCCATAGCCTCCGGTCGGAATATACTGGTGCGCTGCATCGCCAGCCAGCAGCGTGCTCGCCGCGCGGTACCGCTCTGCCACGACGAAGTGCGCGAACCACGGATTCGCCTGCAGGATCTCGTACTCGAAATGGGCCCCGACCCAGCCTTCCAGCACGCCTTCCGGGGTCATTTCGCCCGGGTTCATCCCCGGAAGCAGCCAGGCCTGCAGCGTAAATACGTCGCGGTCGTTCTGGGCGATGATGGTGCCGCCCCCGTTCTGCAGGTGGTACACCGGCCCCCAGCGCTGCAGCAGATCACGATCGTCGGTGCGGAAATGGACCATGTACGCCCCGGCGACGTTCTCCTCTCCCTCCAGCTTGATGTCCAGCCGCCGGCGCACGCGGCTGCCCCCGCCGTCGCAGGCCGCCAGGAACCGGCAGATGACCTGTTCCGCCTTGCCGGTCGCTTCTTCGACGATGGTGGCAATCACGCCGTCGGCGCCGTTTTCCGCAATGCCGTCGAACCGGGTCCCGAAGCGGACGTCGATCAACGGGTTGGCATCGATCACGGACTTCAGTACCGGCTCGATCTCGATCTGGCTGACGCGCAACGGCGCCTGCGCGCCATGGCTGCCGTCGTTTTCGGCGCGGATGATCCGGGTCTTCTCGTCCGCCGAGGGATAATGGAACCGGTGCAGGTCATGCCCGACCATGTTGGTGATCCACAGGATGTCGAACGCATTTTCGCGGGGTACGCCGGCGTCGCGCAATTGCTCGTCAATACCCAGCCGGTGAAACAGCTCCATGCTGCGCCCATTGGTAAGGTCCATCTTGGGATGGCGCGTGGTCTCCGGGTTGCGCTCCACCAGGATCGAACGCACTCCGTACCGCGCCAGGTTCAGCGCCAGCGTCATCCCCACCGGTCCACCCCCCGCGATCAGCACCGGCGTTTCGATCTGGGCCATGCGTTTCCACTCCCGAAGTGCAGTTTCCGGTCCGTTGCGGCAAGCAAACCGGTTAAGTTACCATATGGTCAGTGCATCCAATATTTGTCTGCGCCCGTCAAGCGTAGCCCCTCCTTGGTAGCGCTGACCGTCATGCGCACGGCAGCCAAGTTGAACGGAAAATCGAGTTGTATTTGACCGAGTGGTCTGCCTAAGATCGCGCCGGCAACGGGATTCGGCAAAAAAGCACCCGTACGATTAAACGTCGGCCGCCTGACAGGTACGATCCCGGTTCTCGGCGCTTCGTATTGCGGGTGGAAACGATCTCGTGGGGAGAACACGATGCTGAAAGACAAATCGATCCTGATTACAGGCGCAGCGTCCGGGATCGGCCGAAAATGCGCCGAAGTATTCGCGGCCAACGGCGCAAGGGTGCTTCTGGCCGATCTCAGCGAACCCGAGGGCGAGCAAGCGGCAGCCGAAATTCGTGCGCAAGGAGGCGCCGCGGCGTTTCACCGCTGCGATGTGCTGGATGAGGCCAGCGTGGCGGCCACCGTAGCGCGCGCCGTCGAACTTTACGGCCGGCTTGATGGCGCAATGAACAACGCCGGGATCGAGATGCGCAACAAGCCGGTGCACGAATTGACCGCGGACGACATAGCGGCGGTCCTCGGTGTCGATCTGGTGGGCGTGTTCTACTGCATCAAGCACGAATTCCTGGCGATGAAGGATGCAGGGGGCGGGGCCATCGTCAACACCGCCTCTGCGGCAGGCGTGCGGGGACAAGTCAACGCTTCCGATTATGTCGCGGCCAAGCACGGAGTGGTCGGCCTGACCAAATCGGCCGCGTGCGATGGCGGACCCCTTGGCATTCGGGTCAACGCGGTATGCCCCGGGCTGATCATGACTCCGATGGCACAGGACCGGCTGATGAACGATCCGGTGTTTTCCCAGGCGCTTGACGGCCTGCGCCAGCGGCACGTTATCGGCCGGTTCGGCCAGATGGAGGAAGTTGCGAACGCTGCGATGTTCCTGCTGTCCGACCTTGCGTCGTTCGTCACCGGCACGCCGATGCTGGTCGATGGCGGATATTCAATCTGAACCCGTGCGAAAAGGAACGGTTATGATCAAGATGGTGGTGGAAGTCTGGAAGAAGCCGGGAATGACGGATGAGGCGTTCAGCCGGCGCTGGCTGGTCGAACATGGCAATCTGGTGCGCAAACACGCAAAAGCGATGGGCTTCCTGCGCTATGTGCAAAGCCACAAGAAGCCCTCGCCCGAGATCGAAGCATTTGCCGCGGGACGCGGCTGGAAGCCCGCGCCGGACGGCCTGACGGAAGTGTGGTGGGAGAGCGAGGAATCCATGCAGGCCGCGATGTCCTCGCCCGAAGGTGTCGCCGCCAGCGCCGAATTGCAGAAGGACGAAGAACAATTTATCGACCCGCCCAAGATCAGCGCCTATCTGGCCGTGGAAGAAGAGATCTTCAATTTCATCGGGCAGGAGGCCGAATAGTCACATGAGCAACCAGCGTTATCTCATCGCACCGGGCAAGGGTACCGCCGGCATGCGGATCGAGCGGGGCGAAATCCCCCGGCCCGGTCCGGGTCAGGCACTTATCCACATGCGGGCATGGTCCCTCAATTTCCGTGACTTGATGATGGTGGACGGGACCTATCCAGTGGGCGATCTGCGCGAGATCGTGCCGCTGTCGGATGGCGCGGGTGAGATCGTCGAACTCGGCGCCGGCTGCACGCGCTTTGCAGTCGGAGACCGGGTCTGCCCGATCTTCATGCAAAGCTTCATCGGGGGCGACATGACCGATGCCGATGCCGGCAGCGCACTCGGCGGCTCGATCGACGGCGTGCTTGCGGACTATGTTGTGCTTGACGAAACCGGCCTGGTTCGCATCCCCGCGCACATGGACTTTGCCGAGGCGGCGACCCTGCCGTGCGCGGCGGTAACCGCCTGGCACGCGCTCTATGCGCGCGAGCCCATCAATTCCGGATCGACCGTCCTGACCCTCGGGACCGGCGGCGTGGCGATCTGGACGCTGCAACTGGCGCGCGCGGCCGGCGCGCAGATCATCATCACCTCGTCCAGCGACGCAAAACTGGCCCGAGCCGCCGATCTGGGCGCGACTCACGGGATCAACTATGCGGCGAACGCCGAATGGGGCGCGGCGGCGCGTGCGTTCACCGCCGGGCGCGGGGTGGACAAGATCGTCGACAGCGCCGGCTCCGCGGCGATGGGCCAGAATCTTGCGGCACTGCGCCGCTACGGTGAAATCGCGATGGTCGGCGTGCTCTCGCTCGGCCAGATCGATCCGGTCGGCATCCTGATTGGTGGTGCCCTGGTACGGGGAGTCATGGTCGGCTCGCGCCAGGACTTCGAGGCGCTGGTGCGTGCACTGGAACAGCACGCGATCCGTCCTGTAATCGATCGCCGCTTCGGTTTTGCCGAAGCGGGCGCGGCGTTCGATCATCTGCGTTCGGGCAGCCACTTCGGCAAGGTGGTGATCGAAGCCGCCTGATAACGCGCGGGGCCGCTCCAAAAGCGGCCCCGCGCATTCTTTGCCTTTACCGGTTCGGTCCTACATGAACCGTTCGGCCGTCGCGATGTATTGAATCGATTCCGCCGGCCGCTTCAGCAGCGCTTCCCAGGCAGCCGGGTCGGCCGCGATGCCTTCTTCCATAGCGGTCTGGGTCGGCCAGTAGAGCTCGCGTACGCCGATGCAGAATGCGCCGTCCGGATGCAGTTCGGCTGAAGGCCGGCACCGGACGTGGCGCAGCGCGCCGATGCGCCGGCCCATGTCATAGTCGTCTTCCGCGTCCCAGCGCTGCGATCCTTCCCGGATCACGTACTGCAGCAGCTTCACGCTGATCGGCCGCCGGTCCAGCCGGAACAGCTTGTCCCCGTATTCGGCGCCCTCCTCGGTCCAGTCGATTCCCGCATGAAGCACTTCCTCTTCCGCCCACAGGAACTGCAGCTTCTCCAGATCGACGAACAGCGGCTCGTCCGGCTTCACGTGGATGACATAGTTCGGCTCTGTTCCAAACGCCCTGGCGTCGGCGACGTTGTCCAGCCAGACTTCGGCCGTCGCCTCGAAATAGGTCTGTTCGGGCCCCAGCAGGTCCGAGTGGATCTGATGGCTCTGGGTGTAGGCGCGCATGGTCGAGATCATTCGGCCCATCGTGCCATGGGGGTGCCGGTAGTGGTCGTGGAACCACTTGGACGTGACGGACGGCAGGCGCGGGATGGCGCCGAGCAGTTGCTGACGGAAGGCGGCGGGAGCATCCACCCGGGGTGTACGCGCGGCGCCCCCGGGCTATTCCGCGGGCCAGATCGCGGCTTCGCTGACGCCGAGGGCGCGGAAGTCGCCCGCACGCAGCGGCGCGTCCCCGGTGCAGAAGAACTCGTCGAGCTGCGGTGGCGCCACGGGCGTGCCCGAAAGCATCGAATGGGCCTGGCCGCGGTGGTGAATCTGGTGCTGGAACAGGTGCGCGAGCAGGCGCGGCAGCGGCTCGCGCGTCAGCCCGGCCGGCCGCGGTACGACCACGATTCGTGCCAGCGCCGCCGCGTCCAGCGGCTCGCACAGCGCGATCA
>JAZKDH010000007.1:0-36048 GCA_040387665.1 Pseudomonadota bacterium | reverse complement strand
GCGGCTGCAAGGGCCGGGACACCCCCGGGGTGCTGTCGGAGCTTCGAGCTCGATAGACTGAATGGGACCCAACCAGCGGACACCATCAGGCCAGTGGGCATCATACGCCGCACAAACAGGCCGGACAGATGACCGCACCCAGCCGGATCCGATCATCAACTCAATTTACCCCTTGAAGCGCGGGGGCCATCCACAAATGACAGCACCGGCTGGATGTTTCCCCGAATTCGCGGCGATAACCTGCCTGCCGGGCAGTCGTTGCGACCATCTCGGTCGGCGAAGTTTTTGGGTTCGGCCGTCGGCGAGGTGACCTTTCTCCAACTTGCAACGGCAGCAAATACAGAGAGGGAAATAAGCAGAAACTCTTTGCTTCTGCTGTCTGCCGAAATGTGTTCGGGCCTTCCGCCAGCGACCGTCCACTGGCGAAGAGGAGCGCATCACGGTGATCATCTGGCGCGGCATATCGCCTGGCATGGTCAACACCGCCATGCTCCCGCTGTGCATGGCCGTCACGCTTGATCCCTGCCGGGGCACCGCGCGGACCGTGATCGAGCCGTGGCTGCTCGAGGCGGCACTCGCGCGGCTTGGCGAGCGCCGCCTGACGCTGGCCGAACAGGCCGTGGTGTGGAACGCCGCCAGGATGCCGTGGAAGGTCAAAATGGCCCGCATGGTGGGAGTATAAAGAATAGGTTGGGAAACGGGCGAGGCGCTCGAATCTCGGCGGCACCTTTGCGAGCCATTGTCACCCGCGGGGGGGCTCCGCCAATAGCCCCTTTCCCTCGATCCTCCGCGCAGAACCAAGGGAACAAACTTCTCCTTCGGGCCTTGCGGTCACATGTCCGCGCCGCATCTCGTGTGGGTTCGCGCCATGCGCGCCAAAGCGTACGCAGCGGCTTGGGACCTGACCGCGCAAGCTATGGCCGCCCGCCGACCCGAAGCCCGCGACGATCCCGCCCTGCCGTATCACCTGCGCTGGGTGTGGGACGGGCGGCCGTTCGACGGCCGGGACGTGCTGGTACGCTGTTACCACGGGCTGGGCGATACGCTGCAGTTCGTGCGCTTCCTGCCTGCGCTGCGCGCGCGGGCGGCTTCGGTCGTGCTCGAGGTACAGCCGCGCCTGATCCCGCTGCTGACGGGGCGCGGCCTGGCGGATCGGCTGCACCCGTTCGATCCCGCCCGCCCGCTGCCGCCCGCCGCCTGCGACCTAGAGATCATGGAACTGCCCCAAGCGCTGCGCGTGCGTCCCGACGGCGCCGTTCCGCCTTACCTGAGCGTGCAGCCCGCTCCGCTCCCGCTTGGCACCCTCGGGCTGTGCTGCCAGTCGGGCGAGTGGGACAGCGCGCGCTCCCTCACGCCGGAGTTGCTTGCCCCGCTGTGTGCCGAGGCGCCATGCATCACACTGGACGTGGCGCCCAGCCCGCTCGCGGTGTTGAACCCCGCCGGCTGCCCGCTGGATCTGATGCAGACAGCGGCGCTCGTCGCCGGCTGTGCGTTGGTCGTAACCGTCGACACGATGATCGCGCACCTCGCGGGCGCGCTCGGCCGTCCGGTCTGGCTGCTGCTATGCCATGAGCCCGACTGGCGCTGGACCCCCGGCGCGCCGGACAGTCCGTGGTACCCGACGATGCGCCTCTTCCACCAACCTGAGCCCGGTGACTGGGCCGGCGCCGTCGGCGCGCTGTACGCCGATCTGGGCAAATTCATCGCAAAGGAGCGGCAAGACCATGGCTACGGCAATCGAGTGCCCGCACATCCCGGTGTCGTGGGGCGAACTGCTCGACAAGATCACCATCCTCGAGATCAAGCGGGAGCGCATCGCTGAGCCGCCCGCCCGCGCCAACGTCGAACTCGAGCTGAAGCTGCTGCGCCGGGTGGCCGGGAGATTTGCGGGCGGCTCGCACGTCCAGCCGCTTGTGTCGCGGCTGAAGTGCGTCAACGCCGAGCTGTGGGAAATCGAGGACGACATCCGCGCGCGTGAGGCGGAGGGCGACTTCGGGCCGCGCTTTATCGCCCTTGCCCGCTCAGTCTACCACCGCAACGATTTGCGCGCCGCCCTGAAGCGCCAGATCAACCAGTCGCTAGGTTCGCTGCTGGTCGAGGAAAAGAGCTACACCGCACCTGCTCCACTGGCGGAACGCGTTACGCCGGGGCGGGGCGCGCAACCCGGCCTATCCGCCGGACGCGCCCAAGCGTAAGTCCATCACGAGCGGCGCGCAGGAAGTCTCCGGCATATCAGGGCGTACCGCAGGCTGGTGTTGCAGGAGGGCTCGCTCGAGCTGGGCAGCGCGGTGCCGTGCAGTGTGGCCAGCCAGCACTGTGGCCCGGGCGCGCTCTCCCATCGCGGCAGAATCGGTGGACAGCGCGGCGATCACCTCGGCTGCCGTATCGGCCAGGATGATCTCTTTCCCCGGGGTGAACAAATCCGCGATCCCATCCCAGCGGTCCGAGATGATCGGCGTCGCGCAGGCGCCAGCCTCGAACAGCCGGACTGAGGGCGACCAGCCGGCCGCGATCATGTCGGCTCGGGTGACATTGAGCGTGAATCGCGAGGCGGAATAGAAGGCTGCATGGTCGGCAGGCGACAGGTGCTCGATCCGGTCCACGTTCGCTGGCCAGTCGATCCCAACAGGATACTGCGGCCCGGCCACGGCAAAGCGCCGCTGCGGGCAGGCGCGCGCCACGTCGAGCAGCAGGCGCTCCAGCGTAGGCTGGCGATCGTCGCTGTACGTGCCGAGATAGCTGAGATCCCAACGTTTCGGCACCGGCAGCGGCGCGTAGCGGTCGGCATCGACCGAGCAGTAGAGCGCCCGCGCGGCAGGGGAGCCGAACATCTGCTCGATCCGGGCGAGCGTCGGCCCGCCCGTGAAGGAGAAATAGACGTCGTAACCCGGGATCAGCTCGGGGCTGAGATACTCGAAGTCGCCGCGCGCCAGCTTGACCAGCGTCACCGGCGTGTCGATATCATAGAAGCAGCTTACACCACGGGCGTGGCGCTGGACAAAGCGGCCGACCTCGACACCTTCGGGCACGTAGGAGCCGACCATTACCGCGTCAGCCCGGGCAATCTCGGCGCGCCAGCCCTCGAGCTCCGCCAGGTCACAGTAGTAGCGCAAGTCGGCAAAATCCGGTGCCGGGAGATCGCGGTTCTCGGCGTACCATGGCTTGTCACGCTCAAGAAACAGGACCTCGTGCCCGCGCGCGGCAAACGCGGACAAGAGCGCACGGAAGGTCGTGGCGTGACCGTTTCCCCACGAAGACGACAGCGTCAGACCAAGGACGACGAGCCTCATGCCGCCTCGGCAAGGCGGGCCAGCGCCCGGCGCAGCACGGCATCTACAGCCGCGCCGCGCAGGTCGTAAGTGTGTTCGGCCAGGACGCGTTCGAGCGCGGCCCGGCCGATCGCGCGTGCGCGGTCCTTCGAGAGTGCCGCCAGATGTTCGGCAACGTCCCGTCCGTCGCGCGCAACCAGCACCTCCTTGTCCGGGGTCAGGAACAACTCGATCCCTTCCCAGGCGTCGGTGATCAGGCAGGCTGCGGCGCCTGCCGCCTCGAACACCCGGGTCGCAGGGGAAAAGCCGATCCGCGCCATCGAATCACGCGCGACGTTGAGCACCGCACGCGGCGTGCAGTTGAAGGCGTTGTGCTGGCCGGTGCCGACATGGCCGATCGCCCGCACGTTCATCGGCATGACCTTGCTGTCCCAGCCGTTGCCGCCGAGCAGGAACGACCGTTCAGGCACACTGGCCGCGCACGCGAGGAAGAACTCCTCCACCCGCATCTCGCGGTCGGGGAGGCGGTTGGCAAGGAACGCAAGGTCGCAGGCGAAAGCCGGCTCGGGCGGAACCGGATGGTGGGTCGCCGGGTCTAGCGCATTGTAGATCGGCACGCACTCACGCGCGCCGAAGCCGCGGTAGGCGTCGATTACCGGGGGTCCTCCGCCATAAGTCAGTACCAAGTCAAGCTGCGGCAGAGCGTGGCGTACCGGGTGACCGGGATCGGCGCGCATCTCGTCCAGCGTGGCGGCCGCGTCGACGTCCCAGAACAGCTTGAGCGCGCCCGGGCGGGCATGGCGGATCACCCCTTCAAGCAGTTCGCTGTCGAACACACCGACCCCGCTGGCCTTGACCACCACGTCGGCTTCGGCGGCCTCGGCCAGTACGCGGCGCAGCGAGGACGCGTCAGCGGGATAGACGACCGAGCGGACCCAGTCCGGCGGATCGATGTCGCGGTGCTGCTGGCGGTCGAACGCATCGGGTTCGTAGAAGGTGATCTGGTGCCCGCGCGCCGCGAGGGCGGAAAGGATGCCGCGGTAATAGGTCGCCGCGCCGTTCCAGTACGAAGACAGCAGGCTGGAACCGTAGAAGGCGATCTTCATGCGAGTTCTCCCGCAGGGTGACGCCGGGGCACCAGGCTGGCGACGATCGCCAGCAGTTCGTCGACGCGGTGGGCGCAGGTGTGCCGGGCAAGAATCGTCTCCAGTCCGCTACGCGCCAGTTCGCGGCGCATGCTTTCGTCGCACCGCAGCGCATTGAGCTGCGCGGTCATCTCCGCGCCGTCGCGGGCCAGCAGATAGTCGCGGCCGGGACGGAACAGCTGCTCGGTGTCCTGCCACGGGGCGGAGACCAGCGGGATGCCGCAGGCCAGCGCCTCGAACACGCGGATCGTGGGGATGCCCGGCAGGATCGTCGCGTAGAACCGGCGCGGGACGTGGACCGTCGCCAGATGGTGGGCGAAGATTTCCGGTGCCCGCGCATTGGGCGCCCAGCCGTGGTAGCGCGCGCCGTGGCCGCTGAGGATCGCGCCGGCCTCGGCCGGGTAGCGCACGCCATAGACATCGAGCGGCAGGCCGACTGCCTGGGCGGGGCGAAACAGGAAGTCCTGCAGTTCCTGCGTGCGTTCCCCATCGCCCCAGTTGCCAATCCAGACCAGCCCGTCACGGTGCTGTTCCGTGATAGGCGGGTGGAAGCGGCGGGTGTCGGCAGCCTCGTGCCAGGTCCAGACCCGCTGGCCCCAGCCCCGCATGCGATAGACCTCGCTCAGCGTCTCACCGAACGCCAGCACCCCGTCATAGGCTGAAAGATCAAAGGCTTCCATTTCGACCGGGGCGCTGACGGCGCGGTGATGGGTGTCGTGGAACAGCAGCAGCCAGGGGGCGCCGCGGGCCCGTGCCCGGCCAAGTTCGGCCACGGTGGCGGGATCGTTCCACTCGTGGACGATCACCAGGTCCGCGCCTTCGGTCAGCGCCGCAAGGTTCTCGGCAGGGGTGAACGTGCGTGAGGACAGGCGCGGATACGCGTTCCGGTACGGATCAAGCCCCGTTTCACCATGATCGATCAAGAGATTGGAAAGGCTCCACGAATTGATCGGTTCATAAACCGTAACTTCGTGGCCCCGGACAATCAGTTCGTCCAGCACGCCGCGCAGGAAGTGGGCATTGCCATGGTTCCAGCACGAAGCCAGCGAATGGGTGAAGTAGACTATCTTCATGCAGCGATCCTTGCCTCCAGCAGGGCGCGGTAGTGGGTAGCGGTGGCGGCGGCCATCCGGCTGGCGGTGTAGGTTGCCGCGCAGTTTTGGGCGGCTGAGCCGAGTTGATCGCGCAGTGTATGGTCGGACATGATTTCGATAACTTCGGCAGCATACCTTTCGTCGTCTCCGACGGCGACGAAGCGTGCGGCGCCGTCCCATAGTTCGCGGAAAGTGGGGATGTCCGCAAGGACGAGGGGACAGCCGGCCTGCGCGGCCTCCAGCACCGCCAGGCCGAATGGTTCGAACCGCGCGGCCGAGACGAACACCGGCCGCTGGGCCAGATAGCCGGCCAGCTCAGCGCCCGCAATGTTACCGAGGATTTCCATATGCTTGAAGGCGACTGGTGAACCGTGGGGCGCGGTGGTCGGCCCGGCGGCGCGGAGCGGGTACGGCAGCCGCCCGGCCACCCGGTCTAGCGTTGGCGCATCCTTCACATCGTCCCACAACCGGCCCGCGGTGAAGGCGAAACGAGCGCTGGCGGGAGCCGATTTGCAACCGGTCTGCAACGGCAATGCACGGCCGTTCCGGACAATCTGTGGCGTGACTGCAAGGGCGTAGACGCGCCGCACGGCGGCGGCATGACTGGCGGAGGGTGCCAGCACCCTGGCGCAGGCCCGCAGACCCCGCCCGGTCAACGCCGCGTGCCAGGCCAGATCGGCGGGAAGGTCTTGTCCCCGCCGGGCGATCTCCCACCAGCAGGCGAGCGAGCCGTGATCGACCGTGAGGACCGGAACCGGGTAAGGCTGATCGGCGGCTAGGCAGGGTGAATTGAGATGGACGAGGTCCACGCCCTGCTCCGCCGCAAGGCTGGCAAGCGCCGCCGCCGTCTCCCGGGTCGTGGCCTTGTCGGCCAACCAGTCGAGCGCGAGGCCGGGGGTCAGCAGGGTCAGCCCGGCCATCGCGCTGGCTGCCGCGCGCTGCCCGGTGTCGGGCTCTGGGCCGAGCACGACCAGCACGACCTCCACCCCCAGCGACGCAAGTTCGCGTGCGAGGTCGAGCGCGTAAGTCCATACCCCGCCGACCGCATCGACCGTCATCAGCACGCGGATCCGCCCCGGTGATTGAAGCTGGGCGTCCATTACCGCGCCGCGGCGGCGAAGATCGGGATGACCGCTGCCGGGGCAGCGCCGCCGTGGGCGCCGGTGGCAATCGTTGCGCCGTGTTCGGCGGCGAGCCAGCTCGCCAGCCGGGCGACGCCTTCGCGCCAGTCGAGCCGGGGCGGCAGATCGAGCGCGCGGTCGAGCGCGCGAGTGTCGGCCACGAACCAGCGCTGATCGCCGGGGCGCCACGCGTCGGCTTCGATGCATAGCGAGCGGCCGAGCAGCTGGCCGATGTGATCGAGCAGGCGGAGCAGGCTGACCGCATTGGCCGGCCCGCCGCCAAGGTTGTAGGCGTGACCCCGGACGTAGCCGATGTTGCGCCATGTCGCGAGGTACGCGGTGACCGCATCGCTGACGTGAAGGATGTCGCGGATCTGGTGACCATCGCCGTAGAGGGTGATCGGCTCTCCCTTGAGCGCGCGGATCAGGAAATGGGCCACCCAGCCCTGGTCCTCGGTCCCCATCTGCCGCTCGCCATAGATGCAGCTCATCCGGAGGACCGCGGTCGGCAGACCAAAGGAGCGGGCATAGTCCAGCACGTACTGGTCGGCCGCGCCTTTCGAGCAGCCGTACGGCGTGTGGAATTCGAGCGGCTGGTCCTCGCCCACGCCGTGGGCGGCGAGCGCCGGATCGACCGGGACGTGCCCGTGGGCCGAGAGGCGCGAGCCGAATCCGGCAAGATCGCCATAGACCTTGTTGGTCGAGGCGAAAATCACCGGTACCTGCCGCTGCTCGGCCCGGACGGCCTCCAGCAGGTTGAATGTGCCCAGGACATTGATCGAAAGGTCCGCCGCCGGGTCGGCCATGCTGGTGGTGACGGCCACTTGCGCAGCGAAGTGGAACACGGCCGCCACGCCGCGCACGGCCTCGGCCAGTCGGTCCACATCGCGGATATCGGCGATCACCGGCTCGATCAGCGCGCCGTGGCGTTCCTGCAGCCAGGCAAGGTTGCGTTCGACGCCGGGCCGCACGAGCGCATCGTAGATCCGCACTGTCCAGCCTTCGCCGGCCAGCCGGTCGGCCAGGTTGCAGCCGATAAAGCCAGCCCCGCCGGTGATAAGCACGCAGCCGGTCATGCAACCAGCCCGCGGGTTTCCAGCTGGCGGCGGGCTTCCTCGACCCGGTCTTCCGCGGTTTGGCCGGACACCCATTCGGCCAGTTCGGCTAGGCCTTCTACAAAGTCCTCATGCGCCAAGTGGCCGAGCGTCTGGCTGGCAAGGCTGGTGTCGCAGAAGCAGTGGCGGATGTCGCCGATCCGCGCCTTGCCCAGGATTTGGGGCTCAAGTTCGTTACAGCCCATCGCACGGGCTAGTTCCTGCGCCACCTGGCGGACCGAGATGTCGCGGCCCGAGCCGACGTTGAAGGTCTGCCCGGGCGCCTGCGGATGCTCGAGCGCCGCGGCAAAGGCGCGCGCCACGTCGCGGACGTGGACGAAGTCGCGGCGCTGTTCGCCGTCTTCGAAGATCATCGGCACCTGTCCGTTGAGCAGGCGCGACGCGAAGATCGCCAGCACGCCGGTATACGGATTGGACAGCGCCTGACCGGCGCCATAGACGTTGAACAGCCGCAGGCACACGCTTTCGATGCCGTAAGGCTGGCCCATGATGTGGGTGATGCGTTCCTGGACGTACTTGCCCAGAGCATAGATCGAGGAGAGGCAGGGCCGCTTCCATTCCGGCGTGGCCACCGGCGCCAACGGGCGGCCCTGGCCGTCGAGCGGATCCCAATCGGCCTGACCGTCGCGCACCGGTGCACGCCGGGCATTCTCAACCAGTTTGCCGTCGGCATCGCGGTAGAGCCCTTCGCCGTAAATGCTCATCGAGGAAGCAGTGACGACGCGGCGCACCGGATGGTCGATCAACCGTTCGAACAGCACGGCGGTGCCGACATCGTTGGTGGAAGTGTAGCGTTCCACCTCGTACATCGATTGGCCTACGCCCACTTCGGCGGCGAGATGGATGACGCTGTCCACCCGGCGGAGCGCGGCGGCGACCGCCTCCCCGTCGCGGATGTCCGCCTTGACCAGTTCAATCTCCGGATCGAGAAACTCGGGACGCCCCCCGGCGCCGTGAACCTGCTCGATCAGGCTATCGAGCGCGATGACCCGGTGCCCCCTGCGCAGCAGTTCCTGCCCGACATGGCAGCCGATGAACCCCGCCCCGCCAGTGATCAGCACCGTCTCGGACATGAAGCTGCTCCGCTGTTGCACTGAAAGCTACAAACCTGCCTTGTTCATGTTAGTTCCTGAGATCGCCGGAATTGCTGCCGCCGCGCCGGACGCCCGGCAGTTCGGACGGGAGTCTCCGCCCCGGGGCACAACCGGACAAGTACCGGTCATGAATTCGGGAACCGCGCCGTGCGCCTGTTGTTTGCGCTATGCCGTATCTCGGCGGAACCACGCGGAGGAACTGGTGACTGCCTCGATCCTGTTGATCCGCCACGCCGCCCATTCCCATCTCGGTTCCATCCTTTCCGGCCGCACTCCCGGCATTGCGCTTAGCGAAACAGGCCGCACACAGGCCGATCTGTTGGCGGGGGCGCTGGCGAACGAGCCGATCGATTGTTTGCAGTCGAGCCCGGTCCAGCGCGCGTGCGAAACGGCGGCCGCCATTGCCGCGCGGCATCCCGGGCTGGCGGTGGAGCCCTGCACCGCGCTTGACGAACTGGACTTTGGCGATTGGTCGGGCCGGGCGTTCACCGAACTGGCCGGCGATGCGCGCTGGAGCGGGTGGAACACGCAGCGCAGCACGGCGCGCGCGCCGGGCGGCGAAAGCATGGCCGAAGCGCAGGAGCGGGCCTGGGCGCACGTTCAGGCCATGGCCGCGGCCCGCCCAGGCGCCCGAATCGCGATGGTCAGCCACTGCGACGTGATCCGGGCGCTGGTGGCGCGGGTGCTCGACCTCTCGCTCGACCACCTGCTGCGGTTCGACATCGACCCCGCCTCGGTCACCCGCCTGGCGGTGGGACCGTGGGGCGCGAAGCTGACCCGCCTCAACGAGGTTTGCCAATGACCCAACCATCGCCTGCCCGTGCGAACACCGCCCCGGTCCTGCCCGACTTGCGCGAGCGGGTGGTTGCGCTGGCACCGTGGTTCCAGAACATCCGGCTGGAAGGCGGTGTGCAGACCGCGCCGGATCACTTCCTGGGAGACTACCCGGCCTTCAAGTTCGCCGGTTTCGCCGAGGCGCTGCCAGCCGACCTTGCCGGCAAGTCAGTGCTGGATATCGGCTGCAATGCCGGGTTCTATTCGGTGGAAATGAAGCGACGCGGGGCGGCGCGCGTGCTGGGGATCGACAGCGACGAGCGCTATCTGGCGCAGGCCCGGCTGGTAGCGGAGGCGACCGGCTTTAACGACATCGAATACCGAAAGCTGTCGGTTTATGACGTCGGCGCGCTGGGCGAGACGTTCGACCTCGTGATCTTCATGGGCGTGTTGTACCATCTGCGCCACCCGCTGCTGGCACTGGACCTGATCCGGGAACATGTGGCCGGGGACCTGATGCTGTTCCAGACCATGCAACAGGGATCGCAGGATGTAGTCGAGGTGCCCGAGGATCATCCATTCCACGTTCCGGGCACGATCCGGCCCCCCGCCTACTTCGACGATCCGGGCTATCCCAAGCTGCACTTCATCGAGAAGTCCTTCGCGCATGACTGGACCAACTGGTGGGCGCCCAACGCCGCCTGCAGCCAGGCGATGTTGCGTGCGGCCGGTTTTTCGATCGAGGCGCAGCCCGAACCCGAAGTGTACCTGTGCCGCGTCGCGCCCGTGCCGTTCGCGCAATACGGGCAGGGAGCGGTCTATCCCGCGAAAGGAGACGGCGCGTGATCGAAGCGGCGATGATCTGGAACGAACCCAACAACAAGTCGCACTGGGACCTGGAGCTGGACCCCGACTGGAGCCGCTATGGCGAGCTGGTGGTGCGCGCCGGCGCAGCGATCCGCGCGGCGAATCCGGCACTGACTCGGGTGCTGGGCGGAATGTCGCCAATCGACCCGCTGTGGATCGACCGGATGCGGCGCCACGGGGCGCTGGCGGCGGTGGATGTCGTTGCGGTGCACGGATTTCCGCTCGACTGGAACCTGTGGCCGATCCACGACTGGCGGGACAAGGTCGCCGAGATCGAGGCCGCCTGCCCGGACAAGCCGGTGTGGGTGACCGAAGTGGGCGTGGGCTCGTTCGGTGCCGAGGAGGTACAGGTCTTTGGCGTCAACCGCACCGCGGAGCTGCTGGTGGGGCGGGTGCCGCGGATTTTCTGGTATTCGCTGTTCGACCTGCCGCAGGCTTGGGGCGCGACCACCCGCCACCGCGAGGCTGAAGGGTCGAGCTATTACCGCCATTTCTACATGGGCCTGATCCGCGAGGACGGAACGCCCAAGCTGGCGCTGGAGCATTATGCCAAAGTGGCCGGCGAAATGGGCCTGATGCAGTGGTTCCATTTCGAGGACCCGCGGCTGGACGAGGCCGTAGCGTGGATGAGGCAGCTGGGGGTCCGGCACCTGCGCACAGGGCTGTCGTGGGCCGACCGGTTCCGACCCGGCGCGCTCGACTGGTTCGACCGGCAGATGGAGGCGCTCGCCGTGTTCGGCACGACCGTGACGTTCTGCTTCACGCCCGAGCATCTTGGCCTAGGCGCGCATCATACCAGCCCGCCGCACGATCCGCAGCAGTTCGCCGAGTTCTGTGCGGAGATGGTCGAGCGCTATGCTCCGCCGGCAAGCCGGCCAGAGCCGGTGCGGCAGGTCGTCAGCGCCTGATCGGTTACGCTTGGCTGCCGTTCTCCTCCCGCTTCGCCTCGAGCGCGTCGAGCACCTCGCCCGGCTCGACGTCGGCCTTGATCTGCGCCAGTTCGAGATCGTCGACGGACACTCCCAGTTTGACGGCGATCCGCTCGCTGAGCATTGCCAGGCGGGTCAGCTCGTGTTCGGTCAGCAGGCTGATGTGCAGATCGAGATCGGCGCTGCGGCTGGCGGCATTGGCCATCCGGTTCTGGCTGATGAGCACGAAGGTCGAGAGGAAGATCGCCTCCACCGAAGCGGCCGAGGCAAGGATGACGAAGCTGGGATCGAAGCGCGGCACCCCGGGCAGGCCGTAAGTATTCGCCGCCAGCCAGAACAGCAGGATGACCAGGTGAACGACAACGAAGGTCATCGAGCCGGCAAACAGGCTGATCCGGTCGGCGATCCGCTGGCTGCGCGGGGCGTTGATCGCCTCGTTGCGCGCGCGGGCGCTCAGCGTCTCGATGTTGTCGCGCAGCGCACGGTTCATGCTAAGCGAGGCCGGCGGGTTCTGGTCGGGCACAGGCGGGTACGCCTTTCGGAACAGGGCCGCCCGCGGCAGGCGGCAGCAAGGGACAAAGCATGACGGGTGCAAAAGGTTTCTCCGCACCCGGGATGCGCGCCGCGACGCTGGTGGCGCCGGGGCAGATCAGGGTGGAGCAGGTGCCCCTACCGGCCCCCGGGCCGGGCGAGGTGCGGCTGAAGCTGGAGGGCTGCGGAGTCTGCGCATCGAACCTGCTGCCGTGGCGGGGCAATGAGTGGATCCGCTACCCGGGAGAGGCCGGTGGCATGGGCCACGAAGGCTGGGGCACCGTCGATTCACTGGGCGACGGCGTCGAGGGCCTGGCGGCGGGCGACCGCGTGGCCGCGCTGTCGTTCCGCAGCTATGCCGAGTACGACGTGGTCCTGGCCGTCATGGCGGTCAAGCTGCCGCCCGCGCTGGACGGCCAGCCCTTCCCCGGCGAGCCGCTGGCCTGCGCCTTCAACATCTTCCGCCGGGCCGACGTCCGCGCCGGGCAGACGGTGGCGATCATCGGCATCGGCTTCCTGGGCGCGGTGCTGACCCGGCTGGCGAGCGCGGCCGGCGCGCGGGTGATCGCGATCTCGCGCCGGGCCGAATCGCTGGACCTCGCCCGCCGCTATGGCGCGACCGAGACCGTGACGATGGACGACCACGGGCGGATCATCGCGGCGGTCACGGCGATTACTGGCGAGCCGCTGTGCGAGCGCGTGATTGAGTGCGTGGGCTACCAGTGGCCGCTGGACCTGGCGGGCGAACTGGTTGGCTTCGGTGGCAAGCTGGTGGTCGCGGGCTATCACCAGGACGGGCCGCGCCAGGTGAACATGCAGATGTGGAACTGGAAGGGCATCGACGTGATCAACGCGCACGAACGGGACCCGCAGGTGAACTTGCGCGGCCTGCGCGAGGCGGTGGACGCGGTGACCCGCGGGCGGCTCGACACGGCGCCGCTCTATACCCACCGGTACCCGCTGGAGCGGCTCGGCGAGGCGCTGGATGCCACGCGCGACAAGCCCCAGGGCTTCGTCAAGGCGCTGGTGATGCTGGCATGAGCGCGCCGCGCGTGGGCTTCCTGGGAACCGGCCGGATCGGGCTGCACCGGATGGAGGCGATGCTGCAGACCGGCGCGGTAGCAGCCGCGGCGATCTGCGATCCATCGCCCCACTGCGCCGCCGAAGCGCAGGCGCTGGCACCCGGGACGGCGATAATGCCATCGCTCGACGCCATGCTGGAGGCGGGGCTGGACGGCCTCGTCATTGCGACCCCGAGCGCGCTCCACGCCCGCCAGTCGATTGCGGCGCTCAAGCGCGGAATCGCGGTGTTCTGCCAGAAGCCGCTCGGCCGCGACGCGCAAGAAACCGCGGCGGTGGTGGCCGCCGCAAAGGCGGCCGACCGGCTGTTGGCGGTCGATTTCTCCTATCGCTACACGGCGGGGATGGAAGCGATCGCCCGCCTGGTGCGCGGCGGGGATCTGGGCCGGATCTTCGCCGCCGATCTGGTGTTCCACAACGCCTATGGCCCGGACAAGCCGTGGTTCAACGACAAGGCGCAGTCCGGCGGCGGCTGCGTGATGGACCTGGGCATCCACCTGATCGACCTGCTGTTCTGGCTGCTCGACTTTCCCGAGATAACGGGGGTTGCCGCCAACCTGCTGGCCGGCGGCATGCCGGCAGACAGGGACTCGGTGGAGGATTATGCGGTCGCGCAGCTGACACTGGCGGACGGGGCGGTAGCGCGGCTGGCCTGTTCGTGGCGCTTGCAGGCCGGACAGGACGCCGTGATCGAGGCGACCTTCCACGGCGAGCACGGCGGGGCGAGCTTCCGAAACGTGGGCGGGAGCTTTTTCGACTTCGAGGCGCTGCGCCTCAAAGGCACCGCAACCGAGCCGCTGGCCGTCCCGCCGGACGACTGGGGCGGGCGGGCAGCTGCGGCCTGGGCCCGGCAACTGGCGCAGAGCCGCAAATTCGATCCGGCGGCGGAAAAGCTGGTGGACGTGGCCCGCGCGCTCGACCGGATCTATGCGGCGGGGGGCGTTTGAGAGGTCGTTGCACTGGTCCATCACCTTTGCCCCTGCTCGCTGGTGAAGGGACAGCGGCTTGGATCCCAAGATGGTAAGCCTAGAGACGAAACTTTGTCGCCCCGTGCATGACGCGGGGCTTGACCATCTTCCTCGCCGGGTCAGATCGGACGTGCATCCCGCCGCGATAGCGGTTTGCCATGATGTAGACCCAGCGCCTTTTTTCATTGGGGCATAATGGCAAAACGATAGGTGACGGAAAAGCCCTGCCCCGTGTCAAGCACGGGCGACGCTGAGGGGGCAGGAATCGGCGTTCTGGCTTCAGTCCCGGCCCGTGCCCTTAGGATCAAGCAGGCGGTCCACCATCCGGCCGAGCGGGCCGCGCGAGTAGGCGAGGCCGTGGTAGGTGGCGAGCGCTGCTCTGCCCCACAGGCGGTAGAGCACCGGCGTGCCGAGCCATTGGGCGAGGCGATAGACGCGCAGGCTCCAGCGGCTGATCGCGCGCCGCATCGCGTAAATCAGCTTGCGGCGTGCCGGCATGTCGCGCGAGGGGGCGACGCGCTTGCGCGGCGGCACCGGCAGGCGCGTGGTGGCAAGGCGCCAGGCGAGGCCTTCGCGCCGCTGGCGCAGGCCGGCGGCTTGGGTGCGGCGGACGAAATCGGCGTCCACCGGATCGAGCGCCAGCGTGCCGACGGCGATGCCTTCGCGCACCAGATCGGCCATTTGCGACGAGCGCACGACGACCACGTTGGTCCCGCGCCCGTCCGACGACCATGGTTCCAGCCAGGCGTCGCCAAGCGCGATGTCGGCGGTTTCGGCGGTCACGTCGTCGCAGAAGTTGCAGGCGGAATTCATGAAGAAGCCCGCGCCCCAGTCGCCTTCAACCAGGTGCCACCAGTCCCGCTGGCGGCTGCTGCCGTCGCCGAGCGAAAGGTGCGCGGTGTACCAGTTGGCAGGTCGGTCGGGGTTCTTAAGGCGGTAGTCGACGGCGGTGACGGCGCCCGGCACGGCGTCCATCTGTCGGGCGAAGCTGCTGACCATGTGGCGGCTTTTCATGTGGCCGCAGAACAGCCCGATGGTGTGGGTGATCCGTTCGGCCAGCACCGGGCGCTCGCCGCGTGCGAGGTTCACCGCCTTGATGAAGCAGGGGATGCCGACCACCGCATAGCGGCCGGGCACGGCTTCGATCTCGCGCAGGACGGCCGACAGTTCGACCGGATGGTAGCGGCTTTTCGCGCCCTCGTTGAGCCCCGCCGCATCGCGCGAGATTCGGTAGGCGAACAGCCGCCCGTCGCCTTCGTCAGGCGCGCGCGGGACCACGTGGGCCACGCCGTCGACCAGCCCGCGCCGCAACAGTTCGGCCGCGATCCAGCTGACCAGGCCGCCCGAACTGCCCCGCGCGCGAAAGCCGTCTTGCGCGACATGGCCGACATAGTTGGCGACGTGACGCCCGATCAGCGGATCGGCCGCCGCCTGCGGAAACAAGCGGCCAGCGATCGCATCCTCGTCGGCTGCGGCTGGCGAGAACGGGCAGATGCGGGTGAAGTCGGCGTTGGGCCGGTGTTGCCAGCCGGAGCGTCCCGCCGGCTTGAGAAAGCCGTCCAGGTCCCAGTCCATCCGCCGTTCGGGCGCAAGCGCCGCGCAGGCCCCGCAGCCGATGCACAGGCCCGAGCGCACGATCTCGACGGGCGCGAGGCCGGGCTGGGCCAGCGCCATGTCAGACCGGAATCGACGGCAGGTAGGTTTCGGACTGGCGGCGCAGCGCGGCGATTGCCCGGTTGATCGCCGGGTCGAGCGGGCGGTCCAGCAGGATGTCGAGCGCGGCCGGATCGGCAACCTCGGTCAGCAGGTGATCGCCTGCAAGCAGCGTCCGGGTGAGGTCGCGCACCTTGTTCATGCGATAGGGCGTGCCCGCGCAGACGAAGGGCTTGCCGTTCAGCAGCGCGAACACGCAGCCGTGAAAGAAGTTCGTCACGACGGCCGTGGCTCCGGCCATGGCGCGGGCGAAATCCAACGGATCCGCATCGAGCCACTGGCGATGCGCAAAATCGTTGCGGTAGCCGAGGCTCACCAGTTCGAGCCCGCGCCGGTCGGCCCAGGCGCGGACCAGCGCGCCGAACCGGTCGGAAAAGCCGTGGCCGTAGAGCACTGCATAGGCGGGACCGGCGGAGGTGTCGGCGCTCTCGACTGCCGGGGGGAATTGCAGGCACGGGTCGAGCACCAGCGGAACCTGCCGCCCCAGTGCCTGTTGCACCAGGCGGTGCGAGTTGGCATCGCGCACCGAAATCGCATCGAGCCGGGCGAGCTGGTCGGCCCAGGCCGGGTCCATACCGGTGGCGGCGTCGTGATTGCCGAAGCTAGCGGCATAGGAGACAACGCGCGGGGCGTTGAGGCCCCGTCCGAAGAACAGCGGCTGACCGCCGTACCAGGGGTGGCTGAAGTTCCACACCTCGTCGCTGCCGATCACGACGAGGTCATAGGCGGGCATGGCGGTGGGATCGTCGAGCGGAAAGCGCGGCGAGAGCGGGAGCTGCGCAACGCGGCCTCGAACTTGCGGACTTTCGCCGCATAACCGCGCATGTCCGCGCGGGCGGAGCGGCGCGGCAGCAGCGGCTGGAGCGCGGAGCGGCGCTCGGTCCGTTCGATCGCGGTCGACGCGTGATCAAGCAGCACCGCATCGTGGCCGCGCGCGCGCAGACCCTCTACCAGGCAGCGCGCCTGCCAGTAAGACCCGTAGTTGATGCAGCGGTGAAAGGTCAGGACGCCGATCGAAAGGCCGGGAGCCGGCGGCTGGCTCAATCGTCGTCGTCCGAGCCGCTGGCCGACACGAACTTGTTGAAGCGGCTGACTTTGCCGTCGGCGGTCTTGTCCTGGTGGAGGAAGGTCAGGCCGCTGTCGTCGAAGACGCGGAAGAATTCGTCCCAGTCGACCTCTTCCAGCGCATCGTCCTTCTCGGCGAAGTCAATCCGCAGCAGCCCGCCCTTGCGGCCGTTTTCGTGCGTGGCCGCGACGATGCTGGGGCGCCCCTTGCGCGCCTCGATCCACTTGCGAATGGTATCGTGATCGGTGGTCTTCTGCGCCGAACTCATGCCTGCCTCCTTTGCCTGCATCGGAAACAGCCCGGGAGAAGCGTGGTTCCGGCGACTGGGCGATAGCGGCGGCAATCGGAGACGAGTTACCGTCCGACTGGCAGCGCCCACCGTTCGCTGCCAACAGGAACATTGCCGACAAAATGTCGGACGTGATACCGTTACGATCGGACCAGCCCTTGCGGCGGATTTCTGCGGGTGGATAACACACGCTATGATCGACTAATAAAAACGCCCGCGGACGGAGAGGATATCGCGATGCAGCCGAGCGTAAACCCCGGCCTGGAAACTGGCAGCCTTCAGGGGATCCACCAGGACCGCCGATCCATGACCGAAGCGGACCTGATCGCGGCGGGTATCGATCTCGCCCGAGACTTTCCGGGCCAGTTAATTGCGGACCTTAGCGAATATCCGGTGCTGTCCGAAGGCGGCTGGTTCATCGTCATAAAGAATCAGCGCACGCTGGAGGAAATCGCACGCCGCCCATGGCGGCTGCTCGGCTCGGTCGAACTGCTGTCGCACAGCCTAGTATTGGACTGAGATGCTGGAGCACCGGGCCGCCACACCATGCTAATCGGGGTTGACGTAGGCGGCACCTTTACCGACGTCGTCGCGATTGATGCTGCTGGTGTTCGTACAATCAAGGTTGCCACCGACGCGCGCAATACCGAGAAGGGCGTACTGGCCGGCGCTCGCGAGATTGGGGTGAGCGAGGCGAGCGTGTTCAACCACGCCAGCACCCATGGACTCAACGCGGTGATAACCCGCCGCCTGCCCAAGATCGCCTTCCTGACCTCGCTCGGCCACCGCGACATCCTCGACGCGGGTCGAGCGTGGCGGCCAATGGCTGACCTCACCAACCCGCACTGGCGGCGGCAGTTTGGCGACGCAGCCCAGCCGCTGGTACCGCGCTACCTGCGGCGCGGGATCGCCGAGCGGATCACCGCCGACGGCGAGGTGCTGATCCCGCTGGACGAAGCGCAGGCGCGAGAACAGCTGGCCGTGCTAAAGGAATGCGGCGTGGTGGGCGTGGCGATTTGCCTACTCAACAGCTACGTCAGCAGCGCGCACGAAAAGCGGTTGGCGCAGCTGGTGCGCGAGGAACTGGGCGACGTGGTCTGCTCGATCTCCACCGACGTCTCGCCGCTGGCCAAGGAGTACGACCGCGCCTCTACCACCGTGATAGACGTGTTCATGCACCTGATCTACGGCGATTACACCAGGCGGCTGGAAACCGGCCTGCGCGAACTGGGCTTTGCCGGTGCGCTCAACTACGCCAATTGCGCCGCACAGCTCCTCTCGTCCGAGGTGGCGATGGAGCGGCCCTACCAGATCGTGTTTTCCGGCCCCGCCGCCGGGGCGATCGCCAGCACGCATTTCGGGCAGATGATCGCCAAGGGCAATCTGCTGTGCGCCGACATCGGCGGCACCTCGTGCGACATCAGCCTGGTCAGCGATTTCCGCCCGTTCGTGAACACCACGTTCGAGCTGGAGCATGACCTGATCGTCAACGCGCTGTCGATCGAGGTGTCGAGCATCGGCGCGGGCGGCGGCAGCCTGGTTGCGATCAGCGATGCCGGCGAAGTCACCGTCGGGCCGGGCAGTGCCGGGGCCGAGCCGGGGCCGGCCTGCTATGGCAAGGGCGGCCGCCAGCCGACGCTGACCGACGCCTGCCTGCTGATGGGGATCATCGATCCGGATGCCTTTGCCGGCGGCCGCGTGCAGCTGGACCGGGAACTGTCGCGGCAGGCCTTCGCCCAGCTCGACACCCGCCTGTCGTTCGACGACCGCGTGCGCTATGCGTTCCATGTAGGGTTGAACAACATCGCCCAAGGACTGACCAACGTCACCATCCAGCACGGGATAGACCCGCGCGACTTCAGCATCATCGCCTTCGGGGCGGCGGGGCCGATGCTGCTGCCCGCCGTGCTGGACCAGCTGCACGCCGCCGAACTGATCGTGCCGCCGCATCCCGGGCTGTTCTCAGCACTCGGCCTGGTCAGCTCCGAACAGACATACAGCGACAGCCGCAGCGCCTACCGGATGCTGACTCCCGACGTCGCGCCCGAGATCGATGCGGTGTTCCAAGAGATGGAGGAACGCCTGCGCCAGCGGCTGGCGAGCCGCTGTCCCGATCCGGTGTTCGTCCGCGCGTTCGACGGACGGCTGCTGGGGCAGAGCTGGGAAACGCCCTTCATCCCGATCCCGGCGGGGCCGATCACCGCCGAGAGCGTGCGCCAGATGGTCGAAAACTTTCATGCCGCGTACGAGCTGCGCGCGGGCAACCGGTTTCCCGGGATCGCCGTGCAGAGCGTGACCTACCGCGTCGAAACAGTGGTTGCGACTGCCAAGGTGAGCTATCCACGGCTGGAACGGCGGCTGGGCAAGCTGCCCCCGCCCGAGCGGATGACGATGATTCACCATCTGGCCGAGCGGCCGATCCCGGCGGCCGAATACCAGCGGGAGTTCTTGCGCCATGGCGACGAGATCGACGGCCCGGCGATCGTGCGTGAGGCCAGCGCGACCACCTTCATCCTGCCGCAGCAGATCCTCTCGGTCGGCGAATTCGGCGAGCTTTACGTACGCCGGCTCGACCGGCGATGGTAAGGCCGCGCAACAAGCCCAGCCGCGGCTGGAAGCGGCCCCTGCCCGAGGCCGGCCCACGCCCGCCCGGCGCAGGCGCCGCTGCGGCGGGCGAAGCGGGCGGGGTGCGCTCCGGTGCGGACCTGCCCGTGCGCGAGCTTGACGACGCGCAGTTCTTTGCCCGCTATCAGACCGACCGCTTCACCGCCTCGATCGCGGCCAACCGGATGCGCTACATTGTCAAGCACATGAGCACGGTGCTGCTGACCACCTCGTTTTCGATGATCCTGCGCGAATGGTACGACTTTGCCGTTACGATCTCCGGCCCGCCGCGGCTGAACTATCCAATGAGTACCGGGTCGGACAGCCTGTCGATTTTCATGTTCACGATGTCGGACGCGGTGCGTAACATCGTCGAGGAGTTCGGGCCGGAAAACATCCGCCCCGGCGACGTGCTGATCGCCAACGACCCCTACCGGATTGGCCAGCACGTCAACGACGTGTGCTTCATACGCCCGGTATTCTATCGCGGAGAGCTGATCTCGTTCGTGACCATCCGCGCGCACCAGCTCGACATGGGCGGCAGCGTCGCGGGGGGCTTCAGCGGATCGAAGCACAACGTCTACGAAACCGGGTTGGTGATCCCGCCGATCCTGCTCTACCGCGACGACCAGCCGCAGCGCCCGACCTTCAACCTGATCTTCGACAATGCCCGGTTCAGTGACCTGATCCTGCCGGACATGAAATCGCTCTACCAGAGCCTGCTGCTGGGCGAGCGGCTGCTGACAGCCGCAATCGACCGCTATGAGGTCGACGCGTTCCTTGGCGCAATCCGCTATTCCTGCGATATCGCAGCCGACGCGATGCGCGCCGCGATCCGGGAAAAGATCCCGGATGGGGTTTACGAAGGCGAGGACGCGCTGGACTGCGACGGCACCCCGGACCTGCGTGAGTGCCGGCTGAAGGTGCGGATCACCAAAATGGGTGAACGCATGGAGTTCGACTTCAGCGGCACCTCGGCACAGGCCATCACCAGCATCAACTGCGGCCCGCTCGACGCCAAGGCCGCGGTCGGCGTGGCGCTGAAGATGGCTATCGAACAAAAGACGCCGCTGTCCTCGGGCTGTTTCCGCACGATCGACCTGGTGCTGCCGGCCGGCACTTTCATCAGTGCGACGCCGCCATCGGGTCCGATCTTCATGTACTGGGAAGCCTCGTTCGTGATCATCTCGGCGATTTATCGGGCGCTCGCCCCGGCGCTGGGCGAGGATGCGGTAGGCCCGGACTTCGGCTCGATGATGGTCCACAACGGCAGCGGGCGCCGCGCGGACGGCTCGTCGTGGCTGTCGGTCTCGACCTGCGGGGGCGAGCACGGGCCGTGGGGCGCGACCAGGGCCGGGGATGGCGACAGCTATACCGTCAATCACACCGGCAACAACCTCGACCCGGCCAGCGAGGCGATGGAATCGAGCATTCCTGCGGTGCTGCTGCGCAAGGAATACATCACTGACAGCGGTGGACCCGGCCGCCACCGAGGTGGCGCGGCGGTGTTGCGCGATACGGTGTGGCTGGCCGCGGGTGAGCACAACGTCACCTCGCTGCACGCCAAGACACCCGCCGGAATCGGCGTCTATGGCGGCGGCAGCGGCACCGCGCAGGCCTGCTGGATGTTTCCCGCCGATGACACCGACCCGTCGGAACAGGCCGCGCGGCTGCTGGCGAACCAGCCTGATGTCCTGGCAGCGTCGGTGCCGATTGCTGGGATGCTGGACCCCAGCAGCAAGCAGCCCGATCCCGCCGGCCAGTACTTCTACTTCGGCGCCCGCCCGGTTTGGGAGCCGGGCCGCGGCGGTGCGCTACGGTTCCGCACCGGCGGCGGCGGCGGCTGGGGCGATCCGCTCGAGCGCGATCCCGAACAGGTGCGGCGCGACGTGCGCGACGAATATGTTAGTATCGCAGGCGCCCGGCACGATTACGGGGTGGCGATCAGTGGCGACCCGGTGCGCCATCCGGAAGCGCTGGTGATAGATCACGCGGCAACCGCCGCCTGCCGCGCCGAGATGCGCGCCGCCCGGACCGGGGACGACCCATGGAAGTTCTGAGCGGGATGCGCCTGTTCCTCAAGGTAATCGAATGTGGCAGCCTGTCCGCCGCCGCGCGCGCGGTGGGCCAGTCGCCCGCATCGGTTTCGCGCAAGATCGCCCAGTTGGAGGAGGAGATCGCGGCGAAGCTGCTCAACCGCACCAGCCGGACGCTGTCGCTGACGCAGATCGGCGAGGTCTACCATCAGCGGGTGGCGGAAATCGTCAGCCAGATCGACGACCTCAACCTTGCGATCAGCGAACAACAGTCGGTCCCGCGCGGCACGCTCAAGGTGCGGACCCGCTCAAGCATTGCCAGCCGTTTCCTGCTCGATGCACTGCCCGAGTTCCTGGGGCTGTACCCGGATATTTCGCTGTGCCTGACGGTGGGGGAGGATTCGACCGACCTCGACCGGAACAAGGCCGACGTCGAAATTCGGATCGGCATGCCCGACAATCCCGACTTGATGATCCGGCGCCTTTCGCCCGGGGTGGAGCGCGTGGTCTATGCCAGCCCGGCGTACCTGGCCGGGCATCCGGCGATCACCGGACCGAACGACCTGCTCGATCACAACTGCCTGTCGGTCCAGCCCACGCCGGGCGGTGAACCGACCTCGTGGTATTACCGGATTCCGGGCGGGGCGAAGGAACTGAAGGTGACCGGCAACCTTGCCGTCAACGATGCGCACATGGTGCACCAGGCGGTGGTCGCGGGGCTGGGCATCGGACTGCTGCCTGCATGGATCGTTGCCGAGGACCTTGCCGCCGACCGGGTGACGCGCATCCTGCCCAACGTCGAGATGACCCAGGCAGTGTTCGACCACGGTTTCTACGCGGTGTTCCGGCGGTCGGAACTGATCCTGCCGCGAATCCGGGTGTTCATTGACTTCATGATCGATACGTTCCGGCGCAAGGACGCCGAAATCTCGCGCATTGCCATGATCGCCCGGCGGCAGAGCGCCGAGACCGATCGGCGCGCCCCCGACGCGATGCGCTGGATCCATCCGCAGGGCCTTCATCGCGGTTAAATCGAAATTTTTTGAGGGTCTTAGCGACATCGTTGCAAATAATGCAAAGATCATGGTCACTCTTTGCGGGTTTTCGGCAGAACGGTTCAGCGTAGGCTGGCGGCGATCATGACGGAGAGCATCCGTCTGGAATCCGGGACTAAATCCGGATCCGCGAGAGGATCGTGTCTGTGAAGTTCGCCTATATGCCGGACACCCACTTCGGCGCTTACGACCAGGACCCGCCGTCGGCCGAGCACGCAGCCGATGCGTTCGATCAGGTGATCGAGGAAGCCGTGCTGGCCGAGGAAGTGGGCTTCGACGGCATTTTCCTGCCTGAACGCCATATGCGCGGCGAGACGTTCGTGCCCTCGCCGCTGCTTGCCGCAACCGCAATTGCGGCGCGCACGAAGCGCGTGCGTATCGCCACTACGGTGCTGCTGCCTCCGCTCTACAACCCGATGCATCTGGCTGAGCAGGTCGCGATGATCGACAACCTGTCGCGCGGGCGGTTCTCGCTCGGTGTCGGAGCGGGCTATCACCAGGACTACCACCGCTTTTTCGGGGTGCCGTGGGAGCGGCGCGGCAAGCGCTTCGAGGAGGCGCTGGAGGTGCTGCGGCTGGCGTTCTCGGGCGAGTGGTTCAGCTATTCCGGCGAGTTCTTCCAGTACGACAACGTGCGCCTGACCCCGCGCACCTACCAGCGGCCGGGGGTGCCGATCTGGATCGGCACGCACAGCAAGGGCAAGCCGCTCGACCGCGCGCTGGCGCATGATGGTTGGGTGCTGTGGACCCAGCCAGACTGGGACCAGAACGAAGCGTGGATCGCCGAGACGCGCGCCCGCGCCGCGGCGCTGGGCAAGCCCAACTGGACGCTGGTGCTCAATCAGGACGGCTGGATCGGCGATGATTCCGCGGCAACCCGCGCCGCCCATGCCCCGCGCTGGCTGCGCGAGGCCAATTTCTACGACGAGCACGATTTTGACGCGGAGATCAGCCCCAAGGCGGCCGAGGCCGAGCGCGCGATCAGCGAGTTCGAGACGCGCCAGTGGCACTTCGGCACGCCGGCCAGCTGGATCGAGCGCCTGCGCGAGATGGAGCGGCGGTTTCGCCCTGAATGGATGAACATCCGCCTGCGCACTCCCGACGCCGGCGGCGGAACCCACTATCCGACGCGCGAGGAAACGCGCGCGGCGATCCGGCGGTTCGGCACCGATGTGCTGCCCGCGCTGCGCGGCGCATGAGCGCCCCCCCGTACTTGAAGGAGTAGCCGACCACATGGCTCTGGATACCATCGAAGGAGAATACGCGATCGGGGTGGACGTGGGCGGGACCCACACCGACCTGATCATGTCCACGCCCGACCGGCTGGTGCGCAGCAAGGCGTTCACCACCCATGGCAACTACAGCGAGGGCATCCTGCGCGCGATCGACCTGGCCGCCGCGCAGATCGACATGACCGCGCAGGAAGTGCTGCCGCGCTGCCGTGCGTTCGTGAACGGGTCGACCATCGTGACCAACGCGATCACCGAACTGCGCGGTGCCAAGGTGGGCGTGCTGATCACGCGCGGGTTCAAGGACACCTTCCGGCTGGCCGGCGGCGCGCGCACCCAGGACTATGACGATCACCTGCAGATCCCACCGCCCGAAGTGGTCGAGCGCGACTGCGTGGTCGAAGTGACTGAGCGGGTCGACAGTGCCGGGCGGATTATCGTGGGAATCGACGACGATGAAGTGCGTGCTGGCATCCGTACGCTCAAGGCGAACGGGGCCGAGGCAATCGCGGTGTGCTTCCTGTGGTCATTCCAGAACCCGGCCAACGAACTGCGCGCGGGTGAACTGCTGCACGAGGAATTTGCCGAGGCGTTCGTCACGATGTCGCATGATGCGCATCCGGTGATCGGGGAATTCCCGCGCTTCATGACGGCCGTGTTCAACTGCCTGTCGCACCGCGCCACTACCCGTTATATCGACGGGCTGAAGACCGAGCTGGGCAAAGCCGGGTTCAAGGGCGCGATGACCTTTTTCCAGGGGATCGGAGGCTCCATCGGGATAGAAGCGGTTGAGCGCAAGCCGATCACGCTGATGCAGTCCGGCCCCGCCGGCGGGGTGATGGGCGCGCGCCAGATCGCCGAGAAGCTGGGCATCCGTAACGTTCTAGTCGGCGACATGGGGGGGACCAGCTTCGATACAGCGGTGCTGGCGAACCTCACGCCAACGGTCGCGCACGAAGCCGCGTTCGGCGCCTATCGCACCGGCATCAACATCCTCGACATCGTTTCGGTCGGCGCGGGCGGGGGCAGCATCGCCTGGCTCGACGGGCGCGGGGTGCCGCAGGTCGGCCCGCACAGCGCCGGGTCTGAGCCCGGCCCGGCCTGTTATGGGCGCGGCGGCATGCGCCCGACCGTGACCGACGCCAACGTCGTGCTGGGCCTGATCGATCCGGCCAACTACTTGAAAGGCGCGCACCAGCTGGACGTGGACGCCGCCCGCGCGGCGATCGACGCCCACATCGCCACCCCGCTGGGCTGGACGGTGGACCGCGCCGCCGCCGCGATCTTTGACCTGGCGGTGATCGAGATGGCCAATGCGCTGCGCATGGTCAGCGTCGAGCGGGGCTACCACCCGCGCGATTTTACGTTCTTCTCCTATGGTGGCGGGCTTGGCCTGTTCGCGGTCGAAATCTGCCGCCGGCTCGGCTGTCCGACGATCGTCGTGCCCGACAACTGCGCGGCATTCTCGGCCTATGGAGTTTTAACCGCCGACTACGTCCGCCAGTACAACCGCACCGTGAACTGGACGCTGGACGATCCGTCGGGGGTGGAGGCGGTCAACGCCGCGCTGGCCGAAATGCAGGCGCAGGCCCGGGCCGACGCGCAGAGCGAGGGGATCGATCTGGCCGCGCTGGAGATTGAACCGGCGGGCGAGTTCCGCTTCCTCGGGCAGGTCCACCAGGTCAGCCGGCCCTTGCCCAACCGTCCGTTCACAGCAGAGGACGCCGCCCGGCTGGCCGAGGAATTTCCGGCCGTATACGAAACCAACTACGGCGAGGGAACCGCGTGGAAGGGTTCCTCGGTGGTGCTGGTCAACATCTCCATCAAGGCGGTATTCCGGCGCGAGAAGCCGGCCGGGCGCGAGCAGGAGCCGGTGGCTGGCGGGCCCCCGCCCAAGCCGCAGGCGCTGCGCCGCATCTACCAGCCGTTCCTCCGCGAGCACGCCGAAGTGCCGGTTTATGCCGATGCCGCGCTTCCCCCTGGGACGGCCATCGCCGGGCCGTGCATTGTCGATGTCGGCGACACCACGCTGTACATACCCAGCGGCGCCACCTGCACGCGCGACCGCTATTTCAACTTCAGCCTGGCGCTGAACGCCTGAGGTCCGAGGAGAAAGTCGATGACCACTGCCCGCGCAAACACATTCGACATCATCGATGTCGAAGTTCACCAGAAGTCCATCCGCAACATCGCCAGCGAAATGGCGGTGACCCTGATGCGCACCTCCGGCTCGCCGGTGGTGACCGACGCCAAGGACTTCAGCACCTCGATCCTCGACGACAAGGCCGAGCAGCTGACATTCGCGGGCCACGTCACGTTCCACGTCTCCACCGCGGTGGCGGGTGTGGAGGCCGTGCTGCGCAACAATCCGGTAGAGGACATTCGGCCGGGCGACGGGTTCATCTGCAACGATCCGCACACTTCGGGCGCTATCCACCAAGGCGACGTGGGGATTGTGATGCCGTTCTTCGCCGGGGGGAAGATCGTCGGCTGGGGCTATGTCAATGCCCATCTGCTGGACGTGGGCGGATCGGCCGTGTCGGGCTTTGCAGCGGGCGCCTTTGACAATTATTCGGAAGCACTGGCATTCCCGGCGGTGCGGGTGATCCGCGACGGGCGGCTGGACGAGCAGTGGCAGAAGTTCATTGCCAACAACGTGCGCATGTCTGGCACGGTGATCAACGACATCCGCAGCATGATCGCGGCCAACAACGTCGGTAGCCGGCGGATTGCGGCGTTGGTCGATGAAATCGGCACGGACCGCTTCCGCGCGCTCAACGAGGAAGGCAAGAACCTGTCGGAACGGGCAATGCGCGACATCATCTCGTGCCTGCCAGACGGCACGTACGAAAGCGTCGACTGGGTCGAATACGACGGGCGCGGCCACGAGGGCCTGTACGAAATCCGCGTGCGCCTGATCGTTTCGGGCGACGAGATGACCCTGCAGTATCGCGGCGGGGAGCAGGTCGACTGCTTCATCAACGGCGCCTGGCCGGCGGTGGTCGGCCAATCGTGGACCACGCTGCTGGCGCAACTGGCCTATGACGTGCCGGTCAATGCCGGGATCTGGCGCCCGATTACGTTCGACCTTGGCCCCACCGGGACGATCGTCAACGCGGTCGCGCCCGCTCCGGTGACGATGTCGCACATCCAGACGGGCATGAAGATCAACAAGCTGTTGGCCGACGTGTTCTCGCAGGCCTGCAGCCTCAGCAGCGATCCGAAAATCGCCGCCCGCGTCGCCAGCCAGTCGGCCCAAGACCAGACGTACTTCACCGCTTATGGCATCGACCGGCGCAACGGCCAGCCGGCAATGGCCTTCCCGATGTCGGTCGGCATGACCACCGGCGGCCCGGCGCAAACCAACAGCGACGGCATGGAAGTCTATGCGGCGCAGTGCATGTCGGGCTGCGACATGCCCGACGTGGAGCTGGAGGAAACCAGCCAGCCGGGGATGATCCTGTGGCGGCGAATCGCGCAGGATACCGGCGGCGCGGGGGTGACGCGCGGCGGGCTGGGGGTCGATACCGCGATGGCGATCCTGCACTGCGAGCGGATGAACGGCGGGGCCTATACCAACACCGCGCTAATCCCGCCGCGCGGCGCCGCCGGCGGCTTTCCCGGGGCGGCGGCCGAATGGAAGCTGTGGCGCAAAACCAACCTGCTGGAGATGCTGGACACCAACGTGTTCCCGGATGCCGACCGGATCACCGGAGAAGTGCCGCAAGGCACCGCCACCGTCACCGATTTCCAGATCAACCGCGGCGACATCTACGACGTGATCCACGGCGGCGGCGGCGGGCTGGGCGATCCGCTGCGCCGCGCTCCCGCGCTGGTGGCGAGCGATGTGGCCAACGGCTTCGTCTCGGACACGGTCGCGCGCGAGGCCTACGGGGTGGTGCTGGCGGCCGACGGGCAATGCGACCCCGCGGCGACCGACGCGCAGCGCCGCGCCATCCGGGCGCAACGGATCGGCCGCGCGCCGACCCGCGAAGTGAAGGCCGACGCGCCGCTGTTTGCGCCGCTCCGCAGTTCCGGGGGCGCCTGGGAATGCAGCCAGTGCGGCGAAGGGCTGGGCCCGGTGGAGCGCAACTGGCGCGAGGCCGCGGTCACAACCGAGACCGATGTCGCCAGCCGCTTTGCGCAGCTTCATTCGCAGGTACGGGCGCGGCTGGAAGGCGAACCGGTGGTGATGCGCGAACATTGCTGCCCGGCCTGCGCCTCGTCGCTGGGTGTGGACATCGCGCTTCACGGCACCGCGCCACTGCCGGGGATGCGCCCCGGGGTGAACGACCCGTTCCCGGCCGACATGGTGCTGGAGGGCTAAGCGGGCGGCGCAGTACGCCAACAACTTAAAAGACTGATCTGTTCAAGGAGGGTGAAAAAGATGAGAACACTAACGAGAACGTGCGCCGTATTGTGCGGCACGTCGGTGCTGGCGCTCGCGGGGCCGGTATGGGCCCAAACGGCGCCCGACGAGGCGGACGGGGGCGGCATCCGGGAGATCGTCGTCACCGCGCAGAAGCGCGAACAGTCGCTCAACAAGGTCGGCCTCACGGTCAACGTGCTCGGCGGCGATGCCCTGCGCGAGCGCCAGATCACCTCAATCCAGGATCTGACCGCGGCCATTCCGTCGATGTCCTATGCCGATACCCCGACGTCCTCGCCGATCATCAGCCTGCGCGGGGTGGGCTTCTATGACACCACGCTGTCGGCCACGCCCGCGGTCAGCCTCTACATGAACCAGGTGCCGCTGGCTTATCCGATCATGGCAGGCCACGGCATCTTCGACCTGCAGCGGGTGGAAGTGCTGAAGGGGCCGCAGGGCATCCTGTTCGGCCAGAACTCAACCGGCGGCGCGATCAACTATGTCCCCGCCGCGCCCACCTCGACCGTCACGGCCGGGATCAGCGTGACCGCCGGCAACTATGACCTGATTTCGGAGGAAGGCTATCTCTCGGGTCCGATGAGCGATAACCTGCGCGTCCGCGTTGCGCAGCGGATCACGCACGCCGGCGGATGGCAGCGCAGCCTGTCGCGCCCAGACGGTCCGGACAGCCGCAACGGCAAGAAGCGGGCATACGAGGGCCGGATGCTGGTGGACTTCGAGCCTGTCGAGGGCGTGAAGTTCGAGCTGAATGTCAACGGGTGGCTGGATCGCGGCGAACCCCAGGCCGCGCAGTTGATCGGCTTCAACGTCCAGATTCCCGGCTCCGGGTTCCCCGGCGTACTGAACTCGCCACTGGCCGGGCGGGACAATCGCGACGCGGATTGGGTGGCCGGGCTTCCCAAGCGCGACAATTCGTTCTGGCAGGTCTCGCTGCGCGGCGACATCGCCATCGCCGGCGATGTGACGCTGACATCCGTGACGGCGTATTCGAAGCTCAAGCAGTTCGCGCAGATCGACTTCGACGGCACCGCATTTCCGCAACAGCTTTACAATCCGGAACGGGGCAAGATCCGCAGTTTCTATCAGGAACTTCGCCTCAGCAACGGCAGCGACAACCGCCTGCGCTGGATGATCGGTGGGAATTACTCGGATGACGAGGTCAACCAGGAGAGCTTCTATCAGTTCAACGTCGCCTCTACATCGATTGCGTTCGGGCTGAATGCCGGAGGTCAGAACAAGTTTGGGGTCGATCAGACAACCAAGTCCCGGGCGGCTTTCGCCAACGCCGAGTTCGACGTGATTCCGCAGCTGACGGTCAAGGGCGGCATCCGCTATACCAACGCCACGCTTACGACCACAAACTGCGGGTGGGATGTGACCCCGCCCTACAAGGTTGGCGAAATCTTTTACGGCGCGGGCAATTATGTGCCGTTGGCCTGTTTCCCGATCAACGATTTGGGCGCAGCTTTTGCCGGTGTGGCGCCAGGCGCTCCCGGCCGCTTCTTCGACGAACAGGACGAAGACAACGTCTCATGGAAGGCTGGGCTGGACTGGAAGCCGATCGACGGGGCTCTGATTTATGCACACGTGGCCAAAGGGTTCAAGAGCGGCGGCTTCCCCTCCATCGGGGCTTCGGTGTGGAGCCAGTTCCTCAAGCTCGAACAGGAATCAGTGCTCGATTATGAGGTCGGCGGCAAGTTCTCGCTGTTCGACCGAAGACTTCAGGTCAACGCGGCGGCATTCTGGTACGACTACCGCAACAAGCAGCTGCGCGCCCGTACCATCGACCCCGTCTGGGGTAACCTCGATGTGGTGCAGAACATCCCCAAGTCCACCGTCAAGGGCGCGGAACTGGAGATCACGGCAGTGCCGTTCGACGGGCTGACGATGACTGCGGCGGGTTCGTATACGGACGGCAAGATCGACGAGTTCAGCGGCGTCAACGCAGCCGGCATCGTGGCCGACTTCGCGGGCACAAACATGCCCTATTCGCCAAAGTGGAACCTGAGCTTCGACGGGCAGTACAAGTTCCCTGTGACGGAGACAACGCAGGCGTTCCTCGGCGGCACGGTGACTTATCGCTCATCGACCATCTCGGTGGTTGGAGGGAACACCAATCCGCCCAATGCCACGCCGCAGAGCATCACGCTCTACGGCATCGATCCCTATACCCTGGTGAACCTGCGCGCCGGGGTCGAAAGCGAACATTGGCGGATCGAAGTGTGGGGCAAGAACGTGCTCAACAAGTACTACTGGAACACCGCCTATCCGGCCTTTGACACGATCACCCGCTACTCCGGGATGCCGGCGACCTATGGCGTCACCGTTGGCTTGAAGCTTTGATCTGACACACTGAAGCTGCTGGGTGGGAATATACGGGTGATGGACGCTGTCGGGCCGCGTCCATCATCTTCCCAACTGTTAGGCCAGCAGTGCTTTGGCAGAAATGTGCAATGCGATTGGCACAGCAAAGTTCGCGATATTCGGTCAATGATGGGCCTTGTCAGCTTAACGTTTTGGCCGACGCCTCTCCGACACGACGACCTGATAATGCGATTGCGGCGGACGCAGCGTCCCACTCGGCGAGTGCCGCCGCTCGGAAGGTTCGGGGGGCTTGCGGTAGGCGTGGTGGCGCTGGAGATAGAAGACATTGTAGATGGCGGAGTGGATGGAGATGAAGCGCGGGGCCTGGCCTTCGACTTGAACCGTTGGATCTTTCGCTCTCGTCGTCGGACCGGGAGATTGCTGTTTTCGATCCGGTAGTTGTCGCGCAATCGGCTGGGCGGTGGTGTCGAAGGAACTGCACCGGATGGCGACGAGGTTGGGTCGGGCGTAAGGGAGGGACATGCCTCGCCCTCGAAAACCAGCGAATCCGCTTCGGTATGTCCACTCCTCACCCGAGGTGATCCGGTTGGTGGTGACCTTCGCGGACGACCTTAAACGCAATGCCTGATCTCGGATCTCGCGATGCCGCACGGGCCGCCGACAACTGTGCGGGAGTGAGCGGTTGGTGAAAAGCAGCGGGGTCCAGGCGCAAGCCGAGCATTGCACCAAGGTGTGGGAGCCTGGCCGGAAATGTGTCGCCCGACAAAGCGATGCGGCTGTCACCTTTCACCAGCACGAGCAGCATCGGCACTGAGCACGACGATGGTTGTGCTCGCGGTCATTGCTTTGACCAAACCGCGGCGCTTGGCAGATTTGTGCGATTCTGCAATGTTGTGCTGAATGACGATTATCGAAACAATGCTTGAGCGAGGCCGAAACTGCTGGCGCATTGAGAAAGCGGCGCGAGCCACGGTCATCGTCGATGCTGACGACTATTTCAAAGCCGCCCGCGAAGCGATGCTTAAAGCCACGTCGCAGATCCTGCTGGTCGGTTGGGACTTTGACGCCCGCATCAGGCTGGGCGAGGACTACGATGACGAGGGGCCGCAGGAAGTCGGAGAATTTTTCTCCTGGCTCGTGAAGCGTACTCCGGGACTGCGTATCCATATTCTGCGTTGGGACACGGGGGCGATCAAGACCGTGTTCCATGGTCGGACGCTCCTTCGGGTAGCGAAGTGGATCAGAGATCCTCGCATTCACCTCCGGCTTGATTCGCATCATCCCCCCGGTGGATCGCACCACCAGAAAGTAGTGGTCATAGACGATTGCCTGGCATTTTGCGGCGGCATCGACATGACCGCGGACCGTTGGGACACCCGCGATCACGCCGACCAAGAGCCGCGGCGCCTTGAGCCTGACGGGACGCCATACGGTCCATGGCACGATGCAACGACCATGCTTGAAGGCCCGGCCGCCCGCGCACTCGGCGATATGTGCAGGGACCGTTGGAAAGTGTCCGGGGGAGACGATCTGGATCCTGTCCTTGCGGCCAGCAACTGCTGGCCCCGCCACGTCGAGCCCGACTTTACCGACGTCGAAGTTGGGATCGCTCTCACCGTGCCGGAAATGGCAGATCAGGAGCCACGACACGATATCGAAGCCCTCTACGTAGACCTAATCGGGCGAGCCAAGCGCTGGTTCTATGCCGAAAGCCAGTACTTCGCCTCTCGCAAGGTCGCTGAAGCGATTGCGAAAAGGCTGGCCGAGCCCGACGGTCCCGAGTTCATCATTGTCCAACCTTTAAGCGCGCAAGGATGGCTAGAGCCCGTCGCCATGGACTCGGCGCGAGCGCGTCTCGTGGAGGCCCTTAGGGACCACGATCCCTACGGACGCCTGCGCCTGTATCATCCGTTCACTGCATGCGGCGAGCCGATCTACGTCCATGCCAAGGTGACGGTCGTCGATGACGCTGTACTTCGCGTCGGATCGTCAAACTTCAACAACCGTTCGCTGAGGCTCGACACGGAATGCGACGTTGTCATTGATGCAGCGCGACTCGCAAACGGGGATGAGCGCCACACCATTGCCGCCATTCGCAATTCGCTCCTCGCCGAACATCTCGATTGCGAATGCGGGGAGATCGAAGCAGTCCTCGCGGAGACCGGCTCGTTGATTGAGACAGTGGAACGGATGCGCAGCGACGGTCGATCACTGCGTCCCTACGAAATTCCTGAACTCGGCGCAGTCCAAGAATGGCTGGCAGACAACAAGGTTCTGGACCCCGAAGGACCAGGCGAGATGTTTGAAGCCTTGTCTCATCGCAGGGGATTGTTGGACCGTCTCCGCCCTAGCGCGCACGGTAATTCCGGCAAGTTGCTTTCAGCACCGATGGTATGCGCCGCTGCGGCTACGATAACGGTGGCAGCCGTTGCGGCCATCTTGGTGAGGAGACTGAGCGGCTCAAATCGTTGATCGAGCCTGCCTTTTCCATTTCGGTTCGGCAGGACCCCGAAGTGCTCAGCGCGTTAGCTCGCAACACAATTCAAATGAGGTTGGTGGCATGTCCACAAGCGACCGCATCAAGTCGACAATGGTCAGCGACCGCCGCGCTAAATGAACGTTTGATTCGGCCGGTTGAATAGATTGAGGTGCGTGCGATCATCAAAGCGACCGTCACTTTGTTGCGGTCGATATATCCGGAAAGCGGCATGATCGATAATTCGCACAAGTTCACTCTGCTCGTCGCGTCGGCTATGCGGGGCGCAAAGTGGTTTACATTTAGCTGGGCTAACTCGCTCTGGGTTCAACCAGGAGCGCGTCGGCAGGACCTCAAGCATCGTTTGAATTTACGCAGGATGTTCCGCTTGGATCTTCGGCGCTCTGTGTCGCGGCCGTCGGGCTCTTTGCCTATGCGCTTTACAAAATCATCGCAGGCGTGAGCGACCTCGAGTACAAGGGATCAGACGCCGAGGGCATCGCGCAGCGCTTGGACTGGCTTGGTGCATTTCATCGATCCAGTGCTAACCCGTAGCCTCGTCTGTCGGCAACCTCGGCCTCTACCCCTCGCAGCACTCGTGCGACTTGGCGTACATATCCAATGTCCGTGACAACAGCCCGGTGAGGAGCCCGTCAGGCGCCGGCAATGAGCCCGGAGCGGAAGACTGCGACATGGAACATTTTTGCAGGTGTTTCGAGTGGGTAGCAAACATCGATAATATTGCCGCAGGAATTATCACCGTTCGGCGCAAAGTCCCCTGTTTCATAAATGCGCGGAACTCATGCATCGCTTTGTCATTTCATATTCATTGTCACACAAGCAAAAGGACGCGCGATGGACACCTCACCTCCGGAGAGCAAGGGCGGATTGAGCGAAGAACTGCGCGGCGATGCCTCCGACCTTACCGCTACTGCAAAGAGCCATCTTCACAGCGAAGTCGATGCGCGCAAGGGCGAAGCGGTAAGCCAGGCGCAGTCTCTCTCGTCGGCGCTCAACAAAGCCGCTCAAGAACTCGACCAAAGCCCTGACTGGATCAAGTCGGCCTTTCGCCAAGGCGCGCAAACCGTGCAGCGCTTTGCCGAGAGTATCGAAGGCAAAGACTCGCGTGCACTGACACGTGACGTTCAGCGCTTTGCCCGTGAGAACCCCACCACTTTCCTCGCCAGCTGCGCGGTCGCCGGATTTGCTGCGGCGCGGGTGATGAAGGCGGGGGCAGAGACGGGTTCGGCCAACTACGGGCTGAACTATGGTGATCAGCGCCCGCACATTCCCAGCACGGCAACGGGAGGTCCGCAATTCGGCAGCGTCCAAGCCGATCCGCCCTTGGGCACGGCCTTCAATAAGGGGATAGCGTGATGGCCCAGCAGGAGGGCTTCACCGCCGACACCCCAAGGCAGCCAGGCAGCGATGGATCGGGGGATAATATCAGTGATCTGATCCGTCAGCTTACCAACCAGGGATCGCATCTGGCCGAGCAGCAGCTCAATCTGGTCAAAGCCGAAGTCCGTGAGTCAGTCGGCGAAGTGAAGACCGCAGTCGGCAGCATGGCCGGCGCGGCTGTTGTGGGCATTGCCGGTCTTGGGGTGACCCTGATGGGCCTCGCTTACCTGCTTGGCGATGCCATTGATAATACCCCCCTGGCAACGCTGATTGTCGGGATCGCGACCTTGGCTCTCGCTTACGCCCTTTACAGTGCAGGCCGCAGCAAGATGAGCGCTGCTCATCTCACGCCTGACCGCACCGTACGTACCCTCGAGCGCACGCCCGAGGCGGCGCGCGGAAATCTCACTTCGGAGTAACGGCCATGACCGACGACACCAGCGCCACGACCAACCCCCAGGATCCGGCGGCAATTGAGGCGGACATCCGCCGTACTCAGGATGAGATGAGCCGCACGGTCGATCGCATCGGCGACCAGCTTAGCCCGCGCAACCTGATGAATGCGTTGTTGGACAAAGCAGACTCGAACAACATAGATGCACGCTATCTCCTCGATGGCGCGCGGCGAAACCCTCTTGCGTTGGCGATGATCTCGGGCGGACTAATCTGGCTCATCAGCGACAGCGATGCCAAGATCCCGTCGCTAAACATTGGCAAACATACGAAGGATAAAGCTGCAAACTTTGGCGACAGTCAGCAAACCGAAATCATCGGCGATCGCAATCACCGCGATTACGTCGCGCATATGGAGCGAGTTCAACGCCAGGCCGATGACGACGATCTGACCTACCAGCGTCGCCGCGACTTTCATCGCGCCAATTACTTCATGCTTGAGCGGGAGCATGATGAGGATGAAAGCAGCTTCCGCCAGCGTCTTGATCAGATGACGGAAACATTCCGTCAACAACGCCACGACTGGGCCGAAAGTGCTCGCGGCGCTGGCACTTCAGCTAGCGATGCGGCATCCCGAGTTGCTGGAACCACACGTGCAACGGCTCAGGTAGCGGCGGACCAGGCCCGCCGTGCATATGGCAGCAATCCCTTGATCGGCGGGCTGATCGCGGCAGCGGTGGGTGCGATTGCCGGTACCGCGATGCCACTCAGTCGGGTCGAGGACGAAAAATTGGCAGATCTGGGCGAGATCGCCCGTGACACCTTCGACGAGCAGAAAGACCGCCTTGTCTCGGCTGCCCGGGAGAAGAAGGACCAGCTGATCGACAAGGTCGAACAGGCAGGCAATGCGTCGAGCGCGCAGAGACTGCAGCCGCAAGCCCAGCCCTCAAGTGCCAACGACAGTATCGGCGAACCTGCGCTGCAATTTGCAGCCCAGGAGCCGGGGCAGTCAGACTACGGTTCACCGGCAACCCACAACAATAGCGAGCAACAGCGCTAACGCTGCACAACGCGTACGACCTAT
>JAZKDH010000006.1:98908-138570 GCA_040387665.1 Pseudomonadota bacterium | reverse complement strand
AGAACGACGGCAAGACGATCGCGGTCTATGACCTTGGCGGCGGCACGTTCGACGTCTCGATCCTTGAGATCGGCGATGGCGTGTTCGAGGTGAAGTCGACCAACGGCGACACATTCCTGGGCGGCGAGGATTTCGACACCCAGGTTGTCGAATACCTGGCCGAGCAGTTCAAGAAGAAGGAGAACATGGATCTCCGCACCGACAAGCTTGCCCTTCAGCGGCTCAAGGAAGCCGCCGAAAAGGCCAAGATCGAGCTTTCGAGCGCGCAGACCACGGAAATCAACCTGCCGTTCATCACCGCCCGCATGGAAGGCGGCGCCACTACGCCGCTGCACCTGGTGGAAACGATCACCCGTTCGGATCTTGAGCGTATGGTGAGCGACCTGATCAAGCGGACCATCGCGCCTTGCCAGAAGGCGTTGGCCGATGCGGGGCTGAAGGCTTCCGACATCGACGAGGTTGTGCTGGTGGGCGGCATGACCCGCATGCCCAAGGTGCGTGAGGCCGTGAAGGACTTCTTCGTCAAGGAACCCCACACCGGCGTGAACCCGGACGAAGTGGTGGCGATGGGCGCTGCCATTCAGGCCGGCGTGCTGCAGGGCGACGTCAAGGACGTGCTGCTGCTGGACGTCACCCCGTTGTCGCTGGGGATCGAGACGCTGGGCGGCATCATGACCCGCATGATCGATCGCAATACCACGATCCCGACCAAGAAGAGCCAGATCTACTCCACCGCCGAGGACAATCAGCAGGCGGTGACGATCCGCGTGTTCCAGGGCGAACGCGAAATGGCACAGGATAACAAGTTGCTTGGCCAGTTCGACCTGCTCGGCATCCCGTCTGCACGCCGCGGCGTGCCCCAGATCGAGGTTACGTTCGATATCGATGCGAACGGCATCGTCAACGTCTCGGCCAAGGACAAGGGTACCGGCAAGGAACAGCAGATCCGCATCCAGGCTTCTGGCGGCTTGTCCGACGCCGACATTGACCAGATGGTGCGCGATGCCGAGAAATTCGCTGCCGAGGACAAGCAGCGGCGCGAAGCGGCCGAGGCGCGCAACAACGCCGATAGCCTGGTCCATGCGACCGAGCGCCAACTGGCCGACAACGGCGACAAGGTCGACGCCGCGTTGAAGGCCGAGATCGAAACCGCAATTGCCGAAGCCAAGGAAGCCATCGCCAGCGATAACGTTGAGGCAATGACTGCCAAGACCCAGGCGCTGACCGAAAAAGCAATGAAGATGGGTCAGGCAATCTACGAGAAGGAACAGGCTGCGGCTGCTGCGCCGGGCGCAGAAGCTCCGGCCGATGGCGACGATGTGGTCGATGCCGAATTCTCGGAAGTCGACGACAACAAGGCTTGATGTTGCGATGAACCGGATCCGCCGCCTGCGAATGATCGTGGGCGGCGGTGTGCTGCAGGGACGGGGCAATGTCGGCAGAAATTGATTTTTACGAATTGCTCGAGGTCGAGCGCACCGCGGACGATGTGACGCTTAAGTCCGCGTATCGCAGGCTGGCGATGAAGTTCCACCCGGACAAGAATCCGGGCTGCGAAGTTTCGGAAAACCGCTTCAAGGCGATTAATCAGGCGTATGAATGCCTGAAGGACCCGCAGAAGCGCGCAGCGTATGACCGCTTTGGCCACGCCGCATTCCAGCAGGGCGGCCCCGGTCACGGCGGGCAGGACGGCGGCTTCAGCGACATCGGCGATATCTTCGAAACGATTTTCGGGGGCGGCTTCGGCGGGCGCCAGCAGGCGCGTCGCGGCGCGGACCTGCGGTACGACATGGAGGTCACGCTAGACGCTGCCTACCATGGCAAGCAGGCCTCGATCGAGATCGAGGTATCGAGCACGTGCGATCCGTGCGGAGGAACTGGCGCGCAGCGCGGTACCGGGGCGCGGCGCTGCAACTTGTGCGGCGGACATGGAAAGGTCCGCGCGCAGCAGGGCTTCTTCATGGTCGAGCGCAGTTGCCCCACCTGTCACGGGCGCGGCGAAGTGATCGAAAACCCGTGCCGGTCATGCGGCGGGGAAGGGCGCGTGGACTGCCCGCAGACCCTGGAGGTGAACATACCTCCGGGTGTCGATAACGGCACGCGCATCCGTCTGACCGGTAAAGGCGAGGCCGGACCGTTCGGGTCGCCGCCGGGCGATCTGTATATCTTCATCCACATCAGCCGCCATTCGATGTTCGAACGCGATGGAACTACGCTGATGACCCGCGTGCCGATCACATTCACCACCGCGGCGCTCGGGGGCGAAATAGAGATACCGGGGTTGGACGGCACCCGCCACCAGATTTCCATTCCGGCCGGCATCCAGACGGGCAAGCAGCTGCGCCAGCGCGGCGGCGGCATGCCGGTGTTGCAGGGCCGGGGTAAAGGAGACCTGGTAATCGAAATCCAGGTGGAAACGCCGACCAAGCTTACCGCGCGGCAAAAGGAATTGCTGCGCGAATTGCAGGAAACCGAAACCGGTGACGAATGCCCGCAGTCCCGCGGCTTTTTCGATCGGCTGAAGAACGCGTGGACCGATCTTACCGACTGATCGTAGCTGGCCGTAACCGTAGCGCGGTCAGTCCATGCTCCGTTCTACTTCGGCCAGCAGCCTTTCCACCAGTTGCGGATCGGCAACCAACTGGTGCTTCTCCTCGGCCAGTATAGCCAGGAATGCCTCCTGCTTGAACTGGCGCAATTCTGCAGGGTTCATCTGAGCGCTCGGCGGGAGGGCCGACCCGATGAGGTCGATCATGCGTTCTGCCCCGTTCAGGCGCCCCCACAGATAATCGTTTTCGCGATAGGCGCGGCTGAAGAATGCCCCGAAATTGTAGAATTCGACTCCCCGCAACGTCGCCCGGGCGCCGGTCCGGATGGAGGCGCAATCGTCAGGGGAAATGCGGTCTACCTTGACCGGATCGAATTCCGTCAGTCCTTCCCCGCGCAGCAGGGGCAATGTCGCGGTGTCGAAGCAGGCAAACCCCAGATACGTGAGGAGGACCTTGCGCCGCAGTGGCACCGGCATTTCGGCCATCGCCTTCGCCAGCACCGCATCGACGAGCGAGTCGGTCGCCGGAAGCTGCCGGTGCCGTGCGAAATGATCGAGCACGGCGGCCGGATCCTCCCACACGCGCGCCGCAACGTCGGGAAAGTTGTCGCCCAGGCTGCCCACCGCTTCCCGATCGAAATACAGCGACAGCGCGCGATATACCTGGTCGCGCGCCGCATGCCTGGCGCTGTCCGGCACCTCGGGATCGCCGTCCCAGTCTTCGGTCAGCCGCCGGGCGAGAAACCGCAGCCGGCGTATCCTGAACGCAAGATCGTGAGTCCGGAAAAACGCGACCGAGGGCTCGCTGCCCGAGCCGCGAAGGTCGGACATCCGGTCGATCCCCATGCCGCGAAGGTACTGCGTCAGGTGTTCAGCAACGCTGTCGGACCCGCCGGATGTGGCCGCGGGCACCGCGACGTGGATCAGTTTCGCCAGTTCGTCGACGATGCCGCCGAACTTGACCTGGACATAGCCGTGATAGGCAAACCCCGCCTGCTCGATGGCATCGACATTCGCCTTGTGCCGCCACGATGACAGACGCTTCACGGTGGGACGATCCAGGAACAGCGTCCACCCGAACAGCTTCTCCACCGCCTGTTCCACCTCTGGGCGCAGCGCTGCGATGATATCGCGCAACCGCCCCATTTCGCGCGACTGGGCTGCAAGAACCTCAAGGTTATCGCGCACCGGCTGCTCCCGCGGGATAGATGACAGCGATCCGAATATGACCGAGAACCACCCGGGTGCGCGGGGATCATCGCGCCGCAGGCCGCCTACCCGGTCCGGCCGGGGATCGATATACACGAACCGCCGGTCAACCTCGCGCTGCGCCGGACGGTTGCGCAACACAGCCATCGCCTGAGCGAACGGCGCATTGACCAGGACCGATCCGTCGATCAGCGATACCCCTTCCACTTCGCCGCGCCGCGCATGTTCCGGCATGATCCGCGCCGCGAACGCCGTTCGTCCCGGCCACTCACGTCCGGTTTCGCGCGCAAGTTCGTCGATCTCGCGCAGCTGCAGTGCCGGAAATGCCCCTGGAAAGCTTGCGGTAGCGCGCGCCGCGAACACCAGTTCGAGCGGATCGGCCAGGGGCTTGCCTGCCGCCGCCGGGACTTTGGCATGAAATCCGATCGACAGGCGGTGTTCGCTTTCTTCGACCAGCGCCGGCGAATGGAGGCGCAGCGTCTGGACGTGGCCCTTGAAGTCGGTCGCCGTCACGAACAGGTCGAGCGGGTGGCCGGGGGGCAGCAGCGGCGCGCCCGCCGGCGTCGCGGCCATTGCGTCCAGTGCGTTTGCGATCAGACGCGAAAAGCCCAATCCTCCGAATGGAGGTTCGAACCACCGGGAGCGGATCAGGCGGGACAGTTTGGTACGCACTTCCGCGCGTGTTTCCGGCGCCACGCTTTCCGCCACGACATTGCCTGGACGCGTCAGCGCCAACCATACGAGCGGCGCCGCCCAGAATTTGGCCAGGCGCGACCAGGGCCGGGCGGATGGGTCCAGCAGAACGTCGACGTCCGCACAGTCCAGCCACAGGCGGGTGAGCGGTTCGAGCGATTGTCCTGAATGGACCGCCTGCGCGAGGAACACGCCGTTGATCCCGCCCGCGCTGGCACCCGCAACGATATCGGCCAGCACCCGCAGGCGCAGCCCGTGGTGGCGCTCGCAATGCTCGAGCAAACGCCAATACACGGCCTGCGAGCCTTGCGGCGGAGGATCGCCTGCATGGTATGACCGGCTGGCGGCGCAGAGCTTCCACAGTTCCTTGGTGACGCCATGCATGTACACCGCGAGGCTGATTCCGCCGTAACAGACAAGAGCGATCCGCAGTTCCTTCTGCCGCATGGTGTACCTGTGGCCCGGAATTTCGCGCATGGCAATTGCGTTCCCATTCCGTTCCAGATAGATCGCGCTGGTCGCCAAGAGGGGAACCATGGCCAAGCCGAAACGACGTTACGCCTGCAGCGCCTGTGGCGGTGTTTCCTCACGTTGGCAGGGCCAATGCCCCGACTGCGGGGAATGGAACACGCTGGCAGAAGAAGCACCCCAGACTGTTTTCTCTTCCAGGCACGACCTGTCTTCGGGCGGCCGGGCGTTCGTCTTCGAGCCGCTTGACGCCCCGGGCTCGACCCCACAGCGGCACGGCAGCGGCCTGGCCGAATTCGACCGCGCGCTCGGTGGCGGATTCGTGCCGGGATCGGCCATCCTCATGAGCGGCGACCCCGGGATCGGCAAATCGACCTTGCTCCTCCAGGCTGCCGCGCGGGTGGCTCAAACCGGCCGCGATGTCGTGTACATCAGCGGGGAGGAAGCGGCGGGGCAGGTGCGGTTAAGGGCCGAGCGACTGGGGATTGCAGGGGCGGCCGTGCAACTCGCATCCGTCACCTCCGTGCGCGATATCCTGACTACGCTCGGCCAAATGAATCCCCCTGCGCTGGTGATCATCGATTCGATCCAGACCATGCATTCCGATCAGATCGAAGGCGCGCCGGGCACGGTGTCGCAAGTGCGCGGCTGCGCGTTCGAACTGATCCGCTATGCAAAGGAAAACGACGTGGTGCTCGTTTTGGTCGGGCATGTCACCAAGGACGGCTCAATCGCGGGTCCGCGTGTGCTGGAACACATGGTAGACGTCGTGATGGCGTTCGAAGGCGAGCGGAGCCACCAGTACCGGATCCTGCGCAGCCTCAAAAACCGGTTCGGTCCGGTTGACGAGATCGGCGTCTTCGCGATGGCCGGTACCGGGCTCGAAGAAGTCAGCAATCCTTCGGTGCTGTTCCTGTCCGGGCGCGCGGAACCCTTGGCTGGCAGTGCAGTGTTTCCGGCAATCGAGGGGACGCGCCCGGTGCTCGTCGAGATTCAGGCGCTGATCGTGCGGCTGCAGAGCGGCGCCACGCCCCGCCGGGCGGTAGTGGGGTGGGACAGCGGCCGCCTGGCGATGCTGCTCGCCGTCCTGGAAGCCCGTTGCGGCCTTAATTTTTCCTCGGCCGAGGTCTATCTCAATGTTGCCGGGGGCTATCGGCTGGCCGATCCGGCCGCCGACCTTGCGGTGGCGGCCGCGCTGGTCTCGGCCCTTTCTGACAAACCACTTCCGGCCGGATCGATCTGGTTCGGCGAAGTTTCCCTGGCCGGCGAGGTGCGACCCGTGGCGCATGGCGGCATCCGCCTGCGTGAAAGCACTAAGCTTGGCTTTAACAGCGCCTATGCTCCGCCCGAAAGTGGGCCCGAAGTCACCGGAATGCGACAATTTGAAGTGGCCATGCTGCCACGGCTCGTTGACCGCATCCTGGGCGACTCGTAGGACTGGCACGATGACGGGATTTGACATTGGGGTGCTCGTACTGGTCGCGCTGGGGGCGGTCACCGGTTTCATGCGGGGCTTCGTTCGCGAGGTGCTCGCGCTGGGGGCATGGCTGGTCGCGCTGGTTGCAGTCCATTACGCGCACGGGCCGGTATCGGTGATGCTTGAAAGCTACGTCGGTAACCGGCTGGGTGCAGCGGGGGTGCTGGCGTTTGCACTGCTGTTGCTGGTGCCATACGTGATCGTGAAACTGTTGGCCAACCGATTGGGCCAGGCCAGCCGAAATTCGTTCCTCGGACCGGTCGATCGTGTGATCGGGCTGGGTTTCGGCGGCGTCAAAGGGATGCTGATCGTGGTCGTCGGCTTTTCGATCGTCGTGCTGGGTTATGATACGGTGTGGGGAGTGAATGGCCGGCCGGATTGGATCACGCAGTCGCGCACGTATCCGTTCGTGAATGCCAGCAGCAACGCGCTGGTAAAGATGATCGGCGAACGTCGCCGCGCTGCCGCTTCGGCGGCCACCGAAGACGTGGACGCCAAGCGGGGGCGGGGCAGTTAACGGACAAGGAGACCTGCAGTGACGTCGGCCGCCCGGCTGTACACGCCCGAAATGCTGGCGCTGGCTGCCAGCCTTGCGGATTTGCCGATAGACCTCGCGATGCCGTTGGGGGGGCGGGCCCGATCAGCAAGTTGCGGGTCGTCGCTCGAACTGTCGCTGGCTGTAGACAACCAGGCGCGGATCTCCCGGGTCGGCATGCGCGCGCAGGCTTGCGCGGTGGGCCAGGCCAGCGCCGCGCTGTTCGCTGCAGGTGCGGTTGGCAAGACCCGTGCCGAGATTGCCGACGCGGCGAACGCACTTGCCCGGTGGCTGAACGGCGAACAGGACGCGCCCGATTGGCCCGGCCTCGACACCATCAGCGCTGCTGCCGCTCTTCCCGCCCGCCGCGGCGCGATCATGCTGGCGTGGCTGGCGGCGCTTGATGCGCTGGCACCGCTTCCCCTTCCAACCGACGAGAACCGCCGTTAAGGCTGCCGGCTGGACAGGGAGGGATACAGTGACGCCGCAGGTTGCAGCACGTCCGCACCATTTGGAACCGACTGCCGCGGATATGCGGCTGATCATTGCCGCATCGTCGGCGGGGACGGTGTTCGAATGGTACGATTTTTTCATATACGGCACACTGGCCGCGATCATCGGCAAGACCTTTTTTCCTGCCGGAAACGAGACGCTGCAGACGCTGCTCGTATGGGCGGGGTTTGCGGTCGGGTTCGGCTTCCGGCCGCTTGGAGCGGTCCTGTTCGGTTTCCTTGGCGACCGGCTGGGGCGCAAGTACACGTTCCTTGTCACGGTGCTGCTGATGGGCGTTGCAACGGCCGGAGTGGGGCTGATCCCGTCTGCGGCCTCGATCGGAATAGCCGCGCCGATCATCATCGTGCTGCTGCGGGTGCTGCAGGGACTGGCCCTGGGCGGAGAATATGGCGGAGCCGCAATTTATGTCGCTGAACATGCGCCGGAGGCAAAGCGGGGCTTCTACACAAGCTTCATCCAGGCCAGCGTGGTTGGCGGGTTCGTTCTCAGCCTGATCGTGGTTCTGTCTTGCAAGGCGGCGATGAGTGCTGACACATGGAACGCCTGGGGCTGGCGCCTGCCGTTCCTGCTGAGCATCGCGCTTCTGGCCATATCGCTGTGGATGAGACTAAAGCTGTCGGAAAGCCCGGTCTTCCTGGCGATGCGCGAAGAAGGCGAGATAGCCGGCAATCCGTTTGTCGAAAGCTTTACCTACCCGGGGAATCGCAAAAGGATTTTCATCGCGCTGTTCGGCATCGCTGCCGGGCTTACCGTGATCTGGTACACCTCGATGTTCTCGGCGCTCACCTTCCTGAAAGCGGCGATGCGGGTGGAGGATGCGTATGCCGAGATCATAGTCGGCGTCGGTGCGCTGATCGGGATGGGGTTTTACCTTCTGTTCGGTCATCTGTCAGACCGGGTGGGCCGCAAGAAGCCAATCGTCGTCGGCTATGCGCTGACCCTGGTGCTGCTGTTCCCGCTGTTCTGGATGATGGGGGCCGCTGCCAACCCCGGATTGGTGGAGGCTGCGCGCCGGGCGCCGGTGGTCGTCGCCGGGCCAGACTGCAACTACAGCCCGTTCGCCGCAGAGCAGGTTTCCGACTGCGGCAAGCTGCTGGGTGACCTGACCGGGGCAGGCGTCCCATATTCCCGAATGGATGCCGATGCACTGCGCCTTACGGTTGGCGGGAGCGTGCTCCCGATCGAAACCTATCCGTTTGTGAACCGGGAACAGCGCGCAAAATTGCTTCAGACGTGGCTTGGTCCAGCGGGGTATGATCTCACCCGCGTAGCGCCCTCGCCGGGATCGATCATCGTCATCGTCGGCGGTTTGCTGGTCTTGATGGCCTTGTCCGGCGCAACTTACGGCCCGGTTGCGGCGCTGTTGTCGGAGATGTTTCCGCCGCGTATCCGCTACAGCTCGATGTCGATCCCCTATCACATCGGGACCGGTTATTTTGGCGGTTTTCTGCCCTTGATTGCAAGCTACATCGTCGCGCGGACGGGGGACCCCTACAGCGGCTTGTGGTATACCTGGGGCGTCGTACTGATGGCGTTGGTGGTCGCGGCATGGGGGCTCAAGGGCGGGCTGCCGACCGACTTTAAGCCCGACACTCCTGGTGCGAACGCCCCGTGACGCCGGCCGGTCAACCGTGAACGCCGGCGCGCCGCCGCCGTCCCTGCGTCTCGCGATCGATCAGCAGGCGCTGGCGAGCAACTGGAAGACGCTGGATCGTCTGTCCGGCGCGGCGGCGGCCGGGGCGGCCGTCAAGGCGGACGCCTATGGGGTGGGGGTGGCTGTCGCCGTGCCGGTGCTTGCCTCCGCCGGGTGTGCCGATTTCTTTGTCGCGCATTGGGATGAAGCGGCGACAATCATCGATCTGGTCGATCCGCGCCGGGTCTCGGTACTCCACGGCCCGGTCAATGACGTCGATGCGGTCTGGGCGCGTTCGCGGGGGGTGCGGCCGGTGATAAACTCGCTCGCGCAGGCGGCACGCTGGCTGGAGGCTGGCGGCGGCCTGTGCGACATCATGATCGACACCGGGATGAACCGGCTGGGCCTTGCGATGCAGGAAATCGGAGACCCGCTCGTCGGCAGGCTGCAGGTGGACGTGCTGATGTCGCACCTGATCTCCGCCGAAGAGCAGTCTTCCCTTAACGACCTGCAACGCACCCGGTGGGAAGACGCGCGGGCAGTGATCTCCCATCGGCGTGCAAGCCTTGCCAACAGCGCGGGGATCACGCTTGGACCCGCTTGGCATGGTCACCTGACCCGGCCCGGGCTTTCGCTTTACGGCGGTGTTCCCTGCGCGGCGCTGTCTGCACACATAAGGCCGGTGGTATCGCCGCAAGCCGCGATCCTTCAGGTCCGGACGATCGCCGCGGGGGAAACAGTGGGCTACAATGCTACCTTTGTCGCGCCGCGGCCGATGCGGGTCGGGGTTATCGCGCTCGGCTATGCCGACGGCTACCTGCGCTGCTGGTCCGACCGGGGCAGCGTCCGCGCGAACGGCCACGACTTGCCGGTCGTCGGCCGGGTGTCGATGGATATGACAGTGATCGACATTTCCGCAGCGCCCGATCTGAACGAAGGAGACTGGGTCACGATCAATTACGTGCTGCCGGATGCGGCCCTGTCCAGTGGCCTGTCGCAGTACGAATTACTGACCCTGTTGGGCAGGCGTTTCGGAAGATAACTACGTTGTGCTGCGCAACATTTCGCTTGTTGCGCTGCACATAAACTGCGTGTTAGTCTGCAATTTGCGGATTCAGCGCGGGGAATGATCATGGCCGGCAAGTCTAATGAAGATGGTGACGTCGTAACCATCAAGAAGTATGCAAACCGGCGGCTCTACAATACCCGGTCTTCAAGCTATATCACCTTGGACCACTTGTCTAAAATGACTCGGGAGGGCGTGGACTTCAAGGTCCTCGACGCCAAGACGGGCGCCGATATCACGCACCAGATCCTGACGCAGATAATCATGGAAGAGGAAGCAAGCGGCGGGGAGCAGATCCTTCCGGTGAACTTCCTGCGTCAACTGATCGGTATGTACGGAAATTCGATGCAATCGCTGTTGCCGCATTATCTGGAAGCGTCGATGGAGCATTTCCGAGATAACCAGTTGAAGCTGCGCAAGGCGTTCGAGGATAGCTTGGGTAACAATCCTCTGGCGAAGATTGCCCAGCACAATATCGAAATGTTCAAGGCTGCGGCTGCGGCATTCATGCCGGGCGCCGATGCAGCCAAGGATAAAGCGCCGGAGAAGACGGACGAGGATCTCGCCAACCTCAAGGCACAGATGGCGGAAATGCAAAAGAAGCTCGACGCGCTCAGCAAATGAGGCCCCAAGTCCGCCGCGGCTGGTGATTTGCAGCATGGTGCGGCGGATCAGCCAACGTATTTGAACGCGCGGCGTTGAACGGCTAACAGCGCCCTCATGAATCAGCTCACTAAAACATCCGCCGCGATCAAGCATGCCCTCAGCACGAAGCGGGAAACCGATTTTGCCGCCTGGTATCAGGAGGTGATCGCCGAAGCTGACATGGCTGAAGAATCCGGCGTGCGCGGCTGCATGGTGATCAAACCGTGGGGTTACGGCATCTGGGAACGCATTCAGCAGGTCATGGACGCGCGGATCAAAGACGCGGGCGTCCAGAACTGCTATTTCCCGCTGTTCATACCGCTATCCTTCTTCGCCAAAGAGGCCGAACACGTTGACGGTTTTGCCAAGGAAATGGCGGTCGTCACTCACCACCGGCTGGTCTCGGACGAACGGGGGGCGTTGATCCCTGATCCAGAGGCCAAGCTGGAAGAACCGCTTGTCGTCCGGCCAACGTCGGAAACGGTGATCGGGGCGGCGATGTCGCGCTGGGTCCAGTCGTGGCGGGATCTGCCGCTTGCGGTCAATCAGTGGGCCAACGTCGTACGCTGGGAAATGCGCACTCGCATGTTCCTGCGCACCAGCGAGTTCCTATGGCAGGAAGGTCATACCGCTCACGCCGACCAGGCTGATGCGATGGCCGAAACGCTGCGCGCGCTGGAAATGTACCGCACCTTTGCCGAAGATGTGCTGGCCATGCCGGTCATCGCCGGGGAAAAGCCCGAGAACGAACGCTTTCCCGGTGCCGTCGCGACGTATTCGATCGAAGCCATGATGCAGGACGGCAAGGCACTACAGGCCGGGACCTCGCATTATCTGGGCACCGGGTTTTCACAGGCAGCTGGCATCCGCTACCAGGACCGCGAAGGCACGCAGCAATTTTGCCATACCACCAGTTGGGGGGTGTCTACCCGGCTGATCGGCGCCGTCATCATGACTCACGGCGACGATGACGGCCTGCGCGTGCCCCCGGCAATCGCACCGCAGCAGATCGTTATCCTGCCGATGCTGCGCGACGATCAAGGCGACGAAGCGCTGATCGGTTATTGCGAGGAATTGCGCGCGGCGCTGAACGGACAGCTGGCGCTGGGCGAACGCGTCCGCGTGATGCTGGACAAGCGTCCGGGCAAAGCCACGCAAAAACGCTGGGGGTGGGTCAAGAAGGGCGCGCCCCTGATACTCGAGATCGGCGGCAGGGATGCGGCATCGGCGCAGGTTTCAGTGCTGCGCCGGGATCGCCTGTGGCGCGAAGACGGAAAAGTGAATTTTGTCGGGATGCCCCGCAGCGAGTTCGTTGAAGCGGCTGCCCACGAACTCGAAGATATCCAGCGCGCACTCCATGCAGAGGCCGCCGCCCACCGGGACTCGCAGATCGAACGCGGCATTACGACTTTGGCGGGACTGACCGATTTCTTCTCGGAGAACGCAAAATATCCCGGGTGGGTCGAACTGGGCTGGGCTCGCCCGACCGGAGCCGCGCTGGAAGCGGTGGTGAACACCTTGAAATCGCTCAAGCTGACGATCCGCAACACCCCGCTTGGTTCGCCCGTTCCGAACACGACTTGTCCGTTTACCGGTCAGCCTGCCGTCGAGGCGATCTACGTCGCGCGGTCATACTGAGCGCGTGGGGCCTGGTCTGGTCGAGCGGAAGTTACTTGTTCTTGGCCATTTCCGCTTTGTAGGCATCCAGCGAGATCGGGCGCCCCAGAAAGTCCGCTGCCAGTTCTGCCGCGGGTTTCGCGCCGCCGGGCTCTAGCACCAGCTTGCGGTATTGCATGGCAGTTGACGCGTTGCGCAGGCCCTCGCGCGAAAATCGCGTGAACAGGTCGTCGGCAATCACCTTCGACCAGCGATAGGTGTAGTAATATGCCGAATATCCGCTGAGGTGCCCGAAACTGGCCTGCATCTGAGTATCCGGGGCCAGCGGCACAGGATTATACTGGGCATCAAGCTCGCGCGTTCTTGCGCCGAGATCGGCGGGAGCCGATGCCTGGTGCAAGCGAAGGGAAATATTCGACAGCGCCAGTTGCCGCATATCGCCCATGCCCATGTCGAAATAGCGGGCATTGTTCATTTTTTCCACCAGCGCGGGCGGGATGACATTGCCCTGCGCGTCGACTGCGAACCGTTTCAGGGTGTCATAATCGAACACCCATTCCTCCAGCATCTGCGACGGCGCCTCGACAAAGTCCCACTCGGTCGCGACGCCCGACAGACCCGACCAGCGGGCGGTCTGCCCGCCGAAGATGTGGTGCACCATGTGGCCGAACTCGTGCAGGAAGGTTTCGACATCGCCATGCTCCATCAGCCCGGTCGAGTGATCGCCGGCGGGCAGGTTCATCACCAACGCCCCCACCGGGATCGCCCGCCCAGCGACGCCCTGGCGCAAGTTGATCATGTTCGCGTGGTTGTATTTGCCGGGACGCGGGTGCGAATCAAAGTAGAACCGCCCGATCAATTTGCCGGCGCTTGGCCCCTGCCGATCAAGGACCTCGTACGTTTCGACCTGCGGGTGCCATGTTCTGGTCTGCCACGGCCGGATGGTCACCGAAAACAGGTCTTCCGTCAGCCGCAGAATACCGTCACGGACCTTGTCATACGAAAAGTACTGGCGCGCTTCCTGCCGGTTGTAGGCAAAATCCCGCTTCTGCACCTGTTGCCCCAGCCAGGCATTGTCCCACGGCTGGAATTCCGTCGCCCCGGGATGGTCGATCCGGTAGACCGCGAGCTTGCGCGCATAATCCCGATCACTGGCAGGTTTTGCTGCACCGGCCATTTCAACAAGCAGCCGCTCAACCTTGGCAGGCTCGTCCAGCATCTTGTCTTCAAGCGCCATCGCCGCGTAATTCGGGCGGCCCAGCAGGGTTGCGAGTTCCTGCCGCAGGTTCAGCAGATCACGCAGCCGCGCATCGTTGTCGGGATAAGCCCGCGTAAGGTTCGCTTCGTACAGGCGCTGACGCAATCCCGCCCCGTTCGCGTATGTCATGACAGGGATCAGATCGGGATAGTCGGTCGAGACCGTGATCTTTCCGTCGGCACCGGGCTTTCGTGCCGCGAGCCAGTCCGCTGGTAGGCCTTCAAGCTCCGCCGGATCGGCGAGCACCGTCTTGCGGCCATCGGCAATTGCCTTTTCGAACGCGGTACTGGTTTCGGAAATGCGGTTTTGCAAAGACTGGGCCTTTGCTCGTTGCTCAGTGGGCAGGGCCACGCCCGCCCGCTCGAACGAGCCGAGCGCGCGCTTTAGATAAAGCCTCGTCGAATCGTCGGCGCGGGCAGGGTCGATTGCCTTCAGCCGGTCGTACACCCGGCGGGACAGGTTCAGATTGGTGTTTGCTGCGCTTAATTTCACCTCGCAGTTTGCGCCTGCCTGACGCCGGGCATCGTCGGCCATGACCTCACGATACAGGGCGAACTCACTGGCCCCGCCTGCGATAAGGTTGTTGATGTCATCATACCGCTGCAGCGTGCGCTGCACGGTGGCAGCTCCAAGCTCCGCCTCGAGCACTTTTTGCCGGCCGGCGATTTCGGTCAGGTAGGCATCGCAGCGCTGCGTAATCGTGGCCGCGTCGCCCGGATCCGACAGGATTTCTCCCATGAATTTTTCCGCAGAGTTGGGCTGCAAAGCGCTGGCAGCGGCAGCCGGTTCCGCGTGCCCGGCCTGTGCATGCGCGGCCGACCAGGCCAAAAGTGCAGAACTTGCAAGCAACGTCGCGGCAATCATGCGCATTTCGCCAAACTCCGGATTTATCGTTCGCTGCCCAAGCCTAGTGGTCAGGGCGGGCCCGTGCAACGGCCGATGCCGGTGAGTTATTGTAATGACCCGGGTTTGCCGCCACTGTCAGTTCGACATGATACGCACCCCAAAACATCAGCCCGGTCTTCCCACTCGCCAACAGGTACTCGATTTCATCGCCGGCGCCGACGTTACCGCAGGCAAGCGGGAAATTGCGCGCGCATTCGGGCTCAAGGGGCAGGAAAAGGTCCAGCTGAAGGCGCTGTTGCGGGACATGGCAGACGAAGGCCTGATCGACGGCAACCGCAGCGGGTTTCATCGCATGGGCGGGGTTCCCCGGGTGACCGTCCTGCGGATTGTGGACGTGGACGAAGGTGAGGCAATCGCGGTGCCCGATGTTTGGCAGCCCGACGATGGCAGCGCCGCGCCGCGCCTGCGGGTGGTTGAGAAAGGGCGCGGGTCGGCGCTCGCCGTCGGCGACCGGATTCTGTCGCGCACGGAAGAGACGGAAGAGGGCTGGCGCGCCTTCCCGATGAAAGCACTGACCGCAGGCGCGGACCAGCTGCTGGGCGTCGTCGAGATTGACGGCACCGGCAAAGGGTGGCTGGCCCCGGTCGACAAGCGCGTGCGCCACTCGGTACGGATCGCAGACATGGGTGCCGCGGAGGCGGGGAATCTGGTCGTGGCAGAGCTTGCCGGACGGTCGCCTCATTCGGGCGTACGCATCGTGGAATTGCTGGGAGACCCGCTGGCCCCCCGTGCTTTCAGCCTGATCGCGATCCACAAGCATGGCATTCCGCATGTATTCCCGAGCGGCGTGCTGACCGAAGCGGAACTGGCTGCGCGGCTGCCGCTGTCCGAGCAGCACCGCGAAGACCTGCGGCACCTGCCGATCGTGGCGATAGATCCCTCCGACGCGCGCGATCACGACGATGCGCTGTGGGCGGAGCCCGACGGATCGGGGGGGTTTCGGGCCGTCGTCGCCATCGCCGACGTAAGCTTCTATGTCCGACCCGGTACTGAACTTGATCGGGAGGCACGAAAAAGGGGCAACTCCGTCTATTTTCCCGACCGTGTGGTCCCGATGCTGCCGGAAGTCCTTTCGGCCGACGTATGCTCACTGCGGGCGGGGGTGGAGCGTGCTGCGATGGTCTGTCATCTGGCGATCGACCACGCCGGAAACGTCACTGATTTCCGCTTCTCCAGGGCAATGGTCCGCATCGCCGAAGTGATCGCATACGAAGACGCCCAGGCCCGTATCGACCGCGGCGATGCCGAATCGCACCTGCGCAACCTTTGGGATGCATGGCAAAAACTGGATGAGGCGCGCGGCCGCCGTGATCCGCTCGCGCTTGAACTGCCGGAACGCCGGGTCAAGCTGGACGAGGCAGGCCGGATCGCGGAAATCGCGCTGCGCGAACGCCTGGATGCGCACCGCGTGGTCGAAGATTTCATGATCGCGGCCAACGTCGCTGCGGCCAAGGCGCTCGAAAGCAAGGTCGCGCCGGTGGTCTATCGCATTCACGAGCCGCCGAGCCGTGAAAAACTCGTGACGTTGAAAGACTATCTGGCAACTTTCGGCCGCAAGCTGGCGCTGGGCCAGGTCATTACGCCGGGACTGTTCAACCGGATGTTGAAGGATGTGACCGACGAAGCCGAGAAGGCGCTGGTGATGGAAGCGGTGCTGCGCAGCCAGACCCAGGCCTATTATGGTCCGCGCAACGCCGGCCATTTTGGTCTTTCGCTGGGTTCCTACGCTCACTTCACGTCGCCGATCCGGCGCTATTCGGACTTGCTGATCCACCGTGCACTGGTCGACGCCTTCCGCCTGGAGCAGCCGGTTTCCGACAAGCGAATGCCGGCCCACTCCGGTCTTTCCGAACGCGACAATGCAGATCTGGCCCGGATCAGCGACGCAATCAGCAAGACCGAACGCCGGGCGATGGAGGCCGAACGGGAAACAATCGACCGGTACGTCGCCGCCTGGCTGTCTACCCGGGTGGGCGAGGTGTTCAGCACGCGGATTACCGGGGTCCAGAAATTCGGAATTTTCGCCACGATCATCGGGCTCGGCGGAGACGGGTTGGTCCCGGTCTCGACCTTGGGGGACGAGCGCTTTTCCTATGATGAGAAAGCGCAAATCCTGAAGGGAGAGCAGAGCGACACCCGCTATGCCATTGGCCAAATCATGGACTTGCGCCTGGCCGAAGCCAATCCGCTTACCGGAGCGCTGAAGTTCGAACTGCCCGATGGCGGAGGCAGCATTGAACCGCGGGGCCAGCCCGCCGGACTGAAGAAAAATGGCGGTCATCTGGTTGGGCACCGCGGCCGGCCCAGAAATATTAGGCATCAGGGCAGGCAAGGGAAGCGCTGAAGTCAGCTCAGGCTGTCGATACGCGCTTCGTCCCATGACGCGGGAACGATATACAGGGGGCAGGGCAGCATTGCCACGCCTGCGCCGGCAAACCATGTGACCAGCGGCCCGGGGCCGCCCTCGCCTTTCGCCCCTAACACCAGCGCCGCGACTTCCGGATGCTGATCCAGGTATTCGGTGACCATTTTGACCGGATCACCATTCCAGACCGCTATCGAGGGCATCTTGCCGCTGGCGTTGAACACGCCGCCTGCAAGTGACGTGAGCAACACCTCGGCCCGGGCGCGTTCCTCTTCCTCGATCGTGGCTTGCACCCCGCCGAACGCGACGAACTGTTCGCGAGGGACGATCGTCAGGAGCTGCAGGTTACCCCCGGTTTTTGCCGCACGGCGCGCAGCGAACTGCAGCGCGATCCGGGCTTCCTCCGATTCGTCAAGAATAACCAGATAAGTTCTCATTCAGGGCGTTCCGGAATATTTGTCACCGTTGCGGATAATCGGCCGTGCGTGGGCTTGTGCAAGACCGTTGAAGTGGCAATCACTGAGATGATGTCACGCGAGGGAGCGCGCCTGCGATGCCAATTGAAATCAAGATGCCTGCCCTGTCTCCCACGATGGAAGAGGGTAAGCTTGCAAAGTGGCTCGTCAAGGCGGGAGACACCGTCGCAGCAGGAGACATCCTGGCAGAGATCGAGACCGACAAGGCCACGATGGAGTTCGAGGCGGTCGACGACGGCACGATCGCCGAAATTGCCGTTCCGGAAGGTTCTGAGGGCGTCAAGGTGGGGACGGTGATCGCCACGCTTGCGGGCGAAGATGAACCGTCGGAGCGCCCGGCTGCGGTCCCGCCGCCGCCTCCTGAGCCCCCGGCTTCGCCGTCCCCGCCGCCGCCTGCGGCCAATGCCCCGCAGTCGAGCGACGCCGCGGTGTCGCCCCAGCCGGCGCATACGTCTGGCAAACGCATCGTTGCCAGTCCGTTGGCGCGGCGCATCGCCGGGCAGAACGGCATCGACCTTGCAACGATCACCGGCACCGGGCCCAATGGCCGGATCGTTCGCGCAGACGTTGAAACAGCGCAGGCCGCGCCAACAGCGTCGCTGCCAAGCCCGCCGGCTCCGGCAGCGGTCACGCCGCCCCCCGCGGCGGCCCAACCGGACCATGGAGTCCCATATGTCGCGGAAAAACTGAACAACGTTCGCAAGACGATCGCCCGCCGCTTGACCGAAGCCAAGCAGACCATCCCCCACATCTATCTCACGATCGATGTCCAACTGGATGCGCTGCTCAAGCTGCGCGGCGAACTGAACAAGGCGCTGGAACCCGATCAGGTGAAGATTTCGGTCAATGATCTGGTGATCAAGGCGCTAGCGAAGGCGTTGCAACGCACGCCGGCGTGCAATGTCAGCTTTGCTGGGGAAGAACTGCGCAGGTTCAGCCGCGTGGACATCTCTGTGGCAGTGGCTGCACCGTCCGGGCTGATAACACCGATCATCGTCGATGCGGCAGCGAAGTCAATTTCGCAGATTTCGCGCGAGATGAAGGAACTGGCGGAAAAGGCGCGTATCGGTAAGTTGCAGCCGCACGAATATCAGGGCGGAACCGCCAGCCTGTCGAATCTGGGCATGTTCAGGATCAAGCAGTTCGATGCGGTCATCAACCCGCCTCAGGCGATGATCCTGGCCGTGGGCGCGGGCGAACGCCGTCCCTGGGTGGTGGCTGATGCCTTGGCGATCGCCACCGTGATGAGCGTCACCGGAAGTTTTGACCACCGGGCAATCGACGGAGCGGACGGTGCAGCATTGATGCAATCGTTCAAGGACATCGTGGAAAATCCCCTGGCGCTGCTCGCCTGAAAGGAACCGGCATATGTCCGCGCAGTATGACGTCATCGTGCTTGGTTCGGGCCCCGGCGGCTACGTCGCGGCCATCCGGTGCGCGCAGCTTGGTCTGAAAACCGCTATTGTCGAGCGTGAGAGCCTTGGCGGTGTCTGTCTCAACTGGGGCTGCATTCCGACCAAGGCGCTGCTGCGATCTGCCGAGATCTTCCATTACATGAAGCACGCCAAGGATTTCGGCTTGGCTGCCGAGGGCATCAGCGCCGATCTGGCAGCGGTAGTCGCCCGCTCTCGTGGCGTTGCCAAGAAGCTCAATCAGGGCGTGACGCATCTGATGAAGAAGAACGGAATTGCGGTTCACATGGGGCAGGGCACGCTGAAGGGCGAAGGCCGGATTGAAGTGGCGGGCGAAAAGGGCGTCGACACTCTTGGGGCGAAGCATGTCATCGTGGCGACCGGTTCGCGCGCGCGCGAACTGCCGTTTGCGCCTGCCGACGGTAAAGGGGTCTGGACGTACCGACATGCGATGACACCGCCGGAAATGCCTACAAAGCTTCTGGTAATAGGATCGGGCGCGATCGGCATCGAATTCGGAAACTTCTACAATGACATGGGCGCAGAGGTCACGGTCATTGAAATGATGGACCGGATCACACCTGTCGAAGATGCCGAGGTGTCAGCCTTTCTTGAAAAGTCTCTGAAAAATCAGGGCATGATCATCATGACCGGTACGACGGTCGAATCTCTGGTCGTGAACGAAGATGGCGTGCAGGCGGCGCTGAAGGGCAAGGATGGAACAGTTGCCGAAGCACAGTTCAGCCATGTGATCGTGGCCATCGGGATCGTCACCAACATCGAAAACATCGGGCTCGAAGCGCTGGGTGTCAAAGCCGAGCGGGGAATTATTCAGGTCGATCCGCTGGGCCGCACCGCCGCCCCCGGCATATGGGCCATCGGTGACGTAACACCGGGCCCATGGCTCGCGCACAAGGCGAGCCATGAAGGCGTGACCACCGCCGAGGCGATCGCGCAGGAATTGGGCAACGATACGGTTCATCCCCATCCGCTCGACCGCCGCAACATTCCAGGCTGCACGTATTGCCACCCGCAGGTGGCCAGCGTCGGGCTCACGGAAGCGAAGGCCAAAGAGGAAGGCTATGATGTGCGGGTCGGCACCTTTCCCTTTATCGGCAACGGCAAGGCCATCGCATTGGGAGAGACCGAAGGTTTCGTCAAAACGGTGTTTGACGCTGCAACCGGCGAGTTGCTGGGCGCGCACATGATTGGCGCCGAGGTGACGGAGTTGATCCACGGTTTCGTGGTCGGCAAGACGCTGGAAACAACCGAGGCCGAGTTGATCCAGACGGTGTTTCCGCATCCGACCCTGTCCGAAATGATGCACGAATCGTCATTGGCAGCTTACGGCCGCGTCATTCACATGTGATACGGCGATCTTGCCGCGGTCCAGGTTAGCTCCCCCGTCAGCTTCCAGCAGACATTCCAGCCCGTCTTTATTCCAGTTTAGCTGCACCTTCCTGAGCCCGCCGTTGGCAACTAGGATGCGCGAGCCGAACCCCCTGCGTACCGGCGGGGACACGGCAGGTCCGCCGCACTCGCGCCAATTGATTTCTACGCCGGTGCCATGTTGGGCAGGGCGCCATACGATGGCCACTGATCCGCCCTCTTCAGACAGCGCGCCGTACTTCGTGGCATTCGTGCACAGTTCGTGCAGCGCCATGACCAAAGGCGTGGCCGCAGACTTTCCGACGACGCACTTGTGCCCGGAAACCCGGAACCGTCGGGCGTCGAAAGGGCGCAAGGTCGATGCAATCAGTTCGCCCATATCGCACGATTCGAGGACGCCGAAGCGCAACAGTTCGTTCGCCTTTGCCAGCGCATCGAGACGACTGGCGAGGTTCGCATAAAACTCGGCCGGATCTTCACCGCGGGGCCGCCTGGCGATGAGCGAGCGCATGATCTGCAGCGCGTTCTTCGTGCGGTGTTGCAACTCGGTATTGAACGCGTCGGCCTGGCGCAAATGCTCTTCATTCTCGAGCACGAGGTTACGCAGGACCTGTCCCGTTAGAATGATGATCGCAAATGCCGCCAGAAACAGAAGCATCATGACGATCTGGCCCGGCCCCAGGCCGGCGGACTCAAAAGGCGAGTCAAACAGGGTGTAGACGATCGCCGCGGCCCCAAGGGCGGTGAGCGCAGCGTACGGCACGCCAAGGAATACCGCACTCAGCAAGATAACGGGATAAAACGTGAGGAACGGGACACCGTACGCGCCGCGATCAAGCGCCAGCCGAATTCCGGTCGCGCAGACCAGCCCGGCGCTCATCCACGCGAGCCGGGCCGCAGTAGAGCGCGGCGCGACGATCGCATGTTTGATCCGGTCGTGCCCCGACTGGCCCAAGCTGATCCCTCCCCGGCGCCACATCTGCGCTGCCGCGGACCGGTGGGCTGCAATCGCAGTTCTGCGGTCCTTGGCGTCCTTTGGCATCATGCTATCCGGCACCGCGCCGCGCAAGTCCTGATCAAGCTGGTTGCCTGCACCGTGTCCGACGCTTTGCGGGGTTTTCGGCCTCAAACTGCGCGCCATATGTGCTTATCACACTTGGAGAACGGCTTGGCATTGCCGGTCATCCGTGTAACTTCTCCGAAAGAGAGTCGGATTAACCGCTGAAGGAGAGGTTCGAGAGAACGGCGAGGCGGTAGATCATCCGCCGCGCACTCCTTCCGACGGGCGGAGGGCGTATTGGAAAACACAACGCTGCCAGCGGAACAGATGCTGGCGCTGTACGAATCGATGCGGCGCATCCGCCAGTTCGAGCTTGCGGCGGGCGACTTGTTCACCCGCGGTTTGATCAAGGGCGCAGCCCATAGCTATGCGGGCGAAGAGGCGATCGCCGCCGGGACTTGCGCGAACCTGTCTCCACGCGACTACATCGGCAGTTATCATCGTGGCCACGGTCACTGCATCGCCAAAGGCGCCAACACCGCGCGGATGATGGCCGAACTGATGGGCAAGGCTACCGGCTCGTGCGGCGGACTTGGCGGGTCGATGCACGTGGCCGATCTCGATCTTAATATCCTCGGCGCCAACGGCATTGTGGGCGCCACCATGCCGCTGGGCGCGGGCGCGGCGCTCGCTTCGAAGCTGCGCGGTGAGGGGCAGGTGTCGGTGGCGTTCTTCGGCGATGGCGCGGCCAACCAGGGGGTGTTCCACGAAGCGCTCAACCTGGCGTCCGTGTGGAAGCTGCCGATGGTGTTCGTGTGCGAGAACAACCAGTACGCGCTATCCACCGCGATCAGCCGGACCACGTCGGTCGAGCAGATTTCGATGCGCGCCAGCAGCTACGGCGTGCCGGGCGTGACGATTGACGGCAACGACGCCGCCGAGGTCTATCATGTGGTGGGCGAGGCGATCAGGCGGGCGCGGGCGGGCGATGGGCCAAGCCTGATCGAGGCGATGACCTGGCGCTGGGGCGGCCATTCGATGCGGACCAACCTGACCGATCCGCGCAGCGAGGAGGACAGGCTTGCCTGGCAGGCGCGCTGTCCGCTGATCCGCATGCGCGAACGGATGGCGGGGCTCGAAGACCAGGTTTCCGAGATCGACGCGCGGATCGATGACGAGATCACCAAGGCCATCGAATTTGCGACAAACAGCCCGGAGCCTGAACTGGCGTTGCTTGATCACGCGGTTTACGTGCCGCACCAGACTTATACCGAACCCGATCCCGGCACCCGCGAACTGACGTATGCCGATGCCCTCAACGAGGCGCTGGCGCAGGAGATGGAGCGCGATCCGGGCGTGTTCATCATGGGCGAAGATATTGGCACGCTGGGCGGCGTGTTTCAGGTGACGAAGGGCTTGTACGACCGGTTTGGGGCCGACCGCGTACGCGACACTCCGATTTCCGAACCCGCGTTCTGCGGCGCTGGCGTGGGCGCGGCAATGGCCGGGATGCGGCCGGTGGTCGAAGTGCAGATCTTCGACTTTGTCACGCTGATGATGGACATGATCGTCAACCAGGCTGCCAAGTTCCGGCTGATGAACGGCGGCGTCGGGCGGGTGCCGGTGGTGATCCGGGGTCCGCAGGGCGGCGGCATCCGCATGGCCGCGCAGCACAGCCAAAGCCTTGAGGCGTGGTTTCAGCATGTCCCCGGCCTGGTGGTCCTCGCGCCCTCGACGCCATATGACGCAAAGGGCCTGCTTGCCGCCGCGATCAGAGACGACAACCCGGTGATCTTCCTGGAGCACAAGATGCTTTACCTGGGGCAGACCGCGCCCGTGCCGGAGGAGCCATATTGCATTCCCATCGGCAAGGCCGACGTGAAGCGCGAAGGCACCGACGTCACCATCGTCGCGACGCAGGTCATGGTCCAGCGGGCCTTGTCTGCAGCGAAGGTGCTTGAGCGCGAGGGGATCAGCGTCGAAGTGATCGATCCGCGCACCATCCGTCCGCTCGATGAGGAAACGATCCTTGCATCAGTGCGCAAGACCAACAGGCTCGTGATCGTGCACGAGGCTTGCCAGACCGGCGGGTTTGGGGCGGAAGTCTCGGCGATGGTCATGGAAAAAGCGTTCGACTGGCTGGACGCTCCGGTGCTGCGTGTGGCCGCCCGCGACGTGCCCATGCCCTACAACGACCAGCTTGAAAGCGCGGTGATCCCTTCGCAGGAACGGATCGTCGAGGCGGTACGGTCGCTGGGCATCCGATGATCGACGATATCCTGACCTGGGCGGCGCAAGCCGCAGGCGGCGAGGTTGTGCGCAGCTTCAAGGCGTCTGGCGGGAACCGCCGCCAGTCGTGGGGGATCGACGTGCGGCAGCCGGATGGCAGTGAACGCGCGCTGTTCATCCGTCACGATCCGCGCGAAACTATCGAAGGGATCGAGCCCTATACGATCGCGCGTGAGGCCGAAATATATCGCGCGATCGCGCCCATCGGGCTGAAGGCTCCGCAGTACGTGGCGGAAAGCCGGGAATTGCGCGCGGTCCTTACCGACCGGGCCGAAGGCATTGCCGAATTGCGCCACCTGAAGGACCCGGCCGCCAAGCAGGTGATCGCCTGCGAGTTCATGGACAATATTGCGCGCCTGCATGCCGCGCGCGACGTGTCGCTGGATGGGGGGCTGTCCGGCACCATAGCTGGGCATGTGCGGCGCGAGATCGATTTGTGGGACGCGATGTTCGTGGAGACGGGCCGGCCGGATCCGCTGATCGCCTTCGCCTTCCGCTGGCTCAAGGCCAACCTGCCCAATCCTCCGGGTACTCCAGTGATCGTGCACGGCGATGCCGGGCCGGGCAATTTCATGTTTCACGATGGGCACCTGACCACGCTGATCGACTGGGAGTTCTGCCACCTGGGCGATCCGATGGAAGATCTGGCATGGTTCGCAATGCGCTGCGTGATGGAACCGGTGCCCGATTTCCATGGAGCGCTCAGGCACTATGAAGCGGCTTCTGGCGAACCGATAGACCGCCAGCGGCTGCTCTATCACCGCGTGCTGGTCTCCACCCGTGTATGCGTGATCCGGCACCGCAATTTCGCGGGCGAACCGGCCTATGCGATCGTGTCGCGCGGGCTCAACCGACGCCTGCTGATTGACGCGCTGAGCGCAGCGAGCGGGATCAGCGTCCCTCCGCCGGTTCCGGCCGATGCGCCCGAGACCGAGCAGCAGTGGCTGTACGACCGGGTGATCGCCCAGTTCGGAGAGTTCGTGATTCCGCGCAGCACCGACCAGCAGGTGATTGGCGCGGCAAAGAACAACGCCAAGGTGGTCAAGTATCTCAAGGCGATCGACCGCTACGGCCCCGTCATCGCTGCTGCTCGCGCCAAGGCGCTGGCTCGCCTCGGTCCGCTGGATCAGCTACCCTTCGACCAGGCGCTGGCGTGGTTCGCGCAGGACAGCCTGTGGGAAGCCCAGCTCAGCGCCGAAGCCTCGGGCAGCATCGCCCGGCGCCACTATGACGAGATCTGACCCGTGAGAGACATCACCTCCGCCGACGACAACTTCCACTTCGCCACGATGGGCGACCGCTGGTGGATGACCGAAACCAGCTGGTTCGCGTTTTGCGTGCCTGAGCGCAAACTGGGCGGCTGGTTCTATACCATGGTGCGGCCCAACATCGGCACCGTCGCCGGGGGTGCGTGGGTGTGGGACGATAGCGCGCACCTGCCGTGGGAGGCGCTGTACCACCGGAACCTGACCGCGCTGCGCATTCCCGAAAATCCCGATCTTAACGACATCACCTTTCCCACCGGCACCTCGGTCCGCACGATCGAACCGCTGACCAGCTATCAGGTGCGTTATGAGGATGAGGACAGGTATCGGGCAGACTTGCGCTTCGACGCGGTGATGCCACCGCGCCCGCTCAAGAAGGCCGGCTCGGCGTTCGGCGACCTGACCCACTTTGACCAGTTCGGCCGCGTCACCGGTGAAATCACGCTGCTGGGCGAGACCATCGCGGTCGACTGCCATGCAATTCGCGACCGCAGCTGGGGGCCGCGCCCCGAGCACCGGCCGCGCAAATCGGCCTATGTCACCGGCATCGCCACTGCTGAAGACGCCTTCCTGGCGGTGACCAAGAGCGGCGAGCACTGCAACGAGGTGGCGTACGGCTTCCTGATCCAGGATGGCGTGATCGGCGACCTCGTCAGTGGCTTGCGCCGGATCGAGCGCGATCCGGCCACCGGGTTCGTCGAGCGGATCGTGATCGAGGGCACCGACGAGCATGGCCGCAAGCTGCTGGCGGAAGGCCGGCGGCTGTCCGGCATCACGCTCATCCGCCATAGCTTCATCGACAACAACGGCCTGATTGAATGGCGCATCAATGGCCACGCCGGCCACGGCGAGGACCAGGATATGTGGCCGGTGCAAGACTGGGCCGACTTTCGCCGGGGCGGGCCGGACATCGGGCTCAAGGGTATCGGCGCATGACCAGCATTGTTGGGATCGATGTGGGCGGGACGTTCACCGACCTGTATTATTCGCAGGACGGCGTCAGCGTCAGCCGCGTGCTCAAGGTGCCGTCCACGCCGGACGACCCCTCGCGCGGGCTGCTCGATGCGCTGGTCCGGGCCGAGATCGCCCCCGATGCGCTCGACCTGATACTGCACGGCACCACCATCGCCACCAACGCTGTGATCGAGCGCAAGGGCGCAAGGTGCGCGCTGATCACCACCAAGGGATTTCGCGACGTCCTCGAACTCGGACGGCGCGATCGCCAGCGGGTCTATGGCATGACTGGGGCGCACCGCCCGCTGGTCCCGCGCGAACAGCGCTGGGAAGTGAACGAGCGGCTTGATCATCAGGGCAACGTCCTCACCCCGCTGGACGAGACCGAAGTGCGCCGCCTGGCCGAAGCGCTGGCCGCCGAGGACGTGGAAGCGGTGATCGTCTCCTACCTCCACAGCTATGCCAACCCCGCGCACGAGCAGCGCACCGCCGAAATCCTGCGCAGCGTGAAGCCCGCCTGGCAAATCACGATTTCAAGCGATGTCGTGCGTGAATATTATGAGTTCGAACGCACCAGTACCGCCGCCGTCCAAGGCTATCTCCAGCCGCTCGTCGCGCGCTACGCCGGCAACCTTTCGGCCAAGCTGAAGGACAGCGGTTACAGCGCGCAGACGCTGGTGATGCAGTCCAACGGCGGGCTGATCCCGCTTGGCCAGCTGTCGGGCCGAGCCGCTAACATCGTCCGTTCCGGCCCGGCTGCGGGGGTGATGGCAGCCGCGCAGCTTGGCCTTGAAGCCGGGTTCGACAAAATCATCACCGGCGACATGGGCGGCACATCGTACGACGTCGCGGTAGTTGTCGGCGGAAAGCCGCGCATCGCAGACACCACTGAGCTTGATTTCCGCATACCGCTGCGCCTGCCGATGATCGATGTGCACACCATCGGGGCCGGCGGCGGCTCGATCGCCTGGATCGATCGCGGCGGGATGCTGCAAGTGGGTCCGCGCAGCGCCGGCGCGGTGCCGGGGCCGGTCTGCTTCGGGCGCAGCGGCACCCAGCCGACGGTGGCCGACGCCAACGCGGTGCTGGCCCGGATCAATGCCGACCACCCGATCGGGCTCACCAACATCGACCGGCTGGACATCGCCGCCGCGCGCAACGCGCTGGGCCAGCTTGGCGAGCAGCTTGGACTATCGGTCGAGGAAACCGCGATGGCCATCCTCACCATCGTCAACCAGCGCATGGCTGGCCGCACCCGGCTGCTCTCGGTCGAGCAGGGGCACGATCCACGCGATTTCGCGCTGGTGGTGTTCGGCGGGGCAGGGCCGCTCCACGGCGCCGCGATCATGCGCGAGGTCGGCATCAAGACGATGCTGTTGCCGCCCTATCCGGGGGTGCAGTGCGCGCTGGGCTGCGCCATCGCCGATATCCAGTACGATCTGGCTCTGACGGTCGAACGCCGCGCCGAGGCGCTCGAGCCGGGCTGGGTCGGACGGGCGCTGTCCGGCCAGCGCGCGCAGGGTGAAGCGCAGCTTGCCGCCAGCGAGGTGACCGTGGATCGCGTGCGCGTCAGCCACGTCGCCGAAATGTCCTATGCCGGCCAGATCCACGCGCTGCGCGTGCCGATCGAGGCCGACTGGAGCACGGCGCAAATGGTCGATGCATTCCGCGGCGTCTACGCCCGCGAATACGGCAATACGCTGGGTGATATTCCGGTGGTCGTGGTCAGCCTTAAGACGGCGGTGCGCGGCGAGCGGGACCGGCCGGTGCGCGCCCCCGCGCCGCTGGTGGCGACCACGCCAGCGCCTTCGTCGCATCGCCCGGTCTGGTTCGAAGGCTGGCACGACACCGCAATTTATGACCGGACCGACCTGCTGCCGGGGCAATCGTTCATCGGCCCGGCGATCATCGAACAGGCCGATACCACCGCTGTGATCGAACCCGGCATGGTCGCGCGGGTCGATGGCTTCGGCAACATCCTCGTGGAGATCGCATGATGCGCGTCGATCCCGTCACCCTCGCAGTCGTGCGCGGCGCGCTTGAACAGATCACCGACGAAATGGACCTGCACCTGATCCGGGCCGCGATCTCGCCGATCATCTCGGAAACCAACGATTGCGCCCACGGCCTTTACGATGCCGAAACCGGCGAGACCATCGCGCAGGGCGGGTTCGGCCTGCCGCTGTTCCTCGCCTCGATGCAGTGGACCGTCCAGCGGGTGATCGCAGTGGCAAACGCGCAGGGGGGCTTCAAGGAAGGAGACCTGTGGTTCCTCAACGATCCCTACATTTCGGGCACGCACCTCAACGACGTAGTGCTGGTAAAGCCGGTCTTCATCGAGGGCGAGCTGTTCGGCCTGTTTGCCAACACCGGTCACTGGATGGACATGGGCGGCTCCACCCCGGGCGGCTGGGCGCCCTCGGCCACCGAGATCCACCAGGAGGGGATGCTCATTCCCCCGCTCAAGCTGTTCGACGAAGGCCGCTACAACGCCCCGCTGATCCGCCTGATCACCGCCAACGTCCGCCTGCCGCAGCAGCTCGAAGGCGATCTGGCGGCAATGATCAACGTGTTCGACGTCGGTCGGCGCGGGCTGGAAGGCCTGATTGCCAAGTACGGCCGCGACACCCTGCGCGCCTGCATCACCGAAATGCTCGACCGGTCCGAGCGCGAGATGCGCAGCTACATCGCCGAAATTCCCGACGGCACCTATCGGATCGAGGACTGGTTCGACAACGACGGGGTCGATGACCTGCCGCTCAAGGTGGTACTGGCGATCACCGTTAAGGGCACCGACCTGCACTTTGATTTCACCGGCACCGCCGCTGCCGCGCGCGGGCCGATGAACATTTCCGACAGCACCACGTTCTCGATGTGCCTGGTCGCGCTCAAGCACATCTTCCCCGATGTGCCGGTCAACGGGGGCGCTTTCCGCCCGGCGCGGTTCACCATTCCCAAACCCTCGATCCTGGCCGCAGCATATCCCTCGGCCGTGGGGGGCACCACCGACGTGACCCAGCGCGTGGTCGATGTGGTGTTCGGCGCGCTGGCGCAGGCGATCCCCGAGCTGGTCCCCGCCGCCCCGTTCGGCACCACCGGGGTTGCTACCGTATCGGGCCGCCGGCCCGACAGCGGAGCATATTACGTGGCGGTCTACCCCTATCCGGGCGGGTACGGCGCCAGCCGGGCGTCGGACGGGCTGGTCAACGGTACCCCGCCGGGATCAATGGCCAAGTTCATGTCGATCGAGATGTCGGAACACCGTTATCCCGTGCGCTTCGACCACTATGCGATCCGCGAGGATTCCGGCGGGTCGGGCTATCATCGCGGGGGCTGCGGCACCGCCTATGGCATCACCGCGCTGTCCGATTGCCTGGTCACCATCCTGGGTGACCGGGTGGATCACGTGCCGTTCGGGGTCCATGGCGGCGGCCCGGCCGCGCCCAACTCGGTCTCGCTCACCACGGGCGGGAAAAACTGGATCCCGCCAATGCGCAGCAAGGCCGAACGCGTGCCGCTGGCAGCTGGCGACAGCGTGTGGTTGGCCTCGCCCGGCGGCGGCGGCTTCGGCGATCCGCGCATGCGCGATGTCTCGGCGGTGGAGGAAGATCTGAACGCCGGCCTGATCAGCGTCGAAACCGCCAAGCGCGATTATGACGTGATCGTCGCGGGCGGGGCACCCACGGCCGGCCGTGTGCGTTACACGGTCGCGCGGCGGGGCAGAGCAAGCTGACCCAGGGGCTGCATGTGGGAGAAAGTGCGATGACGCAGATTGAATCCGCAAGTGACTGGGCGCACAACGTTCGCGAGTTCGAAGCAGATGGCGTCACCGTGATCCGCGATGCGCTGGACCTGCGCGAGATGGCGCTGCTCGAAACCGCGTGGGAAAGCCACTTCACCGAGGCAAAGCACGTGGCCGAGGTGATGTACGGCGATGGAAAGGACGAAATCCACTTCCTCACGGAAAACACCATCCGCACTCACCCGCGCTATCAGCAGCTGATGCGCGAAACCCGCATTCCCGAATGGGCCAGCCGCCTGTTCGGCGGGCGTGACGTCTATTACTATCTGGAGCAGATGTGGAACAAGACCGGGGGCGCGCGTCGCACCGCGTGGCATCAGGACACCTCGTACCTGCCGTTTTCCGGCCCCGGCTTCCTGATCCTGTGGATCCCGCTTGATGATCTGGAGGCCGAAAACGTGCTGGAGGTGGTTCGCGGCTCGCACCGGACCACGCTCTACAACGCAACGATGTACGATCCGGCTGATGTTACCGCCCCGCTCTACGACGAGGCCGACCTGCCGCGCCTGCCCGATATCGAGGCCAACCGCGACCGGTTCGACATCTTCTCCACCGCGATGCAGCGCGGCGATGTGCTGGCCTTCAACCCAGGCTGCCTCCACGGCGGCGCGCCGACCAAGCCCGGCCAGCGCCGCCGCAGCTACACCTTCCGCCTGTTCTCCGACCAGGCGTACTACCGCCCGCTGCCAGCGAAGCGCGACCTTGGCGCCAACAGGTTCTCCAACCAGCGCCAGGAAACCGACGACCGCGTGGTGATGGCCGGGTTCGATAGCCTGAAACCCGGCCAGCCAATCTACGAGGCTGGGCATTGGCCGCGCATCCTGCCGTGGAGCCTGTAATCCGGGCGTGACAACGCACCCGCGGGACGCTAGCCGGTGCGCACTCCTCGCATCGGGACAGGTGGCCGAGTGGTTTAAGGCAGCGGTCTTGAAAACCGCCGTGGGTGCAAGCTCACCGTGGGTTCGAATCCCACCCTGTCCGCCAGTATCTCATTGAAAATCAAGGGCCGGACCTTATGGGACGAAGAATTCCCTGTCTCCGCGCACTTTCCGAACAGCAGCTAAACGTCCTGATTCGACCACAGCCGCACGTGAACCTCAGGTCGCAACCCGCTAGCGGCGGGCGAAGCAAAGCATGGGTATGGGGATTGTGATCGGAATGGGCCGTGCTTCAGCCATTTCAAGCCGCCTGACCCGCTGGATCGAGCGGCTTCCCCTGGGGCGTCATAATCCTGTTTTTGGGTGGATCGCCACGCTCGCCATTTTCGTTGCAGCATGGCTGTTGCGGATTGCCGTAGATCGCGTGCTTCCTTCCGGATTTCCTTACGTCACATTCTTCCCCGCTGTGATCGTGACGTCGTTCCTGTTCGGCGTGCGTCTGGGCAGCGTTTCTGCGCTGCTATGCGGCATAGTTGCCTGGTACTATTTTGTCGCCCCCGTCAACTCGTTCGCACTGGACGGGGCTGAGGTCGCGCTTGCCTTCTACCTGCTGGTTGTAACGACGGATATTGCGCTTGTTCATGGAATGCAGACAGCCAATAGACAGTTGATCAAGGAACGCGAGGTAAACCGAAATCTCGTTGACGTGAAGGAAAAGGCGCTCGAAGAGTTGCAAAAACTGGTAATCGAACGCCAGAATGTTGCCGATGCCCTGATCGAAAGCGAAGTAAAAACCAATCTAGCTACTCAAACCGCAGGGATTGGACTTTGGCAATGGCATATACCAACCGGCAACGTTCGCTGGGATAGCACAATGTTCGAGCTGTATGGCAAATCTCCTACCGGCGACGGTTCAGTCCAATACAGCGATTATATCGCGAGTGTTCATCCGGATGACGCCGCTAGCCAGCATCAGATCCTGCAGGAGACCGCCGGCAATTGCGGCGAGAGTACACGCGAATTTCGTATCCGGCGCGGTGACGACGGCAGAGTGCGACACATTCGCGCGGTAGAGATTGCGCGTGCCGGAACTGATGGGAAAACCGAGTGGGTGGTTGGCACGAATCTCGACGTCACCGAGCAAAAGAACCGCGAGAGCCATGTTCAACTGCTCATGGGCGAGGTCAATCACCGTGCGAAGAACATGCTTGCAGTTGTCATGTCAGTGGCACAGCAGACCCGTGGGGCAAACCATAACGAATTCATGCGGCACTTTTCGGCCCGTCTCCAATCGATGGCAGCCGGGCAGGATGTGCTTGTCGATAATGAATGGAGGGGCGTGCAGATCGACACGCTTGTCCGTGCCCAACTCGACCATTTCAAGGATCTGATCGGAGGGCGAATTTCCCTTGCTGGTGATGACGTGTTTCTGTCGTCGTCGGCCGTGCAGACAATCGGGATGGCACTTCATGAACTCACCACCAACGCCAGCAAGTACGGCGCGTTGTCGAACGAAAAGGGCCACATCACGCTAGCCTGGCAACGCATTCAAGGTACCAACGCAAGCCGCTTCGTCATGACCTGGACGGAGTCTGCTGGCCCGCCCGTTGTCGTGCCGGAACGATACGGCTTCGGTTCAACCGTGATCGGCAGAATGGTGAGGCTGAGCCTTGACGGTGAAGTCACAACTGATTTCGCTCCATCGGGATTTATGTGGCGCCTCGATTGCCCGTTGGAAAGTGTAACGGACAGCGAGGCACAATGAGTCCGCAACCCCAGAATCATCCTTCAAAACCCCGCATCCTTCTGGTCGAAGACGAAGTCCTTATAGCTCTACTCATCGAGGACGCGCTGGAAGCCCATGGTTTCCAGGTCCTTGGTCCATGCCAAACTGTTTTGCAGGCAATGTCTCAGTTGAGCATTCCCGACTGCTGCGACGCGGTGGTCCTGGATGCATCTTTGCGAAATGAAAGCGCTCTTCCCGTAGCAAGGGCGCTGTTGGAGCTTGGAGTTCCGTTCGTCGTAACCACTGGTTACAGCCTGAGCCAGCTGCCCGCCGAGCTGACCGTTGCGCCTATCTTGGCAAAGCCGGTGAACACCAAAGAGCTGATCGGCCATTTGCGCCGTCTTTTGTCGATCGGCTGACATTCGGAACCTCAGAAATAACGGGAGGATTACGGGGAGAATACCGGGGAATTCCGGGTGCAGTATAATTACTGAAGTCGACAAGTGCGGCACGTCCGGGTCAGCGTTCGTAGACACCGCGGGCGCCGTGGTATCCCGGTGGCGCCCGGTGGGTCGGGAGCAGGTTGATGGACGTGGCTACGGGAGAGACTGCCGGCAAAGCACGGTTCCCCTGACGCGCTTCCGCGGAAATGCGTATACTGGCCCCCGAATTCAACGCTATCCCCCGAATTCTAACGGGTACTGAAACGGGATGCTATCGCCCGTCGAGTTCAAACGGTAGATGATTTTGAATAAAACGGAAGGCGTCTAGAAAATTAGGGGCTACTCAGTGACGTCGGCATTCGGTAATGCGATCAGCGCTGCCGGAGCACCGCGCACCTATGGCGTCGACGCGTCGGTCAAGTGCTGATCACGAAGAACATGCGACAGGCATTAGCGAACTGGCGGATCGTTTGCTCGCTTTTCCCGCTTGCTGCATTGATCGGAAGGAAATGACTGATGGTCACATCGCTCGACAGTTATCGGACAATGGGGCGCTCTGGCTTACGAGTTTCTCCTCTTGCCCTAGGGGCGATGACCTTTGGCAAGGACTGGGGCTGGGGTTCCGATCACGAAGACTCCCGCCGCATCTTCGACACTTATATCGATAGCGGCGGCAACTTCATCGACACCGCAGTCAACTACACGGAAGGTACATCCGAGCGTCTCCTCGGCGAGTTCATCAAGGGCAAGCGCGAGCGGGTGGTGATCGGAACGAAATACTCGGTCAACACGCAGGCGGGTAATCCGAACGCTGGCGGCAGCCATAGATTGAACATGGTTCGTTCGATCGAGGCCAGCCTTTCGAGACTCGGGACCGACCATATTGACCTGTTCTACCTCCACGTGTGGGATTATCATACGCCAGCCGAGGAGGTCCTGCGGGGACTTGAGGATCTCGTCCGGTCGGGCAAGGTCGTATATCTCGGTATTTCGGATACCCCTGCCTGGCGCATCGCCCATATGCAGACGCTGGCTGAGCTTCGCGGCTGGGCTCCGCTCGTGGCGTTGCAGGTCGAGTACAGCCTTGTGCAGCGGACTGTTGAGCACGAGCTTTTCCCGATGGCCATGGCTATGGGCTTGGGCGTGAATCCTTGGGCGCCTTTGGCCGGCGGGCTGCTTGCGGGAGGCTACAGCAAGGCCGATCTTGCGCACGCAGATATCGGGAAGTCCGCAATCGAGGGATCGCGGAAGGAGATGATCGCATCGCAGGGCAATCTGAACGAGCGGACGATCGGCGTAGCGGAGCTTGTCAGGGAAATTGCTGGGGAACTGGGCGTTCATCCGGCGCAGCTGGCTTTGGCGTGGGTCCTGCTGAATCGCGCGGTCGTCTCGCCGGTGATTGGTGCCCGGACGCTGCCGCAGCTTCAGAGCAATCTGAATGCGCTTTCGATTGAGATTCCGGAAGGTCACCGCGAGCGCCTCGCCGCCGCGACGGAACCGTCGGCGACCTTCCCGAATAGTTTCCTCGATAGCCCCCTGATCAAGAGCATGGTGTCAGGCGGCACTAAGATCCAAAGCCACTTTTAGAGGCCGGAAGGCGCTGTCAAACGAATGTGGAGTCAGTCCGGGCTGCTAGCGGCGTAATTCCGGGGACAGTAAACTCATCGAATTGGACAAGTGCGGCACATCCGGGTCAGCGTGCGTAGGCAACACCGCTGGCGCCGTGGTATCCTGGCGGCGCCCGGGGGTTCGGAAGTGGGTTGCTGGACGTGGCTATGCGAGAGACTACCGGCAAAGCACAGTTCCCGTGACGCGCTTCCGGGGAATACGTATACTGTCCCCGTAATTCTTGCAGCATCGGCAAGTACGCGCGTGCTCGGCCATTCCCGATCTATCCGCGTCCACAGATGACAGAGCCGAACTAATGCTTGTCCAATGCGTTCACTAGCTTCACCCGCCTGAGGAGTTGCTTAGTGAACACCCCTGACACAGATCTGGTTCGAGACGAGGCGACGGGAGCACCGGGCCAAAATTCGACCAGCCCTTGGCGGATGCCACTGGCAGCCTGGAAGCAGATCGCGGTGCGCACGTGGAAGGAGTCCACTTCCGACAATGTTGGCTTGGTCGCCGCGGGAGTTGCTTTCTACAGCTTCCTTGCCGTGATCCCGCTCCTGGGCGCGACGGTACTCACGTACGGATTGCTTACCGAGCCAACGACCGTGGTCCGCAACATGCAGGAAATCACCAAAGTTATGCCTGCGGACGTGGCCGAAATGATCGGAGAACAGTTGCTTGGCGTTGTTCAAACCTCCAGCAGCAAGAAGGGCTTCGGGGTATTCCTGGCGCTTGCCGTAGCCCTGTTTGGTGCGCGCAACGCAGCAGGGGCGATCATAAGTGCTTTGAACATTGCCTATGAGGAAGAGGAGAAGCGTGGATTCCTGAAGACGAACTTGCTTGCACTTGCCATCACTGCGGGCGCCGCAATCGGGTTAGCAGTGGCACTTCTTGCTGTCGGCTCTTTAGCTTATCTGCACAAGTTACTGCCGGACGCGAACCCGGTTGCGCTGATTGCTTGGAGAGTAGCCTCTTACCTGCTGCTTGCGCTAGCAGCAGCTGGCGCCGCAGCCGCGCTGTACCGCTATGGACCTTCCAGGGACAAAGCCAAATGGACTTGGCTGACGCCCGGCTCACTTCTATTCGCCCTGGGCTGGGCCGTATTATCCGTCGGATTTGGTTTTTACGCTGCGAACGTTGGAAAGTTTGGCGCTACCTACGGAAGTCTTGGGGGAGTGGTCGCTGTGCTCACGTGGATCTATCTTTCCAGCTACGTTTTGCTTTTCGGCGCCGAATTGAACTCTGAGCTGGAACACCAGACTAAACATGACACCACCAAGGGTCCTCAGAAGCAACTTGGCGAGCGCGGCGCATGGGCCGCGGATCACGTTGCCGGCAGCGCTGACGGACAGGCTTGAGGTCGCTGTGATCCGTCATGCGTCGTTGCGGTATGGCGAAACTCCTTCCGCCAGCCACTGAGCGTGCGGTGAGTTGACATTCTGGTCAGCCAATGGCCCTATTGCCCCAAGCGCCAGCACGGCGCAGCGGGAGACGGAACATGGGCAGACTGGCAGGCAAGGTCGCGATCATTACCGGCGGGTCGTCGGGCATCGGCGCGGCCTGTGCGCGGTTGTTCGCAGCGGAAGGGGCGCGGGTCGTCGTGGCTGACCGAGCCGCCCCGTCCGATCCGAAGTTGGTCGCGGCGATGGATGCCGCGCCGAACAGTTTTCGCTATATCGCCACCGATGTGACCGACGAGGCGCAGATCGCGGCCGCGGTCGCGCTGGCGGAGGGCACCTGGGGCCAGCTCGACGCCACGGTGGCCTGCGCGGGCGTCTCGGGCGAAGGCGGTGCGGTCGATCTGTCGGCCGACCAGTGGGACCACGTGCTAGCGGTCAACGGCAAGGGCGTGTTCCTGCTCGGCAAGCATGCGATCCCGGCAATGCTGCGCGCCGGGGGCGGCTCGCTCACCAACATTTCATCGGCCTATGGCATGATCGGCGCGCCGGGCTTTGCTGCCTATTGCGCGTCGAAAGGCGCGGTGCGGCTGCTGACCAAGGCGACGGCGGTGGAGTTTGCCGCGCAGGGCATCCGCTGCAATTCGGTCCATCCCGGCGTGATCGACACGCCGATGCTGCAGCAGATGTTTGACCGGAGCGACGATCCGGCCGAAATGCGGCGGATCATCGAGGGCCAGCAGCCCAACCTGCGCACCGGCAAGCCGGACGACATCGCGTGGGGCTGCGTCTACCTCGCCTCGGACGAGGCGGCGTTCGTCAACGGCGCGGAACTTTCGATCGACGGCGGGATCGTCGCGGGCTGACATGGGGGCCGAGATACTGGAGAGCGTAATGGAAGCGGATGTTGTCGTCATCGGTTCGGGCGCGGGCGGGCTGACCGCCGCGATCGTCGCCGCGCGGCAGGGGCTTAAGGTCGTCCTGCTGGAGGCGACCGAGACGTTCGGGGGGACAACCGCGATCTCGGGCGGGGGGGTGTGGATTCCCGCCAACCGCCACATGGCCGAGCTGGGTTTTGACGACAGCGTGGATTCGGCGCGCGCATACCTGCAGGCGGTGCTGGGCAACCATTTTGACGCGGCCAAGATCGATGCCTTCCTTACCGTCGGCCCCCGCATGGTCGAATACCTGGAAGACAATACCGAGCTGCAGCTCGCAGCCAGCAACGTGCCCGATTACGCCCCCGGCCAGCCGGGGTGGAACCAGGGCCGGTGCATGCTGACCGCATCGTACCCGGCCGGGCGGCTGGGATCGAAGCTGTTCGCCCGGCTGCGCCGCCCGCTCGCCGAATTCGGGCTGTTCGGATCGATGCAGATTACCCCGGCCGAGGGGTATATGATGGCCCGCTGGCGCACCTCGCGGGCGTTCGCCATGCTCGCCGCCCGGAGGTTTGCGGGCTATGCCTGGGACCGCATCCGGGGCAAGCGCGGGCAAGTGCTTTGCAATGGCAATGCACTGGCGGCGCAGCTGCTCAAATCGGCAGCCGATGCCGGGGTGACCCTGCTGGCCGAACACCGCGCCACCGGCCTGCTGCGCGAGGGGGACCGCGTGACAGGAGTGACGGCGGAGCATGCCGGCAAGACGCTCAGCTTCACCGCCGGGCGCGGGGTAATCCTCGCGAGCGGCGGCTTCGGCGCGAACGAGCAGATGCGCGCCGAACTGATTCCGCAGGCCGAGGCCGGCTGGTCGCTGCAACCGGAAGGCAGCCGCGGCGACGGCATCCGCATGGGCGAGTCAGCAGGCGGCGTGCTCAATCGCGGCAATGCTGCCAACGCGATCTATGCCCCGGCCTCCGCATTTCCACGGGCCGACGGGTCGCTGGCGCTGTTTCCCTCGCTGTTCTTCGACCGTCACTGCCCGGGCTCGATCATGGTCGATGCCCGCACCGGCGAGCGCTTCGTCGATGAAAGCTTCCATTACCAGAACTTCGGCGAGACCTGCGCCGCCAAGGGCATCACCCGCGTCTGGCAGATCGCCGATGCCGCCGCGGTTCGTACTTATGGTCTGGGCTTGATCAAGCCGGCGCCGTTTCCGGTGGGGCCATGGGTGGGGCAGGGCTATGCGAAGGAGGCCGTCAGCATCGCCGATCTGGCGCCGCAGCTGGGGCTCGATACGGCACGGCTGGAAGAGACCGTGGAGCGGTTCAACCGCTTTGCCGACGCCGGGGTTGACGAGGATTTCCACCGCGGCGAGAATGCCTATTCCGCCTACATGGGCGACGCGGCGCATCAGCCCAACCCGGCGCTGGGGGCGCTGCGCGAAGCCCCGTTCTATGCGATTGAGGTGCGCCCCAGCCAGCTCAGCACGCTGGCTGGGCTGAACACCGACGCCCAAGGCCGGGTCGTCGATGCCGGGGGCAATCCGGTCCCGGGCCTGTACGCGGTCGGGGTGGACAGCAACTCGCTGATGGGCGGACGCTATCCGGGCGGCGGATCGAGCCTGGGTCCGGCGATGACGTTCGGGTATATTGCCTCGCTCCATCTGGCCGGGCGCGACGAACCGTTGTCTTGAGCAGACGTTTGCCGCTGCGGCGGGTGAAAGCTGCGGGCAATCGGATAACGCGGGTTTCCCAATAAGTTCGCCTTGTGCAACAGTAGTAGCGATGCATTTTCCCTCGATTTCAATTCGCCTGATGCTGTCGTGCGCGGCATCGCTGTTATGCGCAGCGCCGTCGCAGGCCCAGCTCGATGCGTCCGCGCCGGATGCGGCGTTGGCCCGATCGTCCCAGCCTTCCGCGCCCGTGCTCACCGATGCCGAAGCCAGGTTCCAGGGATATCTCCAATTGCTGGCGGCCCGCGCCCGGGCCGAAGGCGTGAGCGAGAACACGATCCAGTCGATGATCGGCGGGCTGACGCTGAACCAGCGCGTGATTGCGCTCGACCGTTCCCAACCCGGCGGGGTCGTTGGCGGAGCTCCGCCACCGTTTTCTCCCTATCGCCGCACACACGTTGACGCTGCACGCATCTCGGGCGGAAGGCAGATGTACGCAGCCGTCGCGGACCTGGCCCGCCCGATTGAGCAGCGATACGGCGTGCCGGCTGCCATTTTGCTCGCAATCTGGGGTCATGAAACCAATTACGGCAGGTACCGGGGCGATTTCGATCTTGCCAGATCGCTTGCCACGCTTGCGTTTGAGGGGCGTCGCCGCGAGCTGTTTGCCGACGAATTCGTGGCGCTGCTGAAGATGGCGGATCGCGGCGTCCCCAAAGAGCGGCTTAAAGGAAGCTGGGCCGGGGCATTCGGCAATCCGCAGTTTTTGCCTTCGATGTATCTGCGTCTGGCAGTGGACGGCGATGGCGACGGTGACCGCGATATCTGGCACAGCCGGGCAGATACGCTGGCGTCGATCGCCAATTACTTCCGTGACGCCGGCTGGCGCCCCGGGCAGCCGTGGGGCGTGGCGGCGCGCTTGCCGGAAACCTTCCGCCGCAGCGCGGTGCAGACACGGCTCGTCGCTCCAACGTGTCCCCGTGTCCACGCACGCCATTCGCGTTGGCTGACCGTAGCGGAATGGCGGCTGCAAGGCGTAGAGCCGCTGGCACCGATCGCCGACAACGTCCTGGCCACTATGATTGAGCCCGACGGCCCCGGCGCGGGCGCATTCCTGTTAACGGGGAATTATCGCGTGATCCTGCACTACAACTGCTCGAACTACTACGCTTTGTCGGTGGGGTTGCTAGCAGATGAGATCGCCCCTTAGCCGACTAGCGGTCATGGCTCTGCTGCCGGTAGTCGCAGCGTGTGGAGGAACGATTGGTTCCGCCGCGCCCGGATGGTTGATAGGCCACATCTGATGGCCCGGTAGGAGATTATCCGCTGGTTCTGGGCGCACCGTTTGTCGTCGACGGGGTGACTTATGCCCCGGCTGACACGCCGAACTACGATCAGGTCGGTCATGCCGCGGCCGGTGCGGCCGGTGGAAGCGCGAGCCGGGCCGGCGTCGCGAATACGAATCAAGCGCTCCGGAACCATTACCGTTCAGGTTGGCGCCTTCTCGTCGGAGACACGCGCGTCGCACATTGCG
>JAZKDH010000006.1:0-98808 GCA_040387665.1 Pseudomonadota bacterium | reverse complement strand
GCCGGCACGCTCTTCCGAGTCCGCATGGGTCCTTTCCGCGGCCGCGCGGATGCTCAGGCTGCCCTCGCCAAGGCCGGGGCCGCAGGTTATACCGACGCCCGAATCCAGCGCGCCGACTGAACCGCAGTAACCGGTCGGCACTGCACCGCGTGAACCGGAGTCGCCTTGAAACGTCTGCTTTCGCCTGTCCTAGCCACGCTTGCGCTGGCACTGCCCCTTTTGCAGGTGTCGTCAATCCGTGCGGCCCCGGTGGCGGACTATGCCACGCAACTGTCCAACCCATTCATCGCTCCCGCTGAAGTCGCTCCGATCCCCATCGCGCTGCTGGTAGATCTGAATTCGGGCCAGACGCTGTTCGCGAAAGAGGCTGACCGCCGCTTCGTCCCCGCCTCCATCACGAAGGTGATGACGCTGTACGTGGCCTTCGATATGATCGCCCGCGGTCAGCTTGATCCGAATGCCCGCCTCCGCATGAGCGAAGATGCGTGGAAAAACTGGCACGGCGTCGGCTCGACAATGTTCCTTGATCGCGAAAAGGCCGTGACCGTCAACGATCTCGTGCTCGGCATTGCCAACGTATCCGCCAACGATGGCTGCGTCGTGCTTGCCGAAGGGGCAGCGGGGAGCGTATCCAACTGGGTGGCTCTGATGAACGCGCACGCGCGGCGGCTGGGAATGACGGACAGCCATTTCGGCACCGCTAACGGCTGGATGGACGATGGCCAGACATATGTCTCGGCGCGCGACCTCGCCACGCTGGCCGCTGCCATGCTGAACGACCATGCCGATCTGTATCGGCGTTATGTCGGCCACCGGACGATGACGTGGAATGGCATTACGCAGCGCAATCATGACCCGCTGCTGGGCAGGGTCGATGGCGCGGATGGAATCAAGACCGGGTTCACCAACCAGGCAGGGTACGGTTTCCTGGGCTCTGCGGTCCGGAACGGGCGCCGGCTCATCATGGTGGTCGCCGGTGCAGACCGCCACCAGGACCGCTCCAAGGCCGCGGCGGCGCTCATCAATTGGGGCTTCGCTGCGTTCGATACCAGGCCGCTGTTCGCCCGCGGGGCGGTGGTTGGCACCGCGCGCGTGCAGGACGGTGCAGACAGGTCGGTGCCGCTCGTGAGCCCAGGGAATTACGCGGCAACCATGGCTCGCGGGCAGGGGGGGCGCATTTCCTTGCGGGTCGTGTACGAAGGCCCGCTCAGGGCTCCGGTAGCGAAAGGGGCCAAAATCGCCGAACTTGAAATTCGCGCCGGATCGGCGCCGCCGACGCGGCTGCCGCTGGTTGCTGGCGCCGACGTGCCGAAGGCCGGTGTGATTGCCCGTCTGCTTAATGGACTGAGCGGGCTGGTCTCATGATCCGGCCAGGGCGTTTCATCGCGTTCGAAGGCGGCGAAGGCGCGGGCAAGTCAACGCAGGCGCGCCTGCTGGTCGATGCGTTGAATGCGCGCGGAACGCCGGCAATCATGACGCGTGAGCCCGGGGGGACCACCGGGGCAGAAGCTGTCCGGGAGCTGCTGCTGGCTGTCGAGGGCGAAGGTTGGTTCCCGCGTGCCGAAGCGCTGCTGTTCGCTGCCGCCCGGTCCGATCATGTGGAACGATTGATACGGCCCACGCTGGCGGCAGGAACGTGGGTCGTTTGCGACCGGTTTATCGACTCGACCCGGGCTTACCAAGGGCAGGGGGCCGGCCTGGCTGATGAAGATCTGCTGGCGCTTCATCACTTTGGCAGCGGCGGCCTGCTCCCGGATCTGACCGTGCTGATCGAAGTCTCCATCGATGTGGCGACAGCGCGGGTCGATCGCCGCGATCCTGCCGGCAAGGATCGCATCGGCGGACGGCCTGCAGAGTTCCATGCGCGCGTTGCAGCCGCATTCGACCGAATTGCCGCGAACGAACCCGGCCGCTTTGCCAGGATTGATGGTAGCGGTCCGACCGGTGATACCCATACGGCCGTCCTTGGCGCCGTGGCACGCCTCGGATGAGCCTGATCGGTCATCACGAACCTTGGCGGGAATGGCGCACGGCGCTTCAGTCAGGCAAGATGCATCATGCATGGATACTTGCAGGCGAGCGCGGAGTTGGAAAATCAGGTTTCGCCTTGGCGGCCGCGCGTGAGCTGGTGGCCGAGGAAGGCATATCGCAGCCCGCCATCCACCCCGACATCATCGTGCTCGATCACTTGCCCGCAAGTGAGGAGGAGCAGAAGAAGAAGGACGACGGCAAACCGTTCGCGACCAAGCGCAACATCACGATCGACCAGATCCGGCAGATCCAGCACCGCCTGTCCACCCGCCCAACGTTGGGCGCGCGCCGCGCCGTCATCATCGATCCGGCCGACGACATGGAAAAGGAAGCGATCAACGCGTTGCTCAAAAGCCTTGAGGAGCCGCCGGCCGGCAGCTTTTTCCTGCTCGTGGCCCACCGGCCTGGTCGGCTACTCGCTACCGTGCGCTCGCGCTGCCGAACATTGCGGTTTCCAAGACTCAGTGACGCCCAGGTCGAGACAGTGGTTGCCCGCCATGCGCCGCACGCGGCCGGGGCAGCCCGCGCAGCGGCGGTGGCGGCTGCGCACGGATCGCCTGGCCGAGCGCTGTCTTTTGTCGAGCAGGATCTGGGTCCGCTGCACGACCTGATGGAGCGTCTCGTCTCTGCGGGAGACGATCACTTCGCGCTGCGCGGGGCTCTGGCGGGTCTGATCGGCGCGCGGCCCGACCGGGATCGGCTGCTGGCCACGCTCGATCTCGCGCGCGCTGTTCTGGCGGCGCGGGTGGGACAGGTTGCCCGGGAACACCAGCTGCGGATCATCGAGGCGCACGCGGCGCTCGTAAGGTTGGCCGGGCAGGTCCCCACGTTCAACTATGATCCCGGATTGCTGGCGATGGAAATCGGCGGGTTGCTCGCCTCGACAGCGATGCCTAGAGAGACCGCCTGATCTTTCACGCAGGACTTTTCCCCCGGATGGCCGAACCTTTCTATATTACAACGGCAATCAGCTATCCCAATGGCAAGCCGCACATCGGCCACGCCTATGAAGCGATCGCGGCTGATGTCGTTGCCCGGTTCAAGCGGCTTCAGGGGCGGGACGTGCGTTACCAGACCGGAACCGACGAACACGGCTTGAAGATGGCGCAGAAGGCGCGCGAGCTTGGCGTGTCGCCAAAGCAGCTCGCGGACGAAATGTCACAGTATTTCATCGAAATGTGTGACACGCTGAATATCAGCTATGACGTTTTCATTCGAACAACCGAAACCCGCCACCACGCGGCGACGCAGGAACTGTGGCGCCGGATGGAGGCCAGCGGCGACTTGTATCTCGACAGGTACGAAGGCTGGTATTCGATCCGGGACGAAGCCTATTATGATGAGAGCGAGTTGGTCGCGGCTGAAAACGGCGAACGGTTGTCGCCGCAGGGCACGGCGGTTGAATGGACCGTGGAGGAAAGCTGGTTTTTTCGCCTCGGCAAATACGCCGACCGGTTGCTCACGTTATACCAGGATCACCCTGATTTTCTTCGCCCGGATAGCCGGCGGAACGAAATCATGCGGTTTGTCGAGGGCGGTCTGCGGGATCTGTCGGTGTCGCGCACCAGCTTCGACTGGGGCATAAAAGTCCCCGGATCCGACGGTCATGTAATGTATGTGTGGGTCGATGCCCTGGCGAACTACCTGACAGGGCTCGGTTTTCCCGAAGAAGGCGCCGACTTCACCAGGTGGTGGCCGGCGGACTTGCATCTGATCGGAAAGGACATTGTCCGTTTCCATGCAGTCTATTGGCCCGCATTCCTGATGAGTGCCGGGCTGCCGTTGCCGCGGCAGGTCTTCGGCCACGGCTTCCTGCTCAATCGCGGCCAGAAGGAATCGAAATCGGTCGGCAATGTCACGGATCCGCTGGCTTTGGCCGGAAGGTTCGGGGTCGATCCGTTGCGCTACTTTCTGATGCGTGAGGTGGCGTTTGGGCAGGACGGGAGCTATTCGCCAGAAGCCATTGTAACGCGGGCAAATGCCGAGCTTGCCAACAGCTTCGGCAATCTGGTGCAGCGCGTCTGCTCGATGATTTTCAAGAACATGGACGGCAAGTTGCGGCCATTCTCGCCGGCAGATGCGGACAACAAGCTGCATGAGGATGTCCGCATGGCGTGCTCCCACTTGGCGCGGGAATTCGATGTGCTCAACTTCTCCGCCGGCATCGAGGCATGGCTTCGCGGTGTATTTGCGTGCAATCAGTACGTCGACGAGCAGGCACCCTGGGCGCTGAAAAAAACGGACCCGGAACGGATGGAGGCCGTGCTGCTTTCACTTTTCATGGCTGTGCGGGATTTGACGATCGTTATTAGCCCGGTTGTGCCGCATTCGGCCGCTCAGGTGCTCGACCAGCTCGGCATCCCGACGAATCAGCGCACGCTTGCGGATCTGGCCGACGCCGGCTGGTACGCCAGGCGCGTCGAGACGGGCACACCTCTGAATGCCCCAGTAGCGGCGTTCCCGCGTCTTGAGCTTCCTGCTGAAGACAGTGAACCAGACGCCTGATGTTGATCGATTCCCATTGCCATCTGAATTACAAGGGCCTGGTCGAGGATCAGCATGCTGCTCTTGAACGGGCGCGGGCGGTCGGGGTAGCAGGTTTCCTCAACATATCGACGCGGCGGGACGAATGGGCGGATGTGCTCGCGGTGGCTGAGCGTGAAACCGACGTCTGGGCCAGCGTAGGAATTCACCCGCACGAAGCGGATGCGCATGCGGACCTTGGCGCGCAGGTGCTGTTGGAGGCGACAGAAAACCGCAAAGTGGTAGCAATTGGTGAAACCGGGCTGGATTATTATTACGACAATTCAGACCGGACGACACAGCAAGCGCTGTTCCGGGTTCATGTAGGCGTCGCGCGGCAAACGGGGCTTCCGTTGATCGTGCATACCCGCGACGCAGAAATCGATACGGCACGGATTCTGGCCGAGGAAATGGAGCAGGGGGCCTTTCCGGCGCTGATCCACTGCTTCACTGCTTCCGCGGATTTTGGGCGTACAATGCTCCAGCTCGGCCTTACGATCTCGCTCTCGGGCATCGTGACTTTCAAGAATGCGAAAGAGCTGCAGGCATTCGCCGCTGAGATCCCGGAAGACCGGCTGCTGATAGAGACCGATTCCCCGTTCCTTGCGCCGGTGCCCCACCGGGGGCGGCCATGCGAGCCGGCGTTTGTGGTCGATACCGCGCGGTTCGTCGCGGGCCTGCGCGGTGTGAACTTGACGGAACTGGCAGAAACCACGTCGGCCAACTTTCGCCGACTCTTTGCGAAAGCCGACGCATGAAATTGGTCATGCTCGGTTCTGGCACGTCCACTGGCGTTCCCCGGATTGGCAACGATTGGGGCGATTGCGACCCGAACGAGCCGCGCAACCGGCGTAGCCGCGTGTCGATTGTGGTCGAAAGTGCCGCAGGTGCGCGCTTGCTGGTCGATACATCGCCCGACCTGCGTCACCAGTTGCTCGCGAACGATATCGACCGGGTCGACGCCGTTTTCTGGACGCATGACCATGCAGATCATACGCACGGAATCGACGATCTGCGGCCAATGCGTTATGGCCGCACCGGACCGATCCCGGGGTTCGGCCACCAGGAAACTGTGCGGCGGCTACGCAATCGGTTCGGGTATGTGTTCTCGGGCCAGCACGGTTACTCGACGATTTGTTCGATCGAAACGCTGGATCGACTGCGGATGTTCGCCGGATTCGGCATCGCGTGGTGCCAAATGGATCATGGCCCGGCGGAGACAACTGCGTATCGTTTCGATTGTGACGGAAAATCAATTTGTTACGCGACCGATTTCAGTGCCATCAACGCGGAAATGGTCGGCCTTTTCAACGCTTGCGACGTGCTTGTCGTTGATTGCCTGCGCCGCGACCCGCATCCCACGCATGCCCATCTGGCGATGGCGCTTGAACTTGTGGAAGCCGCCCGGGTGAAACGTGCGGTGCTGACACATCTGGACAAGTCGATGGACTATGCCGTTGTGGGTGGCGAGGTACCGGCGCATGTGACGGTTGGCTACGACGGAATGGTGGTGGTTGCATGACCGGGGATCAAATCACTGCGTTGATCGGACTTGTGCTGGCGTTAATCCTGGTCGGACGCGGCGGTGTGTTCCGGAAGCTCGGAAAGCGTCGCGCGTTGATGTTTGGCGCTGTCTGGGCAGTGATACTGGGCGTGGTGGCGGTTCTATGGATCACGCTTTCGGGCGGACTCAGTTTAACATAATATATATTATCAACCTGACGGATAGTTTATGGCAGGACCTGTCGAGCGCCTCCTCTCCATCATAGCAACGTTGCGCGATCCCGTTCGTGGATGTGACTGGGATGTCGCGCAGACATTTGCCACGATCGCACCTTATACCGTTGAAGAAGCATACGAAGTTGCCGACGCGATTGAGCGCGGAGACATGGCGGCACTGTGTGACGAACTGGGCGATCTGCTGCTCCAGGTCGTGTTCCATTCACGCATCGCAGAGGAAAGCGGGCACTTCTCGTTCGCCGATGTGGCTGATGCCATTGCCACCAAAATGGAGGTGCGTCACCCGCACATCTTCGGGAATTCAGATAGTTACTGCCAGGATCGTGAGACCCGTTGGGAACTTATAAAGGAACGTGAGCGCGCGGCTGCTGGGGCTACGTCGGCGCTTGACGGGGTTGCGCTGGCTTTGCCGGCGTTGATGCGGGCCGAGAAGCTGCAGAAGCGGGCTGCGCGGGTTGGCTTTGACTGGCCCGATCGCACGGGTCCGATAGAAAAGGTTATCGAGGAATTACAGGAGCTTGAGGAAGCTGCTTCCGACCAAGAGCGCGCTGCGGAAGCCGGCGATTTGCTGTTCGCAGCAGTGAACGTGGTTCGGGCATACGGCATTGCACCGGAGACTGCCCTTCAAGCTGCAAATGCAAAATTTGAGCGCAGGTTCAAGGCGATGGAATCGATCGCTGTCGCTGAAGGGCGGGTTTTTGCCGAGTTGCCGCTCGATCGGCAGGAAGCGTTATGGCAGGCGGTCAAAGCGGACGAAGCCCCTTAGCGAGCCCATTTGCAACGACACTGCAACAGCGGTGCTAACCGTTCAGAGCTGGCAAAAGCGTCCGAATTCTTTCGCGGTCAGCCGCACATGCAACCGTCGTTCGGGCCCATCAGTCTCTGCCCCGCGAGCCTCGCCGAGATCCTCCTCGCTCACCACTTCGCCGTGCGAATGCAGCCACGCGATCCGCTGTCCGTCGCTGGCCGGCAGCACGAACACATGAAGCCGTGCATTGGCGGTGAGCATCCGCGACAGCAGGCCGAGCAGATCATCGCAGCCCTGCCCTGTCAGCGCCGATAGCGTGACGATGTTATCGTCGGAATGGCGCGCAAGATCCTCGGCAAGTTCCTCAGCCCGTTCGGCCGAGACAAGATCCCACTTGTTCCACACTTCCACCAGCGGAATACCCTGTGAATCCTCGTCGTCACCCGCTTCCCCCTCACGCGGGATAACGCCCAGATCCGCAAGAATTGTTTCCACCTGCCGCTTCTGCGCGGCAGTGTCAGGATTGGCGATGTCGCGCACATGTACGATCAAATCCGCGGCCGTGACCTCTTCGAGAGTGGCACGAAAGGCGGCCACAAGCTGCGTGGGCAGATCCGAGATGAAACCGACGGTGTCGGACAGGATAGCCTTTTCAATTCCGGGCAAGCGGATCGCCCGCATCGTCGGGTCGAGCGTGGCGAACAGCAGGTCCTCCGCCATCACGTCCGCTCCGGTCAGACGATTGAACAGCGTAGATTTTCCGGCGTTGGTGTATCCCACCAGCGCAATGACGGGCCAAGGCGCACGGCCCCGGCGCTGGCGATGCAGGCCGCGGGTGCGGCGGACCTGTTCGAGTTCGCGCCGCAACCGTGCCATGCGGTCCCGGATCATCCGACGGTCGGCCTCGATCTGCGTTTCGCCGGGCCCGCCGAGGAAGCCAAACCCGCCGCGCTGGCGCTCAAGGTGGGTCCAGCTGCGCACCAGCCGGCCGGCCTGGTAATCAAGATGCGCGAGTTCGACCTGCAGACGGCCTTCGGCGGTGGCGGCACGCTCGCCGAAGATTTCGAGGATCAGACCGGTCCGGTCAATCACCTTGCGCTTCAGCTTTTCTTCCAGATTGCGCTGCTGGATCGCCGTGAGCGCGCCGTCAACGATGACCAGCTCCGCTTCCTCACGGTTGCAGGCGGCAGCTATGTTCTCGATCTGGCCTTCGCCAAACAGGGTGCCCGCCCTCGCCTCGCGGATCGGAACGGCGAACGCCTCGGCCACCACGATCCCGATGGCGAGCGCAAGGCCGCGTGCCTCCTCGAGCCGGGACTCGGTCTCGGGGGCACCGCGCTGCCGCATTGCCGGGTAGACGATGACGGCCCGGGCACCGCGGCTGACTTCAGCCTGAAGGTCTTCGTTATCGATTAGTCCGCATCCTCTTCGCCGTCCCACTCCCCGCCAGACAGGTCGACCGGGGTGACCGGCTGAATGGTGGAAACCGCATGCTTGTACGCCAGCTGGACGTACCCTTCGCGTTCGAGCAGCATGCAGAACAAGTCATACGCCGCAACGCGGCCCTGCAGCATCACGCCATTGACCAGGAACATGGTGACCTGCACGCCGGCCGTCCGGATCGAGGCAAGGAACACGTCCTGCAGCAGCCGGACCTTCTTGTTGCCGGATTCGGCACCGTTCAGAAATTGCCGGGCGTCGATCGGCTGGCTGGGCATGATCGTGGAAATGGCGTGCTTGTAGACCAGCTGAGACTGGCCATCGCGGCGCAGCAGGATCGAGAAGTTATCGAACCAGGTGACGATGCCCTGCAGCTTGACGCCCTTTACCAGGAACATCGTGACCGGGGTCTTGCTTTTGCGAAGGAGGTTTAGGAACTGATCCTGCAAATTCTGGTTGCCCTTGCCGACCGGCAACGGCGGCGGCGGGGCAGCTACCGGTTCCTCCACCGGGGTGGCGCGGGGTCGGGCGGTGAGAGTTTTTCCGGTCACTTGGGTGTGCTCCTTTTTTTGGCGGCCGCTTTGCGCGATCCGCGATCTGGCTGGGCCTGCCCCGTGAAGGGGACCGATTCAGCCGGTTCGGTGCCTTTGTTATTGGTTTCCGGCTCCCGCGTAAATCGCGGAAGTGGCTGGTGGTTCCGGTTGTGCAATCGAATTTATCGCAGTTGCGGCATACAGAGGGGCAGAAGCAGCATGCCGCTGGGGCTGGTTAACTTCGTGACGCTTTGGGAGAATCCGCGCGAAGTGAGCAGGGCCCCAGGTCAAGTCCGGGGTGACGGGTGACGATGTCCGTGGTCAACTTCGCCTCCAGCTGTAAACTGAGATGTATAGCTCCGGTCTTGGCTGCCAAAATTGCAAGCCCCGGCCTCTGCCCTCAGACCTCCTCCGGCTCGTCCTCGCGGCTGCTGACCATGCCGAGCAGCTTGAGTTTGCGGTGGAGTGCGGAGCGTTCCATGCCGATGAAGCTGGCGGTTTTGGAGATGTTGCCGGAGAAACGGCGGATCTGGACGCGCAGGTATTCACGCTCGAAGTTCTCGCGCGCTTCGCGCAACGGCACGCCCATCAACGAGGACGTCTGCGGTTCGCCGGTGATCCGGCCGCTGACGATTTCGGGCGGAAGCATTTCCGCCTCGATCCGGGCCAGGCGGTCGCGCGGGGTGAGGATCACGGTGCGTTCGACCAGATTGCGGAGCTGGCGGACGTTTCCGGGCCATTCGTATGACTGGAGCGCGGCCATCGCCTCTGGCGAGACTTCCGGTGGCGTGATGCCCTGATCGGTGGCGAACCGCGCGAAGAAATGATCAACCAACGCCGGGATATCGTCGCGCCGGTCAGCCAAGGCGGGGACCTGCACCGGCACGACGTTGAGGCGATAGAACAGGTCTTCGCGAAAACGACGCTCCTCAATCTCGCGTTCGAGGCTGCGGGACGTGGACGATACCACCCGCACATCGACCCGTATCAACCGATGCCCGCCAACGCGCACGAACGCCTGCTCGGTGAGCACCCGCAGGATGCGGGCCTGGGTTGACAGCGGCATGTCGGCGACTTCATCGAGATAGAGCGTGCCTCCATTGGCGGATTCGAGCAGTCCGGGGCGGACCAGGTTGCCGTCCTGTTCCTCGCCGAACAGCTCCTGTTCGAACCGTTCCGGGGTGATGCGGGCGGAATTGACCGACACAAACGCATTCGCGGCGCGCCCGCTCCACGAATGGAGCAGCCGGGCGGCGACTTCCTTGCCCGCCCCGGCCGGGCCGGAAATCAGCAAGCGGCTGCCGGTGTTGGCGACACGCTTGAGCGTGGCTCGGACGTGGTTGATCGCGGTGCTGTTTCCGGTGAATTCGGGCGCGGCAACGAACCCCTCGCGCAGCCGCGCGTTTTCGCGGCGAAGGCGCTCGGTTTCGGTCGCGCGTTCGACCAGCAGCAACAGGCGTTCCGCCTCGAACGGCTTTTCCAGAAAGTCCATCGCGCCGCGGCTGATCGCAGACACCGCGGTATCGATATTGCCGTGGCCGGAGAAGATGATCACCGGCAATTCGGGCTCGCGCGCCTTGATTGCATCGAGCACTTCGAGCCCGTCCATCGGGCTGCCGTGCAGCCAGACGTCGAGCAGGACCAGGCTGGGCCGGCGCTGATCGATCGCTTCCAGTGCGGCGCTGCTGTCGCCGGCGGTGCGGCACTCGTAGCCCTCATCGCTGAGGACGCCGGCAACGAGTTCGCGGATGTCGCGTTCGTCATCGACGATCAGGATATCGAGCGCCATGGGGTCTCCTTGCTGTGGTTATTCCGCCGCTTCGGACGGGGGCTGGACCGGTGGTTGCGGGGCGTGCAGTTGCTGGACGGGCGCATCGTCAAGGTCTGCGATGGCAGCCGGATCGCGCGCAAAGCGTAGGACCACCCGGGTGCCGCCATCATCGACAGTGGCGAAGACCATTTCCCCGCCATGCTCCTCGACAATCTTCTTCACAATCGCGAGGCCAAGACCGGTCCCCTTCTCACGCGTGGTGACATAAGGCTCGACGATCCGCTCGCGGTCTTGCGGCAGGCCGATGCCATTGTCGGTAATCGCGACCGCCACCGCGGCCCGGTCGCCCTGCCCTTCGCTGGTCATGCGAACCTCGACCCGGCCCTGATAGTCTGGCTGCGCAGCCCGCACCCGCGCCTCGATCGCTTCGACGGCGTTCTTCAGCACGTTGGTCATCGCCTGGCCGAACTGGTGACGGTCGCACAGGATGTTGCCCAGCGCCGCGCCCACTGCAGCGGACTGGCCGGCCTCGGCCACGAACGTGAATTTGATGTCGGGCCGGGCGACTTCCTGCAGGAACAGCGCTTGGCGGGCGAGATCGACAGGGTCCTCGGCCCGGAATACCGGTTTGGGCAGCCGCGCGAACGACGAGAATTCGTCCACCATCTTGCGCAAGTCGCCCACCTGGCGAATGATGGTGGAGGTCAGCTCCTCGAACAGGTCGACATCGGTGGCGATCTGGCGCGTGTAGCGCCGCCGCAGCCGTTCGGTGGCCAGCTGGATCGGGGTGAGCGGATTCTTGATCTCGTGCGCGATGCGGCGCGCGACGTCGGACCAGGCCGCCTGGCGCTGATCGAGCAGCTGGCGGGTGATATCCTCGAAGGTGATGACGTGGCCGGCGCGGTCCCGCGCGATGCGGACCGCGAGCGTGAGCAGCTCGCCGCCGCTTTTGCCGCCGCGTCCGTGCTGGATCACCGCGGATGCCCGGCCGCTTTCCACCAGCGCCGCGAACTGCGGGGCTATCCGGACCAGCGGCTCTCCGGCCGGAGGAATCTCCTGCTCGTCGAATAGGAGCGCGCGCGCAGGGTTGTTGATGAGCTGCACGCGCCCTTCCCCGTCGACCGAGATGACGCCGGCGCTGACCGATTCGAGCACGGCTTCGATAAATGCGCGGCGTTCGTGCAGCTGCTGGTTGGCACCGACTAGGGCCTGCGTCTGCCGTTCGATCTGGGCGGTCATTCGGTTAAACGCGCGGTTTAGCTGACCGATCTCGTCCCCGCCGGTGCGGCCCTCCACCCGGAGCGCGTAGTTGCCGCTGCCCACCCGCCGGGCCGCGCCGACCAGGTCGTAGAGCGGCTTCACCTGCCGATCGGCAAAGCGCAGCGCGAACCATACCGACAGGCCGACCAGCGCCAGGCTGGCGACGAACAACGCCACGTTGAAGCGCAGTTGCAGCGTGCGCGCGCGGCGGGTCAGCACTTCGTAGGCGCGCACGATGTTCTGCGCACGCTGACCCTGGCTGAAGGCGAGCAGATCCGAGCTGCGGGCGGCATAGAGGTAAACGCCGTTGGCGCGGTCGATCGGGGTAACCGCCTCGATCCGGTTGGCGCTGGCGGAGACGACCATCTGCTCCCCTGCCTCGAGCCGTCCGAGCACGCCCGCAGTGATCCGCTCACGCGTGCTGTCGCGTTCGGGATCGACGATCGCGGCGGTGCGCAGCTTGCCGTCGGCCCCCTTCTGGATGATCGCGCTTTCATTTAGCTTGCGGCTGACGACCTGATAGGAATACCCCTCGGCAAAGGCTGGACTGGCGATCGACGCCTGACCCAGATAGTCCCGCAAGTCGCTCGACATGGCGACGGTTTCGTTGCCGACATCGCGCAGATTCTGCTCATAGTACCCGCGCGCGAGCTTGTTGGCGTTTTCAAGCAGGCCGCGCGAGCTGTCGGAAAACCAGAACTCGACGCCCGATTGAAACAGGTACGAGGCAAACACCACCACCAGCAGCGTCGGGATCGCGGAGATCAGTGAGAAGAAGAACACCAGCTGGGTGTGCAGCCGCCCGGTGCCGCCCAGCGTCTCGGCCGCGCGGCGCAGCGCCATGCGCCGACCGAGCAGGACCAGCAGCGCCATCGCCGGCACCAGTGTGCCGATCAGCAGCGAGGCCGTGACCGCCGAAGGCATCAGCTCGCGCTCGGACTGCGCGCGGATTGTGGCGAAGGTGACGACCGTCATCGCGAGGAACGCGATCCCGGCGGCCAGTTCGATCACCGCGAACAGGTTGGCCCGCCGTGACATGACGAGCATCCGCCGCCACCAGCGTGGAAAACCCGCCCGGCGCGAGGCCGAGGCCGCCGGATCGGCAGCCGGTGAGGTATCGGAAAGAGCCGTCGCGTGTTCCAGCATCGTTGCGCAGTTACAACAACGACTGTTGCAGATTTGCAAGCGCTATTCGGCGGGCCGCGCCGGTGGACGTTCAGGTCCGGCGGGCGAACCCTTCGGGATCAAGCCCGAGTTCCCCGAGCCGCTTGCGCAAGGTGTTGCGGTTGATGCCCAGAATTTGCGCGGCGCGCAGCTGGTTGCCCGAGGTTTCACGCAGGACATGGGAGAACAGCGGCCGTTCAAATGCAGCGAGCGATTCGTCGTAGACCTGGCCGTACGCCGGGGCTTGGAGCCTCAGCCAGCGCGTGACCGCCGCCTCCAGCGCTAGTTCGGAACTGCCGGTATCGTCTTCGGCGCGCTGGTTCTGCGCGAGCAGCGGGCCGAGCGCGGCGCCATCGACCAAATCTTCGCGCGCCAGCAGAGCCAGCCGGAAGATGAAGTTCTTCAGTTCGCGCACGTTGCCGCGCCACGGCTGGCGCTTTAGAAGATCGGCAGCGTCGGGCGTGAGCTGCCGCCGCGGCAGGCCCTCCGCTGCCGCGAGCTTGAGGAAATGACCGGCCAAGGCCTCGATATCGTCGCTCCGGTCACGCAGCGCGGGCATGCTTATCGGCACGACGTTCAACCGATAGTACAAGTCCTCGCGGAACTGCCCGGCAGCGATCAGGGGTTCAAGATCGCGGTTGGTCGCGGAGACGATGCGGGCGTCGATCGACACTTCCTCGCGCCCGCCGACGCGCCGGATCGAACCGGATTGCAGCGCACGCAGCAGCCGCGTCTGGGCCTGCATCGGCATATCGCCAATCTCGTCGAGGAACAGCGTGCCGCCGGCCGCCTGTTCGAACTTGCCGATGTGGCGCGCCACGGCACCGGTGAACGCGCCTTTTTCGTGGCCGAACAGTTCGCTTTCGATCAGGTCCGCCGGAATGGCGGCGGTGTTGACCGCGACAAACGGGCCGGTGCGGCGCTGGCCCAGCTGGTGGATCGCCTCCGCCACCAGTTCTTTGCCGGTACCGGATTCGCCAAGGATCAGGACCGTCAGATCGTTCCGGAGAACGCGGGTGATCATGCGGTAGACTGCCTGCATCGGGGCGCTGCGGCCGACCAGTGGCAGTCCTGGTTCGGCCGGATCGTCATTGCCGAACGCGCCGTTCTGGGTGGACGCGCCAAGCGCCTGACGGACCGTTCGGGCCAGCTCATCAATGTCGAACGGCTTGGGAAAATATTCGAAGGCGCCGGTATCGCTGGCGCGGACAGCGGTATCCAGCGTGTTCTGGGCGGACAGGATGATGACCGGCATGTCCGGCCGAAGCGCGCGCACGGCAGGCAGCGATTCAATGCCGTCCCCGTCGGTCAGCATCACGTCGGTAATGAGCGCCGCGTAGGAACGGGCCGTCAGCAGCCGGTCCCGCTCGGCCACGGTATCGCAGCGGGTCACGTCCAAGCCCTCCGCCTCGAGCGCGGCGGTGATCACGATGGCGATGGATTCGTCGTCTTCGACGAGAAGGACGCTCATGCTGCCGGCTCCCTGCGCTGCTGCGCGTCCATCGTTCCGGCTGCCTTGCCGCGACCCACCTTGCGCACATCGTCCGCCAATGGGAGGTGTATACGGAAGTGGGTCAAGCCACCGGCATCGTCGCGTTCATGGGTGATCCGACCATTCATGTCGCGGATCAACTTGCGCACCAGCGCCAGACCCAGGCCCTGCCCGGTCTTTTTCGTGGTGACGAACGGTTCGAAGATGTGATCGCGCATCGCCGGGTCCACGCCGGGGCCGTTGTCGGAAACGCGCAGTTCGATCGGCAGGCGAACCGGGGCTCCGCCGCTGACGGCGTGGAGCTGCAGCCCGCTGGAAAACCGCGTTCGCACGATGATCCGCGGATGGCCTACGGTGCGACACGCCTCGGCGGCGTTGGACAACAGATTGATCAGGACCTGCACGAGCGCATCGGCACTGCCGAGGACGGCAGGAAGCGAGGGGTCGAACTCCTCCTCGATCCGCGGGGCCGTGCCGGCCGCATCGATCACCGCGCGGGCGCGGCGCACCGCCTCGTGCAGATTGCACGGCGCGACGGGCGCGGCGGTGCGGCGCGACAGGGTCTGCATCTCGTCGATGAGCTTTGCGATCCGGTCCACTTCATCGGCGATGAGCGTGGTCAGTGCCCGATCCTTGAGGCCCACCTTGCGGCCAAGCAGCTGCGCCGCGCCGCGAATGCCGGCCAGCGGGTTCTTGATCTCGTGCGCCAGAATTTCCGGTGCGCGCAGTATCGAATCTTCGGCAGCGCCCGGATCTTCACCGAGCGCCTCGGCGGCGCCGGCGTCCTGAACGGTCATGACCTGCCAACCAGGGCTGTCGGCCACCGGCGACACGGTCAGGTCAAGCCGGCGCGGACCGACCCCGATGATCACGGCGGCTGCATCGCGCACTGTCAGCGGTGCATCGCTGTCTCTCACCCGCTCTACCAGCCGCGGTTCGACCAGCGTGACCAGATCAAGCAGGCGCGCGCCCGCAACGCGGCGAAAGCTCTGGCCCAGAAACTGTTCGGCCGCAGGGTTGGCAGCAGCGATGCGCTGGCCCGGCGCGAGCAGCAGCACCGCAACCGTCAGGCTGGCCAGTTGCCGCTGGGCATCAGGTTCGGAGTGCATGCCGGGCATCGCGCTCAGGCAGCCTGCAGTCCGGGCACGTTGGCAACCAGCGGCATCCGCCGCACCGGCGCGCCCGCGATGAACGGCGCATAAAACCCCTCGAGCCGCCGCAACACCTCTTCGGGATCATCGACGAAGTTGACGGCGTTGCGGAACTCCGCCGAACCGGGCAAGCCCTTGGTATACCAGCCCAGGTGCTTTCGGGCCATCTTCACCCCGGTGTCGCGGCCGTAATGACCCAGCATCGCCCGGTAGTGTTCCATCAGCGTGGCGAACTGCACCGCCATATCGGGATCGGCCAGCGCCTCACCCGTGCGCCACCAGTGCATCACCTGCCCAAGCAGCCATGGCTTGCCATAGGCCCCGCGCCCGATCATCAGCCCGTCGGCGCCGGACTGATTCAGCGCCGCGGCCGCATCATCGATGCTGCAGATGTCGCCGTTGACCACCACCGGAATCGACACCGCATCCTTCACCCGCCGCACAAAGCTCCAGTCGGCCGAGCCCTTGTACATCTGGTTGCGGGTGCGGCCGTGGACGGTGATCATCCGCGCGCCGAGATCCTGCGCGATCCGCGCCAGTTCGGGCGCGTTCAGGCTGTCATGACACCAGCCCATGCGCATCTTGACAGTCACCGGCACGCTAACGGCCTTGACGGTCGCGGCGATAAGGGCAGCTGCCAGCGGCATGTCGCGCATCAGGGCCGAGCCGGCATCGCCGTTCACCACTTTTCGGACCGGACAGCCCATGTTGATGTCGATGATCGCCGCGCCGCGATCCTCATTCAGTTTGGCCGCTTCGGCCATTTCAAGCGGCGCGCAGCCGACCAGCTGCATCGATACGGGGTCTTCCGCCGGATCCCACGCCGCCTTCTGGATCGATTGTCGCGTCTCGCGGATCGCGGCCGGCGACGCGATCATTTCGGTTACGTTGAGGCCCGACCCGAAGCGGCGCACAAGGCGGCGGAACGGCAGATCGCTTACCCCGGTCATCGGCGCGAGCACTACCGGGCAAGCAATCTCGACCGGGCCGACAATAATCGGGCGGAGTGGCGGGGGAACCGGAAGTGGCGCTGTCATTGAACCTGCCTAAAAAACAGGCAGCGCATAGTGGATTGTCCTTTGCCCCGCAAGCGATTAGCGCGCGGACGAATGGCCGATCCCTCCCCTCTCCCGTGTCCCGTCGCGGCAATCGTGGTGGCGGCCGGTGCGGGCCTGCGGGCAGGCCAGCCGGTGCCCAAGCAGTTTGCCCGGTGGCGGGGCGTCCCAGTGGTGCGTCATTCGGTCGCTGCCCTGATCGCCGCCGGGTGCGAGCCTGTGGTGGTGTGCATCCCTGAAGGAGCGGACGCGATAGCCGAGGACGCGCTTGCTGGATTGCCGGTGCATCTGGTGGCCGGCGGCGCGGCGCGGCAAGACTCGGTTCGCGCGGGGCTCGAGACGCTGGCGGCGCTGCCGGCGACACCGTCGCTGGTGCTGATCCACGACGCCGCGCGCCCGGGCGTGCCGCGCGGTGTGATCGAGCGGCTGGTTGCCGCACTGGCCGATGCGCCTGGTGCGATCCCGGTGCTGCCGGTGGTGGACAGTCTGTGCGTCGATGCCGGCGGCCGCATGGGCGCCCCGGCCGACCGCGCGGCGCTACGCCGGGTCCAGACGCCCCAGGCGTTCCGGTTTGCCGAGATACTGGCCGCACACCGGGCATGGCTAGGCGTGGCTGATGCGGGCGATGATGCGCAAGTTGCGCGCGCCGCTGGATTGCAGGTCGTGCTGGTCGAAGGGGATGAGGCGTTGCACAAGCTCACTTTTGCCGGCGATTTCGGTAATGCAGCGCCGCCGGTGCGGATCGGGACCGGGTATGACGTACACCGTTTGGCCGCCGGCACGGACTTGTGGCTGTGCGGGGTGAAGATCGATCACAGTCACGGCCTTGACGGCCATTCGGATGCCGACGTGGCCATCCACGCACTGGTCGATGCGTTGCTGGGCGCGTGCGCCGCGGGCGATATCGGCCAGCATTTCCCGCCGACCGATCCGCAGTGGAAAGGCGCCTCGTCCGATCGATTCCTTTGCCGGGCCGCCGACTTGGTGCGCGAATCCGGGCATGAGATCGGCAATGTCGATGTCACGATCATCTGCGAAGCGCCGCGGATCGGCCCGCATCGCGAGGCGATGCGCGGACGGCTTGCAGAACTGCTGGGCGTTGACATCGGCGCCGTGAGCGTCAAGGCCACTACTACAGAAGGACTCGGGCCGACCGGGCGACGCGAAGGAATCGCGGCGCATGCCGTGGCCACTGTGGTTCGCCGCTGACGGGTCCTGAACGACTGGTGTGCGTCTTGAGAAAGTCTGGCCGATGCTTCGTTTCGTTATCCTGTCCGTCGCCGTCACCCTGGCGTTGCCACAAATCGCCGCTGCCGCGCCCACGGCAGAGGCTGCGGAGACCGTTTGCCTGACCAGGCGCGAGTTTACGGCGCTTTCCACGTATGCGCTGCCCAGCCTGATCCGCGGGACCGCGCGCGCCTGCGCGGAGAAGCTGCCGACGGACAGCTATCTGCGGACGCAGGGCGATGCGCTGGCCGTTCGATACACTGCCGGGAAGGCCCGCGCCTGGCCGGAGGCCCGCGCTGCCTTCCTGAAGATGAGCCTGGCTGGCACCCCCGAAATGGCGGACGTGCTGGGCGCGATGCCCGATGACAGCTTGCAGCAGATGACCGACGCGGCGATGGCCGGGGTTGTTTCGGGCAAGGTCAAACCATCGTCGTGCGGCACGATCGACCGCATTACAGCACTGCTGGCCCCATTGCCCGCCGAAAGTACCGCCGAGCTCGTCGCGTTAGTCGGCCTGGGCAGCAGGGCCGACGGTGCTCGGATCGGCAAAATCGCGCTGTGCACGGCCTGAACCAGATGCCCGAGACGCTGTTGCCCGCCGATGTATACGCGCTCGCCCAAAGGGTAGTTGCCGAAAATGCCCGGATAGGCCGCCGGATCGCGGTGGCGGAAAGCTGCACCGGAGGCCTGGTAATCGCAGCATTGACCGAAGTGGCCGGGTCGTCCGCCGTGGTCGAGCGCGGGTTCGTTACGTATTCGAACGAGGCCAAACGCGAACAGCTGGGCGTGCCGGCCGACATCATCGATGCGTTTGGCGCCGTTTCGGTCGCCTGTGCCTGGGCGATGGCGCAAGGCGCGCTGAAGTACAGCCATGCCGACGTAGCGGTCTCGATCAGCGGCATCGCCGGGCCGGACGGCGGATCCAGCCAGAAGCCGGTTGGCACGGTGGTGTTCGCCCGCGCGGTGCGCAACGCGGCCGAGGCGGACAACTTCGATGCCGAGGAAAAGCGTTTCGACGAAGCGACCCGCGCGGGCGTGCGGCTTCAGGCTACGCTGTGCGCACTGGAATTGCTGCTGCCGTAGAGTTGCTCGGCGCGTGCCTCGAACGCGGTCACCATCTTGCGGAAAGCCTTGTCAAGGTACTGCCCCGCCAGCTTTTCGAACAGTGCATTGCGAAAACTGAACTCGACGGTGAAATCTATCTCGCAGGCTCCCTCCGCCACCGGGCGGAACAGCCAGCGGTTATCAAGATCGCGCATCGGCCCATCGACGTAGTGGACCCGGATCTCATCCGGTCGGCGCTTTTCAACGCGCGAGGTGAATTTCTCGCGCAGCGCGGAAAAGCCGACCAGCATGTCGGCGACCATTTCGGTCCCGTCGTCCGAGCGGACGCGGGTGGCGATCACCCAGGGCAGGAACTCCGGGTACCGGCCGACGTCGGCGACCAGATCGAACATCTGCTCGGCGCTCCACGCAAGGCGGCGGGTTTCGTGAATCGCGGGCATATGATCAGCGCATCCGTGTCGCCAGCTGCGCCTCGCGCGCGGCGCGCATCGCGCGGAAATCATCGCCAGCATGATAACTGGATCGGGTCAGCGGGCTGGCAGCAACCTGCAAAAAGCCCTTCGCGCGGGCAATGGCGCCGTACGCGGAAAAGGCCTGCGGGGTGACGAATTCGATGACTTTCGCGTGCCTGGGCGTGGGCTGGAGATACTGGCCCATAGTCAGAAAATCGATCCCGGCGCAGCGCATGTCATCCATCACCTGGTGGATTTCCAGACGCTGTTCGCCCAGGCCCAGCATCACCCCGCTCTTGGTGAAGATCATGGGGTCGTGGTGCTTCACTTCCTCCAGCAGGCGCAGCGACGCGTAATAGCGCGCGCCCGGCCGGATCGTCGGATACAGCCGGGGCACAGTTTCGAGGTTGTGGTTGTAGACGTCAGGCCCGGCCGCGATGATAGCCTCTACCGCCGCCCGCATCTTGCCGCGAAAATCGGGCGTAAGGATCTCGATCGTGGTGGCCGGCGTGGTGCGACGCAGCGCCTCGATCACGCGCACGAACTGGCCCGCACCACCATCGGGCAAATCGTCGCGGTCAACCGACGTGATCACGATGTGCTCAAGCCCCAGACGGGCGGCCGCTTCGGCCACGTGATCCGGTTCGGACAGGTCAACCTTGCGCGGCATTCCGGTTTTCACGTTGCAGAACGCGCAGGCGCGAGTGCAGACGTCGCCCAGGATCATCACCGTGGCGTGCTTCTTGGTCCAGCATTCGCCGATGTTCGGACAGGCCGCTTCCTCGCACACCGTGTTGAGCCGAAGATCGCGCATCAATTGGCGGGTTTCGGCATAGCCCTTGCTGCCGGGCGCCTTCACGCGGATCCAGTCGGGCTTGCGCTGGCGTTCCGCCTGGAGGGGGCGTTCGGGCGCCGGGGCGCTGACAAGGTCGGTCATGCGGGCTCATCTAGTCAGCTTGCCAGCGTTTGCCAATGGCGCTAGCGCGCGCCCGATGGATACGACCGCCTTTGCCCCGTTTGCTTCGCCGGTGATCCTGTTTTTCCTGCTTGGCCTGCTCGCCTCGGCGCTGCGCTCGGACCTCGCCATTCCCGAGGCGATGGCCAAGGGGATGTCGCTGTACCTGATGGCCGCGATCGGCCTGAAAGGCGGCGTGGCGGTGGCGAAGTCGGGCGTCAACGCCGAGGTGGCCGCCGCCCTGCTCGCCGGAATAGCGCTGAGCTTTGCCATTCCGCTTCTTGCCTACGCCGTGCTGCGCGGCTTTGCCCGGCTAGACCAGATCAACGCAGGTGCTGTCGCGGCCCACTATGGTTCGGTCAGCGTCGTCACTTTCGTTACTGCCAACGAAATCCTCGGGGCCGGCGGATTGGTAGTTGCTGGCTTCATGGTTGCGGTGCTGGCGGTGATGGAGACTCCGGCGATCCTTTCGGGCCTGATGCTGGCGCGGCGCGGCAGCGCTTCCGACCGCGGCTCCGCCGGCGAACTCGTGCGCGAGGTTTTCCTGAACGCCTCGGTCGTGCTGCTGCTCGGTAGCTTCGCGATCGGGCTGATCGCCGGACCGCGGGGATATGCCGAAGTCCAGCCGCTGTTCGACAGCGGGTTCAAGGGCGTGCTGTGCCTGTTCCTGCTCGACATGGGCCTGATTGCCGCGCGCCGCCTGATTGACTCGCGCTCACTGAACCTGCGGCTGGTGATCCTGGCGATCGCCTTCCCGCTGTTCAACGGCACTATGGGCGTGCTGGCCGGCCACGCGATCGGGCTCGACACGGCGTCGATTGCCGCCCTGGGCGTGCTCTGCGCCAGCGCCAGCTACATCGCCGTTCCCGCCGCGATGCGGCTGGCGCTGCCTCAGGCTGATCCAGGTATCTATCTGACGATGTCGCTGTCGATCACCTTCCCTTTCAACATCCTTGTCGGCATAAGCCTGTTCGCCGGGCTGGCCCGGTGGCTGGCCGTCAGTTGAGCACACGCCATGATCGAAACCGTAATCCGCAAGCGCATCGAGATTCTGGTCGACACCCCGCTCGTCCGCCGGGTGACCGACGCGATCGACAGCGCGGAAATCACTGGCTGGACGGTTCTGCCGGTGACCTCGGGCCGGGGACATGAGGGGCGCTGGCGCGAGGAACGGGTGATGGGTACGGACAAGTCACTGGTGTTGACCATCTCGTCATCTGAGAAGGCCGATGTTCTGGTGGATGCGCTTGCCCCGATGCTGACCAGTCATGGGCTGCTGCTGACGATGTGGAACGTCGAGGTCATTCGCGGGGAACGCTTCTGATGCCGGAATTTGCGACACTGCTTGAGGGTTACCGCCGCTTTCGCGATGGCGCATACAGCGAGCAGAAAGAGCGGTTCGAACGCCTTGCGCAGGAAGGCCAATCGCCCAAGCTGATGGTGATTGCGTGCTCGGACAGCCGGGTCGATCCGGCGCAGATATTTGATGTGGATCCGGGCGAGATCTTCGTGGTGCGCAACGTGGCGGCGATGGTCCCGCCGTTCGAGACCACCCCTGGACGGCACGGCGTGTCAGCCGCGCTGGAGTTCGCGGTTCAGGTGCTGAAGGTCCGGCAAATCGTTGTGCTCGGCCACGGCCTGTGCGGCGGCTGCAAGGCCGCGCTGACACAGGAACTTCGCGGCGCGGAGCCGGGCGAAGGCGGATTCATCGCCGACTGGATCGCCTTGCTCGACGAGGCGCGCGCGCCCGTGGCGGCGCTGCACGGCACCCACGGCGATGAGGCTGAACGCGCGATGGAACTAGCGGCGGTGAAGGTAAGCCTGCAAAATCTGCGCACCTTCCCCTGCATTCAGCGCAAGGAAGCCGCTGGTACGTTGCGCCTGCGCGGAGCGTTCTTCGCCATTTCTGACGGAGTGCTCCATCTGCTGGACGAAAATTCGGGCGAATTCCAGGCGGTAAGCTGAAGCGCGGGGTAGCTTTTGCGCGCGTAAGTTCCGGCGAGACAGGTGGCCTTCGACAGGTTCGAGGCACAGGCGGCTGGCGGCAGTGACGCGACGCAAAAAGGGCGGCAGGTGACTGCCGCCCTTGTTACATCAGCGGATGCGCGGATTCACGCGCCGCCCTTGGCCTTCTGGCCGGCGTGGATCGCCCACAAATCGGCGATGGGCTTGCGCGGCCCCTGCACCTTCGCGAACGTTCCCTGTGCCTCGGCGTATTTGCCCTGATCGACCTGCGCGATGCCGAGGCGGGTCAGGACGCGGTTGGCGTCCACGCCCGGCTTGGTCAACGCGATCTGATATATCGCTTCGGCCTTGGCAGCGTCGTCATAGCTCAGGAATGCATCGCCACCGGCCATCACGGTCGCGCCGGGAGCGCTGGCAGCGCGGGCATCGCGCTCAAGCCCCGGAAGCGACGCCTTGTCGGCTGCAAGCCGGGCTGTCGCCTGGGTCTTCGATTCCGACACGAACACATCAGCAGTGGACAGCTTGCCGGCCTTCGTGCCCATGTCGATGATTTTCAGCACTTCGCCGGGTGATCGCCGCGCATCGGCGGCCTGGATATATTCGATGTAATCACCCGATTCGGCAAAGCTTCCGGTCCGGTGCATCAGCCGCATCAGATCAAGCGTTTCCTGCGCCTGATACTTGCCAACTTCGCGCAGCACGCCGATCGCTCCGGCCCAGTTCTCGCTGGTCGGATAGTCGGTGACGAGCGCGGTGCTGAACGCCTGCGCCTGGTCCAGCAACTTGGCCTTGTAGGCTATTCCCAAACCGCGCCGGTACCATGCCTCGGGCGCCGGGGTGCCGGCCGCTTTCTTGGTGGCAATCGCCTGGTTCAGCGTCGTCAGCCCCTGCGCGACTTGGTTGTCCGCGATCAGCGCCTCTGACAACACCACCTCGGCGTCATTTTCCTTGTAGCCTGCAGCAATCGCAGTGGTCAGCGAGGTGCGTGCGGTTGCATAGTCTTTCTGGTCGAATGCCAGCGAGCCAAGATAGAAGTTGAACTTGCCGACGTCTGCCGCAGGCAGCTTTCCGCTGGCCAGCGCGGTTTCGATTCCCTTGCGCTGCAGCGCCGAATCCTTTGCTACGGTCCCCAGCTGAATTGCAAACTGACCCGCATAGTACTTGTCATCGGGCGTACTGGCCGCAGCGAACGCCGCATCCAGCTTGGCGCGCGCAGACGCAATCGCTGCCGGGTCCGACTTCTTCGCCAGCGCGCCCAGTTCGGTCTGCAACGGGCCGACCACCGCCGTGAACGGCTTCGACAGCTTGGGAGCGGCTTCTTTGGCGGCAGCCGGCGCTGTGATCAGCGCAGCACCACCAGCAGCCCCAAATGTAAGCGCGATGGCCAGCGCACCACCGGAAAGCAGTTTGCGAGTGAAGATCGGGAACATGGGCGTCTAGTCTCCTTACAGTGCCAGCCTTGCCCTTTTTTCCAGGGTTCGATCCGGCAACACATCCCGGCCGCCTGAGACAGACAGCCACCAAAACTTGCAATACGCAAATGGCCAAGATTCTCGGCCAATGCAACTGCCACACCGCTAAGCCGACGCGCTTGAACGCCGATTGAATGGTAATCCGCGTCATTGTTAAGGTTGGCACCTCTCGATCTTAACCGGCGGTGCGAACAACCACCGTTCGCGAGGTTATGGAAGTGTGGAAAAACGCCAGCTTTTATGCGGGCTGCAAGGGGCGCCACTGGCCTTGGCCCCCGCTTTGGCCTAGGGCCTTTTGCACGCCCGTTCCCAAGACAAGAAAAGACTTCCGCACACGTGAGCGACGACATTGAAATTCTAGAGCCCGTGCCGGGGCCGTCCGGCCCGTTGGGCGACTTCCAGCGCGTCGACATCGTCGACGAGATGAAGAGCAGCTATCTCGATTACGCGATGAGCGTGATCGTCAGCCGCGCGCTGCCCGACGTGCGCGACGGGCTGAAGCCGGTCCACCGCCGCATCCTGTTTGCCAGCATGGAAGGCGGATTCGTTGCCGGGCGGCCATACCGCAAGTCGGCCAAGATCGTCGGCGACGTCATGGGTAACTATCACCCGCACGGCGACAGCGCGATCTATGATGCGCTGGCGCGGATGACGCAGGACTGGTCGATGCGCGTGCCGCTGATCGACGGCCAGGGCAACTTTGGTTCGATGGACCCTGACCCCCCGGCCTCGATGCGTTATACCGAGGCGCGACTGGCGCGGGTGGCGAATTTCCTGCTCGACGATCTCGACAAGGATACGGTCGATTTCGTCGACAACTACGATGGCTCGCGGCGCGAACCGTCGGTGCTGCCGGCGCGCTTCCCCAACCTGCTGGTCAACGGCGCGGGCGGCATCGCGGTGGGCATGGCCACCAACATCCCGCCGCACAACCTGGGCGAAGTGATCGATGGCTGCCTGGCTTTCATCGAAAACCCGGCAATCACCACCGAACAGCTTATCGAGTATATTCCCGGGCCGGACTTCCCGACTGCTCCGCTGATCCTGGGGGCGGCCGGTGCGCGCTCCGCGTATCACACCGGGCGCGGCTCGATCATCATGCGCTGCTGCCACAAGATCGAGGAAGGCCGGGGCGACCGCCGCTCTATCGTGCTGACTTCGATGCCGTACCAGGTGGGCAAGAACGGCCTGGTGGAAAAGATCGCCGAGGCCGCGAAGGACAAGCGGATCGAGGGCATTTCCGACATTCGCGATGAATCCAACCGCGAAGGGGTTCGCGTCGTCATCGAGCTGAAGCGCGATGCGACGCCGGAAGTCGTGCTCAACCAGCTGTGGCGCAACACCCCGGCGCAATCTAACTTCCCCGCCAACATGCTGGCGATCCGCGGCGGCCGCCCGGAAACGCTGGCGCTGCGCGACATCATCCAGAGCTTCATCGCGTTCCGCGAGGAGGTGATCACCCGGCGCACCAAGTTCGAGTTGAACAAGGCGCGGGACCGCGCCCATATCTTGCTGGGGCTGGTGGTGGCGGTCACCAATCTTGACGAGGTGGTGCGGATCATTCGCGGTTCGCCCAATCCCGCGGCGGCGCGCGAGGCGTTGGTGCGGCGCGAATGGCCCATCGGCGAGATCGCGCAGTATATTCGCCTGGTCGAGGCGATCGAACCCGATGCCGAGCAGCAGGGCGGCACGTACCGCCTGTCGGACGTCCAGGTGAAGGCGATCCTGGATCTGCGGCTGCACCGGTTGACCGCGCTGGGCCGCGACGAGATCGGCGGCGAGCTGCAGGAGCTGGCCGACGCCATCGCGGAGTATCTTTCGATCCTGGCCGACCGGGTCAAGCTGTACGGCATCGTCCGTGACGAACTGGTGCAGGTGAAGGAACTCTACGCCACCCCGCGGCGGTCGATCATCATGCCGGCGTGGGACGGGATCGATGATGAAGACCTGATCGAGCGCGACGAGATGGTCGTGACCGTAACGATGGACGGCTACATCAAGCGCACGCCACTTTCCACGTTCCGGGCGCAGAACCGGGGCGGCAAGGGCCGGGCCGGAATGGCCACCAAGGACGAGGACGTGGTGACGACGATGTTCGTCACCAGCACCCATACCCCGGTGCTGTTCTTTTCCACCGCCGGCAAGGTCTACCGGCTCAAGGTGTGGAAGCTGCCCGAAGGCGGCCCGGCCACGCGCGGCCGGCCGATCGTCAACCTGCTGGCCGCGCTCGACAAGGACGAGACCATCGCCGCGGTGCTGCCGCTGCCCGAGGACGAGGCCGAGTGGGGGAAGCTCCATGTCGTGTTCGCCACGGCCAAGGGCAATGTCCGCCGCAATTCGATGGACCTGTTCACCAACGTCCCGTCGAACGGCAAGTTCGCCATGCGGTTCGAAGACGGCAGCGACGACCGCCTGATCGGCGTCGCGCTGCTGGAGCCGACCGACGACGTACTGCTGGCGTCCAAGTGCGGCAAGGCGATCCGCTTTGCCGGCGACGACGTGCGCGAGTTCCAGAGCCGCACCTCGACCGGGGTGCGCGGCATGGCATTGAAGGGCGACGACGAGGTTATCTCGCTGTCGATCCTCCACCGCGTTGGCACAACCGCGGAAGAGCGCGAGGATTACGTCCGCTTCGCCCCGTGGAAGGGCGAGCGCGACGGCGATGCGGCGATCTCCGCAGAGCGCATGGCGGAAATCGCCGCGCGCGAGCAGTTCATCCTGACGGTTTGCGCGAACGGTTACGGCAAGCTGTCCTCCGCCTATGAATACCGGCGGACCGGACGCGGCGGCCAGGGTATCACCAATATCGACAACATCGCCCGCAACGGCCCGGTGGTGGCAAGCTTCCCGGCAAGCCAGGCCGACCAGCTGATGCTGGTGACGGACCAAGCCAAGCTGATCCGGCTTCCGCTTGCTTCGATGCGGGTGATCGGGCGCGGCTCGGCCGGGGTGCGGCTGTTCAACGTTGCCGCCGACGAGCACGTGGCGAGCGCGGTGCGGCTTGACGAAACGGAAGAGCCCGAGAACGTCGCGGAACTGGCGGTGGCAGCGGAGCTCGCGACTTTGCCGAACGGCGAGGAGACGGAGATCCAGAACCCGCCGACTCGCGATGCCAACCTGGACGAGCAGGAAGGCGAGGAGCCGTGAGCAAAGACCCCTCGTCCGCCCAGGACGCACGGCCGGAAGTGGCATACAAGGTGCTGACCGGCCCCCAGCTCGCCCAGCTCGAGGAGAACGGAAGCTTTGCGGGTTCCCTCGCGGATCTGGCGGACGGCTTTATCCACCTGTCCACCGCCGAGCAGCTGCCGGCGACGCTGGACAAACACTTTGCCGGCCGCAGCGACGTGCACCTCGCGGCGGTCGACCTTGCAGCGCTGGGCGAAGCGGTAAAATGGGAACCGTCACGCGGGGGTGACCTGTTCCCGCACATATATGCAGAACTGCCGCTGAGCGCGGTAATCGCCTACAGCCCGCTGGAGCGGGAAGAGAACGGGCAGCTTAAGCTGCCCGTGGCGGGCTAGCGCGCGGGCGGCACTTTCATTCGGGCGTTGCGTCCACGTTCACGAAGTTCATCTCCGCTGCTGGAAGATCGCCTTCCCTCAGCTCGGACCGCAATTCCGACTCGCGCGCGTTCATTGCGTGCAGCATTTCCATCAGGTCGATTCCGGCATTGCGCGCCTGTTCGAAAATGCCGCCGTCCTCTTCCTCTTCCTTGTGGTGGTGCACCATCTGCTCGCCCAGCACCTGCAGCTTGGCCGAAGCCTTGTCCTGCCCCGGATCGGACAGCACATCGTTGATCAGCAACTTGCCCGCGTCGTGCTCGACCAGCCCCTCGTCGAGCTTGCTCTCGCGCGCCTGGGGTGAACCGCGCAGCGCCGGGTAGAACAGTTCTTCCTCCAGCGTCATGTGGATCTTGACGAGGTTGCACACGTGAACGCCGATGGTGGTCGTCGCGCTGTCGTCTGCTTCCTTGAGCTGCCGGAACAGCGCTTCCACGCGGTCATGGTCGGCTTTCAGTTTTTCGACGGCGTCGGTATAGGGTGCGGGCATGAAGTGACCTCGGCTTTGGATGGCAATGCCAGACCAACCGACGCGGCGCATGCCTGTTCCCCGCAGTGCAGGGTGGGCAAGGCTTGCGCACCCCGCTAGACGCAGCGGCCATGAACCATGACATCCACATCATCGGCGGCGGGCTGGCCGGCAGCGAAGCGGCGTGGCAGCTGGCGCGGCGCGGCGTCCGCGTGCGACTGTCGGAAATGCGCGGCGCGCCGGCAGACCGTGGGGGCGAGCGCAGTCCGGCGCACCAGACCGACGATCTGGCCGAGCTGGTCTGTTCCAACTCACTGCGGTCGGACGACGATACCAAGAACGCGGTCGGCCTGCTGCACCACGAGATGCGGGCCTGCGGCTCGCTGATCATGGCTGCGGCCGACGCGGCGCGTGTCCCGGCGGGATCGGCGCTGGCGGTGGACCGCGCGGCGTTCTCGGCCGGGATCGAGGCCGCGCTGACCGCGCAGCCGACGCTGGAGCTGGTGCGCGAGCGGGTCGATGCACTGCCGGATGCGGGCCTGACCATCGTCGCCACCGGGCCGCTGACCGCCGCGGCGCTGGCGAGCAGCATCGGCGCGGCGACCGGGGCCGACGCGCTGGCGTTTTTCGATGCGCTGGCGCCGATTGTCTACCGGGACAGCGTGAACATGGACGTGGCGTGGATGGCCTCGCGCTGGGACAAGAGCGCCGATGCCTCGCTGGCGCTGGGCGGCGACGGCCGGGACTACATCAACTGCCCGCTCGACAAGGAGCAGTACCTGGCATTCCGCGAAGCGATGCTGGCGGGCGAGAAGACCGAGTTCAAGGAATGGGAGGCCAACACCCCATATTTCGACGGATGCATGCCGGTGGAAGTGATGGCGGCGCGGGGCGAGGACACCTTGCGGTTCGGGCCGATGAAGCCGGTCGGGCTCGACAATCCGCGCGCCGCTTCTGCCGAACACCCGCAGGGGCGCTGGCCTTATGCGGTGGTGCAGCTGCGGCAGGACAATGCGCTGGGCACGCTGTGGAACATGGTGGGGTTCCAGACCAAGCTGAAGCATGCCGAGCAGCGCCGCGTGTTCCGGATGATCCCCGGACTTGAAGTCGCGGAGTTCGCGCGATTCGGGGGTCTGCACCGCAACACGTTTCTGAATTCGCCAACCTTGCTCGACCGGCAGTTACGACTGAAGAGCGCGCCGCATATCCGTTTCGCCGGGCAGATCACCGGTTGCGAGGGCTATATCGAAAGCGCCGCGGTCGGCCTGCTGGCGGGGACGATGGCGGCGGGCGAGCTGGCGGGACAGACGTGGGCCGACCCTCCGCGCACGACCGCGCTGGGCGCACTGCTCGCGCATATCACCGGCGACGCGGACGCCGCCACCTATCAGCCGATGAACATCAACTTCGGGCTGTTCCCACCGGTCAGCACCGACGTGAAGAAGAAGGTCCGCAAGGAAGCCTATACCGCGCGGGCGAAGGCAGACTTAGCCGGCTGGGTCTCCATCCTCGGCTGAGTCAACGTCGAGTTCGGCTGCCGGCGCGGGATCAACCCGCTTGCCGGCCGGCGGTGGGCACTTGCACTGAACGCGCGGCTTGGGCTTGGGTTTGGTCGCGACGTACTCAAGCCGGTCCAGCGCGCCGTCGCCGTTGGCGTCAACGCCCTTGAACTTGTTCGATGTGCGCACCGCCCATTCCTCGAACGTCAGCAGGTTGTTGCCATCGACGTCAAGCTTGCGGAACGCGGCTGCGCGGGGGGCCAGCAGTTCGGTGCGGGTGATGCGGTTGTCGCGGTTCTTGTCGAACCGGTCAAACCGGCGCTGTTCCTTCGTTTCCTCGGTCGCGGCGGGGAGCGCTGGCCCGCGCAAACCGCGGCCGTCGGCCAACGGCAACGGATCAGACGGTTGCCCGAGCACCGACAGGGGCAAGCTGCCCGGATCCACGGCCGCGCGCCCCTGCCACCAGAATAGCCCCGCGGCGACCATGAGCAGCGCGGCAAATGCGCCCAACACCATCCGATTCATGCGGCAAAAACCCCCAACCCCTTCGGGCCGTCCTAAGCGGAGCTGCCGGTGATGCCAAGCCGGATCGCCGCCAGCAATGCGCCCGGGCCGGACAGCGCGCTGGCCGCACCGCGCCTGACCGCGCGTTCGGACAGCCCGGCCAGCAAGGACAGCGGGCGCAGCGGGCGCGGGGTGCGAACCGCGGGATCGGCTTTGCCCAGCAAAGCCACGGCGTCTGCGCGCTCGATGGGATCGCGCAGGTTCAGCGCCAGATCGGCGCAGGCCCAGCGGCGGCCCAGCGTAACCGCCGCATCGTCGTGCACCTGCAGGCGCTGCGCCAGCGCGGACATGGCCGCGATGCGTCCGTCGACGAATTCGCTCAGGGCCTCAACACCCAACGGCGCCTCGCCTAAAAGCGCTTCCCACCCGTCTATCAGCCCGCCCAGCGCTTGCGGTTGGTCCCACTCCGTCAGCCAGGCCAGCAGCGGGTCTGCGGGCGGGCGGGCGGCTGGATCGCCGCCCAGCCGATCGCGCCACCACGCCAGCCGCAACTGCGCCAGAATAGGCTCGCGCGCCTGCCGGACCACGCCCGCCAGCCGCGCATCGAGCGACAGTAGCGTCAGCCAGTCGGCCCGCGCGCGCGATGGAGCATAGGCCAGCGCCAGCCGCGACAGCGGCGGCAACTGGGCCATGAGATCCGGCAGGTCAGCGATTGCAGACCTGCTTCACCGCGTCGACGATCCGCGCCGCGTTGATCAACGCGGCTTTTTCAAGATTGGCGGCATAAGGCAGCGGCACATCCTCGTTGCAGACGCGCAGCACCGGGGCATCAAGATCGTCGAAGCCCTCGGTCATGCAGATCGCGATGATTTCCGACGCGATCGAGCAGACCGGAAAGCCTTCTTCGGCCACCACCATGCGGTTGGTCCGCGCCAGGCTGGCAAGCACGGCTGCCTTGTCCAGCGGGCGCAAGGTCCGCAGGTCGAGCACTTCGGCCTCGATCCCGTCGGCGGCGAGCGCCTGGGCCGCCTCGAGCGCGAACCCGACCCCGATCGAGTAAGACACGATCGACACGTCACGACCTTCGCGCACCACGCGGGCTTTGCCGATCGGCAGGACGTGATCGTCCAGTTCCGGCAGTTCGAAGCTGCGCCCGTAAACCAGCTCGTTTTCGAGGAACACCACCGGATCTTCGCTGCGGATCGCCGCCTTGAGCAGGCCCTTGGCATCGGCGGCATCATACGGCGCGATCACCACCAGCCCGGGGACGCTGGCGTACCACGGCGCAAAGTTCTGGCTGTGCTGTGCGCCAACACGCGCGGCGGCGCCGTTCGGCCCGCGGAACACCACCGGACAGCGCATCTGACCGCCCGACATGTAGTTGGTCTTTGCGGCCGAGTTGATGATGTGGTCGATCGCCTGCATCGCGAAGTTGAAGGTCATGAATTCCACGATCGGCCGCAGCCCGCCCATCGCCGCGCCGGTCCCGATCCCGGCAAAGCCGTATTCGGTGATCGGGGTGTCAATCACGCGCTTTGGCCCGAATTCCTCCAGCAGGCCCTGCGTCACCTTGTAGGCGCCCTGGTATTGCGCCACCTCTTCGCCCATCACGAACACGCGCGGATCGCGGCGCATTTCCTCGGCCATCGCGTCACGCAGTGCCTCTCGCACGGTGACGGATTTCATATTGGTACCGGGCGCAAGCTGCGGATCGGCGGCTGGGGCGGCGGTGGGCGCGACCGCGCCGGTCGGGGCGGCCACTGCGGGATTCGGCGCATCGGATTCAGCCGCCTTGTGCACGTTCGCAGGCGCATCGGCCGGCGCCTCAGCAGGTTGGGCAGCAGGCGCCTCTGCAGGCATCGCGGCAGGAGCGGCCCGTGCAGACGGTGGCGACGCCGCGTCCTCGTCCTCGCCTTCAAGCAGCGCGATAACGGTGCCTACCTTCACGGCTTCGGACCCTTCCGGGACCAGCAGCCGGCCGATCGTGCCTTCGTCAACCGCCTCGAATTCCATCGTCGCCTTGTCTGTCTCGATCTCCGCGATGATATCGCCGGATTTGATCGCATCGCCTTCCTTGACCAGCCATCTGGCCAGCGTGCCCTCTTCCATCGTCGGCGAAAGCGCGGGCATCTTGATCTCAAGCGGCATCAGTAGCGCTCCACCAGCACGTCGGTATAAAGTTCCGGCAGCGCCGGCTCGGGCGAGTTTTCGGCGAAGTCGGCAGCGGCTGCGACTTGTGCGCGGATCGCCTTGTCGATCTGCTTGAGCCTGTCCTCACTTACGCCGCGCGCCAGCAGTTCCGCCCGCGCCGCCTCGATGGGATCATGCCGGTCACGCATTTCCTGCACTTCCTCGCGCGTGCGGTACTTGGCCGGATCGGACATCGAATGGCCGCGATACCGGTAGGTGTGCAGTTCCATCAGCACCGGACCGTTGCCGCCCCGGACGTGCTCCAGCGCGATCTCGGCGGCGGCGCGCACTTCGAGCACGTCCATCCCGTTGACATCCATTCCCGGAATGCGGAACGCGGTACCCCGGCGGTAGAAATGGGTTTCGGCCGAGCCGCGCTTGACCGCGGTGCCCATCGCATAGCCGTTGTTTTCCACCACGAACACGATCGGCAGCTCCCACAGCGCCGCCATGTTGAAGGTTTCGTAGACCTGGCCCTGGTTGGCCGCGCCGTCGCCGAAGTAGGCGAGGCAGACCCCGCCGTCCTCGCGGTACTTGTGCGCAAACGCCAGACCGGCGCCGAGCGGAACCTGCGCGCCCACAATGCCATGCCCGCCATAGAATTTGTGCTCGGTGCTGAACATATGCATCGAGCCGCCCTTCCCGCGTGAGATGCCCGCCTCGCGCCCGGTAAGTTCAGCCATGATCACCTTGGGATCGATGCCGTAGGCGAGCATGTGGCCATGATCGCGGTAGCCGGTGATAACGCTGTCGTGCCCTTCCTTCAGCGCCGATTGCAGCCCGACCGCCACTGCTTCCTGTCCGATGTAAAGGTGGCAGAAGCCCCCGATCAATCCGAGGCCATACAGCTGGCCGGCACGCTCCTCGAACCGACGGATCAGCAGCATCTGTTCGTAGAACTTCAGCAGTTCGTCGTCGCTTGCGGCATACCGCTTGTTCGCATCATGCGCCTGCTGCAGCGCGCGGAGCGCTGGAAGGTCGCCGTCCTGCGCGCTTCCATCGACCAGGTGCCCTTCAGGGGGCGGCACTGCATCGGTTATGCTGGGCAACTTGGCCAAGGTTCTCTCCTGCACGGTCTTGGGCAACGCGCTGCAGCTGCAGCCGTTTCGAACAGTGCTATCCAGACCGTCTGCCGCGCGCAAACGATCAAGCGAGGTTGCTAATTTTCGTGCTGAAAAACCGGCCGGACGATGCCTTTTGTTTCACCCCCGACGCACCAGATCTATTTCAGGAGCATGACCATTTCGTCCTGATGGACAACATTGAGGTTGCGGCGCAGCAGTTCGCCCGCCAGGTCCGGGTCAGCATGGCGCGGATCAAGCAGCGCGACACGGTTCTTGAGCTCGTCGCGCTCAACCGAAAGCTGCTGCACTTCCTTGCGACGCTGGTCGAGCTGCCGCATGTTTTCGCTCCATGCAAGCAGTCCGCTTGGCCCCGCGAGCGCCCACGCGCCCATCGCCAGAAGGCACCCCAGCGCCACGATCTGCGTCATGCTTTCCCGGGCCAGCCGGGGTTCCTTGCGGGTGCGCTTCATGATGCGAGAAGAATCACAGATAGCCTGCCGTGACAAGCCGATTCTTGCAAAACTCAGCGCATTTGGACGTGATCGGCAGGCCCTGCGGCCGCCGCGTCGCTGGCCAGCGCGCGATAGAGCGCAACCCGGTTGACGATTGCCGCCAGTCGCACGGCAACTTGCGCGCGCTCAGCCGCGTACAGGCTGCGCTGCGCATCGAGGTTTTCAAGGCTGCTGGCCACCCCGCCGCGATAACGGGCCACCGTCAGACGGGCCGTATCTGCGGCGGCCGCAGTAAGCGTTTCGGACGCGCGCAAGCGGTCTGCGATGGTCCCCTGGGCCGCGAGCGCGTCGGCGACTTCCCGAAACGCGGTCTGTATCGCCTGCTCATATCCAGCCAGCGCGGCGCCGCGCCGCGCCTGGCTTGCCGCGACGTTGGCGCGCGCCCCGCCCCCGGCAAAGATCGCATAGCCGGCATCCGCACCGACCGAGCTGCGAAAAGCGCCGCCCGCGAAGATCGAGGACAACGCGTCGCTGGCAAAGCCCAGCAACCCGGTTAGCGAGATCCTGGGAAACAGCTGCGCCCGGGCGACCCCCACATCGGCATTGGCCGCGCGCAGTTCATATTCGGCCTGAAGCACATCGGGCCGCCGCAGCAGCACTTCGGAACTTGTCCCTGCCGGCAGGACTGCGACCGTCGGGATGACTTCGGCCAGTCCACCGGGCAGCAACGCGGGATCGATCGATGCGCCGACCAGAAGGCGCAGAAGGTTTTCGTCCTGCGCCATCAACGCAGTCTGTTCAGCCACGTCGCCTTCGGCGGTGGCAAGCACCTGCTCGGCCTGTCGTAAATCTGTCCGAGGGGCCACCCCACCGCTCAGCCGGGCACGGGTCAACGCCACGGTCCGCCGCGCGTTGGCCGCGGTATCCTGGGCGATCCGCAGCAGATCGGCGTCGGCCGCGCGGGCCGCCCAGGTGTTGGCGATATCTGCAATCAGCCCTAGCCGGACTGTCCGCGCCGCAGCTTCGGTTGCCAGCGCAATCTGCCGCTGGGCCTCGGTGGCGCTCGCCAGGCGACCGAACAGGTCAAGCTCGAACGCAGAGATCCCGGCCGTAAGATCGATGTTGGTGCTGGCAAGCCGGTCATCGGTACCATTGGAACGTGTGACCGCCGCGCCCGCATCAAGCTGAGGCAGCTGCGCTGCGCGGCGAATGCGCACTTGCGCCCGCGCGGCCGCCAAATTCGCGGCGGCCACCCGCAGGTCGCGGTTATTGGCCAGCGACTGCTGGATCAGCGCCTGAAGCCGAAGATCGGTGAAGATTTCAGCATAAGGGACGGCCGGAAGCGCGGCCTCGCTCTGCCGCAAATAGGAATCGCCAACCGGCCATGATGGCGGAACCGGGAGATCGCCGCGGACGTATTTGGGCGCCATCGAACACCCGGCAAGTGCGGCAGCCGCGAGCAAAGGGACCGCGCGCATCACGCCGGTGCCACCGTTTCGGCGCGACGCCCAAACCGGCGCTTGATCGCCAACCACCCGCTGTCGGCCCCGCTGCGGACCAGCACGAAGAACAGGGGAATGTAGAAGATGGCCAGCGTGGTCGCCGTCAGCATTCCGCCGATCACCGCCGTGCCGATCGCGATCCGGCTGTTCGCGCCGGCGCCGGTCGCCAGCGCCAGCGGCAGCACCCCGAAGATGAAGGCGAAACTGGTCATCAAGATCGGCCGCAACCGTATCCGTGCAGCTTCCAGCGCGGCTTCAATCACCGGCACCCCGCGCCGTTCCGCCTGTTCGGCGAATTCGATCACCAGGATGGCATTCTTTGCGGCCAGACCCATCGTGGTGAGAAGCCCGATCTGCAGATAGACATCGTTTTCAAGCCCGCGCAGCGTCACCGCGAACACCGCGCCCACCAGGCCCAGCGGGATCACCAGCAGCACGGCCACCGGAACCGACCAGCTTTCGTACAGCGCCGCAAGGCACAGGAACACGACCAGCAGCGACAGCGCGTAGAGCAGCGGCGCGCGGCCGGACGACAGGCGTTCCTCATACGACGATCCGGCCCAGGCGACACTGGTACCGGGGATCTGGCCGGCCAGGGCGGCGATTGCGTCCATCGCTTCCCCCGAACTGACCCCGGGTGCAGCCTGCCCCTGGAATTCAAACGAGGGCACCCCTTGAAAGCGCGAGAGCGTGGCCGGCGTGGTGCCCCAGCCGATTCGGGCAAAGGCCGAAAACGGCGCCATTTCGCCCCCGGCGGTGCGCACATACCATTGGCTAAGTGCGGCAGGGTCTGAACGGTAAGGCGCATCGCCCTGAACGTAGACCCGCTTGACCCGGCCCTGATCGATGAAATCGTTCACGTACGATCCGCCCCAGGCGGCCGCGAGGGTTGAATTGACGCTCGCCTGGTTCAGGCCATAAGCGCTCAACCGCTGGGGATCGACGTCGATCTTGAGCGTGGCACTGTCAGCCAGATCGCCCACCCGCACCCCGGTCAGTCGGCTGTCACCGCTGGCAGCCCGCTCAAGCCGCTCCCGCGCGGCCAGGAACGCATCGCGCGACATGCCGCTGCTGTTCTGCAGCTGCATCGTAAAGCCGCTGCTCTGGCCAAGCCCGCGCACGGCCGGCGGCACCAGCACGAACGCCTGAGCATCGCGCATGCCGCGCAGCGCGCCCGATGCGCGTTCGGTAACCGCATCCGCGCTGCGATCATCGCCGGGCCGTTTGTCCCAGTCAACGAGATTGAGGAATCCCTGGCCGGTGTTCTGGCCGCTTGCCCCGCCCCGCCCGCCCCCGCCGGAAACGATGAACAGGTTTTTGACGTTGGCGCGCTCCTCGGTCAGGAAATACCGCTCCGCCGCGAGCATCGTCTGCTGCGTCCGTTCCAGCGTCGCGCCCGCCGGCAACCGCACCTGCAAGGTGACGACGCCCTGGTCTTCGGTGGGCAGGAAGCCGCCCGGCAGACGCAGGAACAGCAACGCCAGAATGCCAAGAGTCAGCGCGTAGATCGCCAGAAACCGCCACTTGCGCCCTATCATGGCGCCCACGCCGCCCTGATAGCGTTCCGTCAGACCGGCAAACCCGCGGTTGAACCAGTTGCGCGCCGCCTCTGTCCGGCGTGACACGGCCGGGGCACGCCGCGCCAGCCAGCCGGCTTCCTCTTTCCGATCAGCCTGCTGCGTGCGCAACATCGTGCTGGTGAGCGCCGGGCTCAACACCAGCGCCACCAGCACCGAGAGCACCATCGCCGAGATCACCGTGACCGAGAACTGGCGATAGATCACGCCGGTGGAGCCCCCGAAGAACGCCATCGGCAGGAACACCGCAGACAGCACAAGCGCGATCGCGACCAGCGCGACCTGGATTTCGGCCATCGACTGGATCGTAGCCTCGTGCGGGGTCATTCCTAAGTTTTCGTGCAGCAGCCGTTCGACATTTTCGACGACCACGATCGCATCATCGACCAGCAGGCCGATTGCCAGCACCAGCCCGAACAGGGTCAGGGTATTGATCGAGAACCCCGCAAGAAAGAGCACCGCCAGCGTGCCCAGCAGCACCACCGGCACCGCGATCGCGGGGATAAGCGTTGCGCGCCATGATTGCAGGAACACGAACATCACGATAACGACCAGCAAGATCGCCTCTAGCAGCGATTTCACCACTTCATCGACCGACAACTTGATGAACGTGGTGGTGTCGTTGACGTAATCGTACTCGATCCCGTCGGGAAAACTCCTGGCCAGTTCCGCCACTTTCGCTTTCACGAGTTCCGCTGTTTGGAGCGCGTCCGCGCCGGGTGCGAGCGAAATCGCGATGCCGGCGCCCGGGTGTCCGTTGAACCTGGCCACGGTCCCGTAGTTCTCCGAGCCCAGTTCGATCCGTGCAACATCCGCCAACCGCACCCCCGATCCGTCGGGCAGGGTCTTGAGCACGATCGCACCGAACTGGGCCGGTGTCTGAAGCCGCGATTGCGCGGTTACCGTGGCGTTGAGCATCTGGTTCGGGACAGACGGCAGCCCGCCGACTTCGCCCGCCGCCACCTCGGTATTTTGCGCGCCGATGGCGCTGATCACGTCCGAGGGCATCAGCGCGGTGGCGGCCAGGCGCTGGGGGTTCAGCCAGATCCGCATAGCGTGCTGCGAACCCAGCGCATTGACATCACCGACCCCCGCAACGCGTGACAGCGGGTCCTGAACATTTGACGTCAAATAATCCGATATATCCAGGTTGGTGCGCTGGTCAGTGGTGTCGTAGATGCCGACCAGCATCAGCTGGTCGGAAACCGATTTCGTCACCCGCACGCCCTGCTGCTGCACCTGTTGCGGCAGGCGGCTGACGGCGCTCTGGATCTGGTTCTGGACCTGCACCTGGGCAACGTCGGGATCGGTGCCCTTGGCGAAGATCACGGTAACGGATGCCTGCCCCCGCGAGCTGGACTGCGAGCTGAAGTACAGCATCCCGTCAAGACCGCTGAGCGATTGCTCCAGCACCTGGGTAACGCTGTTTTCCAGCGTCTGGGCCGATGCGCCCGGGTAATTCGCGCGGACATTGATCTGAACCGGGGCGATATCGGGATACTGCGCGATCGGCAGGGCTACCAGCGCGCCAAGCCCGCTCAGCATCACCACGATCGCCAGCACCCAGGCGAAAATCGGCCGATCGATGAAGATGCGTGACATTATCGCGCCGAGGGTGCCGGTCGGCCGGGTGCGCGCGCCTTCAGTGGCTGCGGCGATCCGGCCGGAACGGGTTTGACCGCCATTCCATGCTTGAGGCTCGCAGTCCCTTCGGTCACCACGCGATCACCGTTCGACAGGCCGGCGGTGACGATCCAGTTCGGTCCGAGCGTGCGGTTGGCCGCGACCTTGCGGCGGGCCACCTTGCCGTCGCGGCTGACCACGAACACGAACGAATCCCCGCCAAAGTCCCGCTGCAGCGCCGGCTGCGGGACGAGGTATGCATCAGGGTCCACCGTCTGCACAAAGCTGGCCTGAACAAACATGCCCGGCAGCAACATTCCCTGCGGATTCGGAAAGCTCGCCCGCAGCGTGACCGTCCCGGTCGCCTCGTTGACCGTCATCTCCGAGAACTGCACGGTTCCGGCGTACGTGTAATCGCTGCCGTCCTCAAGCTTGAGCCGGACTGCGGAGGAACCCGGCGAAGCGCCGCCCGATGCCAGCGCGCGTTTCAGCGCGGTCAGATCAGCGCTGGATTGCTGCATGTCCACATAGATTGGATCAAGCCGCTGAATCTGCGCAAGGGGCTCGGTCTGGTTGGCACCGACCAGCGCACCCACGGTGAACAGCGACCGCCCAATCCGGCCGGTGATCGGCGCCGGCACGGTGGTGAACCGCAAGTTGATGCGCGCGGTGTCAAGCGATGCCCGCGTCTGCGCAACAGCCGCGCGCGCCTGACGCGCAGCGGCCAGAGCGTCGGTGTAATCCTGCTGCGAAACGGCCTCCATCTCTGCCAGCGGGCGGAACCGATCGGCCTTGACGCTGGCAGCTTCCGCGCTGGCCTGGGCGCTCTGCAGGTTGGCCGCGGCCTGGTTCACCGACGCGCGGTAGAGACTGGGATCGATCTGGAACAGCGGCTGGCCCTGCCGGACCATGCTGCCCTCGGTGAACAACTGCTCTCGGATGATCCCGTTGATCTGGGGGCGCACTTCCGAACTCTGGAATGCGACCGTCCGCCCGCCGAGCGACACCGGGACCGGCACCGCGCTGGGCGAAACGACGACATAGCCGACGCGCGGCGGCGGGCGGCTGGGCTGTTCCTCGCCCGCGCCGCACGCCGCCAACGGCACTGCGGCCGGCATCAGCCATAACCACCGGAAACGCCCGCTGCGGATGAAATCAGGCGTGTTCGCTATCAATCCAGTACCCCGGGAACAAGGAAACAAACCAGGCCCCGGCGACCACGAGGACGCCGGGAGAAGCGTCGTACGCCCGATTGGTTCCATTCGTAATCTGCCCAAAGGCCCTGCGCGACAATTTGTCACGAGCAGGTACAAACGGCCGGCTACGCGGCGGCCCTGGAAGAGGCGCGGCAGAGCCGGTCGTAATCGGCGAACAGTCGAACGAAATGGTCCTCCATGGTAACGGGTGGAGCAGCGTCATGGCTCACGGATACATCCCCGCGAAATAGATCGACAATGGCCTGGGCGGCCGCCTGCGCGTTACTTGCCTTGTATCCCACGCCGGCCCCGCCGCGCGCGTGATCGGAAGCTCCCCCGCGATCGGGCACAATTACCGGAACGCCGCAGGCGCGCGCCTCGGCCGCAGCCATGCAAAAGGTTTCTGCTTCGCAGCCATGGATCAGGGCGTCCGCGCTTGCCAGCAGCGTCGCGAACCTGATCCGGTCCCGTTCGGGGCTGAGGATATGGATGTGCGGGTTGCCCATGATCTGCGCTTCGATCCTGCGCTTTTGTCGGCCCCCGCCCAGCAGCACCAGCCCGATCGGCAGATGGCGGCTGGCCGCAGCAACCGCATCGACGACCATCGGCCAGCGTTTTTCCGGGGAAAGCCGGCCCACGGCGATCAGCAGGTGCGCGTCCTCGGGCAGGTCGCACAGCGCTAGCAGTTGCCGGCGGACCACCGGATCTCGCCGCGCGGGGGTGAACAGGCCCGCCTCTATTCCCATTGGATGAAGCGCGGTGTTGGCCACCGAACCTTCGGCCAGCCGTTCCTGCAGTTCGCGGCTGGCGCAGACGATCATCTCGAATTCCTGGCTGAGATCGCGCAGGTGGGTCCAGAACATCTCGAACCGTCGGTCAATGGTCTCGCGGCTGAGCAGCGCACCGAACCACCGGTAGGCATATGCCGAAAGCGGATCGGCATGCATGATCAACGCGCGCGGCGCGGCGCCCGGCCAGCGCGCGACCATGCTGGCGCTGCGCCAGGGCGAAGACGCCTCGACGAAATCCGGGGCCTCTGCGCTGATCGCCGCGTGGAGCCGGGCCTCGTCATCGAAATACCAGTATTTCCGATCAAGCGGAAAGCGCGGCGCGGCAATGGTGACGATGCGCGCGCCCGGCCCCCGTTCCGCCACCTCGTCATGGTCGCCCGGAGCGATCACCACGATCTCGTGCCCCAGCTGCGGACCCAGCGCCAGCTTCTGTTCGATGTACGTCCTGACGCCGCCGCCCTGCGGCGACAGGAATGCGCAGACGTCAACGATTTTCATGCCGCGAGGCAGACGGCGGGCACTGCAGAGGCAGGGGCACAGTTCATGCGCCGTCTGCTACAGCCGGGCGCAGGGGTAGTGCAAGGGTTTCGGCCATGCGCTCAGCGCAGCGGAGACATGCCCAGGCCCCGGCGGTAGTTCATCACGATCTCGATCCGGGTGGGGCCACCACCCGCAAGGGCACGGGTCTTGGCCGCCTTGGGCTTCGACCAACCCAGCCGGGGATTGCTGCCAAAGCCGATACCGTCGATCCGCCAGCCAAACTTGCGGTTGCTGTCACGGTCGTGCAGCAGGCTCACGCTATAAGTGCCGGGACCCGGCAGGCGAACGCACAGCTGCGCATCGCCGCTGGCGGGCGGAGCAACTTCAACGCGGCGAAAAGTCTTGCCGGCATTGATCAGGATGTTGTCGTCCTGCAGGAAGTCCGTGTCGTTCGATGGATAGACCTCCAGTTTGAGCAGTCCGGTCCGGTCCTTCAGGCCCTTGACGTTGACCAAAAAGGACGGGCCCGCTTCTCCGGGGCGGCAGCGCCCTTCGGCCTTGCCGAGTTCGGGCGAGGTGTTCACGAAACCCTGGGCAAGCGCGACAGGGGCCATCAACATGGCAGATCCAGCGAGCACGGTTGCAATCATCAAGCGTTCCTTCGCGTTTCCAACATCCCAACCAGGCCGAACCCGACCCCGACCACGATGTTGCTGGCCAGGAAAATTGCCGCCATCATCGTCATCAGCGCGGCAATTTCCACGTCTTGACCAAGCAGGAAAACGGCAATCCCGGCAAATACCAGATCCTTATTGGGCAGCAGCGGCAACCGCGAAACGAGCATGCGCAAAGTAGCCAGCACCAGCCACAGACCAAGCGGGACCTGCGGCAGGACCAGATGCCACATGACTGCTGACAGCGTGATGAACAGAACTATGCGGACGACATGAATTGCGGTGATGAACCACAGTTCGCGCCGATCCAGCGAAAACAGTTTTTTGCGCAGCACCAGAATCGCGCACGATGTCAGCAACACCACGCCCAGCGACAGGAACACCGACTTCATCGGCATCCCCAGGTTACCCGCCGCGACCAGTGGCCAGGCCAGCACCAGCATGATCACCGTCGCGGCATTGCCGGTGAGCGCCGACAGGATCGCCACGTCCTTGATCGCACCGAACGGTGCGGTGGTCAGGTTCGCTCGCGCCCGCGCCCAAGCATAAAACTGCACTTCGCCCAGATAGCTGAACACAAGTTCGTTGCTGACCAGCTTGCGCAGCAGCGCCGCGATCCCTGAAAAGAACGGGACCTGCCACAAGTGGCGAAAGATGATCCATTCGGCGAGCGGGCCGTGGAGAAAGTACGCCGTCACCGCCAGCCAGAACGCCCAGGAACGCGGCAGCATCTGTTCCACCACGTCCAGCCGCAAGTCTCGATATGCAAACGCCGCCGCGACGACCAGGAGGATGGAAAACGCCAGCCCCAATAGCCCGAACAGGCGCCGGCTGCCGAACAGGTCGTTGATCTCGACTTTGGGGACCACCGGCGGCGGGATCGCAGGGGCAGCGGATTCCTGATACATGTAAGCCGCCTACTGCTTTCCAACGGTGCCGCACGCCACCCGCGCGGCCAGCGCCACACACCTTCCGTAGCACGCCCGCATGACGGTCCGGGCATATCTCGGTTGCTGCATGGTCATTTATCGCCCGGCCGGTTTTGCGCAAGCGGCAATGCGCGCCAGCACCGCCCGGTAGGCGGGCGCCGCTGTCTCCACCGTGAACCGGCCAGCCATTGCCCGCGCGCGCTGAGGACTGAACCGGGCGCCGGCAAACTCGCTAAACGCGCTCGACAGCGCCGGGAGGTCGCCTCGGGGCACAAGGATCCCCAGCGCCCGGTCCTGCAGCAATTCCTCTATCCATGCGCTGCAATCGGTGGAGATCACCGGCAATCCAGCTGCCATTGCCTCTATCACGACTGCCGGCAGCCCTTCGTAGTCGGAAGACAGCACCAGCGCGGACGCTTCGGCCAGAAATGGCGTGACGTCACGGCAGTGGCCCGCGAAGACCACCCTGTCGCCCAGCCCTGCGTCGGCCGCGATACGTTCAAGCTTGCGCCGCTGCGCGCCCGCGCCGCAGATGGTGAGGGTTCCTGTGAACGCGCGCGCGTTCGCCAGCGCCCGTACCATCAGTTGCTGGTTTTTCTGGCCCGCCAACCGTCCCACCGTCACCAGCCGGTCTCTCGGCGCGCCCTCGGGCCGGTCGATTGCCGCAAGCCGTTCGAACTGCCCCGGCGCCAGCGCAGCATCCTCGATCACGCTGACCCGCTCTGGCAGCACGTGCATCAGCCTGACGATTTCCGGTTGCAGCGCCGGGGCCATCGCCACGAAATGGTCCAGCAGCGCGCCCTGGATGCGCAGCCAGAGATGGTAGAAAAACCGCGCCGGGGCCGGCAAATCGCGCCGTTCCAGATCATTGCTGATCTTCAGCAGGATCCGCGGGCAGCGCCGACCCAGCAACAGCTTCATCGCTGCGCCGACGATCGCATACGTGTTGCCGGCGGCAAAGATCACGCTGTCTGCCAATTCGCCGCGATGCCGCAGCAGATAGCGCAACAGGCAAAAGATCATCCAGGGCGTTTCCCAAGCCGCCGTAGGCACCGCGCTTGGCCGGATCACATAATCCAATTCCGGCGCGATATGTTGCATCGCTCCGTCGCGGCGGCCGAGCACGATCCGCACGTCGGCGCCGTCCCGCTGCCAGGCCTGGGCCAAGTACAGTGCGATCCGCTCAACCCCCCCGGGTTCGAAACTGTGGATCGGAACGATGATCCTCATTCTGGCGCGCGACCCGCCAGCAGTTCGCCATAGTGGCCGGCACGGCGCTGCCGCGCGAAACGGCGCACGGTCCGTTCAATCGAATCGAGCAGCGCCGGAACGCCCGTGTCGCCGGGATGAACCGCGATGCGCGTGACTTCCAGTCCGTGGAAGAAGCTGCGCGCCAGCGCGGCGACGGCCAGCGAGCTGAGCTGACGCGGGCGGCTGCGGCTGGCCCAGGTTATCACCGGACCGCTGGCCAGCGTCTGTCCGGTGGCAGCGTGCCAGACGCGCATGTGATCTTCGGCCAAAGGCAATCCCGACCTTTGCAGCGCTGCCATGGCGCCGGGGCCGTACAGCCACGCGGGCGCGATGAACCCCGCTGCCGGCCGGCCAGTCGCGTCTTCGATCAGGGCCTTGCCGTCGGCCATGCGCCGGGCGGCTTCGGCTTCGGTCAGGCCCAGAAACTCCCCTTCACCGGCCGTCATGTGCCGCGCCTTGAGCCCCGCCAACCCGCCCTGATGTTGGCTCAGGTCCTTGTGAAACCAGCCGTGGACGAACATCTCGATGCCTTGGTCGGCCCACCCGCGCAGCCGCGCGCGGAACGCCGCGGCGCTGCCCAGCGGGGCCAGCCCCCAATGGTCCGGCACCACCAGCATCGCAAACTTTGGCCCGTGCAGCACCCCGCCCAGCAAGTCCGCAAGCCGGTCCACCTCGCTTTCAAAGCGCGGGCCGACATCGTGGATCGAGGCGAGCAGCAGCTTGTTCATGACATCACGGCTGCACAGGCCCCGCATAACGCCAGCGCAGGGTTTCGCCCGCCCGCCACGGCACGATCTCGCCCTCGCCTATCGGTAGCCGCGCGGGCACGGTGTTGTCCGCGCGCTCGAGCATCACGTGCCCGTCGTTTTGTGGCAGGCCATAGAACGCCGGCCCGAACTCCGACGCGAATGCCTCTAGCCGGTCTATCGCGCCTTCTTCCTCGAACACTGCTGCGTAAGATTCCAGCGCATGCGGCGCGTTGAAAATGCCGGCACAACCGCAGCCCGATTCCTTGGCTTGCACCAAGTGCGGCGCGGTGTCGGTGCCGAGGAAGAACCTGGGATCGCCGGATGTTGCGGCCTTGCGCAGAGCCAGCCGATGCTGCTCGCGCTTGGCCACGGGCAGGCAGTAAGCGTGCGGGCGCAGGCCTCCGGCGAACATCGCATTGCGGTTGATGGTCAGGTGGTGGCAGGTGATCGTCGCCGCCACGTTCGCTCCGGCCGCCGTCACGAAGTCGACCGCTTCGCTGGTGGTTATGTGCTCGAACACCACCTTCAGCGCCGGAAAGTCACGCAGGGTCGGCTGCAGCACGCGTTCGATGAATACTGCCTCGCGATCGAAGATGTCGGTGGCGGGATCGGTTACCTCGCCGTGGACCAGCAGCGGCATGCCAAGCTCCTGCAGCATGTCGAGCACCGGATAGATGTTGCGGATGTCGGTCACGCCGTGGGCGGAATTGGTGGTCGCGTGCGCGGGATAAAGCTTGCACGCGGTCAGGATGCCCAAGGCAAAGCCCGCAGCCACGTCTGCCGGATCGGTGCTGTCGGTCAGGTACAGCACCATCAGCGGCTGGAACGTGCCACCCGGGGAAAGCGCCGCCATGATCCGCTGGCGATAGGCGGCGGCGTCGGCGGTGGTCGACACCGGGGGTGACAGGTTCGGCATCACGATCGCCCGGGCGAACTGCCTCGCAGTCCACGCCAGCACGTCGGGCAACAAGGCCCCATCGCGCAGATGGACGTGCCAGTCGTCGGGTTGGCGAAGTATGATGCTGTCGGTCATGCGGCCCTGCTGGTTCAAACGGCCGCGACATAGCCGATCCGCCTGCCTGCGGGAACCTTTCTCGCAGCAAGCCGCGCGCCGGCCGTTCAGCCCGCTTGCTTCTTGCGGCCGAAGTCAAAGTGGATGCGCACCCATTCGCCGATCATCGCCTTGCCGCCAATGCGCGGCGGCCGCACCTTGAACTGCCACGCCGCCTGGCGCAGCGCCCGGGCAAGCCCGGAACCGCGCGGCGATTCGTCCATTTCGCGGCAGTCTTCCACGCCAAAGCGGTCGATGGTGCGGCACGCGATCACCGCCCACTGCCCCGGAGCGCCGCTGCCCGGCGGGAAGTACCCGGCGAGTTCCGCATCGGTCGGTTCGCGATACCATTGCGCATTGTGCAGCCGTCCGCCGCCAGGGGCCTGCCCCCCATCGGCGGCCGCACTGCCATCAGCCCCGGCCACCGCGGGCGCCGCCGAACCGCTGGAGCGCGCCATGCGCGAGATGTCGGCCGCCGCGAACTCAGCGGAAGTGAGCTTGATCAAATTGAGCGGCGGCGGTGTTTCACTGGGCTCTGGCACGGGCGCCTCGGGCTTGACGACCGCGACCCGTGCCTCGTCCGGGGTCACCTTGCCGGCCTTCACGCGCGCTCGGGCCTGCTTTCCCACGGGCGCGATGGTCACGGCCACCAGGCGGCTGATTGCCCCCTGCCCAGGTCCGGTCATCACCCCCATCCGCACCAGCATCACCACGATCAATGCGATCAGCGCGAGCGACAGCGCCGCCGCCGCCACGCGACTGCGCAGCGATCCGTGGTACGCATAGGCGCCGCGCTGGTAGGCGGAGGAACGCATCGGCGCCGCCTACACGCCGCGCGCGCGCGCGGCCAACACTAATCGCAGACCGTCCGTTATGCCTCCAGCGCTGCGGCAGCGCCAAGCCGGATGATCGGCTTGCCCCGGTTCTCGCCGGAAAACAGCTTCAGGAACATCGGCACCGCTTGCTCCAGCCCCTCGCCAATGTCCATCGGCAGCCTGATCTCTCCCGCCGCCACCCATGCCTCCAGTTCGGCCAGCGCCTGCGGATAGCGCTCCACGAAGTTGAACAGCAGAAAACCTTCGATCCGCAGCGACTTGCTGATGATATGGAACAGGTTGTGCATTTCGGGCGCAGGCCCGCCATCGTACTGCGAAATCATTCCGCATGCCGCCACCCGCCCGCCCGGATTCATTCGCGCCAGCGCTGCATCAAGCACCCGGCCGCCGACATTGTCGAACAGCACGTCCACTCCGCCGGGACAAGCCGCGCCGATCGCGTCCGCCAGTTCAGCGACATTTCGGCCGCGATAATCGACCGCGGCATCGAATCCGAACTCCTCGACCATCCGGCGGCACTTTTCCGCGCCCCCGGCGATTCCGATCGCGCGGCACCCCTTGAAGAGCGCGATCTGCCCGGCGATCGAACCGACCGTGCCGGCCCCGCCCGATACCAGCACCGTCTCCCCCGGCCGCGCGCGGGCCACGTCGAGCAGGCCGACATGGGCGGTCAGCCCCGGCACGCCCAGCAAGCCGAGCGCGTGGTGCAGCGGCCGGACCCGCGCCGGATCGATCTTCCAGCACAAGCCGTCGGGCGTGATCAGGCTGAACAAACTGATGGTACCGCGCCCGACCAGCAGGTCGCCGGCGGAAAAACCAGCGTGCCGTGTTTCGACAACGCGCCCAAGAACCGTGCCCGAAAGCCCCGCACCAATCGGCACCGGCGGCAGATACCCGGTCTCCGCGCCCAGCAGGTTGCGCACTCCCGGGTCGATCGACAGGTACAGGTTCTCGACCAGCAGCTGCCCATCGCCCGGCACCGGCATAGGCCCTTCTTCGATCGCGAAGTTACCCGCCTGCACCTTGCCGGCCGGGCGGGCCGCCAGCACCACCCGCCGGTTCGGCATTACCGTGCTCACCGCGTTTTCGGCAGAGCGAACGCGACGATGGTATCGCTGAGCGGCAGGCTTTGCAGCATGACGTGCCCCCCGGCCGCCGCGACCACGAACTGCCGTCCGCTGGCCGGGCTGGTATAGGTCATCGGGTTGCCATTGGCGCTAGCCGGAATGCGCGCCTTCCACAGCTCCTTGCCGGTTACGGTGTCGAACGCGCGGAAGGCCTTTTCCTTGACGTAACCGGTAAAGGTGATCCCGCTGCGGGTCGTCACCATACCGCCCCAACCCGGCATCCCCATCGGGATCGGCAGTCCCACCGACAGGCCAAACGGCCCGCTGTCCTGCGCCGTGCCGATCGGGCGCGACCAGAGCAGCTTGCGCGTGCGCATGTCGATCGCGCTGAGCTTGCCGAACGGAGGCGCGTTGCACAGCACGTTGAACGGCGAGATCAACCCGCTCTGCCGCACGCCGTACGGCGTGCCCAGCATCGCCTGGGGCACGTCGAAGTTGGTCGCGGAATGCGCCTGCGACTTTGCGTTGCGCAACAGCCGGTCGGTCTCGGCCCGCGGGACCAGTTGGGCGATGGTGCCGTAGTAGAAGGAATTGACCAGCATGATCTGGCGTTCTGGGTCATAAGACACCCCGCCATAGTTCATGCCGCCGCCAATGCTGGGGTAGATCAGCGCCTCGTCGGTGCCCGGCGGGGTCATCGGCCCGTCATAGCGCAGCTGCCGGAAACGCACGCGGCACCACAGCTGGTCGAGGGGAGTCAGGCCCCACATGTTTTTTTCCACCAGCGGTGCGCCCGCGAACGACGGCATGCCCACCGGAAACGGCTGGGTCGGCGCAATGCGCTCTTCCGGCACGGCGCCGCGGCGCGGGGCGGTCCGCTCTTCCACCGCGGTCAGCGGCGTGCCGGTGCGGCGATCCAGCAGAAAGATTTCGCCCCGCTTGGTCGCCTGCGCCAGCGCCGGCACCGCCTTGCCGCCAATCTCGACGTCCAGCAGCGTCGGCTGCGAGGCGACGTCATAGTCCCAAAGATCGTGATGGACGGTCTGGAACGACCAGCGCACATCGCCGGTCGCAGCATCCAGCGCGACCACCGCACTGCCGTACTTGTCGTCGCCGGGTCGGCGCTGCCCGCCGAAGAAATCCGGTGTCGGGTTGCCGGTCGGCACATAGACCAGCCCCAGCGCCTCGTCCGCGCTCATCGGCGCCCAGCTGTTGGGCGAACCGCGGCTGTACCACTGGCCCGGCGGCGGACCGTTGCGGTTGGCGGGGTTCACCGCATCCCAAGCCCAGGCCATCTTGCCAGTCGCCACGTCGAATGCGCGGATCACGCCCGAAGGCTCGTCGGTGCCCTGGTTGTCGGACATGCCGCCGCCGACGATGATGTTGCCGCGCACGATCACCGGGGCGGAACTGATGAAGTAGTACCCTGGCAGGATTTCGCCCATGCCTTCCTTCAGGTCGACGAACCCGCCCTTGCCGAAGCCCGCGCAGGGCCGCCCGGTGCGGATGTCGAGCGCGATCAGCTGCGCTCCGAACGTGCCGGTGACCACCCGTTCGGGGCAGTCTTTGAGCGCCGGATCGGCATGGTACGCCACACCGCGACAGGTCCGCACGGCCGAGGCGCCTTCGGGGTTCACCTTGGGATCGAACCGCCACAACTCACGCCCCGTCTCCGGATCCAGAGCGATCACGATGTTGGTCTGCGTGCACAGCACGAGCCGGTTGCCGACCATCACCGGGGTAGTAACCAACGGGCTTGGGGTATCCTCTTGCACCACACCGGTGCGATAGGTCCACGCCACCTTCAACTGGCTCACGTTGCCCTTGTCGATCTGCGTCAACGGCGAGAACCGCTGCCCTGCGGAGGTACGCCCGTACTGCGGCCATTCGCCGGGATTAAGCCCATCGGGTATCAGCCGTGAAGGCCACGCCCGGTCGGCAACCGCGTCAGGGCCGGGCTGGATCGCGGCGAGCCCGATCGCGAGCAACCCCGCTGCGCCCGCCAGCACGGGCGCAAAGGCCGCGCGGCCGAGCGGTCGGCGCAGGCCTGGCAGCAGGAACACGAGGCCCAGCACGGCCGGTCCGAACAGCCGCGGCATCAGCTGCCAGCCGTCGAGCCCCACCTCGACCAGCGCCCAGATCAACGTCGCCGCCAGGAATGCGCCATAAACCCATGCCGCAAGCGGACGCAGCCGCCACAGCAGCACTGCCACTGCACCGACGAACAGTCCCGCGAGAAGGTAATAGAGCGAGCCGCCAAGCCCGACCAGCCAGGCCCCGCCGACGGTCAGCGCCAGGGCGACCAGCAAAAAGAACCCAGCCAGCAGCCGAGCTGTAGTACGCTTCGTCCCTGTCATCCGCCCCGTCCGATTTTCGTTTTGAAACAAGAGCTCACCGCGGCTGCTGCGCGCAGCTCACACCGGCTCGAGAATCACTACCGGAATTTCCCGGCTGGTGCGGGCCTGATAGATCTTCTGCATCGGCTGCTCGCGCTCGATGAACTCCCACCACCGTGCGCGTTCCTCGCCTTGTGCTACGCGGGCCAGCGCCTCAAACACCTGCGAGGCAATGTGGACGGTGCAGCGCGGGTCTTCCAGCAGGTTTAGGTACCACAGGGGATTGTCCTCGATCCCGCCCTTCGACGCGACGATCGCCACCTTGCCCTCGAACCGGTAATACTGGATCGCCATGCTCAAACGCTTGCCGGACTTGCGCCCGGTGTATTCGAGCAGCAGGCACGCCACCGGGCCGCCGGGTACGCCGATCACCGCCGGGTCCCAAAAATGCGCGGCTTCGGGGTCGGTCAGGTAGAGCTGCTTGTGCGCCTCGAGCTCCTTTACCACCTGCTCGGGCAGCACTTTCAGCTCGTTGACGCCGACCTCTGCCGTGCCCTTGTACTTCTCCATGTGCTCGTCGGTGTGTTCGCCGCTCATTGCAGGCCTCCGCTGTCTAGCCGAGAATGGCTGCGGAAACATACGTTTACCGCAGCCATTCTCTGTCAACCAGGAACCTTGGCGATCAGTACTTGAACGCCGCCGTGATACCGTACGTGGAGGGGCGACCCACCCCGCGGCTGATGTTGTCCTGCGCGATCGTCACGTTCAGCCAGTAGTACTGGTTGAGGCAGTTGTCGCACCAGGCGGTCAGGCTCCACTTGTCGTCTGGGCCGCTGACGCCGACGCGTCCGCTCAGCAGGCCGTACGAGCCGATCACGAATGGAACCGTGTAGCCGGGAAGGAACCGGTTTTGCGGACCATCTTCCGGCAACGGATTGATGACAGTGGTCGCGCCGCCAAGCGTGGAGACGGTCTTGCCGACCCAGCGCCAGTTAGCCCCGATGAACGGCGTGATCGAGCCCATGTCGTGCCGGTATTCTCCGCCCACCGCATAGGACCACTTCGGGGTCAGCGGCAGTTCCGTTCCCTTCATGTCAGCCGGGCCGGAAACGTTGAACTCGGTCGGCGAGATTTCCGTGATCTCCGAGTCGATATATGTGGCCGACGCGGTCAGGGTCAGCCCGCGGAACGGAGCGGCGTTCACCTCGATCTCCGCGCCCTTGATCTTGGATTTGGGGATGTTGCGCAGCTGCGGCAGGGCGCCCCAAACCTGGTCAGGAATGGTACCCTGGACCTGCTTGTCCTCGTATTCATAGATGAACCCGGCCGCATTGATCATAAGGCGGCGGTCGAGCAGTTCCGACTTGAGCCCGATCTCGTAAGCCAGCACCGATTCCTGGGTGACCGGCTGCAGGCCAACAAAACTGGCCGGGGACGCGGTCGGGAAGCTGCCGGCCTTGTAGCCCTTTGAAACGTTGCCGTAGAGCAGTAGGTCGTCGGTCGCCTTGTAATCAAGGCCAGCCCGCCATGACACGTTGTCTTCCTTCAAGGTCATGCGGAAGACCTCACCGGGGATCAGGTCATAGTTGTGCGTGAAGCAATCACCCGGCTGGATATACGTAAACAGGTTAGGGTCGATCCTGTTGCCGTCGCCGTCAAGGTTGCCGTTGAACGCATCGCCGAGGAAATTGAAAACATTGGCAATGTTCCCATCGCCGGCATCGGTCCCGCAGGCGGTGTTCTTGATTCTTGATTTGGTGTAGCGCGCCCCACCCTTCGCCGTCAGGCCGGGGAGCACTTCCACTTCAAGGTTGCCGAACACAGCCCAGTTCTCGATTGCATTGTGATTTCTGATGCCATTCTGGAAAATTCCGGAATTGATCGCGCTGGTGTTGTTGGCATACGACTGCAACTGATTTTCATTGATCTTGCTGTTTTCATAATTGGCGCCGACCACCCAGTGATACTGATCGTTTCCGGTATTCTCGATCCGCAGTTCTTGCGAAAAAGTATTGATCTGGCCCAGCATCTTTGTCTGGTCTTCGTTCTGCGCCGCCGACCCGCTACGCGAGGCCCCCATGTTCTGGCGGAACCGGATATAGGACGACAGCGAAGTGACCTGCAGGTCTTCCGTGGGCCGATATTCCAGCCTGAGCGCGCCCTGAATTTGGTCGCGGTCCGCGAACAGCCGGGTCGGCGTGGCCTGCATGATAACCGGGTTATCCGACGGCCCCTGCGGTCCACCCCAGTCTGCAAAGCGCGGATTGGTGGGGATGAGCGGCTGCGCCAGCACCGAGGCGCCCAGCGGGTGCGTCAGGAACTGCGTGAAAGCATACTTGGTTCCGGAAAGCGCCAGCGCCTGGGGCTGCGACTTATCCTTCCACCCGGCGACCGTAACGGTCGCCTTGACAGCATCGCTCGGTTCCCATTCGACAATGCCGCGGCCGGTGTAATACGCTTCGCGGCCGTTGCGGTCATCGCGCCGGGTATAGCTGATCTGCCAGGGGTCCATCGTGTGGGTCATGAAGGCAAACCGCGCCCGCACGGTGTCCGACAGCGGCCCGCTGACGTGGCCCGAAGCCTCGACCAGGTTGAACCGGCCATACGTCAGCGATCCGCCGAAATCGAGGTCGGCGGTCGGCTTGTTGGCGATCAGGTTAATCGCACCGCCAGTCGAATTCTGCCCGAACAGCGTACCTTGCGGTCCCTTCAACACCTCGATGCGCTGCAGATCGAACGTGGCGTTGGCTGCAAGTACCGGGAACGGCAGCGGCGCTTCGTCAAGGTAGAAGCTGACCGCGGGATAGGCGCCCAGGGCGCTCGAATTGAAGCCGATTCCGCGCAGCGAGAACACCGGCACATTGTAGTCCGTCCGCGCGAAGGTCAGGCTGGGAACCGCGATCGCCAGATCCTCGCCCTTGAACACACGTTGCTTGGCCAGATTGTCAGCCGAGAGCACGCTCAGCGTGGCACCCACGTCCATCACGCTCTGCGTACGCTTCTGCGCGGTGACGACGATGTCCTGAATGCCGCTGTCGTCCGAGGCAACAGGGTCCGATGCCTGCGCCAAGGCGCTGGCCGGCAACAGTGTAAGCGCGATCAGCGAAGCGCCGATGGATAGCGCGTGCTTTCTTCCAGCCATGTTCAAATTTCCCCTCTGATAGATCGACTATTGGATAGATCGAATTTTGGTTATTTATCCGCTTTTTATTCCCCGCATGCCTGCTGCCGGTAAGACGTTTTTTTAATGCACTCCATAATCGCGCCGTATAGCGTTGTTGTGCATCGGTCAGACAGTTTCGTGTTCCAGCAGTTCCACCTCGACCGGTATCTCGTTGAGATTGACGTTGCCGGACGGCACATCCATCAGCTTTTCATCCGCCAGATGGTTCGAATTCACGCCCGGCCGCGCCTTGGCATAAGGCTGGCCCGGCACCTCTTCGTCATGGCCCCAGCCGTGCGGCAGGCTGACGTCGCCGCGCCGCATCTCGTCGCTCAGCCGCACCGGCACTTCCAACGCGCCCGTGCGCGAACGTACGCGCACCCGGGCGCCATCGGCAATGCCGTGTTCCGCGGCATCGGCCGGGTTCATCAGCAGCACGCACAGTTCCGGCCCCTTGGCGAGCGAGGGAAAATTGTGCAGCCAGGTGTTGCAGGTCCGCACCTGCCGCCGGCCCATCAGGCGCAGGCCCTGCCGCCCGGCCGCGCCGCGTTCGTCCAGCCACGCCTGCAGCCGCGGCAGATCGGCCACGATCGGACCCGGCACGAGATCGATCTTGCCATCGGGCAGGTGCAGCACCTCCTCGATCCGGGGCTGCATCGCCCCGAAGTCGATCCCGTGCGGCATATCCTTCAGCCGCTCCAGCGTCAGTCCGCCAGGCCGGTCGCCGAAATGGTCGCCATAGGGCCCCGAACGCAGCAGCACGTCCAGCATGCGGTCCTGCCCAGAGGCAGTGCCGACATGCTGCACGATCTGTTCGAACGAGCGGTCAGCGATCACCGGGTTGCCCTGATCGCGCAACTGCTCGATCAGCCCGCGCAGGGCATCCTCCTCGGCCTGGGCAGAGGATTTGCCCGTTATCCGCGCGATCAGTTCGCAGATGATCTCGCTGTCGTGCAGCGATCCGGCGGGCGGCTCGAAAATGGCCGGCGCATACTTGATGTAATCGCGCACCGTCAGGAAGGTGAAGAACACCATGAAATCCGAATGCGACAGGTGCGGCGGCGAAGGCAGGATCACGTCGGCATGGCGCGTGGTCTCGTTGATGAAGATATCGAACGAGAGCACGAAGTCGAGGTTCGCAATCGCCCGCGAAAAACGCCCGCCCCCGTTGGGGCTCGAAATCGCCGGGTTCGCGCCCATCGTCACCAGCGCGCGGATCTGCCCCTCGCCGGGGGTTTCCATCTCCTCTACCATCAGCGCCGCAGGGAATTGCCCCGCCATCTCGGGAAAACCGCTGACCCGCGATTTCCATCGATCGTACGGCAGCTGCCCATCGCGGCAGCGATCGGACATTATCACGCCCTCGAACACGCCTTGTGGAAACATTGCGCCGCCCGGCCGGTCAAGGTTGCCGGTCAGCACATTGATCGCGTTGATCAGCCAGTTGGTCAGCGATCCGAACCGCTGCATCGCCGAACCGATCCGGCCATAGAGGCACGCGCTGGGCGCCGCCGCAATCTCGCGCGCAAGGGTGCGGATATCCTCGGGCGCAATGCCGATCACCGGCCCGACCCGCTCGCACGTGAAATCCTGCGCCATGTCGCGCAGACCATCGACCCCGCGCAGGTATCGTTCGAGGTGTCCGGGCCTGACCAGCCCTTCCTCGAACAGCGTCCTTACCACCGCGAGCAAAAGCGCGGCATCGCCGCCTTGCTCGATGGACAGGTACCAGTCGGCGGCGCACGCAGTTTCGGTTCGCCGGGGGTCGATCACAACCACCTTGCCCCCGCGCTGCTGAATGTCCTTCAGCCGCCGCGGCACGCCTGGCGCCGTCAGGAAGCTCCCGTTGGATTGCAGCGGATTGGCCCCGATCAGCACCATGTAGTCGGTGCGGTCGATGTCGGGCACCGGGAACGAGGTGAACCCGCCGAACATCGTCAGCGCCGCCAGGAAATGCGGATGGCAATCGATGCTCGACGTGGAGTAAATTTGGCGTGTCTGCAGCGCGCCCAGCAGCGGCGCGGTGTAGAACGCAAAACCGGGAATGTGCGCGATGCTGGTGCCGAAAAACAGCGCCACCGCATCCTTGCCATGCGCGGCCTGCACTTCGCCGATCCGGCGGGCCGCATAGTCAAGCGCCTCGTCCCACGAGGCCGGTTCCAGCTTGCCGTTCCGCCGGATCATCGGCCCGGTAAGCACGTCAGGATCGTGGTGCAGATCCTTTACGGCCACGGCCTTGGGGCATACGAACCCCTGGCTCAGCGGATCGTCGCGATCGCCCCGGATCGAAAGGACCTTGCCGCTCGCGCGGTCCACTGTCACCTGCGTTGCGCAGTTCTGTTCGCAGAACGGGCAGATCCGCCCGTAAACGCCAATGTCAGGAGCGGGTGAGACCGGCGGTTCAATCGCGGCGCTCATGAACCGAACCCGATGCGCGGATCATGAAGGCGGTGCTTCGCCTGCCGCATGCGGCGTTCCCGGACATCATTCATCGGCGCTCTCCCTGCCGGAGGAAAATCAATTGGCCAGCACGTCTCCGATCGGCCGCAGAGTATCGGGGAATACATCGAAGCCGGTGCCCGCAACGAACGCTCGCTCGCGCCCGATCTGCGACGCGCTTTGCTGCAGCAACCAGCGATCCAGTTCGCCCGCAGCGGCGCCGTCGAGCCGGGCATACGCCGCCTCGATCTCGTCAACGATGGCGCTGCGCAGATCATGATTGATGTCCCGCACCTGAGCCAGCGATACCGGCGGCCCGGCCGAAAGTGCCTGAGCGCGCGCCGCGACATCGCGGGTTGCGGCAGCCGTTCCTCCAGCCAGGGCAGGAAGGCCCGCGATCAGCCCGACCATTTCGTGCAGGTCGGCCATTTCAAATGCATAGGCATGGTCCACCTGCTCACCCAGCAATGCCAGCGAACCAAGGGTGATGTGCAATTGTTCGACGGCGGCCTTGTTAACCGGATCGATCGCCGGCAGGACAGTCTCCGACAACGCCTTCAGCATCGACCGGATACGCAGGTCAAACCCTGGCTGCACGAAACATCTCCCAACCGACTCGGCGTTTTCGCCTTGCTTGAAGGGATACCATCGGTAAATTGAGAAACCAAGCGTCCGGTTTATTTCTGGCCGCCATAATAATCGTATGGGAGTACTGCCAAAATGGCAACGGACCGGGCTCTGCGCAGCCACCCGACGGATGAATGGATCGCGCAGATGCGTGCGCGCTATCCTACCGAACCGACGGTGGATGAGGCACTCACGCGGCGCTTGCAAAAGCGTGCGCTCAACTTGTCGCATACCTCACCCACGCTCGAACAGGTCGGTGACCGATTGACGCGCTTTCTGGACGCGCAGGTCGATCAGCCGGTTGTCATCCGCAACCTTCAGCGCCTGACCGGCGGAGCGTCGAAAGAACAGTTCGTGTTCGATCTCGACTGGGTCCGCGACGGCGAGCGCCGCACCGGTGACCGCATGGTGCTGCGCTGCGAGCCCGCAGCATCGATTGTCGAGACCAGCCGCCGCCGCGAGTTCGAGCTGATGCAGTTTGGCGGTGGGCTGATGCCGGTGCCGCCGGTGTATTGGCTGGACGAGGACGGCAGCATGATGGGCATGCCCTCGCTCATCTCGGGGTTCGTTACCGGCACGCAGAAACCGGCGCGCGTGTCATCCAACGTGACGGGCATGGGCATCCACTTTCCAGCTGATTACCGCACCGCGCTCGCTCCCCAGTACGTGCAGTACATGGTGGCGCTCCACCGTGCGGAAATTGCCCCGGGTGCCCTCCCCAGCTTCGTGCGTCCCGCCGTGGGCACTACCGAGGCTGCAGAACTGATCGTAAACTGGTGGGCGCGGATCTGGGCTGAGGATCTTTACGAGCACGCGCCGATCGCCACCATCACCGAACACTGGCTGCGCCGCAATGCACCGGTGCTTGATCGCGTGTCGGTAGTCCATGGCGATTTTCGCACCGGAAATTTCCTGTTTGACGAGGATACGCGTGCGATCACCGCCGTTCTCGATTGGGAACTTGGCTACGTCGGCGATCGCCATGGCGACCTTGGCTGGGTGATCACCGACCTGTATGTGACCAGAGAAGACGGCCGGCCGTTCCACTGCGGCCTGTTTGCCGGAACCGAAGACCTGCTTGACCAGTACGAGGCTGCGGGCGGTCTGCCGATCGATCGCAAGACGCTCGCCTGGCACAAGATTTTCTGCACTTGGAAGCAGTTCGTGCTGTCGCTGGGCTGCGCGCTGCGCGCCAGCGACGGACGGACCCATCAGGATGTCCTGCTGACGTGGCTGTCTGGCGGCGGGTATGTCCTGTCCGAAGCGCTGCGCCGGCTGCTTGAAGAACACGCATAAGGCGAGTTTCGATTCCATGGCCGATGGTCCGGCCGGTTGACGGGGAGACAGGCAAATGGCCGATCTGGCTGGCAAGGTTGCAGTGATCACGGGCGGCGCGTCGGGCATGGGCGCGGCCACCGCGCGCGTGCTCGTGCGTGATGGGTGCAAGGTCATCCTGGGAGACCTCAACGCCGCGGCGCTTGACGAGCTTTGCGCCGAATTGGGGCGCGAAAACGCCGCAGGGCAATGCTGCGATGTTTCGGACGAAGCCGACGTGGTGCGCCTGGTCGATGCCGCGGCAGAACGGTTCGGCCGGCTCGACATCCTGTTCAACAACGCCGGCATCGGCGGGCTCGGGTCCGTGGTCGATACCAGCACCGACCTGTGGCGCAAGGTGATCGACGTCGATCTCAGCGCGGTGTTCTATGGCAGCCGGGCGGCGGTGCCGCATATGCTGGCCGGCGGCGGCGGAACCATCATCAACACCGCTTCGGTTTCGGGAATGTTCGGCGATTACGGAATGGCATCGTACTGCGCGGCAAAGGGCGGCGTGATCAACCTTTCGCGCAACATGGCCCTCGATTTTGCGCAGCGCGGCATTCGCGTGAATTGCGTCTGCCCCGGCGCGATCGATACCCCGCTGTTCTCGGGCATGAAAGCGGCCCCGACCGCGTATGAAGCGTTCATCCGCGCAATTCCGATGAAGCGCCTCGGCAACGCCAGCGAGATCGGCGAAGTCGTCGCCTTTCTCAGCTCTGACGCCGCCTCCTATGTCACGGGCGCGGTGATCCCGGTCGACGGCGGGCTTACCGCAAAGACCGGCTGGCCGGATCTCAACGAATACATGGACGAACTGAAACAGGTCTTCGGCTGATCAGGCTGGCGGGATCGGGCCGCAAGAAACACGCGGCTCGATCAGCCCGCGCAGGACCGAACATGTGTGGTGCGCCCGACGGGATTCGAACCCATGGCCCCCAGATTAGGAATCTGGTGCTCTATCCGGCTGAGCTACGGGCGCACGCGGTCCTCTTACGGGGCTCGGGCACGTCACGCAATCGCCGGCGTTCGGGTCAGTTCGCTTCGTTGGGCGGGATCACGGGAAACAGGATCGGCGCCACCTCGATGCCCTCCTCCAGCAACTCGCGAGCCTCGGTGGGGGTGGCTTGGCCGTGGATGGCCTGCGTATCGGTTTCGCCGTAGTGCATGGCCCGCGCGCTGTCCGCGAAATCGTTGCCGACCCAGCGCGAGGACTTGAGCGCCTCGGCCTGCCTTGCGGCGATTGCCCTGAACAGCGCGGCCGCTTCGGGCGGAAGCGCCGGGCCGGCGTTGGTCAGCGCGGCCGGACCGCCGGGTGCGGGCGCCGGCATGCCGCCCGCCGTCACCGGTTCAGCCGCCGCGGACTTCGTCTGCTGCCGGGCTGGATCGCGGCTGCGCGCCGGCTCTGGCAACTGGTTGCCTTTGCGCCCCACGTTTGGCGCCATCACCGACTTGATTACGTCGACCGACCCGCAGACCGGACAGCCGACCAGCCCCCGCTCGCGCTGCCGCTCGAAGTCATCAGACGAACCAAACCAGCCTTCAAAGCGGTGAGCGCCGGAACGGCATTGCAGGTCAAAAACGATCATAGGTCCGAACTTGTCATCACAGCAGTCTTGAGCATTGCGAATTGAATGTTGCCACGCTTGGCTAATCGGGAATTGCCCGCCGGTTGGCAAGGCTTGGCAGCTGGCTGCGCACGTCGTCGATGCGCCGCAGGTCAACTTCGGCAAAGCCCAGGCCCGCACCGCCCGTTCCCGCCCCGCCCGTGCCTGCCCCCCCGGCATCGCCGCCGCCCATGTCCAGCAGGACCGTACCCCACGGATCGATCACCAGGCTGTGACCATAAGTCTCGCGGCCGTCTTCGTGCCGACCGACCTGCGCCGCCGAGACGACGAACGCACTCGCCTCTACCGCGCGGGCGCGCTGCAACAGGTGCCAGTGATCCCGCCCCGTGGGGACGGTAAACGCCGCCGGAATCGCGATCGTGTCGCACCCGCGCCGGCCCAGCGCCTCGAACAGCGCCGGGAACCGGATGTCATAGCATATGGCCAGACCCAGCCGGCCCACCGGCGTATTATCCACCACGCCAAGCGCGGCGCCGGGGGTGTACGCGTTCGATTCCCGCCACGATTCCCCGGTGGCCAGATCAACGTCGAACATGTGCAGCTTGTCATACCGGCCTGCAATGTTTCCCGCCGGATCGATCACGAAAGCCCGATTGGCGAACCGGCCGTCCGTGCGCACGACCGCAAGCGATCCCACCGCTACCCAGATCCCGCCCCGCGCTGCCGCGTCGCGAGTCACGGCCAGCACCCGATCCTGGTCCTCCGCCACCACGCGCGCCGCTGCCCGCGCTCGGTCGCGGTCAATCAGGCCCGACATTTCGGGTGTGAACATCATCGCCGCACCTTCGCCCGCGGCACGGTTCACCGCGGCCGTGATAGTAACTGCATTGTCGGCAGGATCGATCCCGCTCGTCATTTGCAGTACGGCGATACGGGTCATGCGCTGATCAGAGCGTCCAGCTTGCCGGCATCGTCCAACGCGTGGAGATCGTCCGATCCGCCATAGCTCACGTCGTTGATGAACACCTGGGGCACGGTGCGCGCACCCGGCGCGCGCTGGCCCATTTCGGTCCGCTTGGCCGTATCCATCGTCACGTCGTATTCGGTATATGAAGCGCCCTTGCGGTCCAGCAACGCCTTGGCCCGCACGCAATAAGGGCAGCCCCACTGGGTATATATTTCGATTTTCGCCATCGTTTTTCCTGAAGCCCCCGAGGGTGCGGAACGTCTTTGCAAATCTGCACGCAACACATGGTGCGCAGGTCTTGAAACGCAACCGCGCTAACATATCTCGCTCAACGTGTCATGCGCCTACCCGGCATGCCACGCGTCGGGGTGCCCTTGGGGCCTCGGCGGATCCAAAGATTGCTCAACAGAGGATTTTTGCCATGAACCGCTTTGATTTTACGCCCTATCGCCGCAGCACTGTCGGCTTTGATCGCCTGTTTGATCTGCTGGAGAATGCGTCGCGCACGAACGCTGGCGACAACTACCCGCCGTTCAACATCGAGCGCCGCAGCGAGGATTCCTACCGTATCACGCTGGCCGTGGCGGGGTTCAAACCTTCCGAACTGGACATCACCGCGCAGCAGAATCTACTGGTGGTGCAGGGCCGCAAAGGAGAAGAACCCCAGGGCAGCGGACAGTTCCTGCATGTCGGAATTGCGCAGCGCGGGTTCGAACGCCGGTTCGAACTGGCCGACTTCGTGCGGGTTGAAAACGCCAATCTGGAAGACGGACTGCTCGTAATCGATCTCGTGCGCGAAGTGCCCGAAGCGAGGAAGCCGAAAAAGGTGCAGATCGGCACGCAGCAGCCACTCACCGTGGTTGATGCCGATCCTGCGCGCAGCGAAGCCGCCTGATCGCGGCACCACTTAAACGGCTGTCCGTGCTGGTTAAATAAAACGTTGGGGGTGGGTTGGGACGACCCACCCCCGCGACGTCATGGACGCCGCCCTGGCCGGTTCTGATCGTCAGGGTCGCAAAACGACGATCAGTCACGGTCAAGCACTAGCAGCCCCGCGCGGAGATCCGCGACAACGGGCTGCTTCCTGGCTCGTTCAGCAATCCTTGCCCGGCGACGATGGTGTCAGCACTGTACGAATGCGACCAATCAGGATACGAATTTCAAATCAAATCGAAACGTAGCTGTATTCGTGCGCGTGATTTCGGCAGTCACGCTTGTCAGAAATGTCGTTAACTGAGTTTCCGCATCAGTTGCAACATGTTTTGTGATGTTGCAGCTACGATGCATCAATTGCTGGACTTCGCTGCATCAGACGGCGCAATGCACCCAGGCGCGCTGCTGCAGCGCGAAACGCGGGCGCGAGCATACTATGCGGAGCGATTGCGCGAAGTGAGCGCGCAAATATCAACAGTTTAGGTACGCTCAGGCGATACTTAAACCAGCCGCGCCTGTTGCAGCGCCGCGCCGATGAACCCTTTGAACAGCGGGTGCGGCTCGAACGGCCGGCTTTTCAGTTCGGGATGGAACTGCACGCCGACGAACCACGGGTGGTCAGGCCGCTCGACGATTTCGGGTAAAAGCCCGTCGGGCGACATCCCGGAAAACACCAGTCCGCCCTGCTCAAGCACATCGCGGTACGCACTGTTTACCTCGTAGCGATGGCGATGCCGTTCACTGATTTGGGTTGCGCCATAGATCGACGCGGCATGGCTGTTGCCCGCCAGGAGCGCCGGATAGGCGCCCAGCCGCATGGTACCGCCCAGATCGCCGTCGTCGGCACGGGTCTGCAAGCCTTCGGGCGTCATCCATTCCGTGATGATGCCCACCACCGGCTCGCGCGAAGTGCCGAATTCGGTGGAGCCGGCACCCGCGATGCCGGACGTATTACGTGCAGCCTCGACGCAGGCCATTTGCATGCCAAGGCAGATTCCGAAAAACGGCACGCCGCGTTCCCGCGCAAAGCGCACGCTCGCGATTTTGCCTTCAGTACCGCGTTCGCCAAATCCGCCGGGCACCAGAATGCCATGCATCGGTTCAAGATGCGCCGCAATTTCGGCATCACCCTGTTCGAACACTTCGGCATCAAGCCATTTGATGTTGACCTTGATCCGGTGCGCCATGCCGCCGTGGACCAGCGCCTCGTTCAGCGATTTATACGCGTCCTGCAGGCCGATATATTTTCCCACCACGCCGATCGTCACTTCGCCTTCGGGGTGCTGATAACGGTCGACAATGTCGGCCCAGCGCGACAGTTCCGGTTGTTGCGGTGATGTCAGCCCAAAGTGCCGCAGCACTTCGGCGTCCAGCCCCTCGGCATGGTACTGCAGCGGCACCGCATATATGCTGGACGCGTCGAGCGCCGGGATCACGGCTTCCTTGCGGACGTTGCAGAACAGCGCGATCTTGGCGCGCTCGCTATCGGGCAGCGGTTTCTCGCAGCGGCACAGCAGCAGATCGGGCTGCACCCCCATCGCGGTCAGTTCGCGCACCGAATGCTGGGTCGGCTTGGTCTTCAGTTCCCCCGCTGCCGCGATGTACGGTACCAGCGTCACGTGAATGAAGGCGGTCCGCTCACGCCCCAGTTCGTTGCGCATCTGGCGGATCGCCTCAATGAACGGAAGGCCCTCGATGTCACCTACGGTCCCGCCGATCTCGCACAGCACGAAATCAAGGTCGTCGCTCTCGTCCTGGGCAAAATCCTTGATCGCGTCGGTCACGTGCGGGATCACCTGCACGGTCGCGCCCAGGTAATCGCCGCGGCGCTCCTTGGCGATGATCTGCTGGTAGATTCGGCCCGAGGTGATGTTGTCGCTCTGGCGCGCGGATACCCCGGTGAAGCGCTCGTAATGGCCAAGGTCAAGATCCGTCTCCGCCCCGTCATCAGTCACATAGACTTCGCCGTGCTGGTACGGGCTCATCGTGCCCGGATCGACATTGAGATAGGGGTCGAACTTGCGGATGCGCACGCGAAATCCGCGCGCCTGCAGCAGCGCCGCCAGGCTTGCCGCCATCAGTCCTTTGCCGAGCGAGGAGACCACGCCGCCGGTGATGAAAATGTACCGCGCCATGGGAGTCGGGCCTTAATCCGTCTGGGGGGAGCAGGGCAAGCGCTGATGCGCCCGTGCCAGAGCTAATCCACAAGCATCGCTGCCGGACTGCATACTGCCGCGCGCAAGCAGCGCGTCATGCGCGTGTCTGATCCTGATCCCGGTTGATCGTCTTGCCCCGCCGCACGGCGGGCGCCGTTCGATTAATCGCAGCGCCGCGGCCGAGGCCGCATCATGGCCGGATCGGCGGCTGTTGCCCTGCGGGCGCGGCGGGCGGCACCGGCTGCGCTGCGGGTGCTGCCAGCGGATCGGCCGGGGCCTGCGCGGCCGGCACGTCGCGCTGCAGCGACGTATCGAGCGAGCGTCCGGACGAAGCGTTGGCGGCAAGCGCGGCAAGCACGATCGACAGCAGCACGAACGCCGTTGCCAGGATCGCCGTGGTGCGCGTCAGGAAATCCGAAGCACCGCGTGCCGACATGAACCCGGCGGGGCTTCCGCCCGTGCCCAGGCCCCCGCCTTCCGACTTCTGCATCAGGATGACCACCACCAGCAGCGCCGCGACGATCGCTTGGACCACGGTGAGAAATATGAATAACGACATGAACTTCGGTTCCGTCCGGCATTCCCTCCGGCCCCCGCGATGCGGTTCCGGAAGGGTAAACGATGCACGCCATCTAGGCGGGCGCTGCCGCCGGCGCAAGCACCGGCAGCGCAGTTTCGATCCGCGTCGCCTCAGGCCTCGCTGGCGGCCGCCGCCACGATCGCCATGAAGCTTTCGGCCGCCAGGCTTGCCCCGCCCACGAGCGCCCCGCCAACCCCTTCTGCCGCCAGCAGATCGCGGGCGTTCTCGGCATTGACCGACCCGCCGTAGAGGATGCGGACCTTTGCGCCGGCATCGCCATACGCTTCAAGCAGCGTGGCACGAATCGCGCGGTGCATCGCGATCACATCGTCCACCGCAGCCACGCGGCCCGTGCCGATTGCCCACACCGGCTCATAGGCGACGGCAACCCGCGCGGGGTTCACGTCCGCACCGTTCTCGATCTCGGGAAGGGAGCCTGTAACTTGCGCCTTGACCACGGTTTCCGCGGCGCCCGCGTCACGCTCGGCCAGAGTCTCGCCCACGCACACGATCACGCCCAGCCCGCTCGCAAGCGCGGCTTCGGCCTTGGCCTTGACCAGCGCGTCGTCCTCGCCGTGATCTCGGCGGCGTTCCGAGTGACCGACGATCACGAAGTCAGCCCCGGCATCCGCGAGCATCGCCGGCGAAACGTCGCCGGTATGCGCGCCCTTTGCCGCAATGTGGCAATCCTGCCCACCGGTGCCGATCGTCTGGGTCTCCTCCGCAACCGAATGGACCAGCGTGAACGGCGGCGCGAGCGCAACCTGCACCCCCGGATGGCGCCCGGCCGCGCGGTCGATCGCGCGCGCCTCGGCGAGCATGGCGCGGGTTCCGTTCATCTTCCAGTTGCCGACGATGTAGGGCCGATGTGGCATATTCTGTTCCCTGAAAGTCCGTTGTGCGGGCCGGGCGCGCCGGCACAGGTTCCGAAAGGTCGAATCCGCTCCGGCGCCCAGCGTTCGCGCGCTGCTAGGGCAGCCGGGGCGGCCGTGTCAAAGCCGCGTTGTCCTTTTCATGCGCCGTTCCTCGCGTTTGCGTACCATTGCGGGAACGGAATTTGCCTCCTAAAGCCGCGCGGACCAGGCGCACGTCCGTTGCGCCGGCCCTCGCAAGCGATCAAGGCCGATGCTCGAACTGTTCCGCTCCTCGATGAAATCCCGTTTGGGCGGCGTGATCGCGCTGCTGTTCCTCGGCCTGATCGCGCTGGCCTTCGTTGCCGGCGACGTGTCGGGCAGCCGCATGTTCGGCGGGGTCGCGGGCGGTGACCGGGTTGCGGTGGTGGGTGACCGCAGGATCAGCACCAGCGAACTGAGTCAGGCCGCAACGAACGCCGTCGACCAGCTCAGGCAGGAAAATCCGCGGCTGACGATGAAGGAATTCATCGCGGCCGGCGGCCTGCCGAACGCTGTCGACCAGCTGATCGACCGCGCCGCCATGACCGAATTCGGCGCCAAGCACGGCATTACTGTAACCGAACGGCTGGTCGATAGCGAGATTGCCAAGATCGGCGCGTTCAAGGGTGCCGACGGCAAGTTCAGCGAAGCCGCCTACCGGGCACTGCTGCGCCAGCGCGGCATCGGCGAAGCAGCGCTGCGCCAGGACATTGGCGATGGGCTGGTGGCGCGCCAGGTGCTGGTGCCTGCCGGCTTTGGCGTGCGGATGCCGCTGACTGCCGCGGCGCGATATGCCGCCTTGCTCACCGAACGCCGCACTGGCGCGATCGCGCTGCTGCCCGCGGGCCTGTTCGCTCCGGCGGGTGAGCCCTCCGCCGTCGATCTTGCCGCGTACTACAACGCCAATCGCGCCCGTTACACGCGCCCGGAACGACGGGTGATCCGCTATGCATCGTTCGACGACAGCGCGGTCAAGGCAGTCCCACCGCCGGGCGAAGCGGAAATTGCTGCAGCCTACGCTGCCCGCAAGGCCAGTTTCGCACCAACTGAACGCCGCCGCCTGACCCAGCTGGTGCTGCCGAGCGAGGCCGCTGCAAAAGCCGTCGTGGCCGAACTCGCCGGCGGAAAAAGCATGGAAGCGGCAGCCGCTTCGAAGGGCCTGGCGACGGCTGCGCTGCCGGCGGTAACCCGGCCGGCATTGCAGGCACAGGCCAACGAAGCGGTTGCGGCTGCGGCTTTTGCCACGCCCGCCGGAAAGGTCACCGGCCCGGTTCGTGGCCCTCTCGGATGGACGCTGCTGCGCGTCGATGGGGCCGAGACCACGCCGGGCAAAACCTTGGAACAGGCGAGGCCGGAACTGTCCGCCGCGCTGCTCGAGGCAAAGCGCCGCGCTGCCCTCAGCGATCTGACCGCCCGGCTGGAAGATGAATTCGACAAGGGCGGCTCGCTTGGCGACGTGGCCAAGGAACTCTCGCTCGAATTGACGGCGACGCCGCCGCTGACCGCTGACGGCAAGGTCTATCTTGATCCCGCCAAGGCCGCTCCGCCAGAGCTTGCGCGGGTGGTCCAGGCAGCGTTCTCGATGGAACGCGAAGGACAGCCTCAGGTCGCGGAAATCGTCGCGGGCAAGCAGTACCTTGTGTTCGACGTAGCGCGGATCACCTCTGCGGACACGGCACCGCTCGCGCAGATCCGCGACCAGGTGCTGGCCGACTTGCGGCTGCAGAATGGAGCCGCCGCCGCACGCACCGCAGCGGAAAAGGTCCAGGCCGCGGTGAAAACCGGCACCGATCTGCAATCCGCGGTCGCGGCGCTCCGTGTGCCCACCCCGCCGGTCCGGCAAGTCGACATGGACCGTCAGCAGCTGGCGAGCAAGGGCCAGGTTCCGCCGTCGCTGGGCCTGCTGTTCGCGATGGCGCAGGGCACGACCAAGGTGCTCGCGGCTCCCGGCAACGGCGGCTGGTATGTCGTGACGCTGAAGCGCATCACGCCGGGCACGATCGCTCCGGGCAATCCGCTGCTGGCGCAGGCCGCCAGCGAGCTTTCCGCGATCGCCGCGCGCGAATATGCCGATCAGCTGCGCACCGCGATCCGCGCCGAGGTTGGCGTCAGCAAGAACCAGGCCGGGATCGATGCGGTCGCCCGCCAGCTTACCGGCGGCAACTGACCGGGGATGGCGGTGATGTCCGACCTTGCCGCTGCTGTACCGGCCGAAAATGCTGGGCCTGCGCGGGCGCTGCTGGCGGCCGGCAAGCCCGCGCTGGTCTGGCGCAAACTGGTCGCCGATACCGAAACGCCCGTGGGCGCCGCGCTCAAGCTGATGGAGGACGGACGCGGCGACTTTCTGCTTGAATCGGTCCAGGGCGGCGAAGTGCGCGGGCGCCACAGCCTGATCGGGCTGGACCCGGACCTGGTGTTCCGCGCCACCGGCCAGGGCGCGGAGATCAACCGGACCTGGCAGACCGACCGGCAGGGCTTCGCTCCGTTGGCGGGCAACGCGCTCGCCGAACTGCGGACGCTGGTGGGTGCCTGCCGCATCGACGTGCCGCCCGAACTGCCCTCGGCGCTGGCGTGCCTGGTAGGCTATTTCGGCTACGAGACCATCGGCCTGGTCGAGAAGCTGCCGCGCGCGCCGCACAGCCCGCTCGATCTGCCCGACATGCTGTTCGTCCGGCCAACGGTGGTGCTGGTGTTCGATCGACTGTCCGATGCGCTGTGGTGCATTGCCCCGGTGTGGCCCGAAGGCGGCTCGCCCGACGGCATTCTCGCCGCCGCGACCGACCGGATCGATGCAGCCCTCGCCCGCCTCGCTCGGCCGATCCCGGCGTCCGCGGCCACCCCGGACTTGCCCGAACCGAAGCTGACCCCGGTGCTCGGAGCCGGCCGGTATCACGACATGGTCCGGCAGGCGAAGGACTACATCACGGCCGGCGACATCTTTCAGGTTGTTCTGGCGCAGCGCTTCACCACCCCGTTCGCGCTGCCGGCGGTCGCGCTTTACCGCGCCCTGCGCCGGGTCAACCCATCGCCGTTCCTTTACTTCCTAGACCTGCCGGGGTTTGCGCTGATCGGCTCCAGCCCGGAAATCTTGGTGCGCGTGCGCCCCGATGAAAACGGGGTGGCCGAAGTCACTATCCGGCCCATCGCCGGAACCCGCCCCCGGGGAAAAACGCCCGAAGAAGACGCTGCGAACGAAGCCAGCCTGCTCGCCGATCCCAAGGAACGCGCCGAACATCTGATGCTGCTCGATCTGGGCCGCAACGACGTCGGCCGCGTTGCGTCCCGGGGCTCGGTCAAGGTCACCGAAAGCTACACCGTCGAACGTTACAGCCACGTCATGCACATCGTCAGCAACGTGGTGGGCCGGCTTGACGCGGACAAGCACGACGCGATCGACGCGCTGTTCGCCGGCTTTCCCGCCGGCACCGTCTCGGGCGCGCCCAAGGTCCGCGCGTGCCAGATCATCGCCGAGCTCGAAACCGAAACGCGCGGCGCCTACGCCGGCGGAGTCGGCTATTTCGCGCCCGATGGCTCGGTCGACAGCTGCATCGTCCTGCGCACCGCGGTGCTCAAGGACGGGGTGATGCATGTCCAGGCCGGCGCCGGGATCGTCGCGGATTCGCTGCCGGAATCCGAACAGGCCGAATGCGAGAACAAAGCCGGCGCCCTTTTCGCTGCCGCCCGCGAAGCCGTCCGGCTGGCCAGCGAGCCCGGTTTCGGGCAGTAGCACTCCATGATCCTCGTCATCGACAACTACGACAGCTTCACCTGGAATCTGGTCCACTATTTGATGGAACTGGGCGCGCAGGTCGAGGTGGTACGCAACGACGCGCTCACCGCGGCCCAGGCGGTTGCTTCGGGCGCGCAGGGGTTTCTGATTTCGCCCGGGCCGTGCACCCCGAACGAGGCCGGGATCAGCCTCGATCTGGTCGGCGCAGCGGCCGATGCGAAGCTGCCGTTGCTCGGCGTGTGCCTCGGACACCAGGCGATCGGACAGTACTTTGGCGGCCAAGTGGTGCGCGGCGGGCTGATGCACGGCAAGACCAGCCCCGTCAGCCACGACGGCTCGGGCGTTTTTGCGGGCCTGCCCTCACCCTTCACCGCCACGCGCTACCATTCACTGATCGTCGATGACATTCCGGAGTGCCTTGCGGTCAATGCCCGGTCGGACGACGGCCACGTGATGGGTTTCCGCCATGTCGCACTCCCGATCCACGGGGTGCAATTTCATCCCGAATCGATCGCGACCGAACATGGCCATGCGATGCTCGCGAATTTCCTGACGCTGTGCAGTGTCCCGGTCGAAGCGAAAACATGATCCGGCTGCCCAAGATTTCGGCCGCACCTCTGACCGAGGACGAGGCGGACGACGCGTTCGGCGCGATGCTGGATGGCGCCGTTCCGGACGAGCAGATTGCCGGGTTCCTCGCCGCGCTGTCGGACCGGGGCGAAAGCTCAGGCGAAATAGCCGGTGCCGCGCGGGCCATGCGGGCGCGGATGATTCCGATCGAAGCCCCCCCCGGCGCGATCGACGTCTGCGGCACCGGGGGTGACGGATACCACACCCTTAACGTGTCGACCGGGGTCAGCCTGGTCGTCGCTGCATGCGGAGTGCCCGTGGCCAAGCACGGCAACCGGGCCGCGAGTTCCAAGGCCGGCGCGGCCGACACGCTCGAAGCGCTCGGTCTCAACCTGGCGCGCGCCGCAGAGACGGCCGAGGCGACGCTGGGCGATCTTGGCATCTGCTTTCTGTTCGCGGGTGCGCACCACCCGGCGATGGGCCGGATCATGCCGATCCGAAAGGCGCTGGGCCGGCGCACGATATTCAATCTGATGGGGCCGCTGGCCAACCCCGCGCGCGTTTCGCGGCAGTTGGTGGGCATTGCCCGGCCCGCTTATGTGCCGATCTATGCCGGCGCTATCGCGAGCCTCGGGACCGAGAAGACCTTCGTCGTTTCAGGAGACGAGGGATTGGACGAACTGAGCCTGGCCGGCGGCAACGAACTGGCGGTGGTTCAAGGCTCGGCCGTGGCGCTGCAGCGCGTTTGCAGCGCCGATGCAAATCTGCCTTCCGCCCCGGTCGATGCGATCCGCGGGGGCGATCCGGCATTCAACGCAGCGGCGCTCCGCCGGATGTTGCAAGGCGAACACGGGCCTTATCGCGATGCGGTGGTATTCAACGCGGCGGCCGCGTTGATCGTTGCCGGGGAGGCTGCGGATTGGGCAAACGCTGCGGATGAAGCTGCTGAAATTATTGATAAAGGACTGGCAAATACATTGCTGAATTGCTGGATCACCGCGTTGAAATGACCGACAAGCTCACCGAAATCTGCGATGCCACCCGCGCTGAAGTCGCCCGCCGCAAAGCCGGCCACAGCCTCGCCGACCTTGGCGCCCTCGCCGCTGCGCAGACCGCCCCCCGCGGCTTCGAAGCCGCGCTGCGCCGGGCCGCGCAAAGCGGCTATGGTCTGATTGCGGAGATAAAAAAGGCTAGCCCTTCCAAAGGCTTGATCCGTGAAGACTTTGACCCGCCGGCCCATGCACATGCCTATGAACTGGGCGGCGCGACCTGCCTGTCGGTGCTGACCGACGCACCGTATTTCCAAGGGCATGAGGACTACCTGATCGCCGCCCGCGCCGCGTGCCAACTACCTGTAATCCGGAAGGATTTCATGGTCGATCCATGGCAATGCGCCGAAGCGCGCGCCATCGGCGCGGACGCGATACTGATCATCGTGGCGGCGCTGTCCGACGGGCAGATGGCAGAGATCGAATCCGCCGCACGCGAAGCTGGAATGGACGTGCTGGTCGAAGTCCACAACGAAGCGGAAATGGATCGCGCATCCCGCCTGTGCTCGCGGCTGATCGGGATAAACCACCGCGATCTCAAGCGCTTCGTCACTGATCTTGCGGTTACCGAGCGGCTCGCTCCGCTGGCCCCCGAGGGCACGCTGCTGGTCGGGGAAAGCGGGTTAAACGTCCATGCCGACCTGGTCCGGCTAGAGCGATCCGGGGTGCGCGCGTTTCTGGTCGGGGAAAGCCTGATGCGACAGGCTGACCTAACCATCGCGACCCGCACGCTGCTTGGCAGCTGATCGCGCCTGCGCAGTTTTCCGGGGGCCGGCGACATTCGGCCTAAACCTGTTTCCGTCTAGCTGGGCCTATCCGCCACGCTTCGGGAATCCCGCAAATGCAAGACCTTGGTTCCGCCTCGAAAGCCATGCATCGCACCAGTGCGCACGAAGATTCTGAGCGGGCGACGCCGTTTGTCTCGCTCAGTGAAGCCAACTACCGGGTTTTCCCCAAGGTCCGGGCGCTTGTCAGTCGCCACGCGCGCAAGTCGCTCGACAAGCTGTACCGCCTCATTGCGGCCGATCCGGCCGCTGCCCGATATCTGCCGACCCAGGAACAGCGACAGCGCGCCGCTTCGGCCCAGTTCAATCACTGGGAAACGCTGTTCTCGGGCCGGTTCGATGCAACGGCGATCGCCAAGGCCGAGAGGGTCGGGCGGGTCCATTCGGATATCGGGCTGACCCCGACGTTCTACATGGGCGGTTATGCGGTGGTGCTGGAAGATCTGATAATCCATCTTGCAACCAGCGGGCTCCACCTGCGGCTGAACGGCCGCGAATTCGGAACCGTGATCGCAACCCTGGTCAAGACTGCCCTGCTCGACATGGAAGCTGCGCTTGGCGCATATTCGGCCGCCGAAGTGGAAGCGCGCAACAATCTGGTCGAGCAGCTGGGCAAGGCACTTTCGGCGATGGCGGACGGAGATTTGCAGGTCCAGCTGGGTGAAGTACCCGCGGTGTACGATAAGCTGGCAGCTGATTTTCACACGATGCGTTACCAGGTCAGCACAATGGTCCTGCAGATGACCGAAGTCGCCGAAATGATCGGGACCGGAACCGGCGAGATCACCGCCGCGGCGAGCGACCAGGCCGATCGCACCGAACGTCAGGCCGCCGGACTTGCCCGCACCAGCGAAATGATGAAATCGGTCGCCAAGGCGGTGCAGACGACCGCGGAAAGCGCGAAGCAGGTAAACAGCAGCGTCGCGGAAGTGGACGATCAGGCAAAGCAAGGAGGCGCCATCGTCGATCGGGCGGTGGCCGCGATGCACAAGATCCGGACCTCATCCGAGGAAATCGCCAAGATCACCGACGTGATCGAGGCGATCTCGTTCCAGACCAACCTGTTGGCATTGAACGCCGGGGTCGAAGCTGCCCGCGCCGGAGAGGCCGGAAAAGGCTTTGCCGTGGTGGCCAACGAAGTGCGCGCGCTGGCCCAGCGCACAACCGAGTCGGCAATGAATATCAAGGCGCTGATCTCGAAATCGAGCCTCGACGTGCGCGAAGGCGTCGAATTGGTGGATCAGACCGGCGACGCTTTGGCGCGCATCATCGGCAAGGCATCGGAAGCGACCGCGCAGGCGGCCGAAATTGCCACGTACGCCGTCGCCCAGTCGGACAGCCTGCGGCAAGTCAGCACGGAAATCCACAACATGGACCTCAACACCCAGCAGAACGCGGCGATGGCCGAGCAGACAAGCGCGGCGGCGCGCAACCTGAATCAGGAAGCGCGCAAGCTTACCGACCTGGTCGCACAGTTCAAGCTGGAGCGCCGGACACGGCTGCGCACCGCCGAGCAGACCGGTTCCGATGGCACCAACGGGCAACTGCCATCGCAGCGCCGGGCGGCCTGAGCATCGGTCATAGTGCGGCCGGATGGCGCGGTTAGGTGAAAGGCATACCTTTTCCAGATTTGTCGGGCTATAACCGGGCAAGTTCGGGAGATGAGACAATGAACCGGCAATGGCTTCTGGCCAAACATCCGCAAGGTGCCCTGACAAGCGACTGTTTCACGCTTGCATCCACGCCCGACCGTGCAGGTCAGGGTACTGCGGGGCAGGTGTTGATGCGGTGGGAACTGATGCTGTGCGCACCCACCATCCGCAACTGGATCAGCGGCGCCACCGACAGCTATCACCCGGTGACTCATCTGGGCGAGGTCGTGCTTGCCCCCGCGATCGGGCGCGTGATCGAAAGCCAAAATCCGGATTATCCCGTTGGCTCCCGCCTGTTCGGCGCAGGCAGCTGGCAGGATCAGCAGTGGATTGATCCCAATGCCGGTTACCGGCTCATCCCTGAGGAGATCTCCTCGATCGACGCGATGGGGGTGCTGGGGATCAACGCCATAACGGCCTGGTGCGGGCTGGTGCACATTGGCGAACCCCAGGCCGGCGATGTGCTGCTGGTATCGGGCGCGGCGGGTTCGGTCGGATCGGTCGCCGTCCAGATCGGTCGCCTCCTTGGCTGCAAGGTCATCGGTATCGCGGGCGGCGCCGACAAACTGCGCTGGCTGCGTGATGAGTGCGGGATCGAGCACCTGATCGACTATAAGTCTGAATCCGTAGCGGACCGCCTGGACGCGCTGTGCCCCGAAGGGATCGACATCTATTTCGACAACGTCGGCGGCGACATTCTGGAGGCCGCGGCCGCGCGGATGCGCCAGAAGGGGCGGATAGTCCTGTGCGGGCAGATTTCGGCCTATGAGGGAGGCGGCCCGATCGCTGCCCCGCCGATTGACATGATGCGACTTATCTACGGCGGTATCCGCATTGAGGGCTACATCGTGCGACACCATCCGGAAGCGATTCCCCGGGCTCTGGCCGATCTGGCCGCTTGGAATGCGCAGGGCTTGATCGCGCACCGCGAGGATGTCCGTCCGGGGTTCGAGGCCCTGCCCGAAACGTTGGCGCTGCTATTCAGGGGAGCCAATAACGGCACCCTGCTTGCGCGCGTTTCGGACAACGACGGCAACCCTGTCTGAACGGGATGACCATGCGCACGGCGGAAGAGCTGAACGCCTCTGCCCAGCAGGTCTGGTCATTCATCGGTGATTTCGGCGGACTGCAACAATGGCATCCGGCGGTGCGCAGCTGCAAGGTGCAGGGCAGCGGCATCGGTTCCGTGCGCTACGTCGAGCTTGACGGATGGTACGCGGTGGAGCGGCTGACACAGTACGATGCATCGGGGTTCGTGCTGGGTTATGAGATGGTGGATTGCGGCAAGCCCCAGCTGATCGGAGTGCGCGGAACGGTGCAGCTGGAACCGATCGCGGCCGACCGCAGCCGCATCGTGTGGCTTTCGGAAATGCCGGCAGATGCGCCCGCCGAACTGGAGCCGCTGCTGCGCGCGTACTATCCGGCCCGCATCGCGCATTTGCGCGCCGCATTGGCGGCCGCCACGTGACAAACCCGCCTGTGCAGCGCCGGCGAGCTCTGGCATGAGGCAGGCATGAACGAGCTCACCCACCTTGATGACCAAGGCCGCGCGCGTATGGTCGATATCGGCGCCAAGACCCTGACCGCGCGCACCGCGGTGGCCGCTGGCCGGATCCGCATGTCGGTTGCGGCGCTGTCCGCGGTTCGCGCCGGCGACGCCCCGAAGGGCAATGTACTGGCCGCAGCCCGGATCGCCGGGATAATGGCCGCGAAGAAGACTGCGGAACTGATTCCGCTGTGTCATCCCCTGGCGCTGGACGCCGTGACCGTGGACTTCGAGTTCGAGGACGATGGCGTCAAGGCGATTGCCACTGCAAGCCTGACAGGGCGGACCGGGGTGGAGATGGAGGCGCTGATGGCGGCCACCGTTGCGCTGCTCACCATCTATGACATGGCCAAGGCCCTGGACAAGGCGATGATCATCGACGGCGTTCGCCTGGTGGCCAAGCGTGGCGGCAAATCCGGCGACTGGACGGCCCCCGAATGACGGACGGCGCATGAGCGCGGCGAATCTGCCCGCCCCCCTGCCGCTCGAGGAAGCGCAGGCGCGTTTGCTGGCCCTCACCGCGCCGCTGCCGATCGAGCGGGTCGACGTGCCCGGTGCAATCGGGCGCTATCTGGCCGCTCCCCTCATGGCGCGGCGCATGCATCCTGCTGCCCACGTATCGGCAATGGACGGCTATGCCGTGCGCGCGGACGATCTGGCCGGACCATGGCACGTCGTGGGGGAAAGCGCCGCGGGCCATCCGTTTGCCGGGGCGCTGGGTGCTGGGGATGCCGTTCGCATATCCACCGGCGCGCTGGTTCCGGAGGGCGTCAATGCCGTCATCATTCAGGAAGACGTGCGGCGAGACGGCGCTAATCTTGTCCTGACGGGGAAAGCCCCGATGCCCGCGGGCCGACATATCCGTCCGGCTGGTCACGATTTTCTGTGCGATGCTGAACTGATGCCGATCGGGCACCGGATCGGCCCGGCGCAAATCGCGCTCGCGATCGGCGCCGGGCACCGGCACCTTACCGTCCGGCGGCCGCCTCGGGTGGCCATCATCGACAGCGGCGACGAACTCGCGCCCGATCCCGAGACGTGCGCGTTGCACCAGATACCTGCCAGCAATGGCGCGATGCTTGCCGCATTGGTAGCATCCTTGCCGGCAGAGATTGTGCGTATCGGCCCCGTGCCGGACAACGTGACGGCCCTCACCGGCGCCCTTGACCAGGCGCGCGAGGCCGATGTGATCGTCACGACGGGTGGAGCGTCAGTGGGCGACCGGGACTTTATCCGCCCGGCGCTGGCTGATTGGGGCGCAACGCTGGACTTCTGGCGCGTTGCGATGAAGCCGGGGAAGCCTTTGCTGGTCGCCCGCAAGGGGACGCAACTGATCGTCGGCCTGCCTGGAAACCCTGTGTCCGGGATGGTCACGGCCTATTTCTTCCTGCTGCCGCTGCTACGCGCGCTTCTGGGTGCGGCAGCGCCGTTTCCGCGGGCGCTGCCGCTTCGGTTGACCGCGGCGCTTCCCGCTGTGGGAATGCGGCGCGAATTCGTGCGCGGGCGTTTTGCCGACGATGGGATCGCGGCAGTGCGTTCGCAAGACAGCGGTGCATTGACCGCACTGGCAGCCACCGATGTGCTGATCGACCGGAGAGCGCACGCCCCGCCCGCAAGCGTCGGCGAAGACGTGTGCGCCTATCTTCTCCAAAATGGCGGGATTGCTTGACGGACGCGAAAAGGTTGCTTAATTGTTCCTTGTTCGTTCACTAAACGGTGCATGAACAGCGGCTTTTTCCGACGAGCCGCAGGCCAGTCAGACGGGAGAGTAGCGATGTTGACCCGCAAGCAGCATGAACTGATCCGCTTCATCCAGATACGACTGGACGAAACCGGCGTATCCCCCTCGTTCGAGGAGATGAAGGAGGCGCTGGACCTCAAGTCGAAGTCTGGCGTCCACCGTTTGATATCAGCCTTGGAAGAACGGGGCTTCATCCGGCGTTTGCCCAACCGGGCGCGTGCACTGGAAGTGTTGCGTCAGCCCGAGAATGTGAGCGCGAAAGCAGCTGCACCGGCTGCTGCCCGCCCCGCGCCGTCAGTCCTCGCTCCGCTTCGTGCGCCGACCCCGCGGCCGACCCCTTCCAACGATGTGGTGGAACTCCCGCTGCATGGCCGCATCGCCGCCGGTGTTCCGATCGAGGCACTGGAAACCGGTGCGACCCTGCCCGTGCCTGCGGCCCTGCTGGGCCCGGGAGAGCACTATGCGCTGGAAGTCTCGGGCGATTCGATGGTCGATGCGGGCATCCTTGACGGCGATTTCGCGCTGATCCGTCGCACGAACAATGCACGCGACGGTGAGATCGTCGTGGCCCTCGTCCGGGGCGAGGAAGCAACGCTGAAGTACCTTTTCCGCGAGCAGGACAAAGTCCGCCTCGATCCGGCAAACGCGGCCTACGATCCGCAGTATTATGGACGTGACGAGGTCGAGGTGCAAGGCAAGCTGGCGGGATTGCTGCGTCGTTATCACTGAGTTGAGGGGCGTACCTGTGCGGTGACCGGGTGGTCCGGAGCACCAGGCGCTGGGGTTCCTACAGCTGTGCCGTCAGGTGGCCTGGCGCCCAGGCCCGCAGGGTCAAGGGGGCGCCGGGCTGGCCGGAACGTCACGCGTGGCTGCCACCAGCCATGATCACCTTGCCTCGCCGCCACCGTTTCGATCCTGCCCTTGGAAAGGTCGATCGCCATTCCGCCCGTGCGTTCCAGCAGGCGCCGGTCAGCCTTCATAAATGCGGGCCGGCAGGCGGCGGGCAGGCGCCGGTCGGCGATCACCACGTCGGCTCTTTCGCAGGCTGCCGCCAGATCGCGCAGCGGGACCGGATCTGAACCGCGCGCCAGCAGGAACCGCCAGGTGCGTTGTCCGCGCGTGATATCCAGCGCGCAGAAGTCGTCGTTGCACCGTGCGCCCGGCCATTGCGTCAGGGGCAACAGCGTTCCGGACATGCCGGCAATCTCCGACAGGTTTTCACGCGCGTAATCGCTGCGCGTATCGCGAAGGACAAGCAGCGTGTCAGCGGCCACGCCGGTGAAGCCGACGTGGCGACCATCCCCCGAGATGAGCACGTCAGGCGGACGCGCCGACAACAGCCCGAACGTTCCGGCAAGCACCGGCGCCAGACCCCACAACCGTCTGGGGCCGCGCCAGAGCGCCAGCCAGAATCCCCCTGCCAGGAACAGGCCGTAACTTGCCGCGCCAATGCTGGGAAACAGCGTCACTGCACCCGGTTGCCGCGCGACGAGGTGCGCGATACCCAGCAACATCTCGATCGATCGTGCCACCGCCCACCATGCGGGTGCGCCCGCGCCCACAGTGTCCAGCAGCAACGCGGCCGCGATCAGCGGCATCGTCACGAAGGTCGTCAACGGGATCGCAATGACGTTGGCCAAAGCGCCATAGAGCCCGGCGCGGTGAAAGTGAAACAGCGTCATCGGCATGAGCGCAAGCTCGATCACCACGCCGGTAAGCAGCACTTCACCCAGATGATGAAGGCCGCGCAGCCACCACGGGCCCTCACGCCGGGCTCTCCACGCGCGCATCGGCGCCGAACTGTGCAGCGCGACGATGGCCAGCACTGCACCGAAACTAAGCTGGAAGCTGGGCCCGACCACCGTTTCCGGCCAAACCAGCATCACCCCGAAACCCGCAACCGCAAGCAGGCGCAACGACAGCGGTTCGCGGCCCAGCGCCACCGCGATCAGGACCAGCAACGCCCCCGCCACGGACCGCACGGTCGGCACTTCGGCGCCGGTCAGCAACGTGTAAAAAATCCCGGTGCCGGCAGCCAGAACTGCAGCCAACAACGGCAAGCGCACACGCAGTGCCAGCCAGGGCCACAAGGCGAGCAGCCGCAGGGCAAGAAGATAAACTGCCCCGATCACCGCGCTCACGTGAAGCCCGCTGACCGACAGCAGATGCGTCAATCCCGCGTCGCGCATCGCGGCTTCGTCGCCCTCGACGATTCCGCCTCGATCGCCGCTGGCAAAGGCGGCCGCGATCCCGCCAGCGGATCCATCAACCTGCTCGTGAATGTGATTGGCGAGCCCGCGTTGGGTCTTGCCCAGCAAGCCACCATCGCCGACGCCCGGGTGGACGACCTGCAAGGGCGCTAGCACCGATCCCGTCGCGGATATCCCGGAAAACCAGGCTGTCCTCGCGAAATCGTAACCGCCGGGGAGCATCGGTCCGGCTGGCGGCATCAGTCTGGCCCGCATCCTGATCAGCGCGCCCTCGCGCGCCTGGCCGGTATCATGCGCGCGCGGCACGTTGACCCGGATCCGCACGAGCCGGCCGCCCCCCGGCTCGCGCAGCAGTACGATCAATCGCGTGCGGTCGAGGGCGGGCTGTTCCTGCCGGCCCAGCACAACGGCGTCGAACGTCCCCGCGACCGGCCGCGCAATCCCCGGGGTTCCCGCCAGCACCGACTTGAACCACACCGTTGCACATCCCGCCGCCAGCATCAGCGCCAGCGCTGACAGCGCTTGCCGCAGGTACGGATGGCGTCCGTGTTCGCGCATGACGGCCTGGGCGGCGATCGCGCAGCCCAGGCTCGCCGCGATGAACGCAAACCATTGCGGTCGGTAGGGCAGCATGAACCAAGCGGCGATCCCGGTGCCGAAGGCAACCACGAGCCACGGGGCGCGATCGAACCCGGCGCCGGCCAGAAACCGCTCAACCGATTCAAGCCCGCTGGACAAGCTTTGAAGCCTGCGCCAAGGGGCGGGTTGCAGCGCGGCAGTGGCTGTTGGCCCGGCATGGCCCGTCGTTGAGTCGGCCGGGCGGCTTCCCCCCTCCGGTCGGGGCGGCTGCCGGTCAACCGCCGACGGATCAGGAACAGCGGCGCCGGTCACGGCGGCATAGGACAGGAACGGACGGATGATGGCAAGCGGCAGTGCAGCGGACGATGCAACGACCGGGTGTCGTGGCGTCGTAACGCGCTTTGCACCGTCGCCCACCGGCTATCTCCATATCGGCGGCGCGCGAACAGCGCTGTTCAACTGGCTGTTCGCGCGCCATCACGGCGGCACCTATCTGCTTCGGATCGAGGACACCGATCGCGCCCGCTCGACCGAGCCAGCGATCACCGCGATATTCGACGGGCTTGAGTGGCTGGGCCTGGCGGGGGACGAGCCGGCGGTGTTCCAGTTTGCCCGGTCTGACCGCCATGCCGAGGTCGCGCGTCGTCTTCTGGAATCCGGCCACGCCTATCGCTGCTATCTCACCCAGGAAGAACTGGCCGCACGTCGCGAGCAGGCTCAGGCTGAGCGGCGCCCGTTCCGCATCCAAAGCGAGTGGCGCGACGCGGCTGAGTCCGCTTGGCCGGCCGACGCTCCTTATGTGGTGCGCGTGAAAGCCCCTCAGTCCGGCGCGACCGTGATCGATGATCTGGTTCAGGGATCCGTCACCGTTCAAAATGCTGAAATTGACGATTTCGTGATCCTGCGCTCGGACGGCACACCCACCTACATGCTGGCTGTCGTGGTCGATGATCACGACATGGGCGTCACCCATGTCATTCGCGGGGACGATCATCTCAACAATGCGTTCCGCCAGCTTGTCATGATCCGCGCGCTGGACGGCGTCGAGGGCGGATGGCCCGATCCTGTCTATGCCCACGTCCCGCTGATCCATGGATCCGATGGCGCGAAACTATCCAAACGCCACGGCGCGCTGGGCGTGGAGGCTTACCGCGACGAGATGGGGATTCTCCCCGAGGCCCTGTTCAACTATCTGCTCCGCCTGGGATGGGGCCACGGCGATGACGAGATCATCTCCCGCGACCAGGCGACCGAATGGTTCGACATCGCGCACGTGGGCAAAAGCCCGTCGCGGTTCGATCTGGCCAAGCTGCAGAACCTGAATGGACATTACCTGCGCGAAGCTGACGACGCGCGGCTCGCCGAACTCGTCGCGATCCAGATGACGGGCAATGTAGACCGGCAGCTCTTGGCGCGGGCGATGCCGGTGCTCAAGGTCCGCGCTAAGGACCTTGATGAACTGGCGGCAGGCGCGGCGTTCCTGTTCGCCGTCGGCCCGCTGAAAATCGACGACAAGGCCGCCGCGCTGCTCACCACGGACGCACGCGTTCTGCTTGCGCAGATTGTCAACGCACTTGCAGCAAATGCTGACTGGACAAGCGAGGCGCTGGAGGCCAAGCTCAAGGCGCTTGCTGCCGATCGGGGGCTCGGTTTGGGCAAGCTCGCGCAACCTTTGCGTGCTGCCTTAACGGGACAAACGACGTCGCCGGGAATTTTCGATGTCCTGGTTTTGCTGGGCAGGGATGAAAGCCTCGCGCGGATTGCCGCCCAGGCCGGGTCACCCGGGCGGGAATGATCACAAGGAGTTGGACAGGTGGGTAACGCAAAGCTGACCTCAGGGGGCAAGGACTTCGAATATCCCGTACTGAGCGGGAGCGTAGGGCCGGATGTCGTTGATATCCGTAAGCTTTACAGCCAGACGGGGCTCTTCACATTCGATCCGGGGTTCACCTCGACCGCGAGTTGCGAGAGCGCGATCACTTATATCGATGGCGACGAAGGCGTGCTGCTTCATCGCGGCTATCCGATTGGTCAATTGGCCGAGCAGTCCAACTTCATGGAAGTATGCTACCTGCTGCTCAACAGCGAGCTTCCAGGCAAGGCGGAGTTGGAAAAGTTCAGCACCACGATCAGCCGGCACACCATGGTGCACGAACAGCTGTCGAGCTTTTTCGGTGGTTTCCGCCGCGACGCGCACCCGATGGCGATCATGTGCGGCGTCGTCGGCGCGTTATCCGCCTTCTATCACGATTCCACCGACATTTCCGATCCCGACCAGCGCCGGATCAGCGCCCACCGCCTGATCGCGAAGATGCCGACCATCGCCGCAATGGCCTACAAGTATTCGGTGGGCCAGCCATTCGTCTATCCGCGCAATGACCTGTCCTATGCGGCGAACTTCCTGCGTATGACCTTCGGCGTCCCCGCTGAGGAATACGAGGTGGTGCCTGCTGTCGAAAAGGCGATGGACCGGATATTCATCCTTCATGCCGACCACGAACAGAACGCTTCGACGTCCACGGTGCGTCTGGCCGGATCGTCGGGCGCGAACCCGTTTGCCTGTATCGCGGCCGGCATTGCCTGTCTGTGGGGTCCTGCTCACGGCGGGGCGAACGAAGCCGCGCTGAACATGCTGAAAGAGATCGGCACGCCCGACAGGATCCCGCATTATATCGAACGCGCCAAGGACAAGAACGACCCGTTCCGGCTGATGGGTTTCGGCCACCGCGTTTACAAGAACTACGATCCCCGCGCGACGGTGATGCAGTCCACGGTTCGCGAGGTGTTCGATGCGCTCAAGGTTGCCGACCCGCTGTTCGAAACTGCCTTGCGCCTTGAAGAGATCGCCCTGAACGATCCGTATTTCGTGGACAAGAAGCTGTTTCCCAACGTCGATTTCTATTCGGGCATTATCCTTTCGGCGATCGGCTTCCCGACCACGATGTTCACGGTGCTGTTCGCGCTGGCCCGCACGGTTGGCTGGGTAGCGCAATGGAACGAGATGATTTCGGATCCCGGCCAGAAGATCGGTCGTCCGCGCCAGCTTTACACGGGCCATCCCCAGCGGGACTATATCCCCGTCGGCCAACGCTGATCGCAGTCGCGCGGCGCCCGCAGCTCGGGCGCCGCGCATTTCTAAATGTCTGTCGCGGCGTCGTTCGGCCAGCTTGGCGGACGCGCTAATCTAACCCCCCTGCACTATACACCCTTCAGAATCGGGCCGCCGGGTGGCTCCCGGGCGCCGGGTTTGCGGGAACGGCAAGGATGAACCGCGCGCCCTCCCCGGCGGCGCTTTCCACCGTCAGATCGCCGCCCATCGCGCGCGCCAGACGGCGTGAGATGTACAGGCCCAGCCCCGATCCGCCGTCGCCGCTGCGACCCAGCCGCTCAAACTTGTCGAACACCCGCGGCTGCTGTTCCGCAGTCAACCCGGGACCTTGATCCGCAACAACCACCCGCGCCTGGTTTCCGGCCGGCTCCAGCCTGATCCACACATGCGACCCTTTCGGGGCGTACCGGATGGCGTTGCCCACCAAATTGAGCATGATTTGGAGTACCCGGCGAAATTCGGCAACGGCGGGCAAAGTTTCACCGAGTGCGGGCGCAACAATCGTGATGCTTTTCTCTCGCGCACGCACGCCGAGGATACCCGCTGCCTGTCGGGCGACATCGGCCAGATCAATCTTGTCGGGAGCAGCCGAAAAATCAGCGGCCTCGACTACCTCGAGATCCGCCAGATCATCGATCAACGCCATCAGATGGTTTCCGGCCGCTGCGATGTCGGCCGCGTAGGCGCTGTATTCTTCGCCGAGCGGACCGGCAAGCCGGGTGCGAATCGTTTCCGCATTGGCGATAATGCGCGCGATCGGGTGGCGCAGCACCGGTGCCACTTCTCGGCCGATCAGGCGGGTGCGTCTTGGCTGCTCCTCGATGGAAATCAGCACATTGGGGGGCGGGATATCCGAACTGAGATAAAGCTCGAACCCGGAAGGCTCTACTGCCCCATGCAGCAATGGCACCAGCGTGGCCCGCCAGGGGCGGGGCGATTGTTCAACGCGGACCGGCGCGCCATCAAGCAGCCGCCAATGCAGCGGCTGCCGGTGCGTGCTGCCATGGATGGTCACGAAGTCGGTCCACGGCCGGCCGACCCCTGCCGCCATGGCGGCCGCCAGATCGGCCAGATCCGGCGCATGGGCGTCCGCCAGGACGACACACTGCGAAGGATCGAGCCTCGCCTGAAACTCTGCCACCTGACGCTCGACAGCAATACGGCGGCCCGCGGCCCGCGCAGAGCCGTCCGGAGGAAGCGGGCTGGATTGCCAATGGCGCAATTCGATTCGGCAACCCCCGGCGTCCGGAAGCGGTTCGACTTCAATCCATGCGGTCACGGTTTCTACGCCATCGGTTGCGACAATGGGACGCGCAAGCTTCAGCCCAAGCGCGCGGGCTTTGCGCACTGTCTCCAGCAGGGCCGGCACTGCAATAGTGCCCGGAATCTCTCCGCCGCACCGCAGTTGCAACCCGAGCAGCGGTTCGTCTGCGCTGATCAGAAAATCGGCATCGTCCGTCAGTGCGCCGGCAGGAGAGTTGCCCGTCATGGCGCCCCCTCTCCGGCCAGCAGCGAATGCGCGAGCTGTTGATCGATCTGCAAATGGTGGGAGCGCGGCCCGCGGTCCGGGTGGATCAGTTGCATGGTGCTCTCAATCTGCACCCGCTCCACGCCTGCTGCCGACAGCATGGTCGCAAGCAGCGCCTGCTGTCCATCGCCCAAAGCCAGCAACACCTCAGCCCGATCGCGCATTGTTGCAAACGACAGTGCGGTCAGGAAGATCGCAACTCCAGATCCAGCCAAATCCAATGCGACCGGCCACGACGGGCCGAGTTGCAGAACAAGCCGGGCAAGCAATCCGTGCCGGATATGCGCTTCGTCGTACCGCGCACGGATCGCGGCCATAATCGGATCTGCAGGTGGACCGCATACATCGCCCAGCGTGATCAGTACCGCGTGCAGGACATCCGCGGGCAGATCATCCGGTGCCAGGTCCATCCGCCGCTGGGACTGCATGAACCGGGCCTGCGCGGCCAGCACGGCGCTTGCCAATTCCGCGATTTCAGCGTCAGGGTCCGCCAGGCGGGCGCGGAGCAAGGTGGACAACACCGGGTCGAGCGCGGCCTGACCGGCCAGCCGTTCCGTCAGCCGGGCCTCCAACGCCATCGCGTGACAATGCAACACTATCGATGGTTGATCGAGCAGGGCGGCCGCCAATGCTGCAGTTTCGCCGTGTTGCACGGTCCTGATATCATTGCCGGGCACAGCCAAGCGAAGCAGCTGATCGGCGAGCGACCGCATCTGGCCCCGTGTGCGGGCGATCACTTCTTCGCTGAAGGCTGTAAGGTCGATGCACGCCACCAGCTGCTTCAGCACCGGACCGATCGCCGATCGCAAAACCGCGCCTTCGGCAAGTTCGGCCCGCAGCAGGGCTTCTCCCGCTGCAGCGGTTGGATCTTGGGCGCTGGCGGGGTTCATCGAGCTTTCATAACACGACAGGGTTAAACGCGTGTTAGCCGATCGTCGTCCGGTTTTGGTACATCGGGATTGGGCCGATCCGCAGGGAGGACCAGGCCTGCGACCAGCAGCAGCGCGGCAACCGCCATCACCCCCGGTTCCAATGCGCCCCCCAGAACCAACAGCAGCAATCCCGACACCACCACCGCGCGATCCTCTGCCCAGCCGGCCCAGTTCGAAGGGAACGCCCGCGGCAACAACCGCAACAGCCCGATCAAGACCAGCGGGGCGAACACGCGGCGTGCTGTCGGCTCTCCGGGCAAGCTGGGCAACCCAAGCGCGAGAATTGCAACGAGGAGCGCATCGAACAGCCATCCCAGCAGCGAAAATCGCAGCGGACTGCCCGGCTGCAATGACAGCGTCGCGCGCTGGACACGCGCCAGCATCTCCGCCGCCCGGCCCAGCACCCAGCCAACTCCCGCTAGGATCAGGGCAACAGGCATCAGCTCGAACCACGCTGCGGCAAAGCCGACCAGCGCAAGAATCACGGCGACCAGCGCAAGCACTCTCGCGCCGCTTGCCTCGTAAAGTACAGCCGGGCCGAACTGGCGAACGATCAGCCGTGCCAACATCGGCCCCGGTGTAGCCTTGCCGCGCGCGGTGTGACGGGCCAGCCAGCTTTGTTCGGCCTGATGCGCTTCGTCTTCCGACCGGATCATCAGCCAGCGCCCGTTGAGCCGCAGATCATCCGGCACGCTGCGCAGTCCGATGCCCGCCTGCAGCGCGATACGCAGCAGGGCCGACGCAAGGGCGGCGTCTTCCGGCAACTCCATCAACCGGTCAACAAGGCGGCCCGGCAGCAGCATCGCTCCTGCCCAAGCATGATTGAGGTCGATGCGCTCGAAGCCGGCCGGCACGCCGGTTTCCGCGGGCTGGGCCAGTACGGCCGGCGGGCCATCCAACAGCTGCAGCGCATCGGCAGGCATCGGCAGCAACCCTTCTGCCATGACCAGAAGCTCGTCCGCGGACGTCACCAGTCCCGACAAGCCGCGCGGCCCCGATACGACGTGGAATTTCGCGCCGGCACGTTCAACCTCGTGCTGGAGCGCGATCAATTCAGGGCCGAAATCGCGGGACAGGCAGACGACCATGCCACACCCGGCGGCCAGCAATATGGTCGCCTGATGCCGCGCAAGGTTGGCGCCGCCTACGCGCAGAAATGCCCGAGGCATGGCGCTGCCTGCCCCCGCCGCTTCAGTCATCGTCAACAATGCGACCCGCAGATGCTTGCTCCCCGCCTGCATTAATGATGCGGCACTACGGGTTGTAGATGAGGCAACTGTCGCTGCCAATACACGCCGCTGGACCGGCGCGCAGGCCGCGGCTGCAAGCATTCTGCCCAAGTGTTTCAATCTGCCGACCATCTTTGGCTCAAGCAGGCTTATCGTTGCGCCAGATCCGTGATATGTCGTCGAAATGTCTGGGGGATCGCGCATCGTCGCATTCGGGCCCGGCGGCGAGCAGCCGTCTGTGGCAGGGGAAACTGGAACCGCGGACGCTTCGGCGCCGGGCGGGGCACTGGAAAGTCCTTCTGAGATCACGCGTAGCAATGATGACGCTTGGGCCATCGAAGTGACCACCGAAAGCGCTGCCTCGTCCCGCGTTCGCGATTCGTTAGCGCCAAGCGTTGCAGCCTCGGCGATCGTCGGATGGACTGCGTTTTTTGTCTGGGCTCAATGGCCGTCGATCAACAACGGCATTACCCCAAGCTATGTCACCGCCCTGGTTTGGGCCTGGTCGACCCCGGCCATCATGATCTGCATGGTCTGGTTGCTGCTGATGCGGACCAGCCGGCGAGAATCTGCCAGGTTCGGCAATGTCGCCCGAATGCTCGGGGAAGAATCATCGCGTTTGGAACAGCGCCTGGTGGCGGTGAACCGCGAACTCAGCCTCGCCCGGGAATTCATCGCCGCGCAGTCCCGAGATCTTGAATCGCTCGGCCGCGTTGCGGTCGAGCGCCTTTCGCAGCACGCTGGGCACCTGCAGGGTCTGATAACCAACAACAGCGCGCAGGTGGCCGCCGTCGCCACCGTCAGCACCACCGCGCTCGAAAACATGGAGCGACTGCGCGGGCAATTGCCCGTTATCGCCAGTTCGGCCAAGGACGTGGCCAACAACATCGCCCATGCCGGACGCTCGGCGCAGATCCAACTGGACGACTTGACGACGGGATTCGCCCGGCTCACCGAGGCAAGCGGGTCGAGCGAAAGAGAGGTTTCGGCGCTTCAGGACCGGGTCGACAGCGCGCTGGCGCTGTTCGAGACGCGGCTCGAGCATCTTCAGCAGCTTGTCGCGATTCGACTGGAGGAGCTGACCCATCGCGGTGCCGAGTTGCGCGGCCGGCTTGATGATGGCGAAAACCAGGCACTGGAAAGCCTGCGCCGCCGCTCGGCAGCGCTTTCAGAAGAGTTCGATAACACACGCCATCAGCTTGATGGACATGAAGCCGAGGCGCTGACTTCGTTGCGCGCCCGGCTGTCAGCCCTGCGCGACGAGGGTTCGGCGCTGGCCCGTGCACTGCGCGATGGCGAAGCCGGAGCGCTGCAGGCATTGAACGCATCCAAGTCCCGAGTCGAAGCAGAGATCGTGGGCGTGGTGGAACGGCTCGATCGCCTTGATCGCGACGCGCTCGACGCGGCGCGCGCGCGGATCGCAGCACTTTCGGACGAGGCTGAGGCTTTCGATAACCGCCTGGCGGAGCGAAATGTGAATTTCACCGCCGAAACCGAACATCGGCTTGCCGCCGCCGCAGCGCGTCATGATGCCGAAGTCGCCCGGCTGTCAGGATTGTTTGCACGCCTGGACGAGGACCTGGCAGCCCGGCAACGCGACCAGGACGAGCGGCAGCGGAGCCTTGGCAACGCAAGCGAGGCGCTCGTGGACAAGCTGGGAGCCTTGTCCGAGCGGATCGCTGCGATTGCCGCGTTTGGCAATCAGGCCGAAGAATCGCTTGGTCGCGGACTCGGCCTTCTGGCCGACAAACTGACGTCAAGCCGGGAGGCACTGGCGGGTACCGACGTTTCAGTGGCGCAGTTGACCGATGGCGCGGTCCGCCTGCTCGAACTGCTGCAGGCGAGCACGGAGCAATCGCGCGATCAACTGCCCACCGCCCTCGCCGCGGGTGAACTGCGACTCGGCGAGTGGGAGCAGCGCATTGCCGGCTTGCATCAGGCGATCGAGGCTGCATCGGGCCGGGGCGACGCGCTGGCCAACAGCGTGGCGGACACACGGACCACCCTCGATCAGTCACTGACAGAAATGGACCGACTGCACTGCGCGCTCGGCGACCGGGCGCAGGACCACGCGGCTTCGCTCGAGAATCTGCGCCAGACGCTCGCCCTGCTGGAGCGGGAAAGCCTGTCGGTTGCCCAGCAGGCGCAGGACGAACTGGCAACCGCCATCGAACGCCTGGGCGCCGCGACGCGCGATGCGGCCGCGACTCTGGCCGACGATACGCAGGACGCGGTGGCTTCGCTGGCCAACCGGCTGGGAGAGGAAACCGGCATGGCGATCGATCGGGCAATGCGCATTCGCCTGGCCGAATCGGTCGGTCAACTGGAACAAGCGGCCGCGCATGCTGCCGGGGTCAGCCGCGAAGCGGCGATCCAGCTGCGCGACCAGCTCGCCAAGGTCGACCAGTTGACGGGCAACCTGGAACGCCGCGTCGCGCAGGCGCGCACCCGCGCGGAAGAACAGGTCGACAACGATTTTGCCCGCCGCGTGGCCCTGATCACGGAGTCGCTCAACTCCAACGCGATCGATATCGCCAAGGCGCTTTCAACGGACGTCACGGATACTACATGGGCGGCCTATCTGCGCGGTGATCGCGGCGTATTCACGCGGCGTGCGGTTCGCCTGATCGACGCCGCCGAAGCGCGCGAAATCGCCAGGATCTATGAAAACGACAGCGAATTTCGTGATCACGTCAGCCGCTATATCCACGATTTCGAAGCCATGCTCCGGCAGCTGCTTTCAACGCGGGACGGTCATGCGCTGGGCGTGACGCTCCTGTCATCGGATATGGGCAAGCTCTACGTGGTGCTCGCGCAGGCGATCGAGCGACTGCGGGCCTGACGGTCACCGTCCCGGGGTTGACGTTGGCCCATAAAAGTCCGGCGCCCCGCCGGTGATGTCCAGATCGCCCACTGTCACCCACCCGTTCTGATAGTTGAGATAGTACAGCGCGAACAGCACGATGGACAAAACCGTCGCGCGGATGACCACGCGCTTGGCGCTGAAATGCGCAGGCGCACTGTCGGCCTGTCCGGGGATTTTGGCGATACCGGCCTCATCGTGCGTGCGAATGCCGAACGGCAGGACCAGAAACGCGCACAGCACCCAGAACAGTGAATAGATTGCGATGATCGACGTCAGTTGCAACCGTTCACCCTTCCAACATCATGACCTGCACCTGGGGCTTCTTGCCCGACCAGCGCGTGGCGGCTCGGCGCGCGGCCAGGCGGGCAGCTTCGATCGCGGCGTCACGATCCTTGGCCGCGGCACCCTTCAGCTTGGCCAAGGCAGCCGCAACGTCTTGTCGCGCTTCTCGGCAGAATGCGTCATAATCCCCTTCCAGCGGCAGCCCAAGCGCGGCCACCTCGACCTGGCGCCTGCCGTCAATGGCCACCATCACCACGCCGTTGGCCGCCAGCCTGCGCCGCATCGTGATGCCGCGACCATCAGCCGGGGCGATGATATCGCCGTCCAGCAGCAGCCGGCCAGCCCGCACTTCGCCGAACTTGCCCGGCCTGCCCGGAGCGAGCCGAACGAGATCGCCATTCTTCTGGACGACCTGCGCCGGAATCCCGGCACTCCTGCCGAGCCGCGCCTGCTCGCTCATGTGACGCATCTCGCCGTGGACCGGCACCAGGATCCGGGGCCGAATCCAGCCATAGAGGGCCAGCAATTCGGGGCGGCCGGGGTGCCCCGAAACGTGGATCGGGCTTTGCCGGTCCGTCACCACGACGATTCCGTCCGCCGCGAGCTTGTTCTGGATGCGGCCGATGGGGATTTCGTTTCCGGGTATCTGCCGGCTTGAAAACAGGACCACGTCGCCCGCTTCGAGCGCTATGTCGTGATGCCCTTCAGCAATGCGGGCAAGCGCAGCGCGAGGTTCGCCCTGCCCGCCGGTGGCGACGATCATCACTTCGCCGCGTGGCAGGTTCATCGCCGATTCTGGGTCTACGGTGCGCGGGAATTTTTTGAGGTAGCCGCTGGCCTTGGCTGTCTCGATGATCCGGTCGAGCGACCGGCCAGACACGCATAATTGCCGGTTGGTCTGATCGGCCACGTCGGCCAGCGTCTGCAATCGCGCTACGTTCGACGCAAACGTGGTGACGAGCACACGCCGGCCGCGATGCTTCTCCACTTCAGCCAGCAACCCGCGATGGACCTCGCCTTCCGATCCCGAAGGCTCGGGGTTGAACACATTGGTCGAATCGCACACCAGCGCGAGGATATCGTCATCACCGATCGCAGTCAGTTCTTCGGCCGTGGCGGGCTGGCCGACCAGCGGTTCGTCATCGAGCTTCCAGTCGCCGGTATGGAAAATCCGCCCGTATGGCGTTTCGATCAGCAACGCATTGCCCTCCGCGATCGAATGCGCCAGCGGCACGTATCGGATACCGAACGGTCCGAGCTGGAACTCTTCCAGATCATCCACCACGTTGAGCCGGACCTGTCTGGTGATCCCGGCCTCATCAAGCTTGGACCGGATCAACCGCGCGGTGAACGGGGTTGCGTACATTGGCACGCCCAGTTCCAGCGCGAAATACGGGATCGCGCCGATATGGTCCTCATGAGCGTGGGTCAGGACGATCCCGATGAGATTTTCGCGCTCGCGTTCGATGAACTCCAGATCAGCGAAGACGAGGTCCACCCCCGGGTACTCGTTGCCGCTGAAGGTCATGCCCAGGTCGACCATCAGCCACTTTCCGTCACACCCGTAAAGGTTGACGTTCATGCCGATTTCGCCCGAGCCGCCAAGCGCGCAGAACAGCAGTTCCTTGCCCGGCGTCATGCTCCGCGTGCCTTTTGTGCAAGCAGCGCCAGTCCGTTGATAGTGAGGTCCGCGTCAACCGCATCGAAGATGCTCGTGTGCCGGTCAAACAGCACCGCAAGCCCGCCCGTCGCAATCACCTTGGCCGGCCGGCCGATTTCCGTTCGCATCCGCTCGATTAATCCTTCCATCATGGCGACATAGCCCCAGAAAACCCCAATCAGCATCTGGTCTTCGGTATTGGTTCCGATTACGCTCGTCGATCTGGGGCCCTCGATCGCAATGCGCGGCAGCTTGGCGGTGTTCCCCACCAGGGCATCGAGCGACAGATTTATGCCGGGTGCGATGATGCCGCCCTTGTAGGCGCCGTTGAAGTCTACCACGTCCAAGGTAGTGGCGGTGCCGAAATCGACGATGATAAGGTCCCCTGCGTATTTCTGATGCGCAGCAATGGCGTTCACCGCGCGATCTGCGCCGAGTGATTTTGGCTGATCGACATCGATATCCATCTCATACGCGGCGGGATCTTCTCCCGCGATCAGCAACTCCAAGTTGAAATATTTGTCTGCGAGAACCTGAATATTGTGCAAAGCGCGCGGGACCACCGTCGCCACGATGATTTGGTCAATTGCGTCGCGCGGCACGCCTTCCAGCGCCAGCAACTGCGACAGCCACACCGCATACTCATCGCCGGTTCGGCGCGGATCCGTGGCAATGCGCCAGCGGGCCCGGACGGACCGCCCTTCGAACAGCGCAAAAACGACGTTGGTGTTGCCAAGATCGATGGCGAGCAGCATGGGCACTTTCCTGTGATGTCCGGTCAGGCCGGGCCGGCAAGGCGGACTTCGCCCGCGTTGACGGTGCGCGTCGTGCCGTCTGGCAGACCCAAGAGCAAGGCCCCATCCGCGTCAAGCCCCGCGAATCTGCCATGGAGAGCCGGCTCGCCTGGCTCCCCCACCGCCAGCGCGGTGCCTGCCGGATGTGCCACGCTTTGCCACCGCGACACCAGCGGGGCGATCCCGAAACCGCGCCACCGGATCAGTTCATCGACAAAGGCGGCTGCAAGATCGTGCGCAAACAAATCCCGGTCCGGTGATGGGCCGAATGCGGACAAGGCGATTGTCTCGCGCCCGTCGATCTGCGGTGCGACCGACAGGTTCACCCCGATGCCGACGACGACCACATCCTCCAACCGTTCCAGCAATATGCCGGCGATCTTGGCGCCTTTCACCATCAGGTCGTTCGGCCATTTCAGCATCGGCTGGATGGGCGGCGGCAGGTGCTTCGATACCGCACCATGAACTGCCAGACCGGCGACCAGCGCAAGGCTGGGCAGCGCGGGATCGCCAACGCGGGCGCGCACGAGGGTCGACCCCATGAAGTTTCCCGCGCCGTCGAACCAGGGCCGCCCCTGCCGCCCGCGGCCAGCAGTCTGTCGGTTCGCTACGATCCAGCAACCATCGTCAAGGGTTGTGCCGTCGCGAATTTGGCGGGCAAGCTCTGCGTTGGTAGAGCCGGTTTGCGCAACAAAGCGGATCAATGCGCTGGCATCAGGCCGCGTGGAACAAAGCAGTGGCAGCGCTGTCCGACAAAGCGCCAAGAGCGCGAGTCAGCAGGTAGCCGAGCGGCGAGAGTACGACGCAAGTCGCCACGAGCAGCACAGTATGCGCAAAGTCGCTCCGGCCCTGCACTTTGCCGGCCGGTTCATCGAAATACATCACCTTCACGACCTTGATGTAGTAGAACGCGCCGATCACCGATGCGGCGATACCGACTGCCGCGAGTGGGACGAAACCCGCCTGGACCGCCGCCTGAAACACCACGAACTTGCCCCAGAACCCGAACAGCGGCGGAATTCCGGCCAGGCTGAACATGACCATTGCCAGCGCCAGCGCCAGCCACGGACGCGTGCGCGAAAGGCCGGCCATGTCGGCGAACTGCTCGACCGGTTCGCCGTCCGCGTCCTTGAGCATCAGCACCGCGACGAAAGCCGCCACCGTCATCACCACATAAATCGCCAGGTACGTCAGCATTGCCGAAGCGCCCTGCGGCGTGGCCACAGCCAGCCCGATCAGGATAAAACCGACGTTGTTGATTGAAGAATAGGCCAGCAGTCGCTTGATATTCTTTTGCCCGATCGCGCCTAGCGCGCCGATCACGATCGAAGCGATTGCGGTGAAAATGACGATCTGCTGCCAGGCTCCTGGTTGGGTTCCGAACGCATCCAGCGCCACGCGCATCAACATCGCCATCGCGCCGACTTTCGACGCGGTTGCGAAGAACTGCGTGACCGGCGTGGGCGCGCCCTCGTAGACGTCGGGCGTCCACATGTGGAATGGCACCGCGGCAACCTTGAAGGCCGCCCCGGCGAGCACGAACGTAATCCCGAAGATCGTGCCGGTGGACAGATCGCCCGTCATTGCGGCGCGCACGCCTTCGAAGCTGGTGGTTCCGGTAAAGCCGTATGTCAGGCTGACCCCGAACAGCAGGATACCGCTCGCCAGCGCGCCAAGCACGAAATACTTAAGCCCGGCTTCGGCTGAACGATCGTCGCTGCGCAGGATCGCCGCCAGGACGTACGACGCCAGCGAATTCATCTCCAGCCCGATGTAGAGCGTCATGAAATCGGTGGCAGAGGCCATCATTGAGGTGCCCAGCGCGGCCAGCAGGACCAGCACCGGGAACTCCGCCCGCAGTGCGCGGACACGCTCGAAAAACTGGGGCGCGACCGCCAGCGTCGCGATGGCCGACCCGAAGATCAAAAGCTTGGCAAAACTGGCGAAGGCGTCGGCGTGAAACTGGCCGCCAAACGCGGAGGTATCCTGCCCGATCGCTCCGTTGGCCAGCGCGGGGAAGACGAGCACCATTGCAGCTGTGAGCACGATCATCGCAGCGACCGAAGCCGCGCGTGCGACCTTGTCCCCGCCCCATGCCGCGACCAGCAAAAGGATCAGCCCACTGATGCTCAGCAGTTGCTCCGGCGCCACCAGAAGCAGCGAGTGCTGCCAATTCATCAGTGCGCCCCTTCGTTGTGTTGATTCATGTGTGCGTTGGCCGCCGGCTTTCCGGCCGCAAGCGCGGCATCGCCGGCGGGTCTGGCCCGGGCCACCCGCGCGTCGAGCGCTGCGATGTCGGCCCGCATAGGGGCCAAAAAGCTTTCGGGATAGACGCCCATCCACAGCACCGCGAGCCCGAGCGGCACCACCATGGCGAGCTCGCGCATGCTAAGGTCGCTCATCGCAGCGGCATCGGCATGCTGCTGCGTTCCGAACACCACGCGGCGGTACAGGTACAGCATGTAGGCCGCGCCGAGAATAATGCCGGTGGTGCAGACCAGCGCGACCCAGCTGGAGACTTGATAGATTCCGGCGAGCGACAGGAATTCCCCGACGAAGCCGCTGGTTCCGGGCAAGCCGATCGAGGCCATCGTGAACAGCAGGAAGAACAGCGCATAGCGCGGCATGTTGATCGCCAGACCGCCGTAACGGTCGATCTCGCGGGTGTGGAGCCGGTCGTAGATGATGCCCACGCACAGGAACAGCGCCCCGGCCACCAGCCCGTGGCTGAGCATCACGATCATCGAGCCTTCCAGGCCCTGCACGTTGAAGGCGAACAGCCCGATCGTCACGATCGCCATGTGCGCAACCGAGGAATAGGCGATCAGCTTCTTCATGTCGTGCTGGACCAGCGCGATCAGCGACGTGATCACCACCGCGATCATCGACAGCGCGAACACCAGCCAGGCAAACTGCGCCGAGGCTTCGGGGAACATCGGCAATGAAAAGCGGATGAACCCGTAGCCGCCCATCTTCAGCAACACGCCGGCCAGGATCACCGACCCGGCGGTCGGCGCTTGCACGTGCGCATCGGGAAGCCATGTGTGGACCGGCCACATCGGCATCTTCACCGCAAAGCTGGCGAAGAAGGCCAGGAACAGCCAGGTCTGGGCCTGCGGCGAGAAATCGAACGCCATCAGCGTCGGGATGTCGGTCGTGCCTGCTTCGTTCGCCATCCACAGCATTGCGATCAGCATCAGCACCGATCCCAGCAGGGTGTAGAGAAAGAACTTGTAGCTTGCGTAAATGCGCTCCGCCCCGCCCCAGATGCCGATGATCAGATACATCGGAATCAGCCCGGCCTCGAACATGATGTAGAACAGATAGAGATCCTGCGCGCAGAACACGCCGATCATCAGCGTCTCCATGAACAGGAACGCTGCATAGTATTCGCCCGCGCGTTTTTGCACCGAATCCCAACTGGCCCCGATGCAGATCGGCATCAGGAACACGGTCAGGACGATCAGCATCAACGCAATCCCGTCGATGCCGAGGGCCCAGTCAAAGCCGGCAAACAGCTGCGCCCGCTCGACGAACTGCCACTGCGGCCCACCGATCTGGTACTGCTGCCACAGGATCAACCCGAGCACGAAATCGATGGCGGTAGCCGCGAGAGCGATCTGGCGCGCCGCTTTGCCGCCGACCGCAAGGCACGCCGCGGCGCCGGCAAGCGGCACAAACAGCATCAGCGAAAGGATGGGGAAGCCGTTCATCGTTAGCGCACCATCACCCAGCTGATCCCCACCACAAGCCCGATAAGCATGACCAGCGCATAGCTATAGAGATATCCCGACTGGACGCGCTGCGCGACGCGTGAACCCTGCGCCACCACCCAGGCCGCTCCGTTGGGGCCGAACCGGTCGATGATCCCGACGTCGCCCGCCCTCCAGAACACGCGTCCCAGCCAGAACGCCGGACGAACGAACACCGCGTGATACAGTTCGTCAAAATACCATTTGTTGAAGACGAACCGGTGGATGACCCCGATCTGCTCGACAAATGCTTCGGGCACCTTCGGATTGCGCAGATAGGCATACCACGCGGTGACGAACCCCAGCAGCATCACCGCGAACGGAGACCATTTCACCCACGCCGGCACGTCATGCATCGCATGAATCAGGTGCTCGCCAAAGACGAGGCTACCCTGCCAGAATTCGCCGGTGCCCTCGCTGATGAAGTCATGATGGAACACGAAGCCCGCCAGCACGGCGCCAAGGCTGAGAACGCCAAGCGGCACCAGCATCGTCAGCGGGCTTTCGTGCGGGTGATAGCCACCGGTGCCTTCGCCGCGGTCCGGGCCGGGCACGTGGTGCTGGGCATGCGGATCGCCGGCGCTTTCCGCCGCGGCCGGATTGCCATGTGACTCGTGCCCGTGGTCATCATGAAGCGCGTGCCGGATGTGCTCGGACGCGGCCCAGCGGGGGGTGCCATAGAACGTCAGGAATATCAGGCGCCACGAATAGAAGCTGGTCATCAGCGCGGCGGTGATGCCGCACCAGAACGCGAAGCTGCCGACTTCAGACCCGCTCGCATAAGCCGCCTCGAGAATCGAGTCCTTGGAATAGAATCCCGCGAAGCCGAACACGTCCACGATGCCCACACCCGTGATCGCCAGCGTTCCCGCCATCATCGCCCAGAACGTCAGCGGGATCTCTTTCCGCAGGCCGCCGTAATACCGCATGTCCTGTTCGTGGTGCATCGCATGGATGACGGAACCGGCGCCCAGGAACAGCAACGCCTTGAAAAACGCGTGGGTGAACAGGTGGAACATCGCCGAGCCGAACGCGCCCACCCCGGCGGCAAAGAACATGTAGCCCAGTTGCGAGCAGGTCGAATAGGCGATGACCCGCTTGATATCCCACTGGGTGGTGCCGACGGTAGCGGCGAAGAAGCAGGTGGCGGCGCCGATGAAGGTAACAAAGCCGAGCGCGATCGGGCTCGCCGCGAACATCGGCGAAAGCCGGCAGACCATGAACACGCCGGCGGTTACCATCGTGGCCGCGTGGATCAGGGCCGAAACCGGAGTCGGCCCCTCCATCGCGTCGGGCAACCAGGTGTGCAGCCCCAGCTGCGCCGATTTGCCCATCGCCCCGATGAACAGCAGTATGCACAGCACGGCCATCGTGTCGAAGCGATAGCCCAGGAAGCCGATGGTCGATCCGGCCATGCCCGGCGCGGCAGCAAGGATGTCGGGGATCGAGGTCGTCTGGAACACCAGGAACGTGCCGAAGATGCCCAGCATGAAGCCCAGGTCGCCGACCCGATTGACCACGAAGGCCTTGATCGCGGCGGCGCAGGCCGAAGGCTTGCGGAACCAGAACCCGATCAGCAGGTAGGACGCCAGGCCCACCCCTTCCCAGCCGAAAAACATCTGGACCAGGTTGTTCGCCGTCACCAGCATCAGCATCGCGAAGGTGAACAACGACAGGTACGCGAAGAACCGCGGCTGGTCCGGGTCTTCATCCATGTAGCCCCAGCTGTAGAGGTGCACCAACGCGGACACCGTGGTGACCACCACCAGCATCACCGCGGTCAGTGTATCGACCCGCAGCGCCCAGTCGAACGTCATCGTGCCCGACTTCACCCAGTGCAGCACCGGCACGACGCCCGCTTCGGCGGTCCCGGCCAGGAACCCCAGAAAGATCGGCCACGACAGCGCGCACGAAACGAACAGCGCGCCGGTGGTCAACACCTTGACCGCGGTGTTGCCGAGCGCCTTGTTGCCAAGCCCGCCGACCACGGCCGCCAGCAGCGGCAGGAAAACGATGAACAGAATCGGATGCACTTGGACTTACCCCTTCATCCGGTTCACATCGTCGACCGCGATGGTGCCCCGGCCGCGGAAGTAGATCACCAGGATCGCCAGCCCCACCGCGGCTTCGCCCGCCGCCACGGTCAGCACGAACATCGCGAAGATCTGGCCGGTCAGGTCACCGAGGAAGCTGCTGAACGCGACGAAATTGATGTTCACCGCCAGCAGGATCAGCTCGATCGCCATCAGGATGACGATGATGTTTTTGCGGTTGAGGAAAATCCCCAGCACGCCCAGCACGAACAGGATCGAGCTGACCACGACATAGTGTTCGATGCCGATCACAGCGAAACCCCTTTGCCCACTTCGGGCGAGACGTTGATGGTTGCGTCCTGCGGCCGGCGCGCAACCTGCCGGGACACGTTCTGGCCACGGCTGTCACCGCGCTGGCGGTTGGTCAGCACGATCGCGCCGACCATCGCGACCAGCAGCACGATGCCCGCCGCCTCGAACAGGAACACGTAGCGCGTATAGAGCAGCGCGCCGATCGCCTCGATATTGCTGGTTCCGGCAACCACGGCGGCATCCCCGCTTGGCCGACCGAGTTCAAGTTCGCCGGCGCGATATGCTCCGATTCCCAGGACCAATTCCATCAGCAGCACCAGCGCCAGGGCAAAACCCAACGGAAAGTTGCGGATGAACCCCGCGCGCAGTTCGGCGAAGTCGATGTCAAGCATCATCACCACGAACAGGAACAGCACCGCGACCGCGCCCACGTAGACGATCACCAGCAGCATCGCGATGAACTCTGCGCCGACCAGCACCATCAGGCCGGCGGCGTTGAAAAACGCAACGATCAGCCACAGCACCGAATGCACTGGATTGCGCGCCAGAATGGTCAACGCGCCGGCGGCAATCACCAGCGTCGCGAACAGGTAGAATGCAATTGCCTGGATCATGGTCGCGGCCCCCTAGCGATACGGCGCGTCGGCTTCAAGGTTCGCGGCGATCGCACGCTCCCACTTGTCCCCGTTCGCGAGCAGCTTGGCCTTGTCGTACAGCAGTTCCTCGCGCGTTTCGGTCGCGAACTCGAGGTTCGGCCCTTCCACGATCGCGTCGACCGGGCAGGCCTCCTGGCAGAACCCGCAGTAGATGCACTTGGTCATGTCGATATCATAGCGCGTGGTGCGGCGGCTGCCGTCCTCGCGCGGCTCGGCCTCGATCGTGATCGCCTGGGCCGGGCACACCGCCTCGCACAACTTGCACGCGATACAGCGCTCCTCGCCGCTGGGATAGCGGCGCAGCACGTGCTCCCCGCGGAAGCGGGGCGAGAGCGGGTTCTTCTCGTACGGGTAGTTGATCGTCGCCTTGGGCTTGAAGAAATACTTCAAGGTCAGCCAGTGCGCCTTCAAGAACTCCCACAGGGTGAACGCTTTGATAAGCTGGGCGGCGGTCATCCGAAATGTCCGGTAAGCATGAGGTAGCCGCTGACGAGGAACACCCACAGCAGCGAGACGGGCAGGAACACTTTCCAGCCCAGCCGCATCAGCTGGTCATAGCGATACCGCGGCACGGTGGCTTTCACCCAGCTGAAGATGAAAAAGAAAAAGAACATCTTGAGCAGCAGCCACACCACCCCCGGCACGTCGAACCCCGGCAGCAGGTCGATGTTCAGCGGCGGCAAATATCCGCCGAAGAACAGCGTGGCGTTGAGCGCGCACATCAGCAGGACGTTGGCATATTCGCCCAGCCAGTAGAGCGCGAAGCTCATCGAGGAGTATTCGGTCTGGTAGCCAGCGACGAGCTCGCTCTCGGCCTCGGTCAGGTCGAACGGCGCGCGGCCGGTCTCGGCCATGCCAGAAATCAGGAACATAACCCACATCGGGAACAGCAGCGGATTCGCGACGAAGCCGTTGATCAGCCACACATGGCCCCGCTGAGCCTCGACGATTTCCTTCAGGTTGAAGGAACCGGCCCACAGCACCACGCAGATCAGGATGAACCCGATGGAGACTTCGTAGCTGATCATCTGGGCCGAAGCGCGCATGGCCGAGAAGAACGGGTACTTCGAGTTGGACGACCAGCCCGCGATAACGGTGCCGTAAACCCCGAGCGAGCTGATTGCGAGGATGTAGAGCAGCCCGACGTTAATGTCCGCCAGGATCGCGCCCGAATTGAACGGAATCACCGCCCATGCCAGCAGCGCCACCGTGAACGTGATGATCGGCGCGATCAGGAACAGGCCCTTGTTCGCTGCCGAGGGGATGATGGTTTCCTGCAGGAACACCTTGAGCCCATCGGCGAATGACT
>JAZKDH010000005.1:0-2666 GCA_040387665.1 Pseudomonadota bacterium | reverse complement strand
CTTCCAGTTGGTGAGCATGCCGCCCAGCCAGCGGTGGTTGACGAAGTGCTGGCCGCAGGCGCGCGCCGCATCGGCGATCGGCTGCTGGGCCTGCCGCTTGGTACCCACGAAGAGCACCTTGCCGCCTGCGCGAACCGTGGAGTCGATGAAGTCAAGCGCCCGGGCGAACAGCGGCACGGTCTGCGACAGGTCGAGGATGTGCACGCCGTTGCGCGCGCCGAAGATGTACGGCTTCATCCGCGGGTTCCAGCGATGGGTCTGGTGGCCAAAGTGCGCGCCGGCTTCGATAAGCTGCTGCATGGAGACGACAGGAGCCGCCATCGGTAATTCCTTTCCGGTTAAACCTCCGGGAAGCTGGAACCGTGCGGATGGGTCTGAACGACCGTGGGCCCGCTGCGGCACCGGGATGAATGCTTCCCGTGTGGATTGCCGCGACAGCCATGGCCGAAAAGTTCCGGCCACGCCCGCAGCACTCGGCGCTTTAGCTGCGGCGCCCGCCAAACTCCAGCATAAAACGAGTTAGCGGAACAATCGGAACAAACAGCGAATATTAGCCTTGACCACGAGAACATCATTCGAACATATAGGGACTATACCGGGTTCCTGGAACCTTGGTCGTAAACGATGGTTATCCACCTGAATGCGCCGGCCCGGCTCTTTTGCAAGCTGGGTCGTCAATCAAAAACAAGGACCGCCGGATGTATACCGCCGTGACCGATATTGCTCTTCCTGTAGTGTTTGGTGCCAGCGGATTTCTGGCCGTAGCGACCCTGTTGCTCACTTGGCGCCACTATGTTCAGCACTACCACGCGTTGCAGGCAGAATTGGCCCAACTCGCGGAAACCCGCGAGTTTGCTCTCCGGATGAGTACGGTGGAAGTGCGCGAGTTGGTACCTCTGACTCGCCGCAGCCGGGTCAGGACAATGGAACGTGCGCCTCTGCCGCGGGCGCGGCGCGCAGAGCGCGTTGCCGCTTGATCCGGGCATAGCTCCAAATTCCGTAAGGGATCAGGGCAAGATACACGAGGCAGATACCCACCAGCGTCAGCCATGGCTCGCTCAACAGCGCAGCTCCGACCAGCGCAAACACTGCGAGCAATTCAAGCCGGATGGACTTGCGCGGACGAAGAGAAGTCCACGACATGGTGGCGACGTTTGAGATCATCAGGAACGCGATTATCACCAGCCAGCCGCCGACCAGCAACGGATCACGGAAAATCGGCATACTGGTGGCAATCCACAGGTAGATCGGCAAAAACGCCAAGCCGGCTCCGACCGGCGCGGGAACGCCAGTGAGAAATCCGGCAGATTTGTGCGGCTGATCGGCAGTGTCGATCCTGGCATTGAACCGTGCCAGCCGAAGCGCACAGCAGATCGCGAACGCCAGACTGGCAAACCAGCCCAAGCGCGGCAGATCCTGCAACGACCACAGAAACAAAATCAGCGCGGGGGCGACACCGAACGAGATCGAATCGGCCAAGCTGTCCAGTTCGGCGCCAAAGCGGGACTGCGCCTTCAGCAGGCGGGCAATTCGGCCGTCGATCCCGTCGAGCATCCCGGCGACGATCACCGCCAGCACTGCCTTTTGCCAATCGCTCAGCGGCAGCCCGTTGGCAGCAGCGCCGGCGGGCTCGACCGGGCCCGCTCCAGCAGCCTCGATCGCAAACCGAATGCCCGTTAATCCTACCGCCAGTGCCGAAGCGGTAATGGCGTTCGGGATCAGCGCGCGCAGTGTCAGGCCGCCAGGCAGCCTAACCGGCAGGTCCCGCTCTAGCCCTCGCTGCGAGTCCCTGCCGTCATCGGTCATTGCGTGACGCCCTGGATCAGCCCGTGCTGGCCCAGCTCTGCAAGCACAGTTTCGCCGGCCACTGTCTTCTGTCCAACGAGCACGCGCGGTTCGGTTCCCTGCGGGAGATAGACATCGACCCGGCTGCCAAAGCGGATCAGCCCCACGCGCTGCCCAGCGGCCAGGATGTCGTCCGGCTTGATGAACGGCACGATGCGCCGCGCGACCAGTCCTGCAATCTGCGTGAACCCGATTCGCGCCCCGTCACTCCGCTCGATCAGGATGTGCTGGCGCTCGTTGTCGTCGCTGGCCTTGTCGAGGTCGGCATTGAGGAACTTGCCTGGAATGTAGACCACGCGCCGAACCGTGCCGCCGATCGGGGCGCGATTGATGTGCACGTCGAACACGCTCATGAAGATCGAAATCCGCGTGACAGGTCCGGCGTCCAGTCCGGCCGCGCCGTTACCGTCATCAAGCACGAGTTCGCGCGGCGGATCGACCTTGCGGATCAGGGTGATCAGCCCGTCGGCTGGTGCCACCACGAAATTCTCACCTTGCGGCGTGACCCGTTTGGGATCCCGGAAGAAGGCCAGCACGCCCAGGGCCAGAAAGGCCAGCGGCCAGGCGATCGTTTCCCACGCAATCAGCGCGAACGCAAGGGCCACGGCCGCGACGATCAAGCCGTATTTGCGCCCTTCGGGATGGATGACCGGCCAATGCCACCCGGCATCGCCGCGGCCGCGGTTATCTGTGATTTCGCCTGACATCAGGTCCATCTAGGGAATACGCCGCGCCGCGGCAAGGAGCGCGACCGCGATTGTTGCGCAGCGGTCAGGGCCTGGGTGTCGCCATGACGACGGATGGTGGTGGACAGGGCTAGA
>JAZKDH010000004.1:65280-117973 GCA_040387665.1 Pseudomonadota bacterium | reverse complement strand
TCGCCCATGCTCGCCCAGATCAGCGTCTCGTGCGCGTTGGTAAAGCGGGTGCCCTTGAAGTTGGGCATCGGATTGGCTTTGCGCCAGATGATATCGTTGAGGATCCAGTACCCCAGGTCCTGCAGGATCGCCCCCACGCGGAAGATGTTGTGATAGCTGCCGATCACCCACAGCGATCCGTTCGGCTTCAGCACCCGCCGCGCCTCGGTCAGCCAGTCGCGCGTGAACGCATCATAGGCGGCAAAGCTGTCGAACTTGTCCCAATCGTCGGTGACCGCATCGACGTGGCTGCCGTCGGGCCGGGAAAGGTCGCCGCCCAGCTGCAGGTTATAGGGCGGATCGGCGAACACCATGTCGATGCTCGCCGCCGGCAAGGATCGCATCGCCTCGATGCAGTCGCCCGCCAGAATCTCGCCCAGCGGCAGCACCGGCCGCACCTCCGCCACCGGCTTTGCCCCAGCGCGCGCACGCGATCGTTCCTTGAGCATCAGCTCGGCCATGACATTACACCCTCGTTGAAGCACCAAGGGTGAGTCATCCGGACTCCGCCGTCAAGTCGCGACTCGCCGGATTCCTTGCTCATTCAAGCTAGTCGAAGGCGGAACGAACCGAGTCCCACACAACGGGTGGAGTCCCCACATCCGCCGGCGACTCAACATATGGTGGTGTGGCCCGGCGGACTCAGCATGTAATTTTTTCGTGGCGAAGCAGTCGCCGTGATGCGGCCCTTCCCGCCGCGCTCAGATTGTGACGCAGATCTTGCCGAAATGCGCGCCGCTTTCCTGATGGCGGAATGCATCGGCCAGGCTCGGCAGGGCATAGCTGCTATCGATGACGGGACGCAGGCCCAAGACATCCAGCGCCCTTACGAAATCCTGCTGATGCTTGCGCGACCCGACGATCAAACCCTGCAGGCGCTGCTGCCGCACCATGAGGTTCACCGTGGGAACTTCGCCGCCCAGTCCGGTCAGGACGCCGATCAGGGCAATGTGCGCCCCGGTCCGGCCCGCGATGATCGACTGCGCCAGCGTAGCGGGACCGCCGACCTCGACCACGATGTCGACCCCGCGCCCGCCGGTCATGCGCTGCATTTCCTCACCCCATTCGGGGTTCGTACGATAATTGATGACGTGGTCCGCGCCCAACTCGCGCAGCCGGGCCAGCTTGTCGTCCGAAGATGAGGTTGCGACGACCTTCGCCCCCATCGCCTTGGCCAGTTGCAACGCGTATATCGATACGCCGCCGGTTCCCATCACCGCCACAGTGTCGCCCGCCTTGATCCGCCCGTCGATGACCAGCGCGCGCCACGCAGTCAGGCCCGCGGTCGTGATGGTTGACGCTTCCTCGTGCGACCATCCGCATGGCCCGCGCGTGAACCATGTTGCCGGCAAGGTAACCCGTTCACGGGCAAACCCATCGATACCGTCGCCCGGCGTGCAGGAAAAGTCGCAGGGCAGTTCCTCACCGTCCTGCCAGTTCGGAAAAAAGCACGAGACGACATTGTCACCAACGGCAAATTCCTCGACGCCGCTGCCAATCGCTTCGATCGTGCCGGAAGCATCCGCCATCGGAACCCGGCCGTCAAAGCTCGATCCTTTGTTGCTGGCAACCAGATAGTCGTGGAAGTTCAGTGACGTGGCGCGAATTCTGACGGTGATTTCGCCGGCCCCGGGCGCTCCGGGCTCCGCTACGTCAGCAAGCGTGAGGTTCTCCAGCCCGCCGGGCGCCTTGATCGTGATCTGCTTCACAGTTCTGCCCTCACCCATGTTTTGATCCGCGACATCACACTTTCGGTGCTTACCGGATGTCGCAAGTACTGCCGCAAATCGTCTGTACGTCAACTTGGGATATTATGTGGGCACTGTCGATTATTTGCATGCACGTGGTTTGCAACGGAAGCCGATGTCCGCTTCCCAACGTTCATGCCCCAGCGACCATTTGGGTCCACCGGATATAAGCCGAGCTTGATTTCAGTTGATCCCTGACAGCAGCTTTCCGGGTTCTCAGCTCGAAAATGGCTGTTCTGGAGATGAAAACATTGCGGACGTCAGCGTGTCATTTGCTGATAGCTGATCTTAACTCCTGATGCCTCATCTTCCTGCTCAAACACGCGAGACTTTGCGGCGAAGCGGATCAGCAAATGGTCTGGAGCGAGCCATACTATTTGGGACCACGGTCCGCCCCAGTCACCGGCTCTGGCTACACCATGATCAGTGTCAGCTATGAATATCTTGCCGCTGCCAGATGGCTTTCCGCCAGACTCGGACACCGAGATTTGAGTCGAGAAGTCGGTCGTGGCGCCGCAGTCACGTTGAAACATGACGGCGCTATGCCTCCCGCCCGGAGCATCGGCGCGATCGATCAACGTATTCGAGCAGCTGTCCGAGCAGCAGCCGAGCACCATAATTGCCGCTGTGCAGACTATTAAACGTAGCATGTCACGGCTGTAGGCTTGGCCGGCCGGTCGTCAACAACAGCTCCCCCCAGCATTCCGGCCCGGCCCCTCGTCCAACCCAGCCCTCAAAACGCGGCTCACCCAACCCACCCCCGCCACCTCACAGCAACTCCAGCTGCGCCACCGGGGCAAACCCGCGCCGGTGCAGCGGCGTGGGCCCATGCGTGCGCAGCGCGGCCAGGTGTTCGGGCGTGCCGTACCCGGCGTTGCGTTCCCACCCGTAATGCGGGTGCAGCGCGGCGTATTCGCGCATCAGGCGGTCGCGGTGCTCCTTGGCGATGATCGAGGCGGCGGAAATGCACGGCTCCAGCGCGTCCCCGCCCACGATCGGCCGTGCAGGCCAGCGCCAGTCGCCGCAGCGCCCGCGCGGCGTCAGGTTGCCGTCCACCAGCACCTCGTGCGGCTCGCGCGCCAGTTGCTCGCGCAGTGCGCGCACCGCCAGCGTCATCGCCAGCATCGTCGCGCCAAAGATGTTCAACCGCTCGATCCCGTCCACGTCGACCACGCCCACCGCCCAGTGGCAGCGCCGCTTGATCCGTTCCTCCAGCACCGCGCGTGCCTCGCGGCTCAGCTTTTTGGAATCGTCCAGCCCGGCCGGGCGCGGCTTGCACAGCACCACCGCCGCGGCCACCACCGGCCCCGCCAGCGGCCCGCGGCCTGCCTCGTCCACGCCGATCACCAGCCGCTCGGCTTCGCCGATCACCAGCCGATCGCCCGCGGCGTTGGCATCGGCCCCGTTATCGGTCATGATCCCGTCGATGAAACGCATGCTCACCCCGCTCCTATCGCCGCTGTTGCTGCTCCTCGCAAGCTGTAGCGACCCGGCCGCGGGGGACAGCGTGGCCGATGCCGGCCGGCCGTTCGCGATCAGCACGCAAGGCCAGTTCAATGAACCGTGGGCGCTCGCCTTCCTGCCCGGCACGCCCTACGCGCTGGTCACGGAACGCGGCGGGCGGCTGATGCTGTGGGAGGAAGGTCGACCGGCGCGGCGCGTGGCGGGAACGCCCACGGTCGCCTACGGCGGCCAGGGCGGGCTTGGCGATGTTCGGCCCGCGCCGGATTTCGCCGCCAGCGGCATCGTTTACCTCACCTGGGCCGAGCCCGGACCAAACGGCACCCGCGGCGCGGCGCTCGGTCGGGCGCGGCTGGTGCCGGGGGACGCGCCCCGGCTCGAAGGGCTTTCGGTAATCTGGCGGCAGGCCCCCAAGGTTTCAGGCCAAGGCCATTATTCGCACCGCCTGGCATTCTCGCCCGACGGCCAGTCGCTGTTCGTCGCTTCGGGTGAACGGCAAAAGATGACGCCCGCGCAGGATCTGGGCAGCGATCTTGGCAAAATCATTCGCCTGAACCTTGATGGCAGCCCCGCCCCGGCGAAAGAAGCCGCCGGCGGCGGGCGGTACTGGTCCTACGGGCACCGTAACGTCCTGGGGCTGAAGTTCGATCAGGCCGGCCGGCTCTGGGGCCTGGAACACGGACCCGCCGGCGGCGACGAGCTGAACCTGATCGAGCCGGGCCGCAATTACGGCTGGCCGCTGGTGTCGGACGGCGATCATTATGACGGCCGGCCGATCCCGCGCCACGCCGCCCGGCCGGATCTTGCCGCCCCCGCAATCAGCTGGAACCCTGTGATCGGCCCCGGCAACTTCATCGTCTACAATGGCACCCGCTTTCCCGCTTGGCGCGGCCGCGCGTTGATCGCCGGGCTGGTCAGCGGCGGGCTGGTCGAAGTCGCGATCGAGGGCGAGCGCGCCCGCGAAGTCGCCCGCTACCCGTTCGGCCGCCGCCTGCGCGACGTGGTAGAGCGCGATGACGGCACGATCTGGGTGCTTGAAGACGGCTTCGGCGCCCGCCTGCTCAGGCTGTCCCCTGCGCCGCCAGCAGCGCGGTAAAATCGGCGGTGCGGATGATGGCCGGCGCGGCAATCCCGGCCGGGTCATGCACCTCGAACAGCACGTCGCTGTCGCCGCCGCGCACGCTGTAGAACAGCACGGCGCCGTCCGGCCCGCCGCCCTCGTCATGCGGATCGCCGCCCAGTCCGGCGGTGTATCGTCCCGCCGGCCGTACGTCGCGCACAGTCCCGTCCGGCTCGTAGATGACGTGTTCGCCGGCAATCACCAGGATGTGGGTCATCGCCAGGTGATGGTGGATCACCGTCTTCGTCTGCGGCCCGAACCTGACGAGGAAATCCACCTCGTTCCGCGCCGGATCGACGTGGAGCACCGATGCCCACATGCCGTCCAGCCCCGGGTAGGGCATCCAGCGAACGCTGCGGTCGTCGAACCCGGCAATGCTCATGCTGCCGGCCAAAGCCTGTTCCATCGTGCTCTCCCATGCGCCTGAAGTCGCGCGCGTCACCAGCCTAGCCGCCCCTACTGATCACCGCAACGCGCGCGCTGAAAGAGAGTCGTTGCGCGTCGCCGGTCAACGCCCTATCGGCGCGCGCTTATGTCCAAGGGTCCTCAGCTCATTCCGCTCGATGCCGTCGATCCCGTGCTGGTCGAGGCCCTGCTCGACCGCGCGTTCGAGCCCGCGCGGCACCAGCGCACCGCCTACAAGGTGCGCGAAGGGATGGACTGGCTGCCGGCGCTGTCGTTCGCGGCGCTCGATCCGGCGGAGATGCTGGTCGGCACGGTCCAGTGCTGGCCGGTCGCGCTCACCGATCCGGCTGGCCGGGCGCATCCGATGATCATGGTCGGCCCGGTCGCGGTGCTGCCCGATGTGCAAGGCCAGGGCTATGGCCAGGCGCTAATGGCGGCCCTGCTTGCGGCGCTCAGCCCTCAGGCCCCGCTGCCGCTGGTGATGATCGGCGATCCTGAATACTATGGCCGGTTCTTTGGCTTTACCAATGCGCCGTCTGCCCACTGGCGCCTCCCCGGCCCGTTCGAACAGCGCCGCTTACTGGTGCGCGCGCCCAATCCGGCGGTGCTCCCGGCCGAAGGTTCACTCGGCCCTTGGGAGGGGTAGCGCCTCTTATCTCAAAGGTCGCATCTGCCATTGTCCCGAAGCCGCATCTTGCAGCGAAGGGGCGCAGGTGGCATCGCCGTGTCGATGCCCTACGAACCTCCCCCCGAACTGGCCGGCCTTTCACTGCCTGATATCGCCGAGCTGGTGGCGGCGAGAAAGCTGCCGCCGCTGGCGCAATGGCACCCGGCCGAGGTCGGCGAAAGTCACATGGTGATCGCAGCAGACGGGCGCTGGTATCACGAAGGCGGTCTGATCACCCGTCCGGCCATGGTCCGCGCCTTCTCCAGCCTGCTGATGCGCGATGCCGACGGTTGCAGTTGGCTTGTAACGCCAATGCAGCGCCTTGCCATTGCCGTAGAAGACGCCGAATTCGTCGCGGTTGACGTGGTCGAGCGGGATGACGCGCTGGTGTTCCGGCTCAACACCGACGACCTTATCGTGGCCGGGTCCGACCATCCGCTGCGCGCTGCGGGCGACCGTGATACGCCCGCGATTTACGTGCTTGTTCGTAACGGTTGCGAAGCCAGACTTAATCGTAGTACTTACGGACAACTTGCGGAAATTGCATTGAAAACAGATGACTGGTCAGTCACCAGTCAGGGCAGCAGGTTCGCACTGGTGCCACAATGAGCGCATTGTTCACCCGCCTTGCCGAGCTGCACCGGCGGGGTCATGCGGCAGACATCGAACTTCATCACGATACCCGCGTCGCACCATCCAACACCGGGTTCCGCCCCGCGGCGGTGCTCGCCGCCATAACTGAGCGGGATCGACCGGGAATCCTGCTGATTCACCGCCCATCCACCATGCGCGCTCACCCCGGCCAGGTTGCCTTTCCGGGCGGCAAGATCGATCCTGGCGAAGGTCCCGTGGAGGCCGCGCTACGCGAAGCGCATGAGGAGTTGGGGATCGCGAGCGAACAGGTCCGCGTTATCGGCGAAGGCGACATCTACTTCACCGGATCCGGGTATGAGATTACGCCCGTCATCGGTCTGGTTCCGCCCGACATGGACCTCATACCCAATCCTACTGAAGTCGCGCAATGGTTTGAAGCGCCTCTGGATTTCGTTCTCGACCCCCGTAGCCACACCCAGCGTGAATTCGAAAAGGACGGCGTCGTGTGGCCAGTCTGGGAAATCCAGTGGCATGAGCACCGGATCTGGGGGGTGACCGCCGGGTTGATCGTCAACCTGGCCCGGCGACTGAACTGGCATGGATGACCGCCTGCCCCCCGCTTCGTGGACCAGCCGCGATGATCTGGCACGGCTGATCGGTTCGCTCGGCCCCGGGCAGGCGCGCTATGTTGGCGGGGCGGTGCGCGATACATTGCTGGGCCAACCCGTAAAAGACATCGATATAGCCACGCGGCTGTTACCGCGCCGCGTGATGTCCATGCTCCAGGATGCTGAAATAAAATGCATCCCGACCGGGATTGACCATGGAACGGTCACCGCGGTGCTGCCGGAAGGACCGGTCGAGATCACCACCCTGCGCCACGATATTGCAACCGATGGCCGGCGCGCCACCGTCGCGTTTGCGAGCGATTGGCGCGAAGATGCCGCCCGGCGCGACTTCACGATCAACGCCCTCTACGTCGATCCGGCAACGCTTGCGATTTACGATTATTTCGAAGGGCGAGCCGATCTTGCCGCGCGGCGTGTCCGCTTCATCGGAGATGCCCGTCAGCGGATCCGCGAGGACCACTTGCGCATTCTGCGCTATTTCCGCTTCCAGGCGCGATTCGGATCACAACCGGCCGATCCTGAAGCGGAAGAGGCGTGTCAGGAACTTGCGTCCACCCTGAAGGGCCTGTCGCGCGAACGCGTGTCGATGGAGCTGATGAACCTGCTCGCGCTGCCCGATCCGTCACCAACGGTCGCGCGGATGGCAGAGCTAGGGGTGCTGCGGGTGATCCTGCCCGAAGCGGACCCCGGTCGTTTACCTGACCTGATTACGTGGGAGAAAACGCAAGACGTGCCAGCCAACTCGTTGAGAAGACTGGCATCGTTGCTTCCCCCTGACCCGTTGGTGGCCGAGCAGATCGCTGCCCGCCTACGCCTGTCAGGCGAACAGAAAAAGCGCCTCGCCGCAGCGGCCGCCCGGACCGACGGGTGCGATGACCCACGCGCGCTGGCTTACCGTTTGGGTCGCGATGTAGCGGTCGATCAGCTGCTGCTCGACGGGGCGGACATTGCACCACTAACCGGATGGCAAATACCGCAATTTCCGTTGAGAGGCAGGGACATTGTTGCGCGCGGCGTGCATGCCGGGCCGGCCGTGGCCCGCATCCTGCATGCGATCGAAACCCGGTGGATCGCCGAAGGCTTCCCCGATTCAGCGCGGGTGAACGCGATGCTGGACGAAGAACTGGCCGCCTGACCGGTCATGGGCGCGACAGATTGACCGTGCTAAGCAGCGTCATGGATCTTGCCTCGCTGCCGCAATACATTCTGGCCCAGCCGCTTCTGGCGCTTGCGCTGCTGTCGATGGCCATCGCCATGCTGGGAAGCCTGCTGCGGCGCGCATCGCCTGCCATAAGCGGGCTGTTCCGCTGGGTTGGCAACCTCGGGCTGTTTGGCACGCTGCTGCTGACGGTAATGCAGGTCATGCGCGTCAGCCAAGGGGTCGATATCGCCCTCCCGCAGATGGGCCTGCCCGCGCAGCAGGTCAGTGGCCGCGAAACGCGGGTTCCAATCGCGCGAGACGGGCATTTCTGGATACGGGCGACGGTCAACGGCGTGGCCCACCGGTTTCTGGTCGATACCGGAGCCACGCTAACCGCGATCGCGCCCGAACTGGCGCAGCGGGCCCAAGTCGAACCGCTACCGATGCGGCAGCCGGTCCTGCTGCGAACCGCCAACGGAAGCGTTTCGGCGCAGCTCGTTACCATCGGCGAACTGCAGTTCGGCAATGTCGTGGCGCGCGATCTTGATGCGGTAGTTGCGCCGGGAATGGGCAGTACGAGCGTGCTCGGAATGAACTTTCTGTCACGCCTCGCCTCGTGGCGCGTAGAGGGCAACACGATGATCCTGACCCCGCATCACCCGCAACCCGAACCCGGCGCTTAGCGCACCTATCAGAACTTGTTGTCGCGCGGAAAGCCGGTGGGCGGCAGGCGGCCGGCTGCGCCGCGCGCCACCTTCCACAGGCGCATGTCGCTCTCGGTGCGCGTCCGGCCCGACGCGCCACCCATTTTCCAGCTGAGGCCGTCCTCCAGCCGCAGGGTAATGGCGTCGGCAAGGCCGCCGTCCCGGAAACGCTGCAACGTCACGCCCTGCCCGCGCGCCAGGACCGGCAGCTCCTCCAGGCTGAACAGCACCAGTTTGCGGTTATCACCCACAACGGCAACATGGTCATGGTCGGGCGGGATCTCGCGAACCACCGCCAGCTTGACGCCCGGTTTGGTTGACATCACCCCGCGTCCTTTGCGCGTTTCGGCCAGCAGCTCGTCGGTCACCGCCGCGAAACCACGACCGACGTTCGATGCCAGCAACAGCTGCGCGCCGGGCTTGTACACCAGGAACGCGACGATCTGCGCTTCGGGATCGATGTCGAGCATTGTGCGCAGCGGTTCGCCAAACCCCCGGGCAGAGGGAAGCTTGTCTGCCCCGACCGTGTAAAACCGGCCATTATCACACGCTATCAACAGCTTGTCGGTGGTTTGTGCGTGCGCCGCGAAAGCCGGCCCATCGCCGTCCTTATACTTGAAATCGCGATCGAGCGGTTCATGCCCCTTCGCGCCGCGGATCCAGCCACGCTGCGACAGGATCACCGTAACCGGCTCTTTCTCGATCATCGCATCCAGGCTGAATTCGCGCGTCGGAGCTGCCTCTAGCATGGTGGTGCGGCGGCGGCCGAGCGGCGTGTCTGGCGCATATTCCTTGCGTAGCGCTGTCAGATCACGCTTCAACCGGCTGCGCTGCCGGGACGGACTGTCGATCAGCTTGTGCAACTCTTCCTGTTCGGCAAGCAACGCGTCGCGCTCGCGGCGCAGTTCCATCTCCTCCAGCTTGCGCAAGCTGCGCAGACGCATGTTGAGAATCGCTTCGGCCTGCCGCTCGGTCAGGTCGAATTCAGCCATCATCACCGGCTTGGGCTCGTCTTCGGCCCGGATGATCTCGATGATCCGGTCCAGATTGAGGTAGGCGATGATGTAGCCGCCGACCAGTTCGAGCCTGCCGGCAATCTTTTCCAGGCGGTGCTGGCTGCGCCGCATCAGGATGTCGATCTGGCAGATCACCCATTCCTGCAGCAGCAGCTTCAGGCCCAGCACCCCCGGGGTGCGGTGTGCATCCAGCACGTTCAGGTTCAGCCCGAAGCGGCTTTCAAGGTCCGTCAGCCGATACAGCGATTCCTTGAGCAGGTCGGGATCGATGTTGCGGCTCTTCGGCACGAACACGATGCGGATCTGCTCGTCGCTTTCGTCGCGGATATCCTCGAGGATCGGCAGCTTCCGGTCGGCGATCAGCTGCGCAACCTGCTCGATCAGCTTGCCTTTGGCGACCATGTACGGAATTTCGGACAGGACCAGTTGCCACTGTCCGCCGCCCAGCTTCTCGATCCCGCTCTCTTCCCATCCGCCGTCTTCGTCACGACCGGTGGAAAAACGTCCGCGTATCCGGATCGCCCCGCGCCCGGTCTCGTAAGCCGACGAGATCGCGGCCGGACTGTCGACAATCAAGCCCCCCGTCGGCAGGTCTGGACCGCGAAACACATCCATCAGCCGTGCATGCTCGATCTGCGGGTTTTCGATCACAAGCAGCGTCGCGTCGACGATTTCGGCAACGTTGTGGCTGGGGATGGAGGTGGCCATCCCGACCGCGATCCCGGTTGCCCCGTTCGCCAGCAAGTTCGGGAACAGCCCCGGAAAGATCTCGGGTTCTTCGTCCTCGCCGTTGTAAGTAGGCTGGAAATTGACCGTGCCGTCATCGAGCCCGGCCATCAGCCGGATCGCCGTTCTGGTCAGGCGGGCTTCGGTATAGCGATAGGCAGCTGCATTATCGCCATCGATGTTGCCGAAATTGCCCTGCCCTTGGACGAGCGGGTATCGCAGCGAGAAATCCTGCGCGAGCCGGACCATCGCATCGTAGACGGACGCGTCTCCGTGGGGGTGATACTTGCCGATCACGTCACCGACCACGCGCGCCGATTTCTTGTAGGCTCCGGTCGGATCAAGCTTCAACTGACGCATCGCCCACAGCAGCCGGCGATGAACCGGCTTCAGGCCGTCTCGCAAATCTGGCAAGGAACGTGCTGTAATCGTTGAAAGCGCATAGACCAGATAGCGTTCAGATAGTGCGCTATCAAACGGCGCATCCACGATCGCATCGAACGGATCGGATTCGGCATCGGTCACATCGGTGGGCATGGCCGGACGCCTTAGCAACACGTCGGCCCCAGGGGAATGCGGGAACCCCGCCATCCACCGATCATTTCGGACGTGCACCAAAATCCCGGAGATTCTTGATGACCAAGCGCGTTCTAATTCTGGCGACCGACGGCTTCGAGCAATCGGAGCTGGTCGAGCCGCGGCGCGCGCTGGAAGCCGCCGGAATTGAAACGGTGCTGGCCAGCCCCAAAAGTGGCGAAATCAGGGGCTGGAACAATGCCGACTGGGGTGACCGGATCAAGGTAGACGCCGCACTGAGCGAAGTCGGCGCCGAAGATTTCGATGCGTTACTGCTGCCTGGCGGACAGATGAACCCCGACGCGTTGCGGCTGGACGACGAAGTGATCGGGTTGATTGCCGATTTCGACGATGCGGGAAAACCGATCGCCGCGATCTGTCACGGTCCGTGGTTGCTGGTGGAGGCCGACATCGTCGATGGCCGCGCGGTTACCGGGTGGCCATCGATCCGCACGGATCTGGAAAATGCGGGAGCCCAGGTTTTCGACGAGGAAGTGATCATCGACGGGAATCTCATCACCAGCCGTAAACCGGAAGACATTCCCGCGTTTTCGCGCGCGCTGATCGAAGCCTTGGATGATCGGACAAAGTTATTCGGATAAGCAACTGATTTAGCGACGTTGCATGTCCCGCGCTTCTTCCGGGACCTGGACTTCTAAACCATCCAGTTGCTCTGTCAGGACGATCTGGCATGACAGGCGGCTGGTGCGGGCAACCCCCGCCGCAAGGTCCAGCATGTCCTCCTCGTCTTCACTGGCCGGATCGAGTTTGCCGAACCATCCTGCGGCGACGACGACGTGACATGTCGAGCAGGCCATCTGGCCCTCGCACGTGCCTTCCAGCGCGACCCCCGCGGCCTGCCCTACTTCGAGCAGGCGCTGACCAGGCTCTCCGGTAGCCGGCGTTTTCTCGCCCTTGTCGTTGATGAAACACACCGAGACCATCTAGACGCAATCTCCTGAGCGCACGCCGGGCGCTTAATCCTGCCTGGCAGCAGCGGCTGCAATGGTGCGGGCCGCGCCAACCAGTTCGGCGTGCGTCGTATAGCGGCCAAAACCCAGACGGAGGGAATTGCGCGCATCAAGGTCGGTCAACCCCAGCGCCTGAAGAACATGGCTTGGCCGTCCCGAACCACTCGCACATGCGGAGCCTGCGGAAAAGGCAATATCGCGTAAATCCGACATCAGTCTGGCAACGTCCAGGCCCGCAAGCCGCAGGTTGAGGTTGCCGGGCCAGCGGTGCGCCGCGCTGCCGTTCAGGATGAACCCCGGCAAAGCGGCACGGGCGGTATGCCAGAGGCTGGTGGCATGCTCGGCGTCTTCTTCCATCCGCGCATGGGCTAACGCCGCCGCCGCGCCGAACCCGGCACACAATGCCGGCGAAAGCGTCCCCGACCGAAGTCCCCCTTCCTGCCCACCCCCGTGCAGAATCGGGGACAGCAGTACGCCATCGCGCACCCACAGCGCCCCGATTCCCTTGGGGCCGTGCAGCTTGTGTGCCGAAATCGCGACGAGATCGGCGCCGATGGGCGGATCCAGCTTTCCCGCACCCTGAACGGCATCGCACAGGAACAGCGCGCCCGCACGGCGTGCCTGCTCGGCCAGTTGGGCAACGGGCTGGATGGTCCCGATCTCGTTGTTGACCTGCATCACGGCGACGAGGCCAGTGCCGTCCGGAATTGCGCATCGCTCGGACACCAGCCCGTCTGCGTCCACCGGAAGGACGGTCAGCCCCGGATCGACATACCGGGCGGTATCAAGCACCGCAGCGTGCTCGATCGCCGACACGGCAAGCCGCTTGCGGCCGGAACCAATGATGGCAAGGTTGAGCGCTTCGGTGGCACCGCTGGTGAAGACAACCCGCCCCCCCGGCGGCAGCAGCGCCGCCACCTGTTCCCGCGCAACTTCAATGGCGGCGGCTGCGGCGCGGCCGAATTTGTGCGGGCTGTGCGGGTTGGCAAACTCCGGGCGCTCCGGCCCCGACAGCCACGGCAACATCGCCTCGCGCGCTTGGGGCGCAAGCGGAGTCGTGGCCTGATAGTCCAGATAAATCATGCGCTTGCCCGGTCCGGGATCATGGCTGCCCAGGCTGAAACGAATCGCTCGATCTGTGCCGCGGTGGTTTCCCGGCCGATCGAAACGCGGATGACTTCGCCCGCGGCATCAGCGGGCAGCCCCATGGCGGTCAGGACATGGCTGGGCCGCAGGCTCCCCGATGAACATGCGCTTCCGGCCGAAACCGCTATCCCTTGGGCGTCGAGCCGGATCAACTGGGCGGCCGCAGAGCGCCCGGGCAACCTGTAGCCGGCGATCGTTGCCAGCCGCTGCGAACCCGCGGCGATCACCTCTCCCCCGGCCGCCAGCACGGCTGCATCCAGACCGCGCCGCAGCTGCGCTGCTAGCGCGAGCCACGCGTTTCCTGCCTGCAGCGCCGCGACCATGGCCAGAACGCCCGGAAGATTTTCCGTCCCTCCGCGATATCCGCGTTCCTGCCCGCCGCCCGGATCCATCAAGCGCCAGTCACGCACCAGCAGCGCCCCGACCCCAACCGGGCCACCGAATTTGTGCGCGGACAACGCGATCAGATCCGCATCCGGCAACGCAAGCTTGCCCGCGCCCTGGGCGCAGTCGGCCAGCAGCACCCCGCCTGCGCGGCGAACGGCTTCGGCAATTTCCGCCAGCGGCTGGATCACCCCGGTCTCGCTGTTCACCTGCTGAACCGCGACCAGGCCCGGCAAGGCCGCGCGGGCCGGATCAACGCAGCCGCCGCTATCGACGGACAGCCGCGCCGCCGTGCCGCCGTGCCGCAACACCGCGTCGTGCTCGACCGCCGAGATCGCTGCCAGCGGCACCGTGGAGCGAGCGATGGCCAGCGCCAGCGCCTCGCTTGCGCCGGAGGTGAAAATAACCTCGCCCGTCCAGCCAAGTGCTGCCTTAAGGTCCGCGCGCGCATCTTCCAGCGCTGCCCGCGCGGCGCGGCCGGCGGCGTGCGGGCTCGACGGATTGGCCCACCGCTCGAACCCTTGCGCCATCGCCTCGCGCGCGGCGGCAAGCAGCGGCGTGGTGGCGGCATGATCCAGATAGAGCGGTTGGTCGGTCATATCGCGTTGTTGTTGCTTTCGGGGACGCGGTTTCTATATAGCGGGCACTTCGCTTTCACAGCCCTGCCCTATGCGTCATCCAGCTTTTCACGCAACCAGTCCTTCTGGCAGCTTGCAGGATGCCACTGGTGGGCTCAATCGCAACAGGTAGCCCATTTCATGCCAGCCGTCATTTTCCCCGGTCCCGAAGGTCGTCTTGAGGGTCGCTTCCAGCCGGGTTCGCGCCCCCGCGCGCCTGTTGCGATGATCCTGCATCCCCACCCGCAAGCCGGCGGCACGATGAACGACCGCATCACGATGAGCCTGTACAAGACGTTCGTGAACCGGGGCTTCGCGACGCTGCGCTTCAACTTCCGCGGCGTGGGCCGCAGCCAGGCCAGCTTTGACAACGGGATCGGCGAACTGTCCGATGCCGCCGCGGCGCTTGACTGGGTCCAGTCAATCCACCCCGAAGCGACGACGACGTGGATCGCCGGCTATTCGTTTGGGGCTTTGATCGGGATGCAGTTGCTGATGCGGCGCCCGGAAATCCGGGGGTTCATCTCAATTTCACCCCCGGCCAACATGTACGACTTTTCGTTCCTCGCGCCGTGCCCCGCTTCGGGTATCATCGTCCAGGGCGCATCCGACACGGTGGTAACGCCCAATTCGGTGCAAAAGCTGGTCGACAAGCTGCGCACGCAAAAACACATCACGATCCATCACGATGAAATCCCGCGCGCCAATCATTTCTTCGAGCACGAACTTGATGACATGATGCTGTCGGTCGACAAGTATCTGGACTTCCGCCTTTCGCCGGAATGCCTGATCCGCTGAACGCGCCGTCAGCGCAGCGTCTGCTCCAGCGGAGCGACGCCGCCGCTGGTCGGGACGACCCAGATCGCCACGTTGACGGCGAGGATCGCGGCGAGCGTCAATATCAACCACACCCGCTTGCGCGACCCGCCGCGCCGCCACAGCACCGTCGCCCCGAGCGGCAGGGCGAAGATCATGAGCACGGCGAGCGAAAGGGCGATATCCTGCATGGTGCCGCCCTAGCGCGGACCCGACGGCAATTGAAGCGGCAGTTCGCGCGGGGCAGACCTGCATTCCCGCGAACCTAAACTCCGCTCGCCCTGAGCAGACGCTGAACCCGCGCGCTGCAGCGACGTCTCGGAAGACGCGCTGCGCACACGCAGGTCAGGCCGCGATAGCCACCACCGGGGCAGCCTGGCGCACGCCTTCGTCGACATGGTCGGCAAACTGGGCGAAGTTGTCGATGAACTTGCGCACCAGATCTTCGGCGGTCTTGTCGTACTCCGCCGGTTCCGCCCACGCACCGCGCGGATCGAGCAGCTTGCTGTCGACTCCGTCAACCGCCACCGGCACTTCAAAGCCGAAATTCGGGTCCCTGATGAATTCGGCGTAGTTCAGGCTGCCATCCAGCGCGGCGTTCAAAAGTGCGCGCGTAGCCTTGATCGGCATGCGCTTGATCCCGTCCATCGTCGCCTTGCCGCCCGACCAGCCGGTGTTGACCAGCCAGCACTTCACGCTGCCCTTGGCGATCCGTTCCTTGAGCAGGTTGCCATAGACCGACGGGTGGCGCGGCATGAATGGCGCGCCGAAGCAGGTGCTGAACGTTGCCTCGGGCTCTGTCACGCCGATCTCGGTCCCGGCGACACGCGCGGTATAGCCCGAGAGGAAGTGATACATCGCCTGGTCCGGTGTGAGCCGGGCGATCGGCGGCAGCACCCCGTACGCGTCGGCGGTCAGGAAGATCAGGTTCGCCGGAACCGGGCCAAGGTTGTTTTCTGAAGTATTGGGAATGAAATCAATCGGATAGGAACCGCGGCTGTTCTCAGCCAGCGAGTTGTCCTCCAAGTCGAGCTCGCGGGTAACCGGATCGATCACCACGTTTTCCAGCACCGTTCCGAAGCGCTTGGTGGTGGCGAATATTTCCGGTTCGGCCTCGGCCGAAAGGCGGATCATCTTGGCGTAGCATCCGCCTTCGAAGTTGAACACGGCGGTATCCGACCAGCCGTGTTCGTCATCGCCGATCAGGGTGCGGCTGGCATCGGCTGAAAGCGTGGTCTTGCCGGTGCCCGAGAGACCGAAGAATACCGCCGTCTTGCCGTCCGGCCCGATATTGGCCGAGCAGTGCATGGGCATCACGCCCTTTACCGGGAGCAGGTAATTGAGGATGCCGAACACCGACTTCTTCATCTCGCCAGCATAGGCGGTGCCGCCGATCAGCACGAGCTTCTCGGCAAAGTTGACCGCCACCACGGTTTCACTGCGCGTGCCGTGACGCGCGGGATCCGCACGGAACCCTGGCAGATCGATGATGGTGTATTCGGGCACGAAGCCTTCCAGCTCGGCCGCTGTCGGGCGGACCAGCAGAGTGCGGATGAACTGGTTGTGCCACGCAAATTCATTGATCACGCGCACGGTGACGCGGTGCTCGGGCTGCGATCCGCCGAACAGATCGGCAACGTAAAGCTTGTCCTTTTGAGCCAGCGCGGCGAGGAAATCCGCCTTGAGCGCGGCGAAATGTTCAGGCGTCATGCCGACATTGGTCTTGCCCCACCAGATCGTGTCTTCGGTGGACGCATCGCGCACGATGAACTTGTCCTTGGCCGAACGACCCGTGTGCTTCCCGGTCGCGACGACCAGCGGTCCGTCCTTGGCCAGCAGGCCCTCACCGTTGCGGACCGCATGCTCGACCAGCGGTGCAGTGCCCAGATTGGCAAAGATCGTTGCGTTGGTGGTGATGCCCTGACGGTCTAGCGGGAAGGAAAGCGAGGCAGCAGTCAAGGTCTTCTCCCTGTGGACGGCATCAGGTCCGAAATGCCCGAAACCGGCGGATGCATAGGTATGCATGAGTCGAATTCGCATAACCCAGCCATAACGACCCGTCAAACCGGCCCTTCCCCAAACTAGCAGAAGCTTGCGATGAATGCGCGCTGAAAGTGCGGCCGACGGTGTTCGATTGCATGCCGGCAGGCGACGGGGTATTTCCGCAGCCCTGTGCCGCCCTGGCGTCAGCCGACAGTGTCCATCTATCCGGCAAGCGAGAACGTTACGACGCATGGCCCCAGATTTCGAAGATCCCTCTGCCGCCGACCCCGCGCCTGGCGGCCCGGCTTCCGCCCGGCAGGTCATCGCTCTCGTCGACGACGATCGCAACATCCTGACCACCGTGTCGATCGCGCTGCAGGCCGAAGGCTTTGCGACGCGCGTCTATGCCGATGGGCCCACCGCCTTCAAGGCTTTGCTCGACAACCCGCCGGATCTGGCGATCTTCGACATCAAGATGCCACGGATGGACGGGCTGGAACTGTTGCAGAAGCTGCGCGAGAAATCGGCGCTGCCGGTCATCTTCCTGACCTCCAAGGACGAGGAACCGGATGAAGCGCTGGGGCTGGCGCTGGGAGCCGACGATTACATCGCCAAACCGTTCAGCCAGCGCCTGCTGGTCGCGCGGATTCGCGCAATCCTGCGCCGAACGGAGTTGGTTCGGCAGCAACCCGGTGAAGGCGGCGATGCCGATCCGCAGCCGGTCCGTCGGGGCCGGCTGCTGCTGGACCCTCCGCGCCATCAGGTCACGTGGGATGGCCACCCTGTCGCACTTACGGTCACCGAATTCCTCATCCTGGAAGCGCTCGCCAGCCGGCCCGGCGTGGTCAAAAGCCGTAACCAGCTTATGGATGCGGCATACAGCGACGATATCTTCGTCGACGACCGGACGATCGACAGTCACATCAAGCGGCTGCGGCGCAAATTCCGCGCGGTCGATCCGGAATTCTCCGGAATCGAAACGCTTTACGGCGCAGGCTACAGCTTTGCCGAGAACTGACGCCGCAACCACGGAGCCGCGTGACCCGGCAGAATTGGCGGCGCACGGTGAATACGGTGCCGATCGCCTGTTCTGGACGCGCGGCTTTTCGCTCACGGCACGAATCCTGGCGGTCAACTTGATCGTGCTGGGATTGATGGCGGCCAGCGTGTTCTATCTGGATTCCTACCGCAAGCAGCTCATCGCCGAGCGTTTCAAGCTTGCCCAATCCGAAGCCCTGATCATCGCGGACGCGCTGGCGGAAACCCCGCGCACGGAGCGAAAACCGCTGCTGGCGCGGATCGGCAGCGAGCAGCAACTGCGGCTGCGGCTGTATGACGCCAAGGCCCGGCAGATAGCGGATTCGTTCCTGATTGCCGAGACCCCGGCGTTCACGCTTGCCGCTCCCCGGGACGAACCATGGGAACTGCGGGCCGCGCGGGGGCTGGACCGGGCGATGGACCGGGTGGTGGGCGCACCGCCGGTGCCCGATTACGTCGAGCCGATCGTCGCCACCGCCGATGCCTGGCCGGAAATCCGCGAGGCGCGCGAGAGCGGCGAAGCCGCCGTCCGGCTGCGCGGCGCGCCCGATCGGACCCCGGTCATCACGGCGGCAGTGCCCTATGGCGAACGCGGCGAGATCCTGCTCACCACCCGCAACGCCCGCGACATCACCGACAAGGTCCGCGCCGCGCGCCGGACGCTGGCGATCATCATCGGCATCGCCCTGGTCGTGTCGATCCAGCTGTCGCTGTTCCTGGCGCGCACGATCGTCCAGCCGCTGCGCGTGCTGATGCGGGCGGCGGTGCGCGTGCGGCTGGGGCGCGAGCGCGAAGTGGTGGTGCCGCGTCTGCCCGAGCGCGGGGACGAGATCGGGATGCTGGCCCGCGCCATCTCGGACATGAGCGCGGCGCTGCGGCAGCGGATCGACGCGGTGGAAAGCTTCGCCGCGGATGTCGCGCATGAAATCAAGAACCCGCTGGCCAGTCTGCGGAGCGCGATCGAATCGCTCGGACGGGTCGATGATCCGGAACTGCGCCGCGAACTGACCCGTATCGCGGCCCACGACGTAAAGCGGATCGACCGGCTGGTCACCGAGATTGCGGATGCTAGCCGGATAGACGCCGAACTGACCCGTACAGCATTCTTGCCGGTCGACACGCGTGCGCTTGCCCAGGCGATCGCCGGTGCGCGCGCCGAGCGGGGGGTGGACCGCGCGGCGCGGGTAGAACTGCATCTGGACCCCCGCCGCTGCACCGTGATGGGCGACGCCGCGCGACTGGAACGGGTGCTGGTGAACCTGCTGGACAATGCGGTGTCCTTCTCGCCGCCGGGCGGTACGATAGAACTGGCTGTCGCAAACCGTGACGGCCGCGTGATTGTCAGCCTATCCGATCAAGGTCCGGGCATCCCGCCGAACGAGCGTGAGAAGGTGTTCGAACGTTTCCACTCCGTCAGGCCAGAGGGCGAGGATTTCGGCAGCCACAGCGGCCTTGGCCTCGCAATCGCCCGCACCATCGTGAACGCCCACGATGGAACGCTGACCAGCGAAGACCGGACTGACGGTCAGACCGGCGCACGTCTGGTGATCGACCTGCCCGAGGCAGCCGAATGACCGGAGGCACCGCGCGGGTCCACCAGGCCACGTGCGTCGCCATCGGCGGCCGCGGGGTGTTGATCGAGGGACCGCCCCGCAGCGGAAAGTCCAGCCTGGCACTGGCACTGATCGATCGCGGCGCAATCCTGATCGGCGACGACGGCGTTACTCTGTCCGGCCGTGACGGTCGCCTGTTCGCCGCGCCTCCGCCCCGTATCGCCGGCCTGATCGAGGTACGCAACGTCGGCCTGCTCTCCGTTCCGGTCGCAAATGCGGCTCCGATCGCCCTGGTGTTGCAGCTGGACGAGAGCGCGCCGCGCTTCGTCGAAGCGGCTGAAAGCGCAGAGCGCGCGGGCGCGGCGTTGCCGCTGATCCGGCTGTGGCCGGATACGCCGGTCCTTGCACTGCGGGCCGAAATGGCACTGGCGCGTTACGGGCTGCGCTGACGCGGCGGCCTTGCGTCCAGCGCGGAGTTTACAACATCCCGCCCGAAGCCCACATCACCCGCGATGCCGGCCGATTCTCCCGCTCTCCCCTCGTCGCCGCGCCAGCATCTGCTGCTGGTGACGGGGATGCTTGGCGCGGGCAAGACGACGGTCCTGCGGGTGCTCGAAGACCTGGGCTGGGAAACCATCGATAACTTTCCGGTCCGCTTGCTCGAACAGCTGATCGGCCCCCAGCCCCTACGATCGATCGAGGTGAGCGCTGAAGCACGCACGCCGTTGGCAATCGGATTCGATTCACGCACCCGCGGGTTTGATCCGCACCTGGTGATCGACCAGGTGAGGAAGCTTTCGGCCCGGAGCGACCTGGAAGTCACCACGCTGTTTCTCGACTGCTCGGGCCAGGAGCTTGAGCGCCGCTACAACGAAACCCGCCGCCGACACCCGCTCGCAGCCGACATGCCCGCCGCGTCGGGGATCGCGGCCGAGCGCGAATTGCTCGAACCGCTGCGGCGGTGGGCGGACATGGTGATGGTGACCACCGAATTTTCGACGAACCAGTTGCAGCAGACGGTCCGCGAGCGCTTCGCCCCGCAATCTGACCAGAAACTGACGGTGACGTTGTCCAGTTTTGGTTTCTCACGCGGGATGCCGCCGGTGGCCGATCTGGTCTTCGACATGCGTTTTCTGGACAATCCGCACTGGGATGCCGCGCTGCGTCCGCTGACGGGGCAGGACGGCGCGGTGGGAGAGTACATCCGCCGCGACCCCGCGTTTGACGAATCATTTGCGAAAATCCGGGACCTGCTGCTGCTGCTGCTGCCGCTGTACGAGGCCCAGGGCAAAGCTTACGTGCATATTGCGTTTGGCTGTACCGGAGGGAGACACCGCTCGGTCTTCGTGGTGGAACAAATGGCGCAAGCCTTGCGCGCCGCTGGCTTTTCGCCCACATTGCTGCACCGCAACCTGGGATCGCGCGCCGCGGACCTCGTCGAGGGGGGCAAACTCCATGACGGACGCTAGCAAGAATCCAGGCCGGAACCGGCACCGCCAGACCCTTGTCACTGGGCCTGACGGATGACCGCAATGCTGTTTCGGAGCGCAATTTTCCCATGATCGGGCTGATCCTCGTGACCCACGGCAAGCTTGCCGAGGAATTTGTCCATGCCATGCAGCATGTAGTTGGACGCCAGGAGGCCGTGGCAACAGTCTGCATCGGCCCCAACGACGATATGGAACGGCGGCGCAAGGAGATTTCCGAGGCGATCCGCGCGGTCGATTCGGGCAACGGCGCGATCGTGCTGACGGACCTGTTCGGCGGCACTCCGTCGAACCTGGCGATATCGCTGATGCAGGCAGGCAAGGTCGAAGTGATCGCCGGGATCAATCTGCCAATGCTGATTCGGCTTGCAGGCGCGCGCAAGACGATGAATGTAGTCGCCGCAGCCGTGGCGGCGCGCGATGCCGGACGCAATTACATAACCATCGCGTCCGAATTTCTTGGGCAGGATACCTGAAACGGGAGGACGGCCGAACGGTGCCGAGCGAAATCGTCGAAATCGTCAACCAGCGTGGCCTGCACGCCCGTGCCAGCGCCAAGTTCGTCAACGCCGTCGCGCGCCTGCCTGACGGGGTGGCCGTTGTCGTGACGAAGGACGGTAACGAGGCTAACGGCGGTTCGATCCTTGGCCTGATGATGCTGGGCGCGGCCAAGGGCGACACGATCGAGATCACGGTCGATGGAACCGGCTCGGACAGCGTGCTGCCCAAGCTCGTCGGGCTGGTAAAGGACGGTTTCGGCGAAGACTGACCTTGTGGACGCGCCAAACGGCTGAGCATAAGCAGCCGTCGCCATGCTCTCGCTATATCCAACCGGGTCACCAGATGCGCCATACGATCACCGGCTTTTCCAACCCGACCGTCAAGTTCCTGCGCAGCCTGCGCGACAAGAAGCACCGCAAGCGCGAAGGACGCTTCCTGGCCGAAGGCCTGCGCCTGCTGACCGACGCGCGCGACAGCGGCCGGGTGCCGGAACTACTGGTGATGGCCCGCGGCCGTGACGAGCATTCGTTGCTCGCGGCGCTCGAAGCAGAGGTCGTTGCCGCCGGCGGAAAGGTGATCGAGACCGAAGCGGAAATACTCGCCAAGATCACCGGCAAGGACAATCCGCAGGCCGTGGCCGGAGTGTACGCGGAATTCGATACCAGCCTCGCCACGCTCGACCGGGGGTCGGCCGGCATTTGGCTGGTGGCACAGGCGCTGCGCGATCCGGGCAACCTTGGCACCATGCTGCGCACCGGCGACGGCGTGGGCGCGGGCGGGCTGATCCTGCTGGACGATTGCGCCGATCCGTTCTCGGTCGAGGCCGTCCGTGCCAGCATGGGCGCGATCTTCACCCAGCGGATCGTACAGGCCCGCTGGGATGAATTCATCGGCTGGCTGCGCGCCGGTGAAGGTCAGCTGGTCGCCGCCAGCCTGCGCGATGCTCGGCCATACCGCGCGGCGGTCTATGCGGCGCCGTGCTTCGTGATGGTCGGCAACGAATCCCAAGGGCTGCCCGAAGCGTACGAAGACGCCTGCGACGTGCGCGTAACGATGCCGATGAAGGGCCGCGCGGACAGCCTCAACGCCGCGGTGGCGGCAGCGGTTCTGGCGTACGAAGTCCTTGCCCAGCTGGACGGCTGAGCACGCGGGCCCTCAGGCCACGAGCCGCAAGTGCCCCGCGCCGCGCTTAGCCGATAGCGACACCGCGGATATGCCCTCGATCGCGGCGACCTGCTCGGCCAGTTCCCCGTCGAGGCGAAAGTCCCGTCCCAGCCGGACCAGCGGATCGTGCCCGCCGCCGGTGCGCAATCGCGCCAGCACTTCACCTTTGCCGGGGGCGCCCGGCACCAGCAGCAGCGCCAGCTGCGACAGCGCCTCGGCCCGGTCGATCTCCAGCCGCAGCTCCATCCGGGCGGCCTCGCGCACTTCGGTCAGCGGCCGGCCGCCGCGGATGGTCACGCGCGGCGCTTCTTCGGCGCTGGGACTGTCGAGTTCGACGTTGAGCAGCACGCAGGTCCCCTCGCGCGACCAGCCGACGAAACTGTCGACCAGTGATTCCTCGAAGCAGCTCGCCGAGAACTGGCCGGACGAATCGGAAAACTCGGCTATCACGAAGTCCTTGCCGCGCTTGGTCTTGCGCTTTTGCACGCCCTCCACCATCGCCGCCATCACCGCGATCTGCCGCCCGCCCGATCCGCTGGCCATCAGGCTGGTGTACGTCCGCGCGCCATTGGCGCTCGCGATCGCGCGCCATTGTTCAACCGGGTGCGCGGCGAAATAGAAGCCGAAGTTTTCGCGTTCCTTGGCCATCTGTTCGGCCCGGCTCCACGGCTTGGCGTCAGTCAGCCGCAGGCTGTGGTGGGTGTGATCGTCCCCTCCGAACAGCCCGCCCTGCCCGCTGTTGCGCGTGCGCTCGGCCTCGTCGGCCACAGCCAGCAGCATCTCGGCATTGGCCAGCACCCGCGCCCGGTTCGGCTCGAGGCTGTCGAACGCTCCGGCGCAGGCCAGTCCTTCAAGCGCGCGCCGGTTCATTGCGCCATAGGGCGCGCGGCGGAACAACTCCTCCAGATCGGCGAACGGTCCATGCGCCGCCCGCTCCGCCCCGATCGTATCCATTGCCTTCTCGCCGACGTTGCGGATGCCGGCGAGCGCATAGCGCACCGCATAGCCTTCCTCGGTCCGCTCCACGGTGAACTCCGCCTCCGACCGGTTCATGTCCGGCCCGGCGATCTCGATCCCGTTGCGGCGCATGTCGTCGACAAACACTGCCAGCTTTTCCGACTGGTGCATGTCGAAACACATCGAAGCCGCATAGAACTCGTGCGGGTAATGCGCTTTCAGCCACGCGGTCTGGTACGCCAGCAATGCATAGGCGGCCGCGTGTGACTTGTTGAAGCCATAGCCGGCGAACTTGTCGATCAGGTCGAACAGTTCACCGGCCTTGACCGGGTCGATCCCGGATTCGCTGGCGCAGCCCGCGATGAACCGCGCGCGCTGGCGGTCCATCTCGATCTGGTCCTTTTTGCCCATCGCCCGGCGCAGCAGGTCGGCGTCGCCCAGCGAATAGCCGGCCAGGATCTGCGCCGCCTGCATTACCTGTTCCTGATAAACGAAGATGCCGTAAGTTTCGGCCAGAATGACGGCAAGCTTTTCGTGCGGGTATTCAATGCTTTCCTGCCCATTCTTGCGGCGGCCGAACAGCGGGATGTTGTCCATCGGCCCGGGCCGATAGAGCGAAACGAGGGCAATGATGTCGCCGAAACTGGTGGGCTTCACCGCCGCCAGCGTCCGCCGCATGCCTTCCGATTCCAGCTGGAACACGCCCACGGTATCGCCCGATTGCAGCAGCCGGTACACCTGCGCGTCGTCCCATGGCAGCGTTTCCAGATCGATCTCGATACTGCGGCGGCGCAGCAGGTCGGTCGCCTTGCGGAGCACCGACAGCGTCTTGAGGCCCAGGAAATCGAACTTGATCAGGCCCGTGTCCTCAACATATTTCATGTCGAACTGGGTGACGGGCATGTCCGAACGCGGATCGCGATAAAGCGGGACCAGCTGCTCCAGCGGGCGGTCGCCGATCACCACGCCGGCCGCATGGGTCGAACTGTTGCGCGGCAGGCCTTCCAACTGCATGGCAAGATCGATCAGCCGGCGCACCTCGTCGTCGTTGTCGTATTCGCGCTTCAGCTCCATCACGCCGTTCAGCGCGCGCGGCACTGTCCACGGGTCGGCGGGGTGATTGGGCACCAGCTTGCACAGGCGGTCCACCTGGCCATAGCTCATCTGCAGGATCCGCCCGGTATCGCGCAGCACGGCCCGCGCCTTCAGCTTGCCAAAGGTGATGATCTGGGCAACGTGGTCGGCGCCGTATTTCTGCTGGACGTACCGGATCACCTCCCCGCGCCTCGTTTCGCAGAAGTCGATGTCGAAGTCCGGCATCGACACGCGTTCCGGGTTGAGAAAGCGCTCAAACAGCAGCCCCAGCCGGATCGGGTCGAGATTGGTGATGGTCAGCACCCACGCCACCAGGCTGCCCGCGCCTGAACCGCGCCCGGGGCCAACCGGAATGTCGCTGTCCTTGGCCCACTTGATGAAATCGGCCACGATCAGGAAATAGCCGGCAAAGCCCATCCGGTTGATGATGCCGATTTCAAAATCCAGCCGCTCGGCATATTCCAGAAACTCGTCGCCCACGCCGCTGCCGCGCAGTGCATCGATGGCGTCGGCCCTCGCTTCGCCTTGCGCCAAAAGCGCCGCCACGATCGCTTCCTGATCGGCCGCCGGGTAGTACGGGCCAAGCCGCCGGGCCAAGCCGGCACGGGCGTCCGCCTCCAGCATGCGCGCCTCGCCCTCGGTATCACCGGCAAGACTGGGGAGCAGGGGCTTGCGCTTGGGCGGCGCAAAGGCGCAGCGCTGGGCCACCACCAGCGTGTTCGCGGTCGCTTCGGGCAGATCGCCGAACAGGTCGGCCATCACATCCGCCGGCTTGACCCACGCCTCCGCGCTGGACCGCGGGCGATCCGCGGCATCGACGTGCGTGGAATTCGCGATGCAGAGCAAAGCATCGTGCGCGCCATGGAACGCGTGTTCCGCGAACATCGCGGGGTTTGTCGCAACCAGCGGCAGCCCGTGCGCATAAGCCAGATCAATCAACGCGTTTTCCGACGCGTCCTCCGCCGGATCGCCGCGGCGCGCCACCTCAAGATAGAGCCGGCCGGGAAACAGCGTCTCCAGCCGGACACAAAGCGCGGCGGCCTCGTCCTGCTTGCCGGCAGCCAGCAACCGGACGATCCCGCCTTCGCCGGCTGCGGTGAGCGCGATCACCCCATCGGTCGACCCGGCCAACTGCGCCAGCGACACGTGCGGTTCCTGTTCCAGCGGACGGCCAAGGTGCGCACGGCTCACCAGCCGGCACAGGTTCAGCCAGCCCGTCTGATCCTGGGCGTACAATGCCAGCCAGTCGATCTCGGTGCCTTCGGGCCGGGCGACCGCGAGCAGCGTGCCGATGATCGGCTGGACTCCGGCATCGCGGCACGCCGCCGCGAAGGCTGGGGCAGCATACAGTCCATTCCGGTCGCACAGCGCAATTGCGGGAAAGCCGCGTTCCCGGGCCAGTTTGGCGATGGCCTTGGGCTCGATCGCGCCTTCGAGCATCGAATAGCTGGACAGCACGCGCAAGGGAACGAACGGAGCAAAATCGACCATCGCGCAGAAGTAGCGTCGGCGCTTTGCCGATCCAAGCGGAATGGGCAGCGCGCTGTCGAAAAACAGTCTTACAACAGCGCGGCGATATCCGCTTCAATCGCACCCGGGGACTGAGTGGGCGCATACCGCCTGACGACCTTGCCGTCGCGGCCGATCAGGAATTTGGTGAAGTTCCACTTGATCGACCTTGATCCCAGCAGGCCGGGTGCCTCAGCTTTCAGCCACGCGTACAATGGCAACGCCTGCGGGCCGTTGACTTCGACCTTGTCCATCACCGGGAACGTCACGTCGTAGCGGAGCGAGCAGAAGCTTGAAATCTCCTCGGCGGTCCCGGGCTCCTGGCTGCCGAACTGGTTGCACGGAAACGCCAGAACCTCGAAGCCGCGATCGCGGTGATTGCGCCAGAGCCGTTCCAGCCCTTTGTATTGCGGCGTGAAACCGCACTGGCTGGCCACGTTTACCACCAGCACCACCTTGCCCAGCCGATCCGCCAGCGAGGTCTCCTCGCCTTGCGCGGATCGAGCGGCAAAATCGGCAATCGTTGGCGTGTCGGTCACGCGCCGGTTTCGGGCGGAAAGTCGGGCCGTCTCAGCAGCGCCATGATCTCGTGCGGCTGGAACTGGCGGTCACCAGCCTTTTCGATCATGTAGGCGGGCCGTTCCTCGATCGGAAGGCTGGCGAAGAAGCGCACCAGTTCGGCCAGCGACCCTTTGCGGATTACCTTGAAGCCATGCAGCAAGCCCCCGCCGTCACGATGATGCAGGCTGGCCATGTCATCCCAGCCGACACCATCATCGTGTGAAGTCTCGCCTGCAAACGTGCCTGGATGATGGCTCACTCTACGTCTCCTTGCCCCCGCGCCCTCTGTCTTGAAAACCCATGGGCCGGCGGCAAGGTTCCCGAGGCGCTACGCCAGCTGGCCGTCCTGCAGCCGCAACAGGCGGTCCATCTTCCGCGCCAGACGTTCGTTGTGCGTGGCGATCAGGGCCGCGCTGCCTTCCTCGCGGACCAGGCGCAGGAACTGCTCCAGCACGCGGTCGGCCGTGGCCTCGTCCAGGTTGCCGGTCGGTTCATCCGCAAGCACGAGCGCGGGTTTGTTGGCCAGCGCCCGCGCCACCGCCACGCGCTGCTGCTCGCCGCCCGAAAGCTGGCTGGGCCGGTGCGTCAACCGCGCGCCCAGCCCCAGGGCCTGCAACAGTTCGGCGGCGCGCGCTTCTGCTTCAACCCGGGTGTGGCCGGCGATCAGCTGGGGCAGCACCACGTTCTCGATCGCCGAAAAGTCGGGCAACAGATGGTGAAACTGATAGACGAAGCCCAGATGATCGCGGCGCAAGTCGGTCCGGCCCGCCGCCCCCAAAGCGGACGCATCCACGCCCGCAATCTCTATGCGCCCGCCAAAGCCGCCTTCCAGCAGGCCGATCGCCTGCAGCATCGTTGATTTGCCCGACCCCGACGGCCCCAGCAACGCCACGATCTCGCCGGGCGCGATTGCCAGGTCGATGCCCTTCAGCACATCGATCCGCTCCCCGCCCTGCTCGAAGCTGCGGGTCACGCCCGACAGGCGGACGACGTGCGAACGCTCACTCATACCGCAGCACCTGCACCGGATCGGTACTTGCCGCCTTGTACGCGGGGTACAGCGTGGCGAGAAACGACAGCACCAGCGCCATCACGCTGATCGTCACGATTTCCACCGGATCGGCGCGGCTGGGCAGTTCGGTTAGAAACCGGATCGAAGGATCCCACAAGTTCTGGCCCGTAAGAAACTGCACGGCATTCACCACGCTCTGGCGAAAATACAGGAATACGAAGCCAAGGATCAGCCCCGCCCCCGTCCCCAGCGCCCCGATCAGGAATCCGGCGGTCACGAATATCTTCAGCAGGCTCTGACGGGTCGCGCCCATCGTGCGCAGGATCGCGATGTCGCGCGTCTTGGCCCGCACCAGCATGATCAGCGATGACAGGATGTTGAACACCGCCACCAGCACGATAATCGAAAGCACAGTGAACATCGCCACCCGTTCCACCGACAGCGCTTCGAACAGGGATGCGTTGATCGTCTTCCAGTCGGTTACCACCGCCTGCCCCGCCAGCCGGCGCGCCAGGGGCGCCAGCAGCTCGGTCACGCGGTCGGGATCGGTGGTCTTCACCTCGATCATCCCGATCGAATCGCCTGTCAGCAGCAGCGTCTGCGCGTCCGGTATGGGCATCACCACGAAGGCATTGTCATAGTCGTACACGCCGATCTCGAAGATCGCGCCAACCTGATACCCGACCTGGCGCGGCACCGTGCCGAACGGGGTCGCGCGGCCCTGCGGATTGATGACGGTGATCGTATCGCCCACCCGTGCGCCCAAGTTTTCCGCCAGGCGGGCGCCGATGGCGACGATGCCGGCACCCGGACGCAGGCCGGACAGCGTGCCGGCCTTCACCTGGGGGACGATCCGGTTGATATCTGCCGCGGTGTTGCCGCGCACCAGCACGCCTTCGACCCGGCCGTTGAAGCTTGCCAGCAGCGGTTGTTCGATCAGCGGCGATGCATTCACGACCCCGGGCGTCGCCTTGACCTCGGCCAGCACCCGCTGCCAGTTTTCCAGCCGGCCGCCGTATGCCTGGATGATGGCATGGCCGTTCAGCCCCACGATCTTGTCGAACAGTTCTGCGCGAAAGCCGTTCATCACGCTCATCACGATCACCAGCGCGGCGACGCCAAGGCTGACCGCAACCAGGCTGATGCCGGCCACCAGTGCGATGAAGGCCTCACCGCGCCCGGGCATCATGTAGCGTTTGGCGATAGTCCATTCGAAAGGGGAAAGGATCAAGCGGGGCTCTTCTGCTCGGGGCCGGTCATGGCGCGGTGTAGGCATCCCGGCGCGGGAGGGCAATGGGGTTGGCAATGGGCCTGGCGCAGCGGTCCGGCCTTGCGTTTCGGTCCCATCAGGGCCAAATGCGCGCGCAACCAGGCTGTAACAATTGCCGCGGCGGACCGGACATTTCATGATCTTGACCCACCCCCTGCCCGACGAAACCCCGTGGGACGTCGGCGATGACAAGCTGCATGAGGAATGCGGCGTATTCGGCGTGATCGGATCGCGCGATGCCGCGGCGGTCACGGCGGTGGGCCTCCACGCCCTGCAGCACCGCGGACAGGAAGCGGTGGGGATCACCAGCTTCGACGGGCATGAATTCTACTCCCGCCGCGGGCTCGGCCACGTCGCCGCCAACTTCTCGAAGGCAGAAGCGCTGGCCGAACTGCCGGGCATCATGGCGGCGGGGCATGTTCGCTATTCCACCACCGGGGGCTCAGGCCTTCGCAACGTGCAGCCGCTGTTCGCCGACCTTGCGTCGGGCGGCTTTGCCATCGCGCACAACGGCAACATTTCCAACGCGATGCACCTGAAGCACGATCTGGTGCAGAAGGGCGCGATTTTCCAATCCACTTCGGACACGGAAGTGATCATCCATCTCGTTGCCACCAGCCGCTATCCAACGCTGCTGGACCGATTCATCGATGCGCTGCGGCTGGTCGAAGGGGCCTATTCGCTCATCTGCATGACCCCGTCGGGAATGATCGCCTGCCGCGATCCCCAGGGAATCCGCCCACTGGTCATGGGCAGGATCGGCACGCGCAACGGACCCGGGGCGGTGATCTTTTCCAGCGAAACGGTCGGCCTGGACGTAGCCGGCGCGGAGTTCGTCCGAGAGGTGGAACCGGGCGAACTGATCGAGGTCGATCTGGATGGGCGCATCAGCACCCACCGCCCGTTCGGCAGCCCCCCTGCCCGGCCCTGCATCTTTGAACACGTCTATTTCAGCCGGCCCGATTCGGTCCTCGACGGCCAGTCGGTCTATGGGGTCCGCAAGGCCATCGGCCGCGAACTTGCCAAGGAATCGCTGGCCCCGGCCGATATCGTGGTCCCGGTGCCCGACAGCGGCGTTCCCGCGGCCCTTGGCTACGCACAGGAATCGGGAATTCCGTTCGAACTGGGCATCATCCGCTCGCACTACGTCGGCCGCACCTTCATCCAGCCGTCGGACGGTGCGCGCAACGCCGACGTCAAGCGCAAGCACAATGCCAACCGCGCGATCGTGGCCGGCAAACGCATCGTGCTGATCGACGATTCGATCGTGCGCGGCACCACCAGCCTCCAGATCGTGCAGATGATGCGCGATGCCGGCGCGGCCGAAGTGCACATGCGCATCGCCAGCCCGCCGACCGAGCATTCCTGCTTCTATGGCGTCGATACGCCCGAACGCTCAAAGCTGCTGGCGGCACGGATGGATGTGGCCGCGATGGCGGAATTCATCCAGGCCGACAGCCTGGCGTTCGTTTCCATCGATGGCCTCTATCGCGCAGTAGGGCTGGCTTCGCGCAACAAGGACTGTCCCCAATTCTGCGACGCCTGCTTTACCGGCCAATACCCGACCCGGTTGACCGATCTGGCGGAACGTGAAGCGCCGCTGCAACCCACACTTTCGATCGACAAGGTCGCCTGAGCCGATGGCGGACGAACCGGCCGAGACTCCGGCACCAGCAGCGTCACAGCCGTTCGCCGGACAGGTCGCACTGGTTACGGGATCCAGCAAGGGAATCGGCGCCGCTACGGCAGAGGCGCTGGCGGCCGCCGGCGCGCACGTGATCCTGACGGGCCGCGATACCAAGGCGCTCGAAGCGATCGAGGAGCGCATCTTCGCAGCCGGCGGCTCGGCCACGATCGCCCCGGTCGATCTGGCCGAACCCGACGGTATCGCCCGGCTCGCGGCCGCCGTTCGCGGGCGCTGGCCGGCGCTGGACATGCTGGTCATCAACGCCGCACTGCTGCCGCAGCTGTCCAGCGTGACCGACATCGATCAGCCAAGCTTCAACAAGGCGATCACGGTCAACGTCCTGGCTACCCAGTCGCTGCTGGCGCACTTCGATTCGCTACTCCGCAAAAGCGCCGACCCGCGCGTCCTCGGGCTGACCACGACCGTTGCCGGCACGCCGCGCGCCTATTGGGGCGCCTATGCAGCGACGAAGGCCGCGTTCGAGGTGCTGCTCGATTGCTACGCACAGGAAGTGCGCCAGGTTTCCCGGGTGCGGGTCGCGATCGTGAACCCCGGCGCGACGCGCACCGCGATGCGGGCCAAGGCGTACCCCGGCGAAGACCCGTCGTCGGTCAAGCCGCCGGAAGCGGTGGCGCGGCGCCTGGTGGCGCTGCTTGGTGAACAGTTTGCCAGTCCGCACCGGGAATCCATTAACCCTGTGCGCTAACACCCGCGAAACTAGCTCGAGTCATAATCCGTCCGGGAATTAACCCGGATCTCGGCTGTGATGCTTGCGGTTCTGTCCGGCAGCATCACCGACGGGGGGATGCACAATCATGACCGAATTCAAATCTGCCAGCCGATATGATGTTGCTGCCCAGGAAGACCGCTGCGCGCCGCGCACGCGGGTGTCGATGCCGGCGGGGTTTCGTCCTTCCGGCGGACGCAGCTACCAGACGACGATCCACGACCTGTCGCTGGGCGGCTATTGCTGCTCTTCGATGAACCGCCTGGCGCCCGGCACCATTTGCTGGATCACGCTGCCCGGTCTGCAATCGCTCCAGTCCGAAGTGGTCTGGTGGGACAACAACCTCGTCGGATGCGCCTTCGTCGATCTGCTCAGCCCGATCATCTACGAAAACATGCTGGCCCGCTGGCAGCCGGTAAACGCGGTTCGCGGCGGAATCTGATCGCGGCACAACGTGCCCGCGATCACGGCTCCATCCTGATCGCCGCATGCGCTGCCAGCGCGCGGGCCCGCGCGGCCGCGTGGTTGATAATCGGTGCAGGATAGCCTGAAGGCCGTGCGGAAGCGGCCGGATCGTGGATCGCGTCGTCCGGCAGGTGTACCAGTTCCGGCACCCATTTGCGGATATACCGCGCGGCATCGAATTTAGCCGATTGGCTCAGCGGCGCCATGATCCGCCCGAACATGTTGGCGTCGATCCCGGTGCCCGCGCTCCATTGCCAGTTCACGGCATTGGATGCGTAATCAGCGTCGACCAACGTGTCCCAGAACCATCTTGCGCCGATCCGCCAATCGATCAACAAGTGCTTGATCAGGAACGATGCTGCGATCATCCGGACCCGGTTGTGCATCGTGCCGGTCGCCCAAAGTTCACGCATCCCGGCATCAACGATCGGATAGCCGGTGCGCCCCTTGCACCAGGCGGCCAGGTCGGCGTCGGCTTCCGCGCCGGTCCGCCACGGCATCCGGTCATAGACCGCCCTGGCATGCCGGCTGCCATAATCCGGAAATTGCAGGATTACGTTTTGTGCATAGTCCCGCCAGCCCAGTTCGGATGCGTATGTGGCAGCGGACGCGTCGCTCCCGAACACCGTGTGCCAGACGGTCGCCGGCGATATCTCGCCAAAGTGCAGATGCGCCGAAAGCCGCGACGTCCCGTCCTCTGACGGCAGATTGCGCGCACTGTGATATTCGGCTGCCGCTTCGACGAAGGCGTCCAGCCGGTCCTGCGCTGCGGCCTCGCCGGGAGTCCAAGTCGATCGCATCCCGCCGGCCCAATCGGGGGCCGTGGGCAGCAGCCCCCAATCCGTCAAGCGCTCGGTTGCGGGCCATGATGGGGGCGCGGCAAGCTGCGGGACAGGCAGCGGCAACGGCGGCGGCAGGTGCAATTGCAGTGCACGCCAGAACGGGGTGAAGATGCGATACGGGGTGCCCGCGCCTGACAGGACCGAACCCGGCGGGACCAGGTAATTGCCGTGATGCAACACAAGATCCAGCCGCGCCGCGACGGCACGTTCGGCATTGCGCCACCACGGTTCGTAGTGATGCAGCGCATGCACCCGGCGCGCACCGGTTTCCTGCGCGATCACTGCCAGCACATCCTCGCAGCGTCCGCGCCGCAGGATCAACCGCGCGCCGTTGGCCTGGAACGCCGCATCAAGGCTGGTCAGACTATGATGCAGCCACCAGCGCGAAGCCCCGCCCGCCCGCCAGTCTCCCGGTGTCTCGTCATCAAGGACAAACACCGGGATGACCGGCCCAGCTTGCGCAGCCGCATACAGCGCGGCTTGATCGGCAAGGCGCAAGTCACGGCGGAGCCATACGATAACCGGGTCAGACATCGCCCGCAGATGGGGTCAGCCGCCCGGCCGCGCCACACGTTTCACCATGCGCGGCGCTGCCCTGCCCTAAAGGACAGGTCGGCGGCATCGTTGCAATCCCGACGCGGTCAGACCGGATCGGCTGCCGTTCCACTGACAGTCCAGGTTTGCCCTTTCGCCAGCAACCTGGCCAGATTGGGTTCCTTGCCTTCCCGGGCCTTGGCGTCCTGGCCCAGCAGTGAATCCTCGAACGTCGGCCGCGGATCGTCGTAGATCACGCCAAGCGCCATCGGGAACGGGCCGAACTCCATCTCGACCAGCATGTGCGCGATCGAGCGGTTGGTCACGTCGTGCACCAGCACGCCGGCCCCCTGCCAATCGCCGTCAACCACATCAACCAGTTTCAGCGTCAGGCGCTCCACGTCCAGAGCAATGCCCTGCGTGCCCTTGTTGAACAGCATGGGCTCGCCGTTCTGCAGCCACAGCTGCCGCGCTTCGGCGCCCTTGGGCGCGGCGAAGTCGTCAAACCGGTCCTTGTTGTAAACGATGCAGTTCTGGAAGATTTCCACGAACGCGGCGCCCTTGTGGTGGTAGGCCGCCTTGAGCACGCCGGTCAGTTCCTTGGAAATGTCGAACCCGCGCGCCACGAACCGCGCGCCCGAACCAAGCGCGAACGCGCACGGCAGCGCCGGCCGATCGACCGAGCCCAACGGAGAGGTCGGGCTGTTGGTGCCAACCCGGCTGGTGGGCGAATACTGGCCCTTGGTCAGCCCGTAGATCTCGTTGTTGAACAGCATGATCTGGCAATTCAGGTTGCGGCGCAGCAGGTGCATCGTGTGGTTGCCGCCGATCGACATCCCGTCGCCGTCACCCGTCACCAGCCAGATATCCAGCTCCGGATTCGCCAGCTTCACCCCGGTCGCCACTGCCGGCGCGCGGCCGTGGATAGTGTGGAAGCCATAGCTTTCGACGTAGTATGGAAACCGGCTGGAACAGCCAATGCCCGATACGAACACCGTCTTGGCCGGATCCGCGCCGAGTTCCGGCAACGTGCGCTGCACCGCTTTCAGGATCGCGTAGTCCCCGCAGCCCGGGCACCACCGCACTTCCTGGTCGGTTTCCCAGTCCTTCAGGGTGGTCTGGACTTTCGTGATGGGAGTCATGTCATTCATGTCGGATTCCCTCAGGCCAGCATATTGTCGATTGCGGCTTCGATTTCCGCAATGGTGAATGGCTGGCCGCTTGTCTTGGTAAGCGGACGGGCATCGACCAGGTACTGGTCGCGCAGCACGGTCTTGAACTGGCCGGTGTTCATTTCGGGCACCAGGACCTTGTCGTATCCCTTCAGCAGTTCGCCCAGGTTCGAAGGCAGTGGCCAGATGTGGCGAACGTGAACGTGGCTGACGTCGATCCCCTTGGCCCGGACACGCCGCACCGCCTGCGTGATCGGCCCATAAGTGGAACCCCAGCCGACCACCACCAGCCTGCCGGTGGCGGTGCCCTGGTTTACTTCTTGCGCCGGGATGGTTTTGGCCACCCCGTCTATCTTCGCCTTGCGGGCATCGGTCTGGGCCTGATGGACATCAGCCGCATAATCGATCGCGCCGGTGTCGATGCCCTTTTCGATGCCGCCGATGCGGTGCATCAACCCGGGCGTGCCCGCCTTGATCCAGGGCCGCACGCCGTTGGCATCGCGCTTGAACGGCAGCACTTTGTCCCCGCCGTTCTTCTCGGCAAGGAATGTGACCGGGAACGGGGTGAAGGTGGCCGGATCGGGCACCGCCCACGGCTCGGCGGCATTGCCGATGTACCCGTCGGTCAGCAGCATCACCGGGGTCATGTACTGAACCGCCAGCCGGCATGCCTCGATCGCGCATTCGAACGCATCGGCGGGCGAGCGCGCTGCGACGACCGGCATCGGCGCATCGCCGTTGCGGCCATAGACCGCCTGGTACAGATCCGACTGCTCGGTCTTGGTTGGCAGGCCGGTGGAAGGCCCGCCGCGCTGCGAATTGACGATGACCAGCGGCAGCTCGGTCATGATCGCCAGCCCCATCGCCTCGCCTTTGAGCGCAATCCCTGGGCCGGACGAAGACGTTACGCCAAGCTGCCCGGCATACGCTGCACCGATTGCGGAACAGATCGCCGCGATTTCGTCTTCCGCCTGGAACGTGGTGACGCCGAATTCCTTCAGCTTCGCCAGGTTGTGCAGGATCGCGGACGCCGGAGTAATCGGGTAGCCGCCAAAGAACATCGGCAGGCCGGCCAGCTGCGCCCCCGCCACCAGCCCAAGGCTGACGGCTTCGGCCCCGGTGACCGTGCGGTAAAGCCCGGCGGGCGTGGGTACGGGATCAAGGTGCAGCTGCTTCAGCGGCCCGGCCAGCTCGGCCGTCTCGCCATAGGCGTGGCCCGCGTTCAGTGCGGCGATATTGGCATCTGCCAGCACCGGGTTCTTGCGGAACTTGTCCTTCAGCCACTGCACGATCGGACCGCGATCACGGTCGAACATCCACAGCGCCAGACCCAGCGTCCACATGTTCTTGCAGCGCAGCGCTTCCTTGTTGCCAAGCCCGAACGGCTTGACCGATTCAAGCGTCAGCGCGCTGATGTCGAACGCGAGCAGGTCCCATTTGGCCAGGCTGCCGTCGTCCAGCGGCGAGACGTCGTACTTCGCCTTGTCAAGATTGCGCCGGTTGAACTCGCCGGTATCGACGATGATCAGCCCGCCCGGCTTGAGTGCCTGCACGTTCGTCTTCAGCGCGGCCGGGTTCATTGCCACCAGCACGTCGGGCGCATCGCCGGCAGTCTCGATCGCAGTCGAGCCAAAGTTGATCTGGAACGCCGATACGCCGAACAGGGTACCTTGCGGGGCCCGGATCTCGGCCGGAAAATCGGGGAACGTTGCCAGGTCGTTGCCGGCCAGCGCGGTAGACAGAGTGAACTGCCCACCGGTCAGCTGCATTCCGTCCCCTGAATCGCCTGCAAATCGCACGACCACAGCTTCGGGAACAGGATTGCCGTGGGCACCTGCCGGGTAATCGGTATCGGCCAGTATAGTCGCCATTGTCATCCTCTGTCGGCGGGTCGCGCGGTTGCTGCGTCTTCCCATCTAAGCCATTGTAAACCAGCAGGCACAATCCAGAAAAACTGTCAGGTGCCAAAGCGGGTCATGTCAATTCAAACGCCCGCGCGGCTGGGTAGTCAAGCGGGGATTGGTCCTCTAAGTGGGGAACCTCTCTGATTCCGCAATGCGACAAGCGGAATGCACGCACGGAATGCCCCACGGGACGGACAAATTTCAGCGATGAGCGACTATTCTGCCCTGCCCTACCGCCCTTGCGTTGGCGTGATGCTCGTCAATGGCGATGGCCTGGTGTTCGTGGGCAAACGGATCGACAACCGCGAGGGCGACGCCTGGCAGATGCCGCAAGGCGGGATCGACGAAGGCGAGGAATTGCGCGACGCCGCGCTGCGGGAGCTGTGGGAGGAAACCGGAATCGGTGAACAGCACATCACGGTCCTGTCCCAGACTCGCGAGGAGCTGCTGTACGATCTGCCGGACGAACTTCTGGGCAAGCTGTGGGAGGGGCGTTATCGTGGACAGCGCCAGTTCTGGATGCTCGCCCGGTTCAACGGCACCGACGCCGACGTCCAACTCGATGCGCACGATCCGCCGGAATTTTGCGAATGGAAGTGGGTTCGGCCCGAAGAATTGCCGAACCTCATCGTACCGTTCAAGAAACGGGTTTACCGTGCGGTAATAGACGAATTTCGCGAACTGATCTGACGCGGCCCGGCGCAGCCAAACCTAGTTGACCGAAATCGTCGCCGGTTTAGCCGCGTCGGCAGTAATCACCCGTTCGGCCGGACCACGCGCAATCGTTGCGGAAAGCGCGCGCGTCTCGGCGCAGGTGCTGCCGCAAAGACCCTGCAAACGCGCCAGATTGCGCTTGGCCTTTTCCAGTGCGCCCTTTTCCGACAACGCGGCTCCTTCGCCGGCAATTGCGGCCAGGTTCTGCGGATCCCGCTCAAGCGCTTCGCGGTAGTAATGCAGCGCCTTGCCCTGCAGGCCCTGCCGGCGCGTCGCCTCGGCCAGGTTCAGGGTTATCGCCACCGAGCCTGGCTGGATCGCCAGCGCGCTTTCGAACAGGTCGATCGCCTGATCGGTACTGCCCGCCGCCAACGCCGCCCGGCCTTTTGCCATCAAGGCATCCGCGCGCGGGTCCAGCACTTGGGGCGGCGCCGAATGGCTCATGCTGGCAGACAGGGCCAGGACCAGCGAAAGCGCCAGTGCGGCCGGAGTGAAGCGCATCAGAATCTCCCGCGATTTCATCAGCAAGCCGCTAATCATCGGAATACGGCCGTAGGAAGAAGGGTGTCAACAACAACGGAACGCCTATCACGCCCGTTCCAGTCTGGCGACGAAAAACCCGTCGGTTCCATCGCTCCACGGGGTCAGCCGTGTACCAAGGCCCCGCGGTGTGCCCATGACGCCCGGCGGCGGCACGGCGCGCCACCCCGGATGACGTTCCAGAAACGCCGCAACCTGCCCTGCTCCTTCGCCATCGAGCAGCGAACAGACCACATAGACCAAACGGCCGTGCGGCCCCGCCAACGCCGCGCCGATATCCAGCAGCCGGCCCTGGAGCGCTTCCAGCCGGGTGAGTTCGCCGTGCGTCAGCCGCCAGCGCGCTTCCGGGTTGCGCCGCCATGTCCCCGTCCCCGAACACGGCGCATCGACCAGCACGGCGTCGGCACGGCCGTGCCAATCCGCCAGCGCGGCCGCCTCGCGCCCGCCGTCGAGCAGTCGCGTCGTCACGATCGTCAACCCGGCGCGTTCCGCGCGCGGCAGCAGGCGCGACAGCCGTGACCGGTCGCTGTCACAGGCAAGCAACGCGCCGCGGTTGTCCATGGCGGCCCCCAGCGCCAGCGTCTTTCCGCCCGCACCCGCGCACAGGTCGATGATTGCTTCCCCGGCCCGGGCGCCCACCGCCTCGCACACCAGCTGCGAACCGGCATCCTGCACCTCGATCGCCCCGGCCCGATAAGCCTCCCACTGCTCAATCGCGGTTCCGGCAGAATAGCGCAGACCGTGCGGCGCGAGCGTCGGGCTTCCTGGTTCGGGCAGGACGGCCAGCGCCGCCTTCAGCGCGTTTATCCGGATGTCCAGCGGGGCCCGCCCGAGCAGGGCGGCCTGCTCTGCGCGGCCAACACCGGAATTTTCCAGTTCTTCCACCAGCCAGGCCGGCGCGATCCCGGGGTGCGCGCTCTCCTCCGCCGGATCGATCGGTCCCGGGCCGTGGCGCGAACCGTCGAACAGCGCCGCCAGCGCGCCGTCTTCCTGGGCCAGTGTGACCAGCGCGGCGCGGCCGCTTGCCGGAATGTCCCCGCAGCGGCGAATGGCCGCATAGACCAGTTCGCGGACCGCTCGCCGGTCTCCGCTGCCGGCGTACCGGCGGGTGCGGAACCAGTCTCCCAGGATGCGGTCAGCGGGCGCGCCCCGCCGGCGCGCGGCATCGATTACCACGTCAAGAATCTCGATTGCCGCCTGCACCCGCGCGGCCGGGGTCATCGCGGCGCTCAGCCCCCGCGGGTGGGATAGTTCGGCGCCTCGCGCGTGATCGTCACGTCATGGACATGGCTTTCACGCAGGCCCGCGTTGGTGATCCGCACGAACTGCGCCCTCGTCCGCAGATCGTCGATGGTGGCCGATCCGGTATAGCCCATCGCAGCCTTGATCCCGCCCACCAGCTGGTGAACCACGTCGCGTGCCGGCCCCTTGAACGGCACCTGGCCTTCGATGCCCTCGGGCACCAGCTTCATCTGGTCCTTGATGTCTTGCTGGAAATAGCGGTCCGCCGATCCGCGCGCCATCGCGCCGACTGATCCCATGCCGCGGTATGACTTATAGGCGCGGCCCTGATACAGGAATGTCTCCCCCGGCGCTTCCTCGGTCCCGGCCAGCATCGATCCGATCATGACCACCGAAGCCCCGGCGGCAAGCGCCTTCGCTGCATCGCCCGAAGTGCGCAGCCCGCCATCGGCGATCACCGGCACGCCCGCGGCGCCCGCCACGTCGGCAGCCTCCATGATTGCCGTCAGCTGCGGCACGCCCACGCCCGCAACGATCCGGGTCGTGCAGATGGACCCGGGTCCGATGCCCACCTTCACCGCATCCGCCCCGGCATCGATCAACGCCCGCGTGGCATCGCCAGTGGCAACATTGCCCGCAATCACCTGGGCCGAATTCGACAGCCGCTTCACCCGTTCGACGGCGCGGCTCACGTCGCGGTTGTGGCCATGCGCGGTGTCGATGATGATCACGTCGCATTCGGAGGCAAGCAGCGCCTCGGTCCGCTCGAACCCGGAATCGCCAACCGTCGTCGCCGCCGCAACGCGCAGCCGCCCCGCGCCGTCTTTGGTGGCGTTCGGGTACGTCACGGCTTTCTCGATGTCTTTCACCGTCACCAGGCCGATGCAGCGATAGGCCTCGTCAACCACCAGCAGTTTCTCGATCCGCCGCTGGTGCAGCAGCCGCCGCGCGTCCTCCTGCGTCACCCCGGCCGGAACCGTGGCGAGGTTTTCATGCGTCATCAGCTCGCGCACCGGCTGCGCGGGGTTGTCGGCAAAGCGCACGTCGCGGTTGGTCAGGATGCCGACCAGCTTGCCCGATGACTCTACCACGGGAATGCCGCTGATCCGGTTGAGCTGCATCAGCTGCTGCGCCTCGCCCAGCGTGGCGTCAGGCGCAATGGTGATCGGGTTGACGACCATCCCGCTTTCGAACCGCTTGACCGCGCGCACCGCCGCGCACTGCGCCTCGATCGTCAGGTTGCGGTGCAGCACCCCGATTCCGCCCAGCTGCGCCATGACAATCGCCATGTCTGCCTCGGTCACGGTATCCATTGCCGAGGAGATCACCGGGATGTTGAGCGCGATCCCGCGGGTCAACCGGGTGCGCGTATCGGCCATCGACGGGACGATGTCCGATTCCGCCGGACGCAGCAGCACGTCGTCGAATGTAAGACCGAGGGGTATGTCGTAAAGTGCCACTGCGCCGCCTGAAATGCCGGTAACCGGATGCTGAGGATATAGCGCCCCCGGGGTGACCGGCAGCGTCGTGGCGGCCCATGTAACCGCAGGGGTTGAACTTCACAACCCTGCCGGCCGGGATCGCCGGCGCGGCAGACTCAGCGCGGCATTTTCAGCGCGGATTTCTCAGCGTGGCAGGGCCGCAAGTGCAGGCACCCGCCGCGCATCGGCGAACCACCGCCCAAGCGCGACCAGAAACGCCACGTCCTCGGCAGCGCCGCCCAGTTCAAGCGCCGGCTTCACCACGTCGCTCGGGCGGTGATAGTCCGTCTCGAAGAACCGCTCGATCAGCGTCAGATCGCCATACGCGCTGGTGACCATCACTGCGGGTACGTCGTGCTGCAGCAACGCCCACCCGTCCTGCCGCTTGACATAGGCGTTGGCCGCGGACCCCGGCACCAGAACGCGCTTTTGCTGCCTTGCGACCGCGGCGATCTGCGCATCGAGCCGAGTCATTCCCCGGCCCACGATCGCCAGCGGCGTACCGACCGGGGCAACCGCGATCGAATCGATGTTGAACGCCGCCACGATCTGCTTCAGCGGCAGCGGCGGGTTTTCGGCAAAAGCTTCGGCGCCCAGCAGGCCCATCTCCTCGGCGGTGGTGGCCACGAAGTACACGTCCCGGTCCAGCTGCTGCCCGCGGCTCAGCCGCCGCGCGATCTCGGTCAGCGCGGCGATGCCGCTGGCATTGTCGATCGCGCCGTTGCAGATCAGGTGCTCCGCCGGAGGCTCCGCGCATTCGCCGAAATGGTCCCAGTGCGCCATGAACAGCACCGCGCCGGCCTCGGGGCGGCGCCCGTCCAGCTTGCCAATCAGGTTGTGTGTCCTGATTGTCGTTTCGCGCGTGGTGGCCTCAAGCGTTACGGCCAGGTCAAGCGCCCGCGGGACAAACGCCGGGTCGCTCGCCACCAGCCGCAGTTCCGCCAGGCTGGTGCCCGCTGCCACCGCAAGCCGGTCAAAGCTGTCGGAAGCGATGAACCCTTCCAGGTCTCCGCCCAAGGCCTCGCTCGCCAGCGCATAGCCCGCTTGCCCGCGCCGGGCCGCAACCTGCTCGATCGTGCGGTCCGCGTCGAGCACGGTCAGCACGGCCGACGCCCCGGCCTTTAGCAGCGCATTCTGCCGCTCTCCGCCCTTGATGCCGGCGTCGAGCAGCACCGCCACCCGCCCCGCAAGTTCCGCGCGCGAGAGCGCGTCGGCACGGTCAGCGCGGCCCACGAACAGCAGCGGCGCGTTTTCAACCAGCGTGCGCTTGCCCGAAGTCAGCACCAGCACCGTGCTTTTGGGAAGCGGGATGCGCTTGCCCCGCCGTGTGAAACTCGCTGCCGACGCTGCCGGATCGCGCGCGACGAGCGAGACCGGCGCAAACCATGCATGCCCGGGAAGGTTGGTTCCCGAAACCAGTCCGATGTCGAACCACTGCTTGCCAAGATAGCGCAGCGTTCGCGCCTCGCCGTCGGTTCCGGGCTGGCGGCCGCCGAATTCGTCGCTCGCCAGCACCTTGATGTGGTCCAGCAGCGCGCTTTCCAGCGCCACGTCCCGGCGCGGCGGGGCACCGCTTGCGGCTGCGCTGGTCAGCAGCATTCCAGCGCCCGCAACGGCCGTCCATACTGCTCGGTTCATCGCTTGAAAACGGCGCTTCATCGGGCGCTTGTGAACGACATGGCGCCCGCCGACAAGCACGCTTCAGCGCAAATTCACCCGATTCCGCGTAGATGTGGCGCCATTTCCACGGCGCGCGGCATGTCGCGGCTCAGGCTGCCGTCCAGCCGCCGTCCATGCTCACGTTGCCGCCGTTCATCTGCGCGGCAGCATCGCGGCACAAGAACACCGCCAGCTCTCCGATTTCGGCCGGTTGGACGAACTGCTTGGTCGGCTGCCCGGCCAGCAACACGTCGTTGATGACCTGTTCGCGCGTAAGCCCGCGGGCCTTCATCGTATCGGGTATCTGGTTTTCCACCAGCGGGGTCCAGACATAGCCCGGGCTGATGCAGTTGGCGGTGATGCCCGCGCTCGCCACCTCAAGCGCGACCGTCTTCGTCAGTCCGGCCAGGCCATGCTTCGCCGCGACGTAGGCTGACTTGAACGGCGAGGCGACCAGCGAATGCGCGCTCGCGATGTTGATGATCCGCCCCCACCCCGCCGCCTTCATTTGGGGCACCGCCAGCCGGATGGTGTCGAACGCGGCAGTCAGGTTGAGCGCAAGGATCTGATCCCACTTCTCCACCGGAAACGCATCGACCGGCGCAACATGCTGGATTCCGGCGTTGTTGACCAGGATATCCACCGGCCCGGCCACGGCCATCAGCGCTTCAACCCCGGCCCGGGCCGACAGGTCCTCGGCCACGTGGACGGCGTTCAATTCCCGGGCAATCGCCTCGATGGTTGCTGCATCGCCGAATCCCGAAATCACCAGTTGCGCGCCATGTTGCGCCAGCGCCCTGGCCACGCCCAGGCCGATGCCCGATGTCGATCCGGTTACCAGTGCGCGCTTGCCGGCAAGAAACATTATCGACTCCGGGGGGTTTGATGATCAGGACGCTGGCGATGTGGCCCGCAACGCCTCGACCTGTCCAGTGCCATACCGGGCCAACGCCAGTGGGGATAGACATATGCGCCTCGATGATTTCGACCCGTCCTCCATTGATGTGGAGGATCAGCGCGGGTCCGGGGGACGTGGCGGCATGCCGTTCGGCATGTCGGGCGGGCGGATCGGGTGCGGCGGTCTGGTCATTGCCTTGATCGCGTCGGCGGTACTGGGGGTGAACCCGCTCCAGCTGATCGGCGCGTTCGAACAGCAGGGCGGCGAGCAGATCGGCGGCACCCTGCCCGGACAGCAGAGCGGCGCGTCGGGATCCGGCGCAGAGGCAATCTGCACGGTCGATGAAGCAAGCCGGCAGACGTGCAACGCGCTGTCGTCGCTCAACAAGACTTGGGCCCCGGTATTCCAGCAATCCGGCGTGACGTTCAGCCGGCCCAAGCTGGTGTTCTATTCGCAGAACGGCCGATCAGGCTGCGGCGCGGCGCAGAGCGCAATGGGGCCCTTCTACTGCCCCAGCGACAACGGCATTTACCTCGACACTACGTTCTACCGGCAGCTGAGCGAACAGTTGGGCGCCACTGGCGAATTTGCGCGCGATTACGTGATCGCGCACGAATACGGGCATCACATCCAGAACCTTACGGGTGTTTCATCGCAGGTGCACCAGGCACAGGAACAGAACCCGGACGGGGCCAACGCCCTTTCCGTCCGGCTAGAGCTTCAGGCGGATTGTTATGCCGGCGTTTGGGCTGCAAGGAACCGCGACCGGCTTGAACCGGGTGACATGGAAAGCGGGCTCAACGCCGCGCATCAGATCGGAGACGATACCTTGATGCAGGGCGCGGGCCGCCGGCCGGTCGAAGCATCGTTCACCCACGGGTCCAGCGCGCAGCGGATGGAGTGGCTGCGCAAAGGCATGCAATCCGGGAACGAGGACGCGTGCGATACCTTCAGCGATCTGCGGCGCGGCGGAACCTGACTGCTTGCGGACCGTAGCGACAACAACAAGTTCTTGAGGGCTAATCGTTGATGCGACCACTTCATCTATTGCTGATCGGATCGGCGGCGTTTTTATCGGTGCCCGCTCTCGCGCAATCTTCGAAGGAGCAGCCTTCATCCACCAAGCAGGCGCCCTCGGCCGAAAAACCGGCGGAATCCTCCAAACCCATATCGCAGCGCGGTCCCGATGCCGTCGACGTGGTGACGACCCCGATCACCGACTTGAACATGCGCAAGGATGAGATTCCGGCCGTGCTGGCAGAGGCACAGCTGGCGCCGTACTCACTCAAGGGTCTGACGCGGTGTGCACAGATCGGGGAAGCAGTCGCCCGGCTGGACGCGGTCCTGGGGGACGACATCGACATCGCGCAGTCCAAGGAACGCCGCCTCAGCGCCGGCAAGGTCGCGCAATCGGTCGTTGGCGGCCTTATCCCGTTTCGCGGGTTGATCCGGGAACTTTCCGGAGCGAACGAACAGGAACGCCGTTTTCAGGCAGCAATCTACGCCGGCTATACGCGCCGCTCGTTCCTCAAGGGAATAGGCCAGCAGCGCGGCTGCGGCTGGCCTGCGCGTTCGGCCACCCCGCAGATGCTGGCAAAGATCGCCCTTGAAAACGAAGCCAAGGCCAAGGCGCGTCAGGCCGAAGAGGCGGAAAAAGCCAGATCCGAAAAATCCGATAACAAACCAGGGGACAGTAAGCCCCGGCGTTAACCGGCGCGGCTTGGCGCGCCCCACACCACCAGCTTCACCTTGCTCCCGACCGCGATTCGTGAGGTGCCTGGCGCCAACCCGTTCAGTACCAGGAACCGCTCCATCTGCCGGTCCGGATAGACCATCCGAGCAGCCAGCGCCGCTACGGTATCGCGCGCGCCCACGGTTACCACATCGATCACCCGTGGCCTGACCGCGGCGGCTTCGCTCGCGCTCATCTTGCGAAAGCTGCCGACCAGCGCGGCCAGATCGCCAAGCCCGCGGCCGCGGGGCTGGATAACCGAAAAGCTGTAGGCCACGCCGGGTGCAGTCGCTACCGCCACGACTGTGACATCAAGGGTGTTGCCCCCGCTGTCGTTTGCCACGGCAGTCGCCGTCGCGGCGTCCATCCCGCCGATCGTGGTGCGCACGGGATTGACCCCGCTCATCGCCTGGCCGGAATTCAATTCCATGAAGGCGCGGCCGACCACGCCCGCCAGGTCACCGTCAAACCGGCCACCGGTGAATCGTGCGCGGCCGGTACCGGCCGTTTGTGCGCCGCTGCTCGCTGTGCTGGTAATCGTCACGGCGTCGGTGCCGTTGGACATGCCGTATCCGGCCGGGGCGGTGAACTGGATCCGGTCGGCCGGGTACTTGAAGGTCTGGCCATCGATCACGCCCTGCTGCGGATCGTCACCATAGAGCATCCCTTGTAGCGAGAGCAGGAAGGCATCCCGGCTCCGTGTGCCGCTGCGGATACCCTGCGCCCGCGCCCGCGCCAGCGAGCGGGATACGCGCGCTGATGGATCGGGGTGCGACATCGCCCAGCTCGGGGTGGTGCGGGCCTGGCCGGTAAGTTTCGTATCCAGCGCAGACTGCGCTGCAAGCGATGACAGGATGCTCGAACTCGCGGTGCTGTCGTACCCCGCCTTCGCCATGTAGGCGACGCCGTAGTCATCCGCCTCGAACTCCTCTGCGCGCGAATGGGACATGACGTTCCCCACCACCAGCCGCTGGATCCCGGCCTGGCCGATCTGCCCGCCCAGCTGCCCCGCCGCGCCGCGGCCCAGCACCGCGCCCAGCAGGGTCTGTCCCAGCGTGCCCAGCAGCACGTTGCGCTGCACCACCTTGCCGCGCTTTTCGGAGTGGCGGCCGGTGATATGCCCGGCCTCGTGCCCCAGTACGAAAGCCAGTTCGGCTTCGTCGTTCATCAGCGCGAGCAAACCACGCGTGCAATAGACATACCCCCCGGGTACGGCAAAAGCATTGGGAACGCCTGAATTGAGCAGAGTGAATTTGAAACTCCGATCCGCCCCCGCCACCCCGGACTGGCGCGCCACCGTCAGGCCGACGCGGCTGACCAGATTAGACTGCGGCCCCTGGTAAACTCCGCCGTATTCAGCCGAGAGCTGGGCGTCGGCTTTGGCGCCCACCGCCCGGTCCGTTTCGGAGATTGCCTGCGGCCCCGGCAGCCTGACCGGCGCGTTCAGCGGCGCCGGTGCGGCAATCGCCGGGCCGACGGCGAGTGGTCCGGTGCACAACGCCAGCACGGCAGCCCCGGTTGTCATGGTGCGGAATTTCATCTTGATGCCTTTCGCGACGCTCGGCTTACTTGTTGGTCACCAACGATATCCCGCGTGGCCGGATTGTCGAGCTTTCGCGGATCGACAGCGACAGGATTTCTCTTGACTAAAAGCAATCAGGATTGGGCTGTTCCCCACCAGCAAAGTTGCACGCCTCGCCGCGGAAAGGCCACAACTCGCAGGTACTACATTGCGATTAACCTTGCTTTGCAATGCCGCGCACACCAACATCAAGCACAGGGGATTGGTAACGTTTCGGGATCGCATCGACCATGAATATCAGCAGGCGCCGGTTGTTCGGTGCGGCAGCGGTGGGCGCGGCGGGGATGGTTCTGCCGCGTGGCATCGGATCAGAGCCGGCGTTCGCTGCAACAAGCGATGCGCCGCTCAACTTCGCACAGACCTCGATCGGCGCTGACCGGTTTTTCAACGTGCTGCTGCCCCGCGCCCGCGCAGCGCTCGCGCGGCACAGCGCGCTCATTGCCAAGCGCCGCGTAGTCGGACTGGTCGATTTTTCAGCGCCTTCGCGCGCCGCGCGGTTCTATATGTTCGATACTGCCAACGAACGCGTCATCGCAACCCATCTGGTGGCGCATGGCCGCGGATCGGATCCGGCAAATCGCGGATGGGTCGAACGCCTGTCCAATCGCCCGGGCTCCAACGCGTCGTGTGAGGGCGCGTTCCTCACCGGCATGACCTATCACGGCGAACACGGCCGCTCCCGCCGGCTGATCGGACTGGACCCGGGCAATGACATGGCCGAAAGCCGCGCCATCGTTATCCACGGCGCAAAGTATGTCGATCCCGGGCTGATCCCGATCCAGGGCCGCATCGGTCGCAGCCAAGGCTGTTTTGCCGTCGCCCGGCGCGACATTGACGATGTGCTTTCGCTGCTGCCTAGCGGCAGCCTGCTCTACGCAGTCAAGTAACCCGGGCAGCGCTTGCAGCCGCGTTGCAGGCATTTTGTAAATGTGCTGGCAGGGATGCCGCCGAAACGGTTAGTGAGGCCGGCACAACAGCTGGCAGCGCTCCATGAAACTTCATCCAGTTTATCAGGAGATGGGCGTAACCATCTTCGAATACATGTCCGGCCTGTGCCGCGACGGCCGCCGGATCAATCTTGGCCAGGGGTTTCCGGATGATCATGGTCCCATGGAACTGCGCGAGGCTGCGGCGCGGGCGCTGCTGACCCGCTCAAGCCAGTATCCACCGATGGCCGGCATACCCGAACTGCGCACTGCGCTAGCCAACTTTTACTTCAAAGAACAAGGGCTTGCGGTCACTCCAGAACACTTCATCGTAACCTCCGGCGCGACCGAAGCGCTTACCGCGGCAATCCTCGCAATCGTCACGCCCGGGTCCGAAGTCATCATCTTCGCGCCAAGCTATGACCTTTATGCCCCAATGGTCCGACGCGCCGGCGGGGTGCCCGTGTTCGTCCCGCTGGCTCCGCCAGATTGGGGCTACGACATTGAAGACATTGAACAAAAAGTTACCACCCGGACAGTTGCGCTGATCCTGAACGATCCCCTCAACCCCACCGGCTCGATTGCGACCGTGGCGGAACTGGAACAGCTGGCCCAGCTGTGCGTGCGCCATGACCTCGTGGCGATCTGCGACGAGGTGTGGGAAACCGTCCGCTTTGACGGATCTATCCATCGGTCATTGCTGGATTTTCCGGAGATGGCGCACCGCGCGATCAAGATTGGTTCGGCCGGGAAGATCTTCGGCCTGACCGGCTGGAAGATCGGCTGGCTCTGCGCAGCACCCGCCCTGGCCGCCGGCATCGCCCGCGCCCACCAGTTCCTGACCTTCACCACGGCGCCTGCAACCCAGTACGCGGTCGCCGAAGGCCTTGATAAACCTGGGTTGGTCGAGACGCTCCGTGGCGGCTGGGCAGCATCCCGCACAGCCCTGAACCAGTTGCTGGAAAGCGCCGGATTCACGGTCCTGCCCGGCCCTGCCACCTGGTTTTCCTGTATAGATCTTGCCGCCTCGGGCATCGGGCTGGAAGATCTGGAATTCAGTCAGCGCGCGGTAATCGACGCCGGCGTGGCAACGATCCCGCTTGCCGCCTTCATGCACGATGGCCGGACGACGGGTATCATCCGGTTGTGCCACTGCAAGGATCGGCAAACCCTTGAGCACGGCGTGGAACGCCTCGCAGCATTCCGCCAGACCCTGGTTTAAGGGTCAGTCCACCGGCGCAGTCGCCGCGCCAAGCGCGGGAATGCCGATCGAGCGCCGGCCGCCGTAATCGGTGCGGATAACGATCAGCGCGGCCTTTTCGAAATGATCGAGCAGCCGGCGGATCCGCCCGGGCGAACTTGTGCCATAGACCCGTGAAAGTTCTGCATCGTCCGGGCACGGCAAGCCCTGCTGCGCGGCGCGGGCGATGATCAGGAACGGTGCGAGCAGATCGTCGGCCACTCCGCTCGCGATCCGCAAAAGCTCTTTCCAATCAGGATCGCTGTCATCCACGCCCGCCACGGCGAGCGCGAACCGCCGCCGGAATGCGGACACGTCCAGCCCGTGCCCGATCACCCGCCGCATGCGGCAACGGACCGTGAAATCATGGTACAGCGTGGCCGCCGGCTGGTATGTGCAATCCGGCTCCACGGCCATTTCGGCCAGAATTGACGCAACGTCCGCAGCCATTTCCTCAGCCTGAAACAGGCTGGGTTCGCCCGGTGGCTCAACCCGTTCGACTACCGGCACGAACCGCTCGATCTGGTCCAACAGCTCCCCGCTTTCCGGCATGGCGCATTCGGGTCCGGCTGCCGGACCCGCGTGCTCCAGCACAACGGGATCGGTCATCAGCAGCGATTGCATGTCCTGCCCTTGCGCGGATGGCATCGGCATCAGCCCGTGGATCACCGTCTTGGCGCTCGTCCTCACTTCGCCGATCCGTACCGCCACGGGACGGCGGCTGATCGCCGGGCCCAGGCCAAGAAAATGGCCGCGCGCCAGATCGCGGATCTGTTCGGCCTGCCGCCGCTCCATGCCCAGCAGGTCGGCGGCGCGGGCCATGTCGATATCGAGGAACGTCCGGCCCATCAGGAAATTGGAGGCCTCGGCCGCGACGTTCTTGGCAAGCTTGGCCAGGCGCTGCGTGGCGATGATGCCGGCCAACCCGCGTTTGCGCCCACGGCACATCAGGTTGGTCATCGCCGCCAGGCTCAGCCGGCGAACATCGTCCGAAACATCGCCGGCAGCGGCGGGCGCGAATATCTGCGCTTCATCCACCACCACCAGCGCCGGATACCATTCCTCACGGGGCGCGTCGAACAGCGTGGACAGGAACTGCGCCGCACAGCGCATCTGCGCTTCAAGCTCCAGACCGTCCAGCGCCAGCACGACCGACGCGCGGTGCTTGCGAATCCGCGCCGCAAGGCGGGCAATCTCGTCGCCTGAATAAGCGCTGCCGTCGATCACGACATGGCCGAACTCATCCGCCAGCGTCACGAAATCGCCTTCGGGGTCGATCACGACCTGCTGCACCAGCGCCGCGCTTTCCTCGAGCAGTCTGCGCAGCAGGTGCGACTTGCCCGAGCCGGAGTTGCCCTGCACCAGCAAGCGGGTGGCAAGCAGTTCCTCGATATCGACATGTACCGGAGCGCCGGACGGTTCGGAACCGATGATGATGGAGGCACTCACGCAGCCGCTCTTGCGGATGGCCGCCGTCCGCTCAACCAGACGTCGTGTCTTATCCCCAACAACGCGGTGACTGGTGAAAGGGCCGCGTTTCCGTTAGCGTCCCCCAATGGCCGAGATCATCAACTTGCGGAGCGCGCGCAAGGCGCAGCGCCGGCGTGCCGCGCTGGACGCAGCAGCAATCAATCGCGCCAAGTTCGGCCGGAACCGCGCCGACAAGGCCGCAGGCGAAGCAGAAGGCAACCGGCTGACGCGCATCGTAGATGGTGCGAGGATCGGCGGCGACGGGCCGGACGCGTGAGCGCCGCGGCGGTTGACGAAGATCAGGCTGCACTGCGGTTCGTGGGGGAAACCCAAGGCGCGGCGTTATGCACGATCGTGGGCATCGACGGCAGCTTCTCGCGCCGGCTCGGCGCCCAGTTGGCGATCGGACCGGATGAAACCATCGTCGGCAGCTTGGCGGACGGCTGTCTGGAACACGAATTGGTTCGCCAGGCCGCCACTGCACGACGGCTCGGCCAGCCGCGCCTTCTCCGCTATGGTGCCGGATCGCCGGTGATCGACTTTCGCCTGCCCTGTGGTTCAGGGCTGGATGTCGTCATCGATCCGGCGCCCGATCCCGCCGCACTTGCAGCCGCGGTTACGGAGCTTGACGGCCGGCGCGGGGCATCGATCAGCTTGCCTGTCAACGATCCCGGGATGCTGAACCAACGCTGCTATGTACCGTCTCCGCGGCTGATTGTCCTTGGCACGGGGCCCGAAGCGGCGGCCCTAGCCACGCTGGCACGAAGCCACGGACAGGATGTGACCGTAGCCGGGCCTGAGGCCGGCCTGTCGCTGGGACAGCGCCCGCGCTCATTGACCGCCGATGCGTGGACGGCAATTGTCCTGCTGTTCCATGACCATGAATGGGAAGGTCCGCTGTTGGAATGGGCGCTGGATACGCCGGCGTTCTACATCGGCGCGCAAGGCGGGGCTGCTGCGCGGGAAAACCGGCGGGCCATGCTGACCGATAGCGGAAGCGACCCCCAGGCGCTCGATCGGGTGCGGAGCCCGATCGGCCTTATTCCCCGCGCCCGCGACGCGCGGACGCTGGCACTGTCGGTGCTGGCGGATGTGGTGGCAACGTACGAGCAACTGCGCGGCTGACGGGAACCTCGGCCCGGCGGCGGATGTTTTCGCTGTGACAGTGGGATCCGTATACGAAAGGATCTGAAAATGGCCGAAGCCAATCGCACCACGACCAGCGAAGACCGCCTCCGGGAACTGAACGTGCTGGTCAGCCAGATGCGTGATCACCCTTCGGGCCAGTGGGACTGGGCCCGCGAACGGGCGATGGTACTGCGACAAATGGTAGCGGCCGACAACCGACCAAACCCCGGCGCACGGCATTGAAAGCGCGCCGCGCCGGGTGACGGTGACCGCGATGCAGCCCCGCAACGCGCGCGGGAAAATGAACCGATCCCGTGCGAAGGCGCTTTGACAGCGCCAGTCGAACCATCCATGCGATGGTGCGATGCCGCCCCGTCCCCGGACACGTTCTGCCATACTGGAAGTGCCGCCGTTCCCGGGGGTACGGAACGCCGCGCTGCATGTGCCGAACCCGGGCGGTCACGCCCTGCTTGTCGATCCCGAGGTGGTGATATCCGCCCTCTGCGCGATGCGGGTGGGCGGCACGTTCTGGGGAACGCAGCCCCGGCTTCCAGCATCCGGCGGGGTCGTGGCGACCGGCGGCGATGAAGAATATTCCGCCGCAAAGGCACGGGCATCGCAGCGCGGACTGCGGCTGGTCTGGTGCGGAGCGCCCCGCCCTGCCGAGATTTGGGTCCCGGCAGACGCCGATCCATGGCACTTGCTGGCATGGGCTGACGAAGTAGTGGCACCGGTCGATGAACCGCTTGCGGTGCTGGCCGCTTTTGCCGGGGTGCCGGTGGGCGCCGCGGGCGAGGAGCCAACGCTGGCCTCGGCGCCGGCGCGTGCCGCGCTGGCCACGCAGCACTTGGTTGCGGGGCTGGCTTATCGTGACCCGTTCAGCGGAAGCGAAATCTCGGTGCTCGAAGCAATCAAACTGCTCGGTTTCTGGCGGGCGCTGATCGATTCCAACCGGCACATCGGCGCAGTCCACGGCGTCGGCAGGTGGAAACGCGCCGCGGTCGGGCCGTTGCTGTGGGGGGGCAGCGAACCGGTGCCGTTCGATCTGATCGCGCCGGCCGGCACGACCACGGCCTTGTGGCGGGCGCGCACGGATCCGGCGCTGATCAACACCATCGAACGATCAGGCGCGGCCCGTCTGGAGATCGAAGACGGCTTCGTCCGGTCCATCGGACTGGGCGCAGACTGCGTGCCCCCACTCTCGATTGTGGTCGGACCGGAGCAACCGCATTACGATCCATCGGGGCCTAGCGGGCTGGAGCGGCTGCTGGCCGACACCGACTTTTCGCCAGACCTGCTGCATCGCGCTGGTGCTTTGCGCAAACGGATCGTGGAGGCCGGGGTCAGCAAATACGGGCCTGGGCCGGGCAACTGGTCAGGGGGGCGCAGCGACACAGCGCGGCGGCACATCCTGGTCACAGGGCAGGTGGAAGACGACCTGTCGGTGCAGAAAGGCGGCGGGGGAATTGCTTCCAACCTCGACCTCGTCCGCCGGGTCAGGGTTTGCGCGCCGGACGCGTGGATCATCTATCGCCCTCACCCGGATGTCGATGCCGGGCATCGCCGGGGTCACGTCGACGATGCGTCCATGCTGCGGCACGCCGATGCCGTTGAACGCGGCGGTTCGATCACCGCCTGGATCGACCTTGCCGATGAGGTGCACGTGCTGACGTCCCTGGCCGGGTTCGAAGCGCTGTTGCGCGGGAAACCGGTAACCACGCACGGCGTGCCGTTCTACGCCGGATGGGGGCTGACGACCGATCTGGGCTTCGTCCCGGCGCGGCGCGGACGGCAGCGCACCCTGGACGAACTGGTTGCCGCCACGCTGCTGATCTATCCCCGTTACCTTGATCCGCTGAC
>JAZKDH010000004.1:0-65180 GCA_040387665.1 Pseudomonadota bacterium | reverse complement strand
GGCGGCGACGCGCGCGACTGGCCGCATGACCGCCTGCCACTTGCGGGCATAGCGCCGTCACGCTGCTATCGCGGCCGGCAGGGAAACTGGGCACTCTACGTAGACCGGCTCATGCGCGATATGGGAACGACGGATCTGGTGCTGTTCGGGGATTGCCGGCCGATGCACATGGTGGCGCACCAGATGGCCCGGCTTCGCGCGGTGCGGGTCCACGTGTTCGAGGAAGGCTATGTCCGCCCGCACTGGATGTCGCTTGAACGCGACGGGGTCAACGGCCGATCGCGCTTTGTGCGAGACCCGGCGGCCCTGCTTGCGGCTGGCGCAACCGCGCCCTCGTTGCCGCAAGGACTGCCGCCGGTCACCGCCAGCGCGGCCCGGCGGCGGCGTGACACGTTCCGCTATTACGCGGCAGTTGCACTGGGCCTGCCGCGCTTTCCGTTTTTCCGGTCGCACCGGCCCGGCTCGCTGGCGGCGGAAGGTCTGGGCTGGTTGCGCAAATTCGCGCGTTCACGCAGCGCCGCACGGGCAGCTGAACGCACGATCGCGGGCCTTGTGCCCGGCAGCTATTTTCTGTTTCCGCTGCAACTGTGTTCGGATTACCAGATCCGGGTTCATTCGCCATTTGCGCAAATGGATCAGGCGGTTGACTATGTGCTCGCCAGCTTTGCCGCGCATGCGCCGGCCGATGCTATGCTGGTGATCAAGGAGCACCCGCTTGATGCATCCTGGCGCCGGTGGTCCGCGCGGATTGCGCGACGGGCGCGGCGCATGGGACTGTCCAGCAGGGTCGCGCATGTCGCAGGAGGCAATCTGGAGGAGCTTGCGCGCAACTCACGCGGGGTCGTGGTCGTCAACTCCACCGCGGCCACGTTCGCGCTGGCCGCCGGCGTGCCGGTCAAGACGCTCGGCACGGCGATCTATGCGGTGGACGGTATTGTCCATCCCGGGCCGCTGGACACGTTCTGGTCAGCGCCGGAACCGCCCGATGCTGCGCTGTACGAAGCAATGTTGCGGGCGCTCCATGCCGAATGTCTGGTCCGCGGCGGCATCGCCAGCCAGAGCGCGGTTCGGCTGCTGGTCGAAAACGCTGCCGCGCGGCTGCTGGCCGATCCCTAGCGCCAACTTCGGATCGCGAACTCCGACTATCCCGGGCGTACTGGCTCAGACGGCAATGTGGCTCAACGGCAGGCGCGGCTCGACGATAGCCACGTCCTCGGGATTGTTGATCTCCCACATTCCGTCCCTGGGCCGGGGCACCTTCACCAGCTGGATGGGCCAGCCCGCTTCCAGAAACCGCAGTTGCTCCAGCCCTTCGGCGTGCTCCAGCGCACCCGGCGGCAGCGCGGCATAAGCAGCAAGCGCTGCCGGCCGGAACGCATACAGCCCGAGATGGAGCTTGAGCGGGCATTCGGCCGAGGCGCCGTGAGGAATCGGATACTTGCTGAAATAAGCGGCCGTGCCGTCGTCCCGCGCCACCACGCACGTGCCGCCCACACGCCCCGCAGCATGATCGGCATGGATCAGCGCCATCATCGCAGCATCGCACTCGACAAAGGGGGTCGCCACCTGCACCGCTGGCTGTCCGAATGCGGCCAGCACGGCGGTTATAAACTGCGGCGGAATAAGCGGACTGTCGCCCTGAAGATTGACGACGACCGACGGGGTCTGGCCAAGTGCGGCCACCGCGGCCGCACAGCGCTCGGTGCCGTTGCGCAAATCCCGATCGGTCAGCACCACCCGCGCACCGAATGCGCGCGCTGCGTCGGCAATGCGTTCATCGTCGGTTGCGATGCAAGTCGCCGGCGATCCCACGGCAGCCACTGCGGCCCGCCACGTCCATTCGACAAGCGGGCGGCTGATGCCCTCGCTGGAGGTGAGCCGAAAAAGGGGCTTTCCGGGAAAGCGGACCGAGGCAAAGCGCGCAGGGATGATGACTAAGGGTTGCACGGCAGTGCCTGGCGGAATTGGAGAATGTACGGTGCGAAGCGCAAGTACCGGATCAATCGATCCCGACCCGCAGAAGATCCTGCAGATCGACCAATCCGATCGGGGCGCCATCGCCATCGACAACAAACAGGGCCGAAATGCGATGCGCGCGGGCAAGGTCCAGCGCCTGGCCAGCAGTATCGTCCGGGCCAAGCGTGATCGGCGCTCCCCCTGACAGGTGCTGCGCCAAGGCCGAGTCCAGGCGGCCGTGATTGCGGCGCAGATCACCGTCGGTGATCACCCCGACCAACCGTTCGGTTGCCGGATCGACGATGCCTGCAATGCCGAAGCCCTTGTCGGTCATGACGGCGATGACCGACGCACACGGCGTATCCGGTGCGACGAGCGGTATGCGTGAGCCTGCCTGCATCACCTGCCGCACCGGCCGCAGCCGCACGCCGATCCGGCCCCCCGGATGAAGGACCGCCAGATCGCTGCTGGTGAACTCACAGCGGTGGGCGACCAGCGCGGCCAACGCGTCCCCAAGCACGATTGTCGTGACGGTAGACGCCATCGGCACTTCCGCTACCGGCCCCCCTTCGATGCATTCCGGCAAGGCCAGCACCAGATTGCAACTGCGACCGAGCAGGCTTTCGCGGCGTGCAGTGATCCCCATGACCATTATCCCGCGGGCCTGCGCATAGGTTATGACTGGCAGCAATGCGTTCGTCTCGCCAGAGACCGAGATGGCGACCAGGATATCGCCGCTGCACATCTTGCCGAGATCGCCGTGCACCGCATCGGCAGGATGCAGAAACAGCGACGGCCGCCCGAGCGAAGCGAAAGTCGACGCCATCTTGCGCGCGGCGATCCCCGATTTGCCAAGCCCGCAGAACACGATCCGTCCGTCGCAACCGGCAAGGTGCAGCGCTGCCAGTGGGAGCTCTGTACCCAGCGATACACGCAATTCAGCCAGCGCGCCGATCGCGGCATCGATGACTCCACGCGGTATGTCCACGTCCGGCAGCCGCATAAGAGGGTCCGCCCGAAGGGTATTGGGTTCGCCGGCAAAACGGGACAAGGACGCAATACACCTTAACTAAAACAGGGCGTTGGCCGGGAAATTAAACCTATTCGTTGCGTTCGTCCATGCGTCATATCCACTGTGGAGGCAACTGGCCGTGAATGCGATTCACGCGCTTGAAATCAAGGCTTCATTCGACAATAGGGCTTGCCTGGGTTACGTCTTTGCCATCGGTCAACTCGGTGCGGCCCGTCCTGCTACGGCGCAAGATGCCGCCGGTGGCGTAAAGCGAGGGTCGGCGGACGATGTTCATCATTGCAGGGCCTTGCGTCATCGAAAGCGAACCCCACGCGCTGGCGATCGCCCGCGAACTGGCGCGAATTGGCGAACGCCTGCAGGTCCGCATGATTTTCAAGGCGTCGTTCGACAAGGCGAACCGCACTTCAGGCTATTCGCCGCGCGGACCGGGACTGCGGCGCGGACTGGAAATTCTGGGCGGCATCCGGGCGGAGACCGGCCTGGAATTGCTGACCGACGTGCACGACGTGACGCAGGTGGCGCCAACGGCGGCCGTGGTCGACGTGCTGCAGGTGCCAGCGTTCCTGTGCCGGCAGACAGACCTTGTGCAGGCCGCCGTCCGCAGCGGCAGGCCGGTGAATGTAAAAAAAGGCCAGTTCATGGCCCCGCAGGACATGGCGCACGTCGTGGACAAGGCGCGCGAATGCCTGCAACCCGGCGAATCGGTGGCGGATCGGCTGTGGCTGTGCGAACGCGGCACCAGCTTCGGTTACCAGGATCTGGTGGTCGACATGCGGGGGCTCGAAGTGATGCGTTCCTTCGGGTGCCCCGTGATCTTCGACGCGAGCCATGCGGTGCAGCAGCCCGGCGCGGCGGGCGGGGCAAGCGGAGGGCAGCGCGAACTGATCCCCGCGCTGGCGCGGGCCGCAGTGGCCGTGGGCGTGGACGGCCTGTTCATCGAAACCCACCCGGACCCGCCGCGCGCATGGTCTGACGCCGCAACGGTCTGGCCGCTTTCCCGGCTTGAACCGCTGCTGGAAGACCTGCTGTCGATCGATCGGCTGGTGAAATGCTTGCCGGGAACGGAACAGCCGGGCGGTCCGCTTCCGGTTCCCGCGTTGCACGCTTGAGTGGTCACGATCCGCACTGATGCTGCACGTCTGCACCCGGTTCACCGCCTGGGCGGCTGTGCCCGGTCCACGTTTGCGCCCGTTTCGGACGGGCTGCCCGGCGCCTCTGGCTGCCCCTCCAGCGTAATGCGCCCGGTTGTCCTCGATCTCAGCCGGCTGGTCGGCCGCGTGCGCCATCCCACCCCCAGCGGAATAGACCGGGTGGAGCATGCCTATGCCCGGCATTTCCTCACGCAGGACCGCCGCCCGGTCACGTTCGTTGCGCGGGCCGGCGTGGCTGGTGCGCTCAAGCTGCCGGCGCCGGCGGTCAACCGCTTTCTGACCGCGCTGGAACGCGGGTGGGCCGGTGCAGATGGCATCGCATGGCAGGAATGGCTGCGCCTGATGGCAGCCGCGCGCCCGCTGGGCCGCAGAATGCCCGGTTTCGGGTCGCACACCGATTCGGCCCCCCGCGGGACGATCGCGATCATCCCGTCGCACCAGAACTGGCACCGGAGCCGATGGCTGGCCCAGCGCAGAGCGCACGGCGGCAAGCTCGTGGTATTCCTTCATGACACGATCCCGGCCGATTTTCCCGAATATGCCCGTGCCGGAGGCGCACAGCGGCACCAGCAGCGGCTGGACAATGCACTGGCTGCCGCGGACGGTTTTATCGTCAACTCCGGGGCGACCGGCGAAGCATTGCGGCGGCGCACGCGCACGCCATATGCCGGCAGGATCGTGGTTGCCCCGATCGGGTTCGACCGGCAGGCTGCGGCCGTGGCCGGACCGGCGCAAACCGCGTTGGCCGGACGTGCGTATTTCGTGGCGCTCGGGACAATAGAGCCGCGCAAGAATCATCTCCTGCTGCTGCACATCTGGCGCCGACTGGCCGAAATGTTTCCCTCATCGGCGGCAGATCTCGCGCCGCGTCTGGTACTGGTTGGCCGGCGCGGGTGGGAAAACGAAAACATCGTCGATCTGCTGGACCGCTCCCCCGGCGTGCGGCGTCTGGTGATTGAACATAACGCGCTGGGCGACGGCGAACTGGCGGGTCTGATCGCGGGCGCGCGGGCGCTGCTCATGCCTAGTTTCGCGGAAGGGTTCGGCATGCCGGTATTCGAGGCCTTGGCGCTGGGCGTGCCGGTGATCGCGGCGGACCTGCCCGTCTACCGGGAATGCGCGGGCGACCTGCCGCGCTATATCGACCCGCTCGATGGGATGGGATGGCTTCGGGCAATCGTCGAATACGCGGCGCCCGATGCGCCGGACCGGCTGGCCCGGATCGAGCGTGCCGCGGGCTGGACCGCGCCTACCTGGCCGGACCATTTCACCCGGGTCGAAGCCCTGCTCGAGGAACTTGACCAGTGAACGACCCTCCAAGAACGAAACCGCAACTGAACGCGCTGCGCATCCAGGGCAACGTAATAGGCGCGCTGGTCATGCGCGAATTGCACACCCGGTTCGGGCGCGAGAACATCGGGTACCTGTGGATCTTCGCCGAGCCGATGCTGCTGGCGGTGGCGGTGGGCGCGTTGCATTCGCGCCAGCACGTGCCGATTGCCGGCGGCGTCCGGTCGATCCCGTTCGCGATTGCGGGCTATACGCTGTTCATCATGTTCCGCTCGATGGTCAGCCGTGCCGAAACGCTGCTGGAAGCGAATCGCCCTCTGCTCAACCATCGCCGCGTCACGATCTTCGACATGCTGCTCGCACGGGCGCTGCTCGAAGCGGCCAGCACCGCGCTGGTGCTCACACTGCTGCTGGGCGGAGCGTGGGTGCTCGACCTGTTCGATGCGCCGCCCGATCTGCTGCTGATGGCCGGGGCGGTCGGCCTGCTGGCATGGTTTTCGTTCGCGCTGTCAATGATCGTCACGACGCTGGCGCACGAAAGCCCGATGGCGGGCCGCCTGATCCATCCGGTGCTGTACCTGTCAATGCCGCTGTCCGGCGCCTTCTTCACCATGCTGTGGATGCCCGAGGGCCTTCGTGACGTGCTTGCCTGGGTCCCCACGGTGCCGATGTTCGAAATGATCCGGCAGGGGATGTTCGCCGGGTATCCAGACGACTATGCCGGCGCGCTGTACCCGGTTGCCTGCTGCGCGGTGCTGACCTTGCTCGGGCTTGCCGGGCTGCGCATCCTGCGCCCGCGCGTGCAACTGGCGTGACCTCCCTGGCCTGATCCGGAACAACGACATGGACCTCTCCCCCGCCCTCACCCCGGTTGCCGCGCCCCAGCCCGGCGACGAAACGCGGCCTTTCCTGAAGACCCGGCGCGGGGCTTATGTCCTGCTGGTGGTGGTGCCCACGCTGCTGGCGCTGGCCTACCTAGGCCTCGTCGCCAGTCCGCAATATCAGTCGAACGCGGAATACGTCATTCGCGGGATGCAGCCCCAGCCCCGCGCGCCCAGTGCGCTGGCCGAACTGATCGGGGGCACGCAGGCGGGCAGCAGCGCCGGTGCGGAAGCCGGAACGGTGCGCGATTTCCTGCAATCGCCCGATGCGATCGCAGCGCTGAAAAGGCGCGGGATCGACGTGGTGAAGCTGTATCACCGCCCGGATGTGGACTTCTTCTCGCGCTTGCGGTTCGCCCGTCCCCGAGCCGAAACGCTGCTCGATTACTACCGCGATCACGTGATCGTCGATTACGACAAGGAAGAAGGCGTCACGCGCCTTGGCGTACGGGCGTTCGCTCCGGGTGATGCGCAGGCGGTGGCGCGCGCGCTGATTGAACTGGGCGAAGGTCAGGTCAACGCCAACAACCAGCGCGCACTCGCTGCCGGCATCGCGGTGGCCCAGGCCGACCTTGCCGGGGCGGAGGCCGAACTCGTGCGGATCCAGGGGACGCTGACCGGGTTCCGCGACGTGACCGGCGATATCGATCCCCAGCGCAGCGGCGAAGGCGGGCGGGCGCAGGTTCAGCAGGTTGAAGGTGAACTGGCCCGGCAGCAGGCCGAACTCGCGGCCATGCGCCAGGTACTTGCGCCGTCAAGCCCGCAGGTCATCACCCAACAAGGCCGCGTGGCGACCCTGCAAAGCGCAGCGGGCGCGCTGCGGGCCGGGCTGACCGGCGGCGGAGACAGCGCGGCGCGCCGTCTGGCCAGCTTCGAGGAGTTGAAACTGCGCCAGGACTTCGCGGCGAAACGGTACGAGACAGCCCGCGCCGCGCTGGAAGCCGCAAAGTCCAGGGTGGCGCAGCAGCGCCTGTTCTTCGTGGCGGTCGTCACCCCGAACCTGCCGGAAAAGCCGGTCCGGCCCACTCCGCTGCGGACCAGCCTGGCTGTGCTGATCGGGCTGACAGTGGCGTTCGCGATAGGCTGGCTGATCCTTGCCGGCGTGCGCGAACATCAGGCGGACTAGATCACCTGGACCGGAGCGGGAACGCCGAAATGAAGCTCGATCGCCTCGTCGATGCTGGCGCAGGGGATGAACCGGCTGCCCTGGATCACCGCGCCTGCGTTGCAGTATTCCCGCAAGGTCCACGGATCATGCGACACCATCACCAGGGTGCCCCGGTCGCGCCGATCGAGCAGGGCCGCGTGGCAGCGGGCGCGAAACCGCGCATCGCCCACCGCCGTGATCTCGTCTACCAGATAGCAATCGAAATCCACCGCCAGCGATGCGGCGAACGCAAGCCGGGCCATCATGCCCGACGAATACGTGCGGATCGGCATGCGGATATAACTGCCGAGCTCCGCGAAATCCTCGACGAAGGACAGGGTTTCATCGATCGGGCGGCCATAGATACGCGCGATGAAGCGCACGTTATCGGCGCCCGACAGGCTGGACTGGAATGTGCTCGCCAGGCCGATCGGCCACGAAACGGTCATGTCGCGCGCAATCCGGCCCGCAGTGGGCTGCTCAACCCCGGCGATCAGCCGCAGCAGCGTGGACTTGCCCGCCCCGTTGTGCCCGCAAACCCCCAGCGCCTGCCCGGTATCCAGCGAAAAGCTGACGTCCTCAAGCACGGTGCGCCGGCCGTTGCGGGTGCGGTAGTTCTTGGAGACACCCTCAAACACGATCATGCACGCGTCGTAATGAAGCCATTCCCGCTTGCCAAGCGCTGCCGCACTGCGCCATCGGCTTCGGCACGCGCATGCCGCCGGGTTTCGCCGGCACGTTCACCCGAACATGCGTTACTGGGGGCACAGTGGCCGAACATCGCCGAGTTCTGATTGACGGCTTCAACCTCGCCCTTCCCCGCGGCACCGGGGTTGCGACGTACGGGTTCAACCTGGCGCTGGCCGGCCGGGGTATGGACTTGGGCGTCGATGCGCTTTACGGGCTGCGCGCTCCGTTCAACCGCAAGCTGCGCGAAATCATGTTCTATGAATCGCTCGGCGGCGATACGCCCGACAAGCCCCTGCGATGGAATTTCGGGCGGTGGCGCGAATTTTCGCTCATGGTCCGGCCCAAGCTCGCCCGAGAAATCCCGGTCCGTGGCAATGTGGAAACGCAGCAGTTTTCGCACCGGCTGCCGCCGTTTGACCGGATCTTCACGTCGTCCGACCTATTCGAGGTTGCTCACCGCCATTTCAAGCGGTTCGGCCAGTTCCTGCCCGTGCGCCTGCCCGATCCGCCCGAGATCGCGCACTGGACGTATCCGTTGCCGGTGCGGCTGGTGGGCGCAAAAAACATCTATACGCTCCACGATCTGGTGCCGCTTCGCCTGCCGTTTGCCAGCCTGGACAACAAGCGCAACTACTACAAGCTGATCCGGACGTGCGTGCGCAAAGGGGATCACATCTGTACCGTGTCAGAGGCCAGCCGCGACGATATTCTGCGCCAGTTCCCGATGGATCCCGAAAAGATCACCAACACCTTCCAAGCCGTCCGGCTGCCGCAGCGCGTGCTCGACCTGACCGAGGCAGACGTAGAGGCATCGCTGAAGTCGATCTTCCATCTGCCGCACAAGGGCTACTTCATGTTCTTCGGCGCGATCGAGCCCAAGAAGAATGTCGGCCGCCTGATCGAGGCCTATCTGTCGCTGGCTACGAAAACGCCGCTGGTCATCGTGGGCACCCGCGCCTGGGGGAGCGAAACCGAGCTGCGCCTGTTGCAGCGGGACGAGGTCCAGCCGCTGAAAGCCACCTTCCGGAGCATCCGGCGCATCGATTACCTGCCGCGCCAGTTGCTGATGCGGCTGGTCAAAGGCGCAAGGGCGGTCGCATTCCCCTCGCTCTACGAAGGGTTCGGGTTGCCGGTACTGGAAGCGATGATGGTGGGAACGCCGGTGTTGACCAGCAATACATCGTCCCTGCCCGAAGTTGTAGGAGACGCTGCGATCACGGTTGATCCATATGATACCGCCGCAATCGCGGCTGGATTGCGGGCGCTCGACGATGACGCCGATCTGCGCGCCCGCCTGTCTCAGGCCGGGCTGGAACGCGCCCGGCATTTCACCATGGACCGCTATCAGGAGCGACTTTCCCGGATGTACGATACGGTGCTTTCCCGATGATCCGCCCGGCGCTGTTGATCGCGCTCGCCCTGCCGCTGGCGGGCTGCGCGGGTCTGCCGTCTGCCAGCCCGACAGTGGGTCAGGTGATGAACCCGCTCAAGGACAGCGGCGTGGCGGTGGTCGAAATCCGCCCGGAAACGGTCTCGGGCGAGGCGGCGCTGCAGCGGACGCTGCTGCCCTGGATGATCGGCGATGCCGGCGGGGTGAACGATGCGATCCGACCGGGGGACCGGGTAATCGTGACGGTTTACGAAACCGGCTATGCGCTGTTTTCCGGCGGGACCGGCGGCGATGGCGGCGAACGCGGCGGCCTGGCCCCGGCGGGCTCCGGCGGGTCGACCCGCGCATTTCCGCCAATCGTGGTGCCAGACGATGGCTTCCTGCGCTTTCCCTATGTCGGCGCGTTCAGCGTTGCGGGCATGGAGGCGGCCGACGTTGCCCGCACGCTGGAACAGCGGCTGCGCGGCAAGAGCCAGTTCGCCCAGGTTCTGGTCAACGTCGAACCGGGTCCCTTGCGCGGTGTAGTCATGGCCGGAGACGTGGCGCGCGCCGGACGGCTGGTGCTCACCCCCGCGCGTGAACGGCTGCTCGATGCCGTCGCCCTTTCCGGCGGGCCGGTCGCACGCAAGGCCGATACCGTCGTCCGCCTGACTCGGGGGGCCGCCAGCGGCGAGGTGCGGCTGGACGCGATATCGCCTACCAGCCCGGAAAACGTCGTCCTGGCGCCGGGGGACCGGATAGAGCTGACCCGCGCCACGCGCAGCCTCACGGTGCTCGGGGCGGCGCGATCGGTGTCGGAAATCCCGTTCGACAGCGCGCAGCTTACTCTCAGCGAGGCGCTCGCCCGCGCGGGCGGTGCGCTGGACGACAAAGCCGACGCCCGCGGCGTGTTCATCTTCCGGTACGAACGCGGCGAGCGCAACGGCGTGCAGGTGGCAAAGCCGGTGGTCTACCGGATGAACCTGCTCGATCCGGCCAGCTACTTCGCCGCGCAGCGCTTTGAAATGCGCGAAAAGGACGTGATGCTGATTTCGAACGCGCAGAACAACCAGCTGGGCAAGTTCATCCAGTTGCTGAACCTGGTGACGGCACCGGTCGTCACGATCGATTTTCTGTCAAACCGTTGACCGGCACAGCGCTCCGCGCGGTGAGAAGGACCTGAAATGAAGCGACCCCTGTACGACATCTGGCGCATGCTGAGCTTTCCGCGATCCGAGGTGGAAGCCGAAATCCGCGGATTGACGCAGACCGCCTACCTTGGCCAGCACGAGGCGCTGTGCCGGATTCTGGGCCGCTACAAGATGTACGTCGACACGCGCGATATCGGCATCGCCAGCCATCTGATGCTGGAAGGGTTCTGGGAACTGTGGGTGACCACGGCGATGATGCGCTGTGTCCGGCGCGGCTCGGTCGTCGCCGATATCGGGGCCAACCTTGGCTACTTTACCCTGCTGCTGGCCGATCTGACCGGGCCGGAGGGCCGCGTGCTTGCGTTCGAGCCCAACCCCAACCTGGGCGGGCTGCTACGCAAGAGCATCGAAGTCAACGGCTTCGCCCCGTTTACCGATTTCCATGAACTTGCGCTTGGCCGCGAATCCGGCACCGCCGACATGGACATCCGCATCGATCAGCAAGGCGGCGGCCGGATGATCGACAGCCAGCGCGGAGCCGGCGGCGGCGCGGTCCGGCTGGAACGATTCGACCGGATTGCGCATGCGCAGGACGTGGAATTCATCAAGATGGACGTGGAAGGCTTCGAGCCGGAAGTGTGGCAAGGAATGACCGGCCTGCTCGACCGGGGCCGGGCGCTGACCATCTTCATGGAATTCACGGTCGGGCGGCTGTCTGATCCGGGCGGCTTCCTCGAAGCGATCCTCGGCTGCGGTTTTTCGCTCGAAATCATCCGTTTCACCGGCCAGATCGAGCCGATCACGCGCGACGATCTGCTGAACGGGCCAAAGGACGTCGATCACATGCTGGTGTTCCGGCGCGGCTAACCACAGCCGCGGCGGTTGTGCGCGGCGACCGTCAGGCCACGCGCAGCCGCCGCCGCCCGCCCCGCCCCGCTACTTCGCCGGGTCCGGAGGGTTGTGCTTCTCCACGAATGCCGTTGCCGCCTGCAACATCGCCATCCGGGTTTCACTTTTCGATAGCCAGTGATCCTCGCCGGGCAGCGTCACGAATTCGACCGGCTTGCCGGCCTTGCGCAATGCGACAGCCATGTCGTTGCTCTGATCGAACAGCACCACGGTGTCATCCTTGCCGTGAATAAGCAGCACCGGTGCATTGACCGTATCGACGAACCTGATCGGCGAAACCGCCTTCAGGTCCTTGCCGGCCCCCAGCTCGAAGTTCAGCGCCCGCCGCACCATGGGGTTTTCGCCGCTTTCGGCGATGTCCAGGCGAACCATTTTTTGCACATCGCTGATCCCGGCGACTGAAACGGCACACCGATAGACGCCGTGCTGCAGCGTCACGCCGGCCAGCGCCGCATACCCCCCATAACTCGCCCCCATGATGCACGCCCGTTTCGGATCGGCGATCCCTTCCTTGACCAGGTGCGCCAGCCCATCGGACATGTCCGTCTGCATCTTGCGCCCCCATTCGCCGTGGCCGGCGCGCTGAAAGTCCACGCCGTATCCGGTGGACCCACGAAAATTCGGCTGCAACACGGCATAGCCGCGCACGGCGAAAGCTTGCGCCCACCAGTCAAAGTTGGGGTAGTCCCGGGAAGAGGGTCCGCCGTGCGGGAACACGACGATGGGCAGGTTCTTGGCCGGACGCCCGGGAGGCAGGGTAAGCACGGCCGCAATGTCGATCCCGTCTCCGGCCTTGTAGCGGATCACCCGCATCGGTGCGACGTCGGCGTCCGCGATCTGATAGGCAGAGCCCAGCACATTGGCAGTGCCGGACTTGATGTCGACCCACCACCACGTCCCCGGATCGCCGACCCCGCTGGTCTTCACCACCAGCCGGTCGAACGTGTCGTTCGAGTCGACCAGATACACGCTGACGCCGGGAAATGCTTTCTGCGCGGCGGCCATCACCTTGTTCCGGTACGCGTCGAAGAACTGATACGAGGGCGTATCGCCCTCCCGCGAGAATCCGATCAGTTGATTCGTGCGATTGTCGAAGATCGCGTCGTCAATATAGTCATTCTGCAATATCTCGTTCGACGGTCCTCCCGCCAAGGGCACTTGCGTCCATCGCGGGTTTCCATCCTCGGCGTCCAGGTCCTGGTAGACGACGCTCCCCGGAGTCATTCCGAAACCTATCAGATCCACATCGCCCAACGGGGCCGACCCGGTCGCAAATCGCTGGCCATCGCTGTTCCGCATCGACCACGCGCCACTGGTATAATTCAGATCGAAGGTCACCGCGACATTTCCGTCTGGGCCAACCAGCCAGTTGCGCGTCAGATTGTCAGATTCAGGGCGGCCCCCAATCCGGCGATACTTGCGCTCCTGCAGATCGACTTCGTACAGGACCGGTTTGGTGCTGACCAAAGTATGGCCAGTTTTTCCTTGTGAATCCAAGGTTATGCCGCTGAAATATCCGTACCAGCGGCCGCCCCGCTCCCGCACTCCATAAAACCCGCGCACGCCGCCCTGCACGACGGAGTAATTGTCGAATATAAACCATGGCTTGGTACCGTCGACGGGAACGACAACGATCGTTTGGAGTTCGGTTTTGTCAGCCAGGAAGCCAATGCCAAGGGCTACTGTTTTGGACACCTCGGCCAGCACCATCCCGTTCCCGGCCCAGAACAGCCCGCGCACCTTCTGGTCGCCAACGCCCATTGCGTGCACCAGCCGACCTTTATGGTCCATGATCAACAGCGACCGTTTCTCCAAGACCGTGGCGATCACTGCAACCTGATCACCCGAAGGCGAGATGGCCGCCTGCTCAAATCCAGGAAGATTGCCATAGACCGCCAGCGCCGGCGCTGCGGCAAAAGCCGCTGCCGGACACAGAAAAACTGTAATGATCAGACAGATACGCCCCAATAATGTCCCCAGCCCCACGCACTTTCCCCCATTTCGGCTCCAGTCTACAAGTATAACGAAACGCAAAGATTGGGAACGAATGTTTTGGGAGTTGGCCAGGTCCGGTGCAGCTATCCTCCGCACCGCGTGTACGTCAGCGGGCCGGGCAGCGCATCCGGTCCGCGATCCTTGCGGATCAGCTGCGCGCCTTCGTTCCACGATCGCAGTTCCACCTCCAGCGTCCACTCCTGCCCTTCGCCGCTGAACGCGAAGCGCCCGCGCAGCTGGTCGGGCCGCGCGGTCTGGACCGACTGGAGCGTCGCGCGCGATTCGTAGAACGTCAGCGTTCGCGCGCCAACTTCCATCAGGCCCTTTGCGTCGCCGTGGGTCGATGTGCAGTCCGCCGGCACAAGGCCCCAGCGTCCCCGCAGCACCGCCGGAAGCGAACCGGGCTGCAGGGCGGGCTGCGGGGCGGGCGATGGCGATGCGGCCGCCGGGGAAGCGGGGGCGGAAGGAAGGGGGGAAGCCGGTTCCCGGTTCGCGGGCGGGCCGGCAACCTCTTCGCCGGCCGGCTCATCCTCGTCGCTGCGCGAGCAGGCGTGCAGGGCTGGCATTGCCGCCGCGGCCAGCACCAGCAGGCCGAATCTGAACCGTGCCGGTACTGCCATTTCGGTTGTCCTCTCGTGTCCGCCCGCAGATCGTGCACCGCCTTGCCCTCTCTCGCAAGCGAGCTTGCGTGGCCGGCCACGTTGCGCGCTGCCCAATATGCCGGTTGCGTCGGCGGAGGCCATTGGGCATGGGAAACCCTGCAAAGGAGACCCCGCAGCATGAGCGAAATGAAGATCGAAGCGGCCGAGTTTCGCCAGGTGCTGGGCAACTATCCCACCGGCGTCACGGTAATCACGGCGATGGACGCCGATGGCCGTCCGTGCGGACTGGTAGTTGGTACATTCACCTCGGTTTCACTCGATCCGCCGCTGGTGGGGTTCCTGCCCGACAAGCGTTCGTCAAGCTGGCCGGCGGTCGAACAGGCTGGACAGTTCTGCGTCAACATCCTCGCTGCCGACCAGACCGACTTGTGCCGCAAGGTTTCCGTGTCCGGGCCGGACAAGTTCGCCGGGGTCGAATACACATTGTCAGCGCACAATCTGCCAATCCTGACCGGGGCGATGGTCTCGATCCAGTGCAAGCTCGAATCTGTGACCGAAGCGGGCGACCACTGGTTCGTGCTGGGCCGCGTGCTCGGGCTGGAGGCGCACCGCGATGATGCCGATCCAATGCTGTTCTTCCGCGGCAAATACGGCAGCTTCTCGGCCTGATGATCACCGGCTTCGCGGCCGAACTGAACGGCGCGCGGATCGCGGGTGAAACGCGCGGGCACGATCCGCGCGCCGTGTTCCTGCACGGCTTTGGCGGCAGCGGCCGGGACTGGGACCGGGTGTGGACCGCCCTTCCGGCTGGCCTCGCGGTCCTGCGCTATGACCAGCGCGGGTTCGGCCGTTCAAAGGCGGAAGAAGCCGCGGCCTATAGCCACAGGGCCGATCTGCTGGCGCTGCTCGATGCGCGGGGCATTGCGCAGGCCGATCTGATCGGGCTGTCGCAGGGCGGATCGATCGCCTGTCACTTCGCGCTCGAACACCCGCACCGGGTGCGCCGACTGGTGCTGGTCAGTCCGGCGCTCTACGGGTGGAAGTGGTCCGAACAGTGGCGCAGCGTCTGGCGCGCGGCAACCGCGGCCGCCGGCGCGGGCGACATTGCCGGCGCGCGGGCGGCCTGGTCCGCCCATCCGATGTTCACCCCGGCGCACGCCGGCCCGGCGGGTCCCGAACTCGCCGCCACGCTGGCAGCCTTTCCCGGAAGGCAATGGCTGGCCGACCCGGCCCTGCCCGAAACGCCTGACGTCGATCGGCTCGATGCGCTGACCGCGCCGACCCTGCTGCTGACCGGGACCGAGGACGTCGCCGATTTCCGACAGATTGCCGCGGTATTGGAACAGGCCGTGCCGGGGCTCCGGCGGGTGGACTTGCCCGGCGCGGGGCACCTGCTGAATCTGGAACGGACGGACGAGGTTGCCCGCGAAATCGCCGCGTTCCTGCAATAGCGCGGGACGCTTGCCACGTCGCGCCGGCCGCAGTAGCCCGGCCGCGGAACCCGTTGGAGAACCCCGCGATGCTCGCCCCTGACCGCCCGCGCCGCAGCGCGCTGTACCTGCCCGCCTCCAATGAAAAGGCGCTGGTCAAGGCCCGCACCCTGCGCGCCGACGTAATCATCCTCGATCTGGAAGACGCGGTCGCGCCCGAGGCGAAGGCGCAGGCACGCCAAGCCGCGGTCGCCGCAGTGCGCGCGGGCGGGTTCCGCGCGCGCGAGGTCGCGATCCGGGCCAACGCGCTCGACACGCCGTGGGGGGCCGACGATCTGGCGGCAATCGCCACGTCGGGCGCGGACGCGGTGCTTGTGCCCAAGGTTTCCTCTCCCGCCGATGTGCTGGCGTGCGAGGTGGCACTTTCCGCCGCGCCGACCCGGATGCAACTGTGGACCATGATCGAAACCTGCGGCGCGGTCGGCCGGCTGGACGCCATCGCGGCGCTGGCGGCGAGTACCCGGCTCTCGCTATGGGTGATGGGCCTCAACGATCTGGCCAAGGAAATGCGCGCGCGGCTGACGCCGGAACGCACCGCCTTCCTCCCCTTCCTGACACTGGCGGTCTGCGCGGCCCGGGCGCACGGCGTCGCGCTGCTCGACGGGGTGTGCAACGAATTCCGCGACCTCGACGTGTTCCGCACCGAGGCCGAACAGGGGCTGCTGTTCGGGTTCGATGGCAAGACGGTGATCCACCCCGACCAGATCGGCCCTTGCAACGCGGTGTTTTCGCCCGGCGCCGCGGAACTGGCCTGGGCCGAGGCGGTGATCGCGGCCTTCGCGCTGCCGGAAAGCGCCGGCAAGGGCGCGATCAAGGTCGATGGCAAGATGACCGAACTGCTCCATCTGGAGCAGGCCCGGCGGCTCAAGGCGGTGGCAGCGCAAATCGCGGCGCAGTGAACCGCAGCCGCCCCTAGATCAGCGCAACTTCCGCCAGCATCTGCGCGGCGTGTTCCGGGCGGCAGATCAGCAGGTCGGGCATGTAGGTATCGGCCCGGTTATAGACCAGCAGGCTGCCGTCGATCCGCGAACAGTGCAGCCCGTGCGCCAGCGCCACGGCCACGGGCGCGCAGCTGTCCCATTCGTGCTGCCCGCCCGAATGCAGATAGATGTCCGCCTGCCCCAGCACCACCGCCATCGCCTTGGCCCCGGCGCTGCCCATCGGTACAAGTTCCGCACCCAGCCGCTCGGCAATGTGGGTCGCCTCGCGCGCGGGGCGGGTGCGGCTGACCACCATCCGCAGCCGTTCCGGCGCGGGCGGGATCGCGATCGGCGCATCGCTGCGCAGCACCAGTCCCGCGCCCGGCAGCGCGACTGCGCCGTGGACCGCCACACCGTCGATCGCCAGCGCCACGTGTACAGCCCAGTCGGTCCGCTCCTCGCCGTATTCGCGGGTGCCGTCGACCGGATCGATTATCCACACCCGGCGCTTGGCCAGCCGTTCTGCGGTATCCTTGCTTTCTTCCGACAGCAGCCCGTCGTCGGGACGCTGATCGGCCAGCGCGTGGCAGAGGAATTCATTGGCGGTCGCATCGCCCGCCAGGCCCAGCGCCTTGGTCGACAGCATGCCCGATGCCTGCACGTCCAGCAGCAACCGGCCGGCCGCTTCGGCCAGGCGCGCGGCAAGTTCCGCATCGGACAGGCCGGGTGCAGTCGTCCCCATCAGGCGTCGCCCAGCAGCGTGTCGACGATCAGCGTCGCCGCCGCCTCGGGCGTCATCTGCGTCGTGTCGATCCGCAGTTCCGGATTGACCGGCGCCTCGTAAGGGCTGTCGATCCCGGTGAAGTTCTTCAGCTGGCCCGCCCGCGCCTTCTTGTACAGGCCCTTGACGTCGCGCTGCTCGGCCACGTCCAGCGGGGTATCGATGAATACTTCGATGAACTCGCCCTCGGGCAGCAGCCCGCGCACCATCTCGCGCTCGGCCCGGAACGGGCTGATGAAGGCGGTGATCACGATCAGCCCGGCATCGGTCATCAGCCGCGCCACCTCGCCCACCCGGCGGATGTTCTCGATCCGGTCGGCCTCGGTAAAACCCAGGTCCTTGTTGAGCCCGTGGCGAACGTTGTCACCGTCAAGCAGGAAGGTGTGCCGGTTCATCCGGTGCAGCTTCCGCTCGACCAGGTTGGCGATGGTCGACTTGCCCGAGCCCGACAGACCGGTAAACCACAGCACCGCCGGCTTCTGGTTCTTCAGCGCCGCGTGCGCCTCGCGGCTGATGTCGAGCGCCTGCCAGTGCACGTTCTGAGACCGGCGCAGTGAGAAGTGCAGCATTCCCGCCGCAACCGTGGCGTTGGTCAGTTTGTCGATCAGGATGAACCCGCCCAGCGTGCGGTTCTCCGCATAGGATTCGAACACGATCGGCTTGTCGGTGATCAACTCGGCCACGCCGATCGCGTTGAGTTCCAGCGTCTTGACCGCGATGTGTTCTATAGTGTTGACGTTGATCGCATATTTCGGCTGCTGGACCGTCGCCGAAACCATCTGCGTGCCCAGCTTGAGCCAATAGGCCCGCCCGACGTGCAGCGCCTCGTCGTTCATCCACACCAGCGTCGCCTCGAACTGGTCGGCCACCTGCGGCGGGTTGTCCGCCGCCGCGATGACGTTCCCGCGCGAACAGTCGATCTCGTCGGCGAAGCACACCGTCACCGACTGGCCGGCGACGGCCTCGTCAAGGTCGCCGTCAATCGTCACCACGCGCGTCACGGTGCTGGTCTTGCCCGAAGGCAGCACGCGTACCGCATCGCCCGGCTTGACCGAACCGGTCGCGATCAGGCCGGAAAACCCTCGGAAATCAAGGTTGGGGCGATTGACCCATTGCACCGGCAGGCGCAGCGGCCGCTCCGCATCGCGCGCCGAATTGACCTCCACCGTTTCCAGATGGTCGACTAGCGTCGGGCCTTTGTACCACGGCGTCCTCGCCGAGTGGGTGGTAATACTGTCCCCCTTGAAGCCTGAAATCGGCATCGCGGTGAAGCCCTCAATCCCGATCGACTTGGCGAACCCGGCATAGTCGGCCACGATCTTGTCGAACACCTCCTGGCTGTAATCGACGAGGTCCATCTTGTTGACCGCCAGCACCAGGTTGCGGATGCCGATCAGGTGGCACAAGTACGAATGCCGGCGGGTCTGCACCAGCACGCCCTTGCGCGCATCGATCAGGATCACGGCCAGATCGGCGGTGCTCGCGCCGGTCACCATGTTGCGGGTGTATTGCTCGTGCCCGGGGCAATCGGCCACGATGAACTTGCGCTTCTCGGTGTTGAAGAACCGGTACGCGACGTCGATCGTGATACCCTGCTCGCGCTCGGCCGCCAGCCCGTCGACCAGCAGCGCGAAGTCGATTTCGCCGCCTTGCGTGCCGACCTTCTTGGAATCCGCCTCCAGCGAGGCCAGCTGGTCCTCGAAGATCATCTTGCTGTCGTACAGCAGCCGGCCGATCAGGGTCGACTTGCCGTCATCCACGCTGCCGCAGGTGATGAAGCGCAGCATCGTCTTGTGCTGGTGCGTCTGAAGGTACGCGTCGATATCCTCGGCGATCAGCGCGTCGGTGACATAGACCGGATCGGTTGAAAGCGCAGTGTCCGTCATCAGAAGTACCCCTGCTGCTTCTTCACTTCCATCCCCGCGCCGCCCGCATCCTTGTCGATCGCGCGGCCCTGCCGTTCGCTGGTGGTGGTCAGCAGCGTTTCCTGGATCACCTCGGGCAACGTGCTGGCGGTGCTTTCGACCGCGCCGGTCAGCGGATAGCAGCCCAGCGTGCGGAACCGGATCGAGCGCATCACCGGCGTTTCGCCTGGCTTCAGCGGAAAGCGGTCGTCATCCACCATCAGCAGCATCCCGTCGCGCTCAACCGTCGGGCGCACGTCGGCGAAATACAGCGGCACGATCGGGATGTCGTTGAGCTGGATGTACTGCCACACGTCCAGCTCGGTCCAGTTCGAGATCGGGAACACGCGGATGCTCTCGCCCTTGTTCTTGCGGGCATTGTAGAGGTTCCACAGTTCCGGGCGCTGGCTCTTCGGATCCCAGCCGTGGCTGGCGGTGCGGAACGAGAAGATCCGCTCCTTCGCCCGGCTCTTCTCCTCGTCGCGACGCGCGCCGCCAAAGGCCGCGTCGAACCCGTACTTGTCCAGCCCCTGCTTCAGCCCCTCGGTCTTCCACATGTCGGTGTGGAGCGCGCCGTGGTCGAATGGATTGATCCCGCGCTCGGCCGCTTCGGGGTTGTGATAGACGATCAGGTCCATCCCGCTTTCGTCCGCCATCCGGTCGCGCAGCTTGTACATCTCGCGGAACTTCCACGTGGTATCGACGTGCATCAGCGGGAACGGCGGGGGCGAGGGATAGAACGCCTTGCGCGCCAGGTGCAGCATCACCGCACTGTCCTTGCCCACCGAATAAAGCATCACCGGCTTCTCGGCCTCAGCCGCGACTTCGCGGATGATGTGGATCGCCTCGGCCTCAAGCCGCTCCAGGTGCGTAAGGGTCTTGGCCATCGTAATCCCGTCGATCGAATGGAGCCACCCCGTCCCTGCGGCAGCCCGTCTCAGCCCGGTGCCTGTCACATCACCGCCTCCTTGTGCAAACAAGAAAGTCTGGGGCCGCCCGCGCGCTGGCTTTAGTCGTACAGGCGCATGTAGGTCTTGCGCAGTTCAGCTTTCTGGACCTTGCCCATCGCGTTACGCGGCAGCGTGTCGACCAGTTCGATCCGGCGCGGCTGCTTGAACCGCGCGATCCGGCCGTCCAGCGCCGCCAGCAACTTTGCAGGATCCACCGCCGCACCTGTCGCCGCTACTACCACCGCCACCACCGCCTCGCCCATGTCGGGGTGGGGCACGCCAATCACCGCACTTTCCTCCACCCCCGGCAGCGCATCGACCGCTTCCTCGATTTCCTTGGGATAGATGTTCAGCCCGCCCGAGATGATCAGGTCCTTCGCCCGGCCAACCAGCGTCACCCGCCCCTCCGCATCCATCGCCGCGATATCGCCGGTCACGAAGAAACCGTCAGCACGCATGTCCTCGGCGGTCTTGTCGGGCTTGCGCCAGTACCCGGCGAACACGTTCGGTCCGCGCACCTCCAGCACGCCCGGCTCGCCCGGCGCAACCGGCGCGCCGTCCGCCCCGACGATGCGGATCTCCTCGCCCGGCAGCGCGAACCCGACCGTGCCGGCCACCCGCTCGCCGTCATAGGGGTTCGAGGCGATCATCCCGGTCTCGGTCATGCCATAGCGTTCCAGGATGCGCTGGCCGGTCTTCGCCTCGAACCGCTCGTGCGCCTCCGCCAGCAGCGGCGCGGAGCCCGAAAGGAACAGCCGCATGTGCGCGCAGGCTGCGGGGGTCAGCTCGGGCGCGGCGGTCAAGCGGGTGTAGTGCGTCGGCACCCCCATCAGCACGGTCGCCACCTTGAACTGTGCGATCACCGCGGCGGGATCAAACCCGCGATGGAACAGCACGCTCGCCCCCGCCAGCAGCGCGCCGTGCAGCGCCACGAACAGCCCGTGGACATGATAGATAGGGAGGATGTGCAGCAGCACGTCATCGGCCGACCAGCGCCACAGCTGATGCAGCGTTTCGGCATTGCTGAGCAGGTTGCCGTGGGTCAGCATTGCACCCTTCGATCGACCGGTCGTGCCCGACGTATAGAGGATCGCCGCAAGGTCGTGCGGCGCGCGCTGCGCCACCGGAACGGCGACGTCCGGCACGTCCTCCAGCAGCGATCCGGTGGCATCCTCGCCCAGCGTCACAACCGTGGCTTCGCCAGCGAGCGCACGCACCGTGGCTTCATCGGCCGGCCGGCAGACCACCACCACCACCGGATCGGCATCGGCCAGGAAATACTCAAGTTCGCCTGCGGTATACGCCGTGTTGAGCGGCACGTAGACCATCCCGAGCCGCTGCGCCGCAAGGTACAGCAGCACGTTCTCGGGCGACTTTTCGACCTGCACGACAATGCGTTCGCCGGGCCGGCCGCCAAGCGCCCGAAGCCGCGCCGCAAGCCTCCCCGTCTCCCGCTCCAGCGCGGCAAAAGTCAGCAGCGGGCGGCCGTTCTCGATCAGGAACGGCTTGTCCCCGGCCGCCGCCGCCACGTCCAGGAACCGGGCCAGAATATTGCCGTTCACGCGCATGCACTCCCTCGTGGGAGCCGGGTATTAGCGGCGTTTTCGCGCCGCGGCCAGACGCCCCCGCCCGCTTCGCGTGATCACCTGTCCTGCTGCAGGTGCGCGCAGGCCCGCGCCAGATCGTCAATCCGGAAGGTGTCCTCGAACACCAGGCCATAGCGCGGCGGCCGCCGCCAGCGGACCTTGGCGTAGACCGTCGGCAAACTGGCGCATTCGATCCTCACCAGCTCGTCGATCATCAACCAGCCGTTGCATTCGATCGATGCACCCTGCGGCGAGACATCGCGCAGCATCACCGGCGTGCGTAATCCGTTTGTGCATAGCGTGGCAGGGAATTCAAGATTCACGCGCAGTTGCCTGCGGGGACGACTGCCAGCCTGCACCGCCAGCAAGCGGGCGCAGTCGATCGGCGTCACGAACGTACAGTTCATCTTGTCACCCTGCTGCCTGGCCATGCCGAGCGCATGACGATCACCGGTGTCGAATTCTACCGCCAGCTCACGGTATGCATGCAACGGATGAAACGTCTGAACAGTAACCTCCGCCGCGGAGACATCGCGTACGACACACAAGAATTCGAGGTCGTCCGCGATCAGCTTGGCGGTCCTGACCATCTTGTGGCGCTTGCCCCGATCATCCACGACAGGTGCTCTCACCGGTTCGCCTGCCGGATCATGCCATTCGATTTTATTTATTAGTGCCTTAGCCACGACCGCTCCCCTGCCGCCTCCCGGGTCCCTCCGGTTTGTGGCAGCAAGGGCAATATCAGTATAACTCCTTAAGTGATGATTAAATCAAGCGCATTCTCAACAACATGTCCAAGGCTTGTCCGCCGTTCCCCTCCAACACGACGGCGCTTGACGCGGCCCTGCTCTGCGTCACAATTCCGTGCATGAGCGAACACCGGATAGAAATTGCCGGCCCCGGCGGCCCGGAAGTCATCACTGTGGTCGAAGCGGACGTCCCGCCCCCCGGCCCGGGCGAAGTACGGATGCGCAACCGGGCAATCGGGTTGAACTTCATCGATACCTACCACCGCAGCGGCGTCTACCCGGTCGCCCCGCTCCCCGGCGGCCTTGGCATCGAAGCCGCGGGCGTCGTCGAAGCGCTTGGTCCCGACGTCTCGGGTTTCGTGGTGGGAGAACGGGTCTGCACGTTCGGGCCCGCGCGCGGTGCCTACTCCACTGTGCGCAATGTGCCATCCGCGCAGCTGTTCCGCACGCCCGCCGGGATCAGCGACGAGGCCGCCGCCGCCGTCCTGCTCAAGGGCGCCACTGTGGAATTCCTGGTGGAACGCTGCGCGCGCGTGCAGCGTGGCTGGCCCGTGCTCGTCCACGCCGCCGCGGGCGGGGTCGGTTTGCTGCTCGTGCAGTGGCTGAAGCATCTGGAGGCAACGGTCATCGGAACCGTAAGCACACCGGCCAAGGCCGCTCTCGCCCGCGATGCCGGGGCTGACCACGTGATCGATTATTCCGCGGCCGACATCGCGCCCGCCGTGCGCGAACTCACCGGCGGCGCCGGCGTACGCGTTGTGTTCGATGGTGTTGGCATGGCAACCTGGGACGCCTCGCTCGCCAGCGCGGCGCGCCGAGGTTTGATCGTCAGTTACGGCAACGCCAGTGCCCCCGTCAGCGGGGTGGCGCTGAGCCGGTTGGCCGCCGCTGGATCGCTGTTCGTCACCCGTCCGACGCTGTTCGATTACTATGTCGATCCGGCCGAACGCGCCGCCGGCGCAGCCCGGCTGTTCGCGCTGGTGGAACAGGGCGTGATTGGCATCACGATCGGCCAGCGCTTTCCGCTGCGCGCCGCCGCCGACGCGCACCGGGCGCTGGAAAGCCGCGCAACCACCGGCTCGACCATTCTGCTGCCCTGATCCGCCGGACGGTCACGGCCCGCCCCCGCTAGACACGCCAGACGCCGTGCCGCAGCGCGTGTTCGCAGACCCTCCTCAGCCCTCTACCCGAACCGCGCCGCCCGCTTGTCCAGAAAAGCTGCCGTTCCCTCGCGGAAGTCGTCCCCACCGAACGCCGCCGCGAACGTTTGCAACGTGTCGGCATCCTCGTCCGTCTGTCCGTCCAGCACCCGCCGTGCAAACCCCTTGATGGCCCGCTGGGAAAAGCCGGAATTGGCTGCGATGCACTCCGCCAGTTCATCGGCACCGTCGGCAAGCTGTTCGATCAGACCAATCCGCAAGGCTTCCTGCGCATCGATCAGCCCGGCGGTGAACATCAGCCGCTTGGCCTGACCCGGCCCGACCAGGTCGATCAACAGCTTGGTGTCGTGCAGCGGATAGACCAGCCCCAGCCGGGCCGGAGTGACTCCAAACCGCGCCCGCGCACTCGCCACGCGGATATCGCAGGCCAGCGCCAGCCCCGCCCCGCCGCCGATGCAGTCGCCGTCGATAGAGGCCACCGTCGGCTTGACGGCACGTGTCAATTGATGCTGCGCGCGGTTGATCGCACTCTGGTTGCCAGCTAGCCACGCCGCATCCGTGCGCCGGGCGACCATCTCGGCGATGTCTGCTCCGGCGCAGAACAGGCCGGGCACCGCTGATTGCAGTACCAGCACGCGGATCGCCGGATCGGTCATGGCTGTTTCGACCAGCGCCGGGATTGCGTCCCACATGGCACCGCTCATCGCATTGCGCTTGTCGGCACGATCTATCAGCAACCGGGCGATCGGGCCCGCGCGTTCAAGCCGCAGACCGGGAACAGGTTCAGGATGGATGGACATGCTTGCTGATCGCGCCTGCCGGACCGGAATGCAACCGACCCGTCGCACCGGTGTGCAACGGGCCGGCCGTTCCTCCCCAGGAACTTCGGTTGCAGGCGGCGGAACTCAGCGTCCGGCCGCGCTGCCAAGCCGGTGGTAAAGGTTCGAGAACTTGACCGATTCCGGGCTGTCCTCGATCGCTTTGAGATAAAACAGCACCGCTTCACGCAGGAGCTTGAAGTCCTCGTTCGAGAGCACCGCACGAGCGCGGGCGGGTTCTGGCCCAGTTGCTTCAGTCATCTTCGTACTCCTTCATCAAGGACCAGGGGGGCGGCTGTGCCGCGCCCCCGCGCAGATGGACGATATCGCGAGCGTTGCCGGTCAGGCGGCGAACTGGTTCATCGTGTTGTGCACGCCGCCGGCCTTCAGCGCCGCTTCACCCGCGAAGTACTCCTTGTGATCGTCACCGATGTCGGAACCCGACATGTTCTGGTGCTTCACGCAGGCGATGCCCTGGCGGATTTCCTGGCGCTGCACGCCCTTGACGTAGCCCAGCATGCCCTGCTCGCCGAAGTATTCCTTGGCCAGGTTGTCGGTGCTGAGCGCGGCGGTGTGATACGTCGGCAGCGTGATCAGGTGGTGGAAGATGCCGGCCTGCGCCGCGGCGTCCCGCTGGAAGGTGCGGATGCGCTCGTCAGCTTCGGCGCCCAGTTCGGTGGCGTCATAGTCGACGCTCATCAGGCGGGCGCGGTCATAGGCCGAAACGTCCTTGCCGGCTTCGGTCCAGGCATCGAACACCTGCTGACGAAAGTTCAGCGTCCAGTTGAAGCTGGGCGAGTTGTTGTAGACCAGCTTGGCGTTGGGGATCACTTCGCGGATGCGGTTCACCATCCCGCCGATCTGGCCGATGTGCGGCTTTTCGGTTTCGATCCACAGCAGGTCGGCGCCGTTCTGCAGCGACTGGATGCAGTCAAGCACGCAGCGGTCTTCGCCGGTGCCGCTGCGGAACTGGAACAGGTTCGACGGCAGGCGCTTGGGCCGGACCAGCTTGCCGTCGCGAGCGATCAGCACGTCGCCGTGGCCGACGTTGTTGGCGTCGACTTCCTCGACATCAAGGAAGCTGTTGTACTGGTCGGCAATGTCGCCGGCTTCGCGGACATACGCGATCTGCTTGGTCAGCCCTGCGCCAAGCGAGTCGGTGCGGGCAACGATCACGCCGTCGTCCACGCCCAGCTCCAGAAACGCGTAACGCACCGCGCGGATCTTCGCGATGAAGTCTTCGTGCGGGACGGTAACCTTGCCGTCCTGGTGGCCGCACTGCTTTTCGTCCGAGACCTGGTTTTCGATCTGGATGCAGCAGGCGCCGGCTTCGATGAACTTCTTGGCCAGCAAATACGTCGCCTCGGCATTGCCGAAACCCGCGTCGATGTCGGCCACGATCGGAACGACATGGGTCTCGTAGTTGTCGATGTCGTGCTGGATCTTGGTCGCCTTGACCTGGTCACCGGCTTCGCGCGCAGCGTCGAGATCGCGGAACATCATGCCCAGTTCGCGCGCGTCGGCCTGCTTGAGAAAGGTGTAGAGCTCTTCGATCAGCGCCGGGACGCTGGTCTTCTCGTGCATCGACTGGTCGGGCAGCGGGCCGAACTCGCTGCGCAGCGCGGCGACCATCCAGCCCGACAGGTACAGGTAACGGCCCTTGGTGGTGCCGAAGTGCTTCTTGATCGAGATCAGCTTTTGCTGCCCGATAAAGCCGTGCCAGCAGCCCAGCGACTGCGTGTATTGCGCCGGATCGGCATCATAGGCGGCCATGTCGGCACGCATGATCCGGGCGGTGTACTTCGCGATGTCCAGCCCGGTGTGGAACCGGTTCTGCAGGCGCATGCGCGCAACTGATTCGGGCTCGATCCCGCTCCAGGTCTGGGCATTGGGGCCGATGGCGCTGCTGGCCTCGAGAATGGTCTGCTGGTACGTCACAAGGGCTTCCTTCTGTCCGGTGCGGTCTGTTCGTGACGGCCGTGTATGCCGGTTGCACCGCGCACGACAGAGGCTGCGGCGTGCAACTGTCAAACTTTACAACTATTCTTTGTAAAGTTGTGCAGCTATGACAACGAGCCATGTCACTTCCCCCGAACGCCCGTATCGGCCAAACCCGCCCGCTCTATCTCGGCCCGCGGCTGAGGCGGCTGCGGCGCGAGCTTGGTCTTACCCAGCAGGTAATGGCGGCTGACCTTGCCGTCTCGCCATCCTACATCGCACTGCTCGAACGCAACCAGCGGCCGGTCACGGCTGAACTGCTGCTGCGCCTTGCGCGCAGCTACAAGATCGATGTGTCCGAACTCGCCGGGGCCGACGCCGAGGATTATGCCCGTCGGCTGGGCGAGGTTCTGCGCGATCCGCTGCTGGCGGATATTGATCTGCCGCCGCTGGAGATCGCCGATCTGGCAACCAGTTTTCCGGGCGTGACCGAAGCGATCCTGCGCCTGCACAGTGCCTATTTGCGTGAACAGCAGGCCTTGGCAGAGCAGCGCCTGGGATCGCGCCCCGAAGACGCGCAGCAGGACCCGGTCACTGAAACCCAGCGATTTTTCGCGGCGAACCGCAACCATTTCCCGGCCCTCGATGCGCATGCCGAGGCGCTTGCCAAAGACATCGCCGACGCAGGGGGGGCGGCCGAGTGGCTGAAATCGCGCAAGGGCCTGCGAGTCCGGTACGTGCCGCCCGAGGTGCTGGTAGCATCGGTCCGGCGGTGGGATCGCCACAACGATCAGTTGCTGCTCGACGACACACTCGATTCCACCAGTCGAAAGTTCCAGCTGGGGCTGCACATCGCCTATACCGCGATGAAGGATGACATCGCGACGCTGGCGCGGTCTGCGCCGCTTTCCGGCAAGACCGCCGCAACGCTCGTCCGCCGCGCCCTGGCGAGCTACGGCGCCGCCGCGCTGGTCATGCCGTACGAAAAGTTTGCCGCCGCAGCGGAAAACAGGGCTTATGATATCGCGGCGTTGTGCCGGGTGTTCGGCGCGAGTTTCGAACAAGTGGCGCACCGCCTGACGACGCTCGGCCGACGCGGCCAGGAAGGGGTGCCGTTTTTCTTCCTGCGGGTGGACGAGGCCGGCAACGTCTCCAAGCGGCTGGACGGCGCGGGATTCCCGTTTGCGGCGCACGGCGGCGGCTGCCCGCTGTGGACGATCCACTCCGCGTTCCGCACCCCCGGCGAGATCGTGACTCAATGGCTGGTGCTGCCCGATGGGCAACGCTTCTTTTCCATCGCGCGAACGGTCAGGTCGGGCGGAGGCGGCTGGCAACGCCCGTCGGTCGTGCGCTCGGTCGCACTGGCTTGCGCTGCCGAGCACGCGCCGCGGCTGGTCTATGCACGCGGGGCGGATCCCACGGCACTGCCCGCGACCCCGATCGGCGTCACCTGCCGCCTGTGCCAGCGCGCGGAATGCACCGCGCGCGCCGCGCCGCCGATCGGCCGCGACCTGCTGGCCGACGACCAGCGGCGGGCGGCCGCGCCTTATATGTTCGCCGAAGGGTAGGCCAGCCAGACGGCGATCGCCCCGCCGGCAATCAGCCAGGTTACCACGACGATTGCCAGACCGGCGCGGCTTGGCCGCCATCCAAGATTCAACGACTGTGCCCGAAGCTCTGCCATCAACTCGCGCGGCACAAGCTTGACCGCGACCACGATGCCCAACGGAAGCAGGATGAGGTCATCGAGATACCCTAGCACCGGGATGAAGTCCGGAATCAGGTCGATGGGTGACAGCGCATAGGCCGCCACCAGCCCGGCAACGATTTTTGCATGCAGCGGAACGCGCGGATCGCGGGCGGCAAGCCACAGCGCTCCGATGTCGCGCTTGATTACTCGCACCCAGTCTTTCAGACGGTCCAGCACCTTCGGCCCTCGTCACAGAGCGGAAAAAGGCCCCGCCCCTTTCGGAGCGAGGCCCTTTCTGTAGTCCTGTTCGCGCCGCTCAGCGCAACGAAACGACGTTGTCCGACACCCGCGGATCGCGCCGGTCGCCCAGATACTGGCTGGCCATCGGCTCGTCCGACACTTCCGCCACTTCGCCGGCGCCAAAGCCGTTGAACCGGGTCCGCATCGCAGCGCCATAAGCACCCAGCATGCCGATCTCGATATAGTCGCCCGCAGCAATGTCCGCCGGCAGCATGAACGGGCCCTTCATATAGTCCGCATCATCGCAGGTGGGGCCATAGAACGCGAATTCGTCCTCGATACCGTTGCGATCAAGGTTCAGCCCCTTCACCGGAAAGCGCCAGCCGATGTGGGCCGCATCGAACAGCGCGCCATACGCGCCTTCGTTGATGAACAGCTCGTCGCCCCGGCGTTTTTCGACCTTCACGATCATCGAGTTGTATTCGGCACACAGCGCACGGCCGGGCTCGCACCAGAGCTCCGACGAGTACGACACCGGCAGCGATTCCGCCGCACGGTGGATCGCACCAAAGAAATCCTCCAGCGGCGGCGGTTCCATCCCCGGATAGATCGACGGGAAGCCTCCACCGACATCGACGATGTCGACCGTCACAGCCGCATCGACGATCGCTGCGCGGACGCGTTCCAGCGCCTGGACGTAGGCGAACGGAGTCATCGCCTGGCTGCCGACGTGGAAGCAGATGCCCAGGCAGTCTGCCACCTGGCGGGTCGCCTGCAACAGCGGCGCGGCATCGGCCAGGTCGATCCCGAACTTCGAGGCCAGGCTCAGTTCCGAATATTCCGACGATACGCGTAGCCGCACGCACAGCGACAGGTCTTCGGCCGCGGCACCATCTTCACCCGTGGTGGCGACAACGATCTTTTCCAGCTCATCCTGCGTATCAAGGCTGAACGTGCGCACCCCGTGGGCCTTGTAGGCCTCGGCGATTGCCGCGGCCGTTTTGACCGGATGCATGAAGCACAGCGTCGCCTGCGGCAACGCAGCGCGCACCAGCCGCACTTCGACGATCGAGGCGACGTCGTAATGCGTGATCCCGTTGTCCCACAGCACCTTCAGCAGCTCGGGCGAAGGATTGGCCTTTACCGCGTAAAGCGACTTGCCGGGAAACTTCTCGGCAAAGAAACGCGCCGCGCGCGCCGCAGCCTGCGGGCGATTTAGGATAACGGGTTCGTCGGGCGAAAGTGCGCTGACTACAGCCGATGCGTCTGGGAAAATGTGCAATTCAAGGGACCCCCAATAGGCCTTGCGGCCAGAACAACCATAGGACGAAGCTGCCTTGCGGTTTGGAAGTCCCCATGGGGCAGCGGGGGGTCGATATAGGATGTCGGTCGCGAACTGCAAGGGAAAACGGGCCAGTGTTAGACAATTCGAAGACAGCTGCCGCGCGGCTTATAATTCGCGCAGCAAGTCGTTGAAGTGCCGATGAAATATAACTGTCACACTTTTGCCGCGCGGGTGCAGCATGGGCGGCGGGCCGGCCAATCGCGGGCGCTGTGCAGGAACGGAAGCAGCACGGCAGAATCGCCTCGCACGGCTACCTGCCCTAGCCCCAAATCCGCTCACGCTCAGCTTTGTCGAACGCCTGTGCTTCACTTTTCTGTTCGAAGAACAAGGCAGTGCGCCCACAAGCTTGGCGCGAGCAGAGTCTGGACCTGGTTCGACCTTCTGTTTCCGACCCTGCAAAACCGCCAGGCAGCCGCTCAGCTCAACCGGTTGCGGAACTCCTCCCACCCGAATCGCCGGACGCATTCCAGCGCATCGCTCTCGCTGTCCCACAGCCAGATCGACGGCAGCGGAACGCCGTTGAAGGTAGTGGTCTTGACCATCGAGTAATGCGCCTGGTCCAGGAACGCAAAGCGAATCCCCGGTTCCGGCGGCTGCGGCATCACGTAGTCCCCGATGACGTCGCCGGCCAGGCATGAAGGTCCGCCAAGCCGGACCGCGTCGTCGCCGTTTTCCTCGCCCTCAAGTTCGCCCGGTCCGCGTTCGCCCAGCATGGCCGGGCGATACGGCGCCTCGATCACGTCGGGCATGTGGCACGTGGCCGAAACATCGGTAATCGCCAACGGCATGCCGTTCCAGCCTACGTCAAGCACCGTGCCGATCAGGATGCCGGCGTCCAGCGCTACCGCTTCGCCGGGTTCAAGATAGATTTCGCATCCCGTCTCGGCCTTTATCGCGCGTAAGAATTCGACCAGTTCGTCGCGCTGGTAATCGCCCCGCGTGACATGGTGCCCTCCGCCGAAATTCAGCCACTCCAGCTGGGCGAAATACGGCGCGATTCGCGGCTTCAGCGCTTCCCACGTTCGCCGCAGTGGCTCAAAGTCCTGTTCGCATAGCGTATGGAAATGCAGGCCGGTAACCCCGTCCAAATGCTCGGCGCGCAATTGGTCGACCGGGAACCCCAGGCGCGAGTGCGGGGCGCACGGATCGTACCGCGGCACCTCGCCTTCCGCATGCAGCGGATTGATCCGCAGGCCCACGTCGAACGCGCCGTCCAGCCGGTTCAGCAACGGCCTGAACCGCGCGATCTGGCCCGGGGAATTGAAGATCACGTGGTCGGAAATCCGGCAGATTTCCGGCAGATCCTCTTCCTTGTAGGCCGCGCAATACGTCGCAATCTCGCCCCCCCGAAGACCGGAAGCGTAGTGCTCGGCCGCCAGCAGCGCCTCCCACAGGCCCGACGTGCAAACTCCGTCGAGGTACTCGCCTACTATCGGCGCGACCTTCCACATCGAAAAGGCCTTGAGCGCGGCCAACACCTTCACCCCGGCGCGGTCGCGGATGTCGGCCAACACCGCCAGGTTTGCGCGCAATTTCGCCGCATCCACCACGAACGCAGGGCTGTCCACCCGGTTCAGGTCGAAGTGGGCGAAGGCGCCCGGATCGCCGGCTCTGGTTTCCATCAGAACGCCAGCGGCCCGGCCAATTCCTTCACCTGCCACGGCAAACCTTGCGTGTTCAGCATGTCCATGAACGGATCGGGGTCCAGCTGCTCAATGTTGAACACGCCCTCGCCCTGCCATGCTCCGGTCAGCATCAGCGCCGCGCCGATCATCGCCGGCACGCCGGTGGTGTAGCTGATCGCCTGGTTGCCGGTTTCATGGAACGCGTCCTCGTGGTCGCAGATGTTGTAGATGTAGAAGGTCCTGTCTCCGGTCCCGTCCATCGCCTCGCCGGTGGCGATGTCGCCGATGTTGGTCTTGCCCTTGGTGGTCGCGCCCAGCGTTTCGGGCTTGGGCAGCACGGCCGCCAGAAACTGCAGCGGCACGATCTCGCGGCCCTGGTACAGCACCGGCTCGATCCCGGTCATGCCCACGTTCTGCAGCACGGTCAGGTGGTTGATATAGGCATCGCCAAAGGTCATCCAGAACCGCCCCCGTTCCAGCTCGGGCAGGAACTTCGCCAGGCTCTCCAGTTCCTCGTGGTACATCAGGTACATGTTCTTCGGGCCCACGCCCTCGAACTCGAAGTTCTGTCGGATCGTCAGCGCCGGCGTCTCGACCCATTCGCCGTTCAGCCAGTGCCGCGCCGGGGCGGTCACCTCGCGGATGTTGATCTCGGGGTTGAAGTTGGTCGCGAACGCCTGGCCGTGATCGCCCCCGTTGCAGTCGAGGATGTCGAGTTGGCGGATGGTCTTCAGCTTGTGCTTCTTCAGCCACATCGCGAACACGCTGGTCACGCCCGGATCGAAGCCCGATCCCAGCAGCGCCATCAGCCCCTTTTCGCGAAAGCGGTCGTGGTACGCCCACTGCCACTTGTATTCGAACTTTGCCTCGTCCTTCGGCTCGTAATTGGCAGTGTCGAGGTAATGCACCCCCGTTGCCAGGCAGGCGTCCATGATCGCCAGGTCCTGATACGGCAGTGCAAGGTTGACGATCAGCTGCGGGCGGACCTTTTCGATCAGCTTGATCATCGCGGGAAGTTCTTCAGCATCGACCTCGAAGGTGTCGATGGTCTGGCCAGTGCGCGCCAGCACCGATTCGGCGATTGCGTCGCATTTCGCCTTGGTGCGGCTGGCCAGGCTGATGTGGCTGAAGATGCCGGGGTTCATCGCCATCTTGTGGACCGCCACCGAGCTGACGCCGCCCGCGCCGATCACCAGAACCTTGCTCACTTGTCGTCTCCTTCGCCGGACCGAGCATGGGCATATAGCCGCCCGACATGACAGCACAACCGCCGTGGCCCAACGCTCACCCCCGCAAGAACAGGCTGGCCAACTCGACGTGGATGGACCAGCGGAACTGGCCTACGGGGCGCACCTCGGCCAGCCGGTATCCGCTTTCCACCAGCAGCGCCGCATCGCGGGCCCAGCTCGAAGGGTTGCAGCTGACATAGACGACCCGCCCCACGGTGCTCGCCGCCAGCCGCTCGATCTGCTCGCGCGCGCCGGCGCGCGGCGGGTCAAGCAGCACCGCGTCGAACCGGCTCAATTCGTCGGGCAGCAGCGGGTTGCGAAACAGGTCGCGGTGCAGCGCGTGAACCGGCCGCTGCGCCCTGCCGGCGGCAGACTTGCACGCCAGGTGGGCATCGCGCGCCGCCTCCACCGCGAGCACTTTGGTGCCCGCACCGGCCAGTGCAAAGGCGAACGTGCCCAGCCCCGAAAACAGGTCCGCCACGGTCCCTGCGCCTTCCAACCACTCCTGCGCCGCCGCCACCAGCACCGCTTCGCCATCGACGGTCGCCTGCAGGAACGCACCCGGCGGCAGCGGCACGCTCACTCCCGACAGCATGATCGTCACCGGCTCGGGCTCCCACAACGTTTCGGCGCCATAGCCTTGGTCCAGCGTCAGCCGCGCCAGCGCGTGGGCTTGCGCAAACTGCAGCAGCGCTTCGGTGATCGCCAGCCCGCGGGCCGAAAGGCCCTTGATCCCCAGGTCCACGCCCTGCTCTGCCAGCGTCAGTTCGATGTCGGCCGCCATCTTGCCCACCGAGCGCTCGCCAGGCCGGCTCTGCTTGCGCGCAACCTTGCCAGCCCGCGCGCTGGCCTGCCCCAGCGTGATCAACAGCTTGCGCAGTTCCGGCAACAGCGCGACGAACTGCGGCACCAGCACCGGACATTCCTGCACTTCGACCAGCCGGTGCGAACCGGCTTCGCGAAACCCGATCACCACGCGCCCGCCGGAACTTTCGGCGCGCAGCGATGCGCGCCGCCGCGTGCCCGGCGGCGACAAGTACGGCGCGGCAATCAGTTCGGCGCCAAGGTCCTGGCTGGCAGATGCGTTGGCTACCCGCGCCTCGACGAACTGAGTCAGCGTTTGCTCGTCCAGTTGCTGCAACTGGCAGCCCCCGCAACGGGCGAAATGGCGGCATACCGGATCGACGTGGTGCGGCCCCGGGACGATGGAACCGTCGGGCAGCAGCAGGTCCCCCGGCGCACTGCCCCAGGCAAAGCGGCCTGACGCGGTCACCCCGTCGCCTTTGGCGGCGATGCGCAGGATCTCTTCGGCGGCGGTATCTTGGGGCTGGCTCACAGGCACGCCGCGTAGGCGCTGCGCACCGCCGCAGCAAGCTCCGACGCGGCAAAAGCGGTGCCGGCCAGCCGCGCCGCCTCGCCTTGGAGCCAGACGCCCTCTGCTGCGGCGGCAAAAGGGTCGGCGCCGCAGGCCAGGCGGCTGGCGACGATCCCGGCCAGCACGTCGCCCGTTCCGGCTGTCGACAGCCAGCTTGGCGCACGCCGGGCGAACGCCGCCCGTCCATCGGGCGCGGCGATCACGTTGTCCGGACCCTTGGCCACCACCACCAGCCCGGTCGCTGCGGCCAGCGCGCGGGCACGGTCAAGCTTGGTCCCGGCGCCGTCCAGACCAAAGCTGCGCTCCAGCACCGCCAGTTCGCCCTCATGCGGCGTGGCGACGCCGTCGATCCGCCGGCCCGCGATATCGTCCGGCCGTAGCAGGAACAGTGCGTCGGCGTCCAGCACCAGCCGGCGCCCGGCCCTGATCGCTGCCTCCAGCGCAGCGCGCGCGGCCGCGCCGCGGCCCAGCCCCGGCCCCGCGAGCACTGCCGACAGCCGCGCGTCAGCCAGCGCCTCGGTCAACTGCCGCGTGTCGGTCACAAGATCTGCGCGGAAGGGACCGGACCGGTCGGCCAGCAGCCGCACATAGCCGGCCCCCGCGCCTTGGGCCGATACGGCGGCCAGCTGCGCCGCCCCCCGCAACTCGCCCCCGACCACGGCCAGCAATCCGCGCCGGTACTTGTGCGCATCGGCGGCCGGGGCGGCCAGCTTCGGCCGGGCGACCACACCAGCAGCACCGGCAACTGCGCCGCAGCCGATGCCCACCAGCCGCAGCTCGCCCATCGCGGCGCAGGCGGGCATCAGGAAATGCGCATGCTTCCATGCGCCCAGTGCAATGGTAAGCTGGTAATCGGGCAAGCCGGGGTTAAACGCCGCGCCGCTATCGCTATCCACGCCGCTGGGCAGGTCGACCGCGATCCGGCGCGGATGGCTGGCTGCAAGCCGGGTCAGCAAGGCCAGGTCGGCATCGTCCAGCGGACGGACCAGCCCGCTGCCGTACAGGCAATCGACCAGCACGTCGCCGCGCACCGGCTCATCCGCGCCCACCGCCGCACCCCGGTACAGCGCGCGGGCGTTGCGGGCGGCATCCGTCCGCGGTTCGGCCACGGCAACAACCTTCACGTTTCCGCCGCGCGCACGCATGGCTTCGGCAATCACGTATCCATCGCCGCCGTTATTGCCGGGTCCGCACAGCACCGTGACCAGGTGGCGCCCGCCGACGCGCCACACCCAGTCCGCTGCCCCGCGCCCGGCGATCTGCATCAGCGCATCCACGCCGGTGCCGGTCTCCATCAGCGCCGCCTCGGCCGCGCGCATCGCCGCGACCGTCAGGACCTGGTCAACTGCCGGCATCGCGCAGCCCTGTCAGTGCAAGCCGATAGCGATCATCGTTCACGCGCACCTCGATCATGCCGCCGGCGCGCGCCACCTGCACCGCCTCAGCGCCGTCTGCGGTGGTCAGTGCCCTTCCGTCGTCACGAATCGCGAACAGGCGGAATCCGCCGTCGGGATGTTCGACCACCAGCACGCGGGCGCCGCGCTCCAACACCCGCTCGATCGCGCATACATCGGCAAACGGCGCGCCTAGGCCCAGCGCACAGGCCGCGCGCGCGTGCCCCGCCTCTGCCGTCGGGGCCCCGCCAGGCGAGCATGCGGCCAGCACCGGCAACGGTGCCAATCCCGCCAGCCCGGCCGCCAGGCGCTGCACGTCAGCCGCGCTTGAGCTGCGACACGTCGCGCACCGCGCCGCGTGCGGCGCTGGTGGTCATCGCCGCATAGGCCTGCAACGCGGGTGAAACCCGGCGCGGGCGTTCCTTCACCGGCATCCACGCCTTGTCCCCGCGCGTTTCCATCTCCGCGCGCCGCGCCGCCAGCTCGGCGTCGGGCACCATCACGTTGATCGTGCGCATGGGAATGTCGATCTCGATCCGGTCGCCGTTCTCGACCAGGGCAATCGCTCCGCCCTCGGCTGCCTCGGGCGAGGCATGGCCGATCGACAGGCCCGACGTGCCGCCCGAAAACCGGCCGTCGGTGATCAACGCGCAGGCCGCCCCCAGCCCTTTGGATTTGAGATAGCTGGTTGGATAAAGCATCTCCTGCATGCCCGGCCCGCCGCGCGGCCCTTCATAGCGGATCACCACCACGTCGCCGGCCGTGACCTGGCCGGTCAGGATGCCGGCAACGGCCCCCTCCTGGCTTTCGAAGACCACAGCCGGGCCGGCGAACTTCAGGATCGATTCGTCCACGCCGGCGGTCTTCACGATGCAGCCGTCGACTGCGATATTGCCGAACAGTACCGCCAGCCCGCCGTCCTTGCTGAAGGCGTGCGCGGCAGAGCGGATGACCCCGTTCTCGCGGTCGAGGTCAAGCTCCGCCCAACGCCGGTTCTGGCTGAACGCCACTTGCGTCGGAACCCCCCCGGGCGCGGCCTTGTAGAATTCGCGGACCGAAGGCGAATTGGTCCGGGAGATGTCCCACTGGTTCAGCGCATCGCCCATCGTCCGGCTGTGGACCGTGGGCAGATCGGTGTGTAGCAGCCCGGCGCGATCAAGCTCGCCAAGGATGGCAAAGATGCCCCCGGCGCGGTGCACGTCCTCCATGTGAACGTCGGCCTTCGCGGGCGCCACCTTGGACAGGCACGGCACCCGGCGCGACAGGCGGTCGATATCGGCCATGGTGAAATTGACCTCGGCCTCATGCGCGGCGGCCAGCAGGTGCAGCACGGTGTTGGTCGATCCACCCATCGCGATATCAAGCGTGACCGCATTCTCGAACGCATTGAAGCTGGCGATGGAGCGCGGCAGCACGCTCTCGTCGTCCTGCTCGTAATAGCGCTTGCACAAGTCCACCACGGTCCGCCCGGCCTCCAGGAACAGGCGCTGGCGGTCGGCATGAGTGGCCAGCGTGGAGCCATTGCCCGGCAGCGACAGACCCAAGGCCTCGGTCAGGCAGTTCATCGAATTGGCGGTGAACATGCCGCTGCACGATCCGCACGTCGGGCAGGCCGAACGCTCGATGGTGGCGACTTCCTCGTCGGTGTATTTCTCGTCAGCCGCAGCGACCATCGCATCGACGAGGTCCAGTGCGACTTCCTTCCCCCGCAGCACGACCTTGCCCGCCTCCATCGGCCCGCCGGATACAAACACCACCGGAATGTTGATCCGCAGCGCCGCGTTCAGCATGCCCGGCGTGATCTTGTCGCAGTTGGAAATACAGACCATCGCATCGGCGCAGTGCGCGTTGACCATGTATTCTACGCTGTCGGCGATCAGGTCGCGGCTCGGCAGGCTATAAAGCATGCCGTCGTGTCCCATGGCGATCCCGTCATCGACCGCGATGGTGTTGAACTCCTTGGCCACGCCGCCGGCCGCCTCGATCTCGCGCGCGACCATCTGGCCCAGGTCTTTCAGGTGGACATGGCCCGGCACGAACTGGGTGAAGCTGTTGACCACCGCGATGATCGGCTTGCCGAAGTCGCTGTCCTTCATGCCGGTCGCGCGCCACAGACCGCGTGCGCCGGCCATGTTGCGGCCGTGGGTAGAGGTTCTGGAACGATAGGCGGGCATGATCGGCACTCCGGGGAATAGTCTCGTTATATAGTAATCCCCTACTCCAGCGCAGCAGGCAGTCGAAGGGGAAAAATGCCGCGCGGGCGGTTCAACCGCCCAGCGCCGTTGCAACGCGGTTGCAAATCCGTTGCAGCAGGCCCGCCCAGCGCGCCTGGCCGTCCGCGTCGGCCAGCTCGTCCTGGCGGATTTCAATTCCCAGGTATGGCCGTCCATCCGCCTCGGCATGGCGATTCATCGTGTAATTCAACAGCTTGCCGGAATACGGCTGCTGATCGCCGACCACCAGCCCTTCCGCTTCCAGCAATGGAATCGCCAGCCGCGCCGCCCGGTCGTCGGCGTTGTACAGCACCCCCACCTGCCACGGCCGCACCTCCTCCGGATGGCTGGAAAGGCGCGGCGTAAAGCTATGAAGCGAAACGATAAGCGCGGGCGGCACGCGGTCCAGCAACTCGGCCAGCGCCGCATGATACGGCACATGAAACCGCGCAATCCGCTCCAGATGCGCCTCATGATCCAACGCGTTGCCCGGGATGACATGCCCGTCGCTCGCCACCGGAATCGCGCCCGGCGCGTGCTCGTCGCGGTTCACGTCGCAGACCAAGCGGCTGAAATTGCATTGCAATGCCGAGGATCCCGGTCGTTCGGAGAGCAGCGCACCCAGTTGCGCCACGCCGAGGTCGACCGCGACGTGCTCCTCCAGCAGCGCCGGGGCGATGCCCAGATCGATACCGTCAGGCACCCGGTTCGAGGCATGGTCGGACACCACCAGCACCCCGCCGAACCGCGGCGTGCCGAGCACCCGGCAGATATCCTCGCTCATCGCAGCGAACCTGCCAGCGTCCACCAGCCGGACTGCGCCGCCTGCACCGCCGCCTGCGCGGCATCGCGCGCGGCCGCATCGTCATAGAGCGCAAAGCAGGTCGCGCCCGATCCGGACATGCGCACCAGCCAGGCAGACGTGCCGCGCAGGCACGCAAGCACGTCCGCAATTGCCGGACACAGCGCAATTGCGGGCTTTTCCAGATCGTTGCGCCCACCGAGCGCGATTTCCCGGACCGATCCAACCGGCAGCGCCCCGCGATCAACGCAGTCCCAGCGCTCGAACACGGCTCCGGTCGGTACTGCCACCCGCGGGTTGACCAGCAGGACCGGCGCGCCGGCGATATCGCTTGCGATCGGCTGCAACTCGGTGCCCGTACCCCGGCCAATGCAGGTTTGGCTGACGACGCAGGCCGGCACGTCGGCCCCAAGCTTCGCCGCGCGGGCATGCCAGTCATCGGGCCAGCCATGGGTGCGCTCTATCAGCCGGAACACCGCGCCCGCGTCGGCCGAGCCACCGCCCAGCCCGGCCGCGACCGGCAGGTTCTTTTCCAGCGTGATCGCCAGTCCATCAGCACGCGGCAACGCGCGCAGCGCCTTGGCGACCATGTTGTCGAACGGATCGGCGATCAGCCCGGCAAAATCGCCCACGGTATGCAGTTCGTCGCGCTGCGTTTCGCGCGCGGAGAGCACGTCGCCACGATCGACGAACGCGAACACTGTTTCCAGCTGATGATACCCGTCCTCCCGCCGCGCGCGGACGTGCAGCGCAAGGTTTAGCTTCGCATAGGCGATTTCATGGAGACTCATGGGCCTTCATCTGAAAGCTGCAGCGCGCCGAGGCAAGCCCCGGCGCGTGCAATCGCCACGCGGCCTTGAGCGTCACATGTTTGGGTAATTCGGCCCGCCCCCGCCTTCGGGCGCGACCCATTCGATGTTCTGCGTCATATCCTTAATGTCGCAAGTCTTGCAGTGGACGCAGTTCTGCGCGTTGATCTGCAGCCGCGGCCCAGCGCCGTCCGGATCGACATATTCGTACACGCCGGCCGGACAATAGCGGGTCTCCGGCCCGGCATAGAGCGGCAGGTTGACCCGGGTCGGGATCACCGGATCGGTCAGCCGCAAATGACACGGCTGCTCTTCCTCGTGGTTGGTGAACGAATAGGCAACGCTGGTCAGCCGGTCAAAGCTGATCACGCCATCGGGCTTGGGGTAGTCGATCGGCCGATACATGTCGGCGCGCATGGTGGACGAAGCATCGGTGTGATGCTTCATCGGCCTGGCCACGCCAAAGCCGAACAGCGTGCGCAGCCACATATCCGCCCCGGCCAGGATCGTGCCGATTTCGCCGCCGAACTTTGCCACGAGCGGCTCGGCGTTCTGGACCAGCTTCAGTTCCTTGGCGATCCAGCTGTCGCGCACCGCCGCATCGTATTCCGAAAGCGAGTCATGCTCGCGCCCGCCCGCAACGGCGGCAGCGATCGCCTCGGCGGCGAGCATCCCGCTTTTCATGGCGGTGTGCGTCCCCTTGATCCGCGGCACGTTGACGAACCCGGCCGAACACCCGGCCAGCACGCCGCCGGGGAAGTCGAGCCTGGGGACCGATTGCCAGCCGCCTTCATTGATCACCCGCGCGCCATATGCCACGCGGCGTCCGCCTTCCAGGATCGCCCGGATTTCCGGATGCTGTTTCCAGCGCTGGAATTCCTCGAACGGGTAGACGTACGGGTTCTTGTAATCGAGCGCGGTCACGAACCCGATCGCGACCTGATTGTTCGCCTGATGGTACAGGAAGCCGCCGCCCCAACTGTCGCTTTCTGAAAGCGGCCAGCCCTGGGTGTGAATCACCCGGCCCGGTGCGTGCTTGTCGGGATCGATGTCCCACAGCTCCTTGATGCCAAGGCCGTAAACCTGCGGCTGGCAATCGGCTTCCAGATTGTACTTTGCCTTCAGCCGCTTGGTCAGGTGCCCGCGTGCGCCCTCGCAGAACACGGTGTACTTCGCGAGCAGGTTCATGCCGGGCTGGTAATCGCCCTTGGGCTGGCCTTCGCGGTCCACGCCCATGTCGCCGGTCTGCACGCCGATGACGGTGCCATCGTCATCGTAAAGGACTTCGGCCGCGGGGAAGCCGGGGAATATTTCTACGCCCAGTTCCTCTGCCTTGCCCGCCAGCCACCGGCACAGGTTGCCAAGCGAGCCGGTATAGCTCCCGTGGTTCGACATGAATGGCGGCATCAGGAAGTGCGGCATTGAAACCTTGCCGCGCTTGGTCATGTGCCAGTGCCAGTTGTCGGTCACCGGGATTTCCCCCAGCGCGCATCCGTCGTCGCGCCAATCGGGCAGCAGTTCGTCCAGCGCCTTCGGATCGATGGTCGCGCCGGACAGAATGTGGGCGCCGATCTCCGAACCCTTTTCAAGGACGCAAACCGCAATGTCGGGATTTAGCTGTTTGAGCCGGATCGCCGTGCTGAGGCCGGCCGGGCCGCCGCCAACAACCACAACATCATAGGGCATCGATTCCCGTTCGACCATGACAACCCTGTCCTGTCTATAAACCTGTTTACCGTTTTGCGCCTTGATTGCTGCAGCGCTACAGGTCAAGTCCTCACCACGATGGACGGCGCAACGCAACCCAAACTTGGCGCACAGTTCGCCGCAGCGCTGGACTGGTGGCGAGATGCCGGCGTGGATCTGTGCTTTGCGGACGAGCCAACTCAGTGGTTGCCGCGCGAGCCCGATGTTTCTGCAACTACAAGCGTGTCCGGCCCGGTCCCGAATGATGCCTCCCGCCGCAGCCAGGTGGCGGATATCGCGCAATCGGCGGATATCGGGGGCGGAAGAGACCGGTGGCCCCGATCACTGGCCGATTTTGCGCCCTGGTGGCTCAGCGAGCCGGGGCTGGATCACGGTGCGGTACAGCGCCGGGTAGCACCGTGCGGCGCGGCGGGGCCGGAACTGATGATCGTTGTGCCCCACCCCGAAGCCGGCGACGATGCCGGGGCGGAGGGGCCAAAACTGCTGAGCGGGCCTGAAGGGCGCCTGCTCGAGGCCATGATCGCTGCGATGGGGATCGACATCGATCAGGTTTACAAGGCCGCAGTGCTTCCTCGTCATATGCCCCTGCCGGATTGGCCTGCGGTGCATGCGGCTGGATTCGGCGATGTGCTGATCCACCACGTGGGACTGGTTGCACCGAAGCGGCTGATAGTGTTCGGTCAGAACATCCTGCCGCTGATTGGCCACGATTTGGCGCAAAAGACTGCCGTTTTGCAGTCTCTTAACCATCAAGGCGGCACGATCCCTCTGCTAGGTGCGCACGAACTCAGGGGAATGCTGACGCGGCCAAGATCGAAGGCCGCCTTCTGGCAGCGCTGGTTGGACTGGACGGGAACCACACTTTGATGACGCTGCCATTGTGACACGGATGAGAGTCTCTCTGCTTACCGGGCTCGCCGCCGCCGGCCTGGCTTGGGCCCCGGCGCCGGCCGCCGCGAACAGCGCCGCTGTCGAATATTTCCGCGGGCGGGCGGATCGTTCGGCTGTGCCGACGCTGCTCAGCCACGATGAGCGGACGTATTACACCGATCTGTTCACCGCGATTGACCAGAAAGACTGGACGAGGGTGCAGGCCCTGTTCCAGCAAAAGCCCGACGGGCCGCTCCATCAGGTGGCGCGTGCCGAGTACTACCTTGATTCCAAGAGCCCGCGGATCGAGCTTGAGGCGCTGACCCAGTGGCTGGCGCAGGGCTCCGCGCTGCCCGAATCGGAACAGATCGCAGCGCTCGCGCTGAAACGCGGCGCGGTTACGCTGCCGCCGCTGCCGATTGCCCAACCGCTCGTCTCGCTGCCTACCAGCGCCCGGCGATTGCGCCCGCGTGACACCAATGACGGCACAATGCCCGTGCCGGTTGCGATCGCGATCCAGGAACGCATCAAGACCGACGATCCGGTCGGAGCCAAGCTGCTGCTTGACGGCATAGACGCCGGACTCAGCCCGGCCGCCCGCGCGGAATGGCGTGCCAAGATCGCTTGGTCGTTCTACATCGAAAACGATGACGCCTCGGCGTATACGCTCTCGCAGAGCGCTGCCGAGGGATATGGGCCGTGGGTTGCCGAAGGCTGGTGGACGGCCGGGCTTGCCGCATGGCGGATCGATGATTGCCAGAGCGCGGCCGATGCCTTCTCGCGTGCCGCCGGCGCGACTGACAACATCGAACTGCGAACTGCGGCTTATTATTGGCAAAGCCGTGCGCTCGTCCGGTGCCGGCAACCCGAAAAGGCCGCTGCTCCGCTGAAGCTGGCCGCCGCGCGAGACGAGACGTTCTACGGCATGCTGGCGGCCGAACAGCTTGGCCTCCGCCTGCCCGAAAGCCATGCCGCGCCTGATTTCACGCAGGCGGACTGGCAGGCGCTGCGCGACAACGATACGGTCCGCGCCGCGGTCCAGCTTGCGGAAATTGGCAAGGACGGGCTGGCCGACGATGTCCTGCGCTATCAGGCCCGCATCGGCGGGCCGGCGCAATACAAGCCGCTGTCGCGGCTGGCGCGTGACCTTGGTCTGCCGTCCACCCAGCTGTGGATGGCCTACAATGCGCCGCGCGGCGGCAGCGCCATGCCGGCCGCACGCTTTCCCACCCCGCGCTGGGCCCCTGTTACCGGGTGGAAGGTCGATCCGGCGCTGGTCTATGCACATACCTTGCAGGAATCGGTGTTCCGCACTGCCGTCACCAGCCCCGCCGGGGCGCAGGGGCTGATGCAGATCATGCCGGCGGCGGCGCGCGATCATGCCGCCGCTCTGGGCGTACAGCCGACCGACGTGACCCGGCCCGAAGTGAACCTCGCGTTCGGTCAGCGCCACCTGCAGATGCTGCGGGGCACCCCCGGAACACAAGGCCTGCTGCCAAAGGTGATCGCGGCCTACAACGCCGGGCTCTCCCCCGTGTCACGCTGGAACACCGAGATTCGCGACAAGGGCGATCCGCTGCTGTGGATCGAATCGGTGCCTTACTGGGAAACGCGCGGCTACGTGAACGTCGTGCTGAAGAACTACTGGATGTATGAACGCCAGGCCGGCGGTCCATCAGAAAGCCGGATCGCGCTGGCCCAGGCCATGTGGCCAACCTTCCCCGACCTTGCGGGTAGCACCGCAGTGCGCATGGCCAACGACGGGGCGCTGCTGCGTGGCCGTTGATCCGTTGCGCGAATTCAAGCCCATCGGAATTGCCGTCCTGACCATTTCAGACACCCGGACCACTGCGGACGACACGTCCGGCGATCTGCTGTGCGCGCGGGTAGAGGCTTCGGGGCACCGGCTGGTGGTTCGCGCGATCGAAAGGGACGACGTTCCGGCGATCGTCGCGCGCCTCCGCGCCTGGCTCGGCGATCCGGCGATAGACTGCATCATCACCACCGGCGGCACCGGGTTGACCGGACGCGACGTGACCCCGGCAGCGCTTGATGCGATCAAGGACAAGGACATCCCGGGCTTTGGCGAGCTGTTCCGCTGGATCAGCTACCAGACCATCGGCACCAGTACGATCCAGTCGCGCGCCTGCGCGGTACTGGCGGGCGGCAAGTACGTGTTCGCCCTGCCAGGCTCTAACGGAGCGGTAAAGGACGCGTGGGACGGCATCCTGCTGGAGCAGCTCGACAGCCGCAACCGCCCCTGCAATTTCGTCGAACTGATCCCGCGCCTGCGTGAGGTATAATCGGAACGCCTGATAGCACAGGCGGGTTGCCACCAGGTTCCCGTTATGTTCTAGTGCGGCGGTGTCCACCCGCACCCCTCGGCCCTCACCCGCTCCACCGGCCCCGCGCGGCCGCGGGGCCCGCTCGGCGGCCACCCCGCAGCGCTTCGGCCTCGCTGCGCGCGATGTGGATCTAGACTGGCTCGACGAGCGCGGGGTTGTGGACGAGGATGTGGACACGCCTGTGGACAAGCTGCGCACAACCGTGACCGAGGAACGGGCCAAGACCATCCTCACCTTCAACCGCTCGCCCGACATCCCGTTCGACCGCTCGATCAACGCCTATCGCGGCTGCGAGCATGGCTGCATCTACTGCTTCGCCCGGCCGACCCATGCGTTTCACGACCTCTCGCCGGGGCTGGATTTCGAAACGAAGCTGTTCGCGAAGCCGGACGCCGCGCGGCTGCTGCGCGAGACGCTGTGTCGGAGGGGCTACAAATGTGCACCGATTGCGATGGGGACGAACACCGATCCATACCAACCGATCGAAGGCCGCTACCGCATTACCCGCCAGCAGCTCGAAGTGTGCCGCGAGGCGAACCATCCGGTGACGATTACCACCAAGTCTGATCGCGTGGTGCGCGATCTCGATCTGCTCGCTGATCTCGCGCGTGACCGTCTGGTGGCGGTGAGCGTGTCGGTTACCAGTCTCGACCCGTCACTGTCCGCGCTGCTCGAACCTCGTGCAAGCGCGCCGGCCAAGCGGCTGGCGGCGCTGGAAAAGCTGGTCGCGGCCGGCGTTCCGGCACATGTCTCGGTCGCGCCCGTGGTGCCTGCGATCACCGATGAATTCATGGAGCGGATCCTGGCCGAGGCGGCGGCGCGCGGGGTGCGGTCGGCCAGCTGGATCCTGCTGCGGCTGCCGCACGAGGTGGCACCGCTGTTCCGCGAATGGCTGGACGCGCATTATCCGGATCGTGCCGACAAGGTCATGCACATTGTCCGGTCCGTGCGGAACGGGCGCGACAACGACCCTTCGTTTTTCTCGCGGATGAAACCGGAAGGCACCTGGGCCGAGCTGTTCCGCGCGCGCTTCCGGCTGGCCTGCCGCCGTCTGGACCTCAACCGGGAGGACATGGCGCTCGACTGCGGCAAGTTTCGCGCGCCCGCCGCAGATGGCCAGTTGGACCTATGGGGCTAAGCCACCCCCGATGCGCTCAGTCCCCGGCGACTCACTCCGCGGCGGCTCACTCTGCGGCCGGCTCACTCTGCGGCGGCTCACTCAGCGGCGACGGGGGGGAACTGCGCCGGTTCGTTATCATCAGCGGCCTGTCCATAGCGCGGCAGGCTTTCGACCAGCGGCACGTCGTCGATCTCGCGACTGCCGATGGCGATGCCCTTGTCGCGCAGGCGCTTGCCCGAAGACAGCACGTTACGCTCAAAGCTGCCGACGAACTTGTTGTAGTTGGTGACCGCCGTATCCAGCCCCGATCCCACCCGTTTGAGATGATCCGCCGCCACGCGCAACCGCTCGTAAAGCTCGGCGCCGGCCTTGCCGATTTCCACCGCCTCGCGCGCGATCGTGTCCTGCCGCCACACTTCGGCTACGGTCCGAGCAATCGCCACCAAGTTGGTAGGAGTGGCCAGCAAGACTTTATTACGGAATGCAAAATCCCACAGCTCTGGATCGTGTTCGAGCGCGGCGGCGACAAAGTGCTCGCCCGGCACGAACATCACGACATAGTCCGGCGCCTCGGCGAACTGGCTCTGGTACGATTTCGCGCCGAGCGTCTGGACGTGGTTTCGCATCGACCGCGCGTGCAGGTCGAGCGCGGTCTTGCGGACCGCTTCGTCGTCGGCCTCGAAAGCTTGCTGGTACGCGTTGAGCGACACCTTGGCGTCGATGATCAGGCATTTCTGGCCCGGGATACGGATGATCGCATCGGGGCGCAGGCGGCCGTCGTCGGTGTTGACCGAATGCTCTGTTACGAAGTCGGTGTGCTCGCTCAGCCCGCATTGCTCCAGCACGTTCTGCAACGCGCGCTCGCCCCAGCGGCCGCGGGCCTTGGGCGCGTTCGTCAGCGAGTTGCCGAGCCGCTGCGCCTCGCGCCGCACGTCTTCCTGCCCCAGCCGCAGCGCCTCGATCTGCCCAAACAGTTGGCCGAACGCATCGACCCGCTTCGCCTCGAGCCCGGCCACCTGCTCCTCGTAGCTCTTGAGCCGCTGGCCGACCGGCGCGAGCAGCGTAGCGATCCGTTCGGCGCTGGTCTTCTCGCTTTCGGCAAACCGCTCTTGAGCCCGCTGTAAAAATGTTTCCTGCGCCTTTTCAAGCACCTTGCTGCCCGAATTCTCAAATTCCTTGCGCAACATCTCCTGCGCATCGAGCATCAGCTTTTTCTGTTCGGCAAAATTCAGCGCGTCGGCCTTGAGCGCCGCCAGATCGCTGGTGAGGCGCATCTGTTCGTGCCGCGCTTCCTCCAGGCTGGCGCGAAGCTCGTCCGCCCGCGCTGCCCGCTCGGACATGCCGGCAAGATCAACGATCGAGCGGCGAAACCTTTCGTCCAGATCGCGCGCTTCCAGATCGCGCTGCTCGAACCGCTTGCGCCAGTCGCGCGCGGGTCGGTTGCCCAGAAACCACCCCAGCCCCGTGCCAACCACCAGCCCAAGAAGGAGCGCGACGAAGCTCAACACCTGCTGGTTCACGCACACACCCCTCTAGAACGAAGCATGAACCTAGACAGCAAATCCGCGTGTGGCAAGTAAAGCCAGGCTACCTGCAATCGCGCCCACATCACACCGGCGCGTCGGTGTGTGCCCTCAAGCCGCCTTACGCAGCTTTTCCAGCTTCTTGAGCGCCATGTTGCGCTTCAGACGCGAGAGATGATCGATGAACAGTATGCCTTCCAGATGATCCATTTCGTGCTGAAGGCAGATAGCCATCAGCCCGTCCATGGTCTCTTCATGCACTTCGCCGTCCAGATCCTGCCACCGCGCGCGGATCGATGCCGACCGTTCGACGTCGGCAAAGATCTCTGGCACCGATAGGCAGCCTTCCTGATAGATCGTATGTTCTGCTGATGGATCGAGGATTTCCGGATTGATGAACACACGCGGCGTACGCTTGGCCGGGCGATGATCGTGCCCGCAGCCGTGATCGCCGCAGTCCTCCGCCGGCGCGTCGAGATCGCGTTCCTGCAGGTCGATCACCAGCACGCGCAGCGGCACGCCAACCTGAACTGCGGCAAGTCCGATGCCCGGGGCGTCGTACATCGTCTCGAACATGTCGGCGACCAGCGTGCGCAGATCGTCGTCGAAGGTTTCGACGCGCGACGACACCTGCTTGAGCTTCGGATTGGGGACTTCAAGGATTTCGCGATTAGCCATCGGGTGCAGATAATCGCGGTGCGAGCGGATCGCAAGGTGGCAGGCCACGACCGGGGACGGGTTAGCGCAGCTCAGCCCACCGGGCGGCGCGCGCGCAGCGCCTGCGCCAGCGTGCCTTCGTCGAGGTAATCGAGCTCGCCCCCCACCGGCAGCCCATGAGCCAGCTGGGTGATCCGCACGGGCAGGTGCTCCAACCGCTCCGCGATATAGTGCGCAGTGGTCTGGCCCTCCAGCGTGGCGTTCATCGCCAGGACGACCTCGTCGATCCCGCCCGCGGTCGCCCGCTCGATCAGCCGGCCGATCGTAAGGTCTTCAGGGCGCACCCCTTCCAGCGCCGAAAGCCGCCCGCCCAGCACGTGATAGCGCCCGGCGAACAGGCGCGCCCGGTCGAGCGCCCACAAGTCGGCCACGTCCTCCACTACGCACAGCGCACGGGCATCGCGCCGCGGATCAACGCAGATTGCGCAAGGGTTGGTCGTATCGACATTGCCGCACGCCTGGCACTCCACCAGCGCGTCCTGCACCCCGGCCAACGCCTCGAGCAGCTGGGGCAACGCGGATTCGCGGCGCTTGATCAGCCACAGCACCGCCCGCCGGGCAGAGCGCGGGCCGAAGCCGGGCAAACGGGCCAGTACCCCGGCGAGTGTCTCGATCTCTTGCGATGCCATCGTGCGACAGATAGTGAGCACGCCGCCGAACGGAAAGCATTTAGAGCCATGCGCATCACCTTCATGGGCACTCCCGATTTCGCGGTGCCGACGCTTGTCGCGCTGGCCGAGGCGGGGCACGAGATCGTCTGCACCTATACGCAGCCTCCGCGTCCAGGCGGACGGCGCGGGCGCGAACTGACCCCCTCCCCGGTCCAGCGCGAGGCCGAGCGCCGCGGGATCATGGTGCGCCATCCGGTAAGCCTGAAAACGCCGGAGGCACAGGCGGCGTTCGCGGCGCTGAATGCCGATATTGCGGTCGTCGCCGCCTATGGCCTGATCCTGCCGCCCGCCGTGCTCGATGCGCCGCGCCATGGCTGCCTCAATGTCCACGGCTCGCTGCTGCCGCGTTGGCGCGGGGCGGCTCCGGTCCAGCGCGCGATCCTGGCCGGCGATGCCGAAACGGGGGTTGGCGTGATGCGGATGGGGCGCGGGCTCGATACCGGACCCGTGCTGCTCGAAGGCCGCACGGCGGTGGACCGCAAGACTGCCGGCGACCTGACCGACGAACTGGCCAGGCTGGGCGCGGAACTGATGGTCCGCGTGCTCGCCGATCTTTCGGCCTATCCCGAAGTGCCTCAGACCGAGGCCGGGGTGACCTACGCCCACAAGCTCGACAAGGCGGAGGCACGGCTGGAATTTTCGGCCGACGCAGCGCACGTCGAGCGACAGGTCCGCGCGTTCGCTCCAGCGCCGGGGGCGTTCTTCGAACTCGATGGGGAGCGTTACCGGGTGCTGGAAGCGCAGGCGGTGGACGGAGTAGGCGAGCCGGGGGTGACACTGGACGACAGGCTGACGATCGCCTGCGGAACGGGCGCGCTGCGCATCACGCAGGTTCAGCGCGCCGGACGACCGGCGATGGATGCGCCTTCGTTCCTGCGCGGCAAAGCCGTTCCGGCGGGGACAAAGCTGAATTGACCCGCTTTGCCCTCACCCTCGAATACGATGGCAGCGCCTTTGCCGGGTTGCAGCGGCAGGCGGATGCGCCCTCGGTCCAGCAGGCTGTCGAACAGGCGGTCCATGACATCACTGCCGAGACGGTGACGCTGCACGCGGCCGGGCGGACGGATGCCGGGGTCCATGCGCTGGCCATGCGCGCGCATGTCGATGTGGCGAAAGACCTCGCCCCGTTCCGGTTAATGGAGGCGCTCAACGCGCGGCTGCGGGCGGCCGACGCGCCGATTGCGGTGCTCGATTGCGTGGAGCAGCCGGACAGCTGGCACGCGCGGTTTTCCTGCACCGGGCGGCGCTACCTCTATCGCATCGTCAACCGGCGGGCACCGCTTACGCTGGATGCCGGGCGGGCGTGGCTGGTGAAAGGGCCGCTCGACGCCGAAGCGATGCACGCGGCGGCGCAGAGCCTGACCGGCAAGCACGATTTCACCACGTTCCGGTCAACGCAGTGCCAGTCCGCCAGCCCGCTCAAGACGCTCGACCGGCTGGCGGTGCGGCGGGAGGGCGGCGAAGTCCTGATTGAGGCCGAGGCGCGCAGCTTCCTGCACCACCAGGTGCGCTCGATGGTGGGGTGCCTGGCGCTGGTGGGACTGGGCAACTGGCCGGTGGAACGCATGGCCGAGGCGCTCGCCGCGCGCGACCGCCAGGCGCTGGGCCACAACGCGCCGCCGGAGGGGCTGTATTTCGTGGAAGCCTCTTATGCGGATTAAAAGGGAGTACCCTGCTGCCGCATCAACCCGACTTTGGGCTCCCGTAAACGCAGCACCCACCAGGCGGCGGGTGCTGAAAAGGCAAAAACATCTGTAAAAAACTGTCGACGCCTCAGCTCCGGTGATTTTCCGGGTGGCGGGCGGCCACTCGCACGAATATTTCCGGCTTGTTTGCCGCCGCGGTATAGGTAGCCGCCGTAACCGCGATCGCGCCGATCAGGATCGCGTGGCCAAGTAGGCTGAAGGCCAGCAACGTATAACTACCGATGGCCAGCGCAAACGCAATCGCCCACATCCAGCCAAGCAATTGCAAAACCATGTGCCGCGTGTTGAAGTCCGCGATATGCCGAAGCGGGTTAACTTCGTGATTGAAGAAGAAGTCCCACGCGGAAACCATTATTCTTCTCATCGTGCAGCTCCTCGCTAAGCTCTATGCAAAGAGATAGCGGACGCCACTACTTCGTGAAACGTGGCCTTAGGGGCAAAACGACCGCTTGATCCGACCAGCGCAATTGGCGGCTGGTCGCCTACGCCTTGCCCACAACGCTTTCCGGCAGGTCAGTCCCGAACACGCGCTGGTAGTATTCGGCCACCAGCATGCGCTCGGTCTCGTCACACTTGTTGAGGAACGAGAGCCGGAACGCGAAGCCGGGGTCCTTGAAGATCTGGGTATTCTGCGCCCAGGTGATCACCGTGCGCGGGCTCATCACTGTCGAGATATCGCCGTTGATAAAGCCCTGCCGGGTGAGGTCGGCCACTCGCACCATGTCCGCCACGGTCTTGTGCTCGATCCCGGGCACCTTGTTGCCGACGATCTGCGTTTCCACCGCGTGCGGCAGGTAGTTTAGTCCTACGACGACATTCCAGCGGTCCATCTGGCCCTGGTTGATCGCCTGCGTGCCGTGGTACAGGCCGGACGTATCGCCCAGCCCGACGGTGTTGGCGGTGGCGAACAGGCGGAACCACGGGTTCGGGCGAATCACGCGGTTCTGGTCGAGCAGGGTCAGCTTGCCTTCGGTTTCCAGCACCCGCTGGATCACGAACATCACGTCCGGGCGGCCGGCATCGTATTCGTCGAACACCAGCGCAACCGGGCGCTGCAGCGCCCACGGGAGCAGGCCTTCGCGAAACTCTGTCACCTGCAGCCCGTCGCGCAGCACGATCGCATCGCGGCCGATCAGGTCGATCCGGCTGATATGCGCATCAAGGTTGATGCGGATGCACGGCCAGTTGAGCCGCGCCGCGACCTGTTCGATGTGGGTCGATTTGCCAGTGCCGTGGTAGCCCTGCACCATCACGCGCCGGTTGAAGGCGAACCCTGCTAGGATCGCCAGGGTGGTGTCGGCATCGAACACATAGCTGTTGTCGCGGTCGGGTACGCGTTCGTCCGCGACCGAGAACGCAGGCACCTTGAGGTCCACGTCGATCCCGAACACGTCGCGCACGTCGATCTCGATGTCGGGCGCGGAAAGCACCGTATTGTCGCGGCTGTCGGGCAGGCTGGGGGAAATTTCGTTCATCGCGTCTCCGCCTATACGCGCCGGCGCGCGGCTGCAATAATGATTGCATGTCCGTGCGGGCAACCGGAAGGAATTCGATGAGAGTTTTCGGCGCACTGCTATCGCCCTATGTCAACAAGGTCGCCTTGGTCGCGGCCGAAAAGGGGGTCCCGTGGGAACTGGTGCTGGTGGGCCCCGGCAGCCCGGATCCGGTGTTCCGTGCGGCCAGTCCGTTCGGCAAGATCCCGGCGATCGACGACGACGGCTTCCTGCTGTGCGATTCGACCGCGATCGTCGCCTATCTGGAGGCCCGATATCCCGCTACGCCGCTGCTGCCGGCCGATCCGCAGCTCCGCGGTCGGGCGGTGTGGTTCGATGAATTTGCCGATACCATCTACTTCGGCGCGGGCATGAAGGTGCTGTTCAACCGGCTTGTCGGCCCGAAGCTGCTCAAGGTCGGCGGGGACGAGGCGCTGGCGCAGCAGGGCGAGGCCGAGCTAGCACCGATCGTGGCATGGCTCGAAACGGCGGTGCCTGCCGAATGCTGGCTCTTGGGCGAGATGTTCACCCTGGCCGATGTCGCAGTAGCCTCGGTCATGCATTCGCTCAGCGCGGTCGGATGGGGCCCAGACCCCGCCGCGTTTCCGCAGACCGCCGCATGGTATGACCGGGTGGCGGCACGGCCGGCTTGGCAGGCAGTGGCTGCGCTGGGAGACGCGCGGCATCGGCACCGCGACGGACTCGTGGCGGGACCTAGACCCGGCTGACTGCGGTTTGGTTCGGGAGAGTTCTATGGAGAGCCTGGCATGACCTACGTTGACGGATTCGTGATCGCGGTGCCGACCGCCAACAAGGACAGGTTCATCGAAACCGCGCGAAAGTTCGATACGATGCTGATCGAGCACGGCGCGCTGCGGGTTATGGAATGCTGGGGCGATGACCTCAAGCACGGCAAGCTGACCGACTTCTACCGCGCAACGCATGCCACCGATGCGGAAACGGTCGCGTTCAGCTGGGTGGAGTGGCCGGACAAGGCTTCCCGCGATGCCGCACACGCCAAGATGGAAGAGCTGATGTCGAGCGGGGCGGAAGCCATGGACATGCCGTTCGATGGTGCGCGGATGATCTTCGGCGGGTTCGTGCCCGTGCTTGAACTGAAAGGCAGATGATGGACATCTCCCCAGGCAGTTTCGTCTGGTGCGAATTGATGACCATCGATCCCGACGGGGCAAACGCATTGTATGAAGCGGACGTCGGCAGGACGATCGCGCCGGGGCCCACGACGGGTAGCGCAGAGATCGAAGCCCTGGGCGGCGATTGGATCATCAGCGCGATCAATCCGCACGATGCGCCGTTCGCACTGGGCGGCACCAAGGGGGAGTAGACGCGATGGCGGAATATACATTCTTCACCCATCCAATGTCGCGCGGGCAAATCGCGCGCTGGGCGCTGCACGAGGCCGGCGCGGAATACGATGCCGTGATCGTCGATTGGAAGGACAAGCCCGATACCCTGCTGGACGCCAACCCCATGGGCAAAGTGCCGACGCTGGTTCACCACGCGCTGGACGGGCCGCGTATCGTCACCGAGTGCGCGGCGATCTGCGCCTATCTTGCCGAAGAGCATCCCAACGCCGACCTGTCTCCATACGACAGCGAGCGGGCGGACTATTACCGCTGGCTGTTCTTCGCGGCAGGACCGCTGGAGCAGGCAATCACTGCCAGGCACCTCGGCTTCGAACCCGCGCCCGAGCAGGAAGGCATGGCAGGATTCGGCAGCTATGCCCGCACGATCGCCACGCTCGAATCGCTGTTCGCCGATGAGCGCGAGTGGGTCTGTGGCGAGCGCTTCACGATGGCGGATGTCTATCTTGGCAGCCAGATCGACTGGGGCCTCAACTTCGGCACGATGCCGCCGCGAGTCGCTTTCGTCGGCTATGCAGAGCGGTTGCAGGCCCGCAGCGCATATCGGGCAGCCAAAGCGATCGACCACGCCTTGATCGAGGAGATGAAAAAATGAGCGCCGCCCAGCCCCTTGCCCGCATTTGCCTGGGGTACGACGGCGGGGCGCGCCAGGCCGCCGAATTCTACGCCAGCGTCTTTCCGGACACCCGTGTCGAAGCGGTGCACCGGGCGCCCGGCGACTATCCCGACGGCCAGGAGGGCGACGAGTTGACGGTGGAGTTCACGGTGCTCGGCCTGCCCTGCCTCGGCTTGAATGGCGGCCCTCACTTCAAGCCTGACGAGGCATTTTCATTTCAGGTCTATACCGACACGCAAGCCGAAACCGACCGTTATTGGGCCGCGATCACCGGCGGTGGCGGGATGGAATCCGAATGCGGCTGGTGCAAGGACCGCTGGGGGATATCCTGGCAAATCACGCCGCGCGTACTGATCGACTCGATCACCTCGCCGGATCGCGCCGCCGCGAAACGCGCATTCGAAGCCATGATGGGCATGCGCAAGATTGATATTGCCGCCATCGAGTCTGCCGTCCGCCAATCCTGACGGCGTCACGCGAAGATGCGCGAGGCCTTCAGCAAATTATAGGCCTCGACCACGGCCTGCAACTTGCCCTCCATCGAGCGGTCACCGCCGTTCCGGTCGGGGTGGTACCGCCGAACCAATTGGGAATAGCGGCCGCGCAGCGCGTTCCGGTCGGCATCGAGCGGGAGTCCCAGCGCATCGAGTGCGCGCCGTTCGTCGGGGCTGACGGGTCGGCCATCGGCCCGCTGTCCGGGGCAGAAGGCCCGGGCCCTCCGGCTGATCGCGTCTAGCGGATCTCTGTAATCGGCCCAGCGCGGGGCATCATCGATTCCGGCAGTCGGGCGGAAAGCACGGCTTTCGGTGTCCCAGCCGAACATCGGGTGCTGGGCCGCGATGATCTCGTCTGCGGACATGCCCTCGAACCAATCGTAGCCGGCGTTGAACTCGCGCACATGATCAAGGCAGAACCACCGGTAATCTCCGGGGCCGTCGAACCCGGACGCCCGTTCTCCCGGCGCGCGAAATTCCCCTTGCTCAATGCATCCTGGCCGCTCGCAGCCGCGCCTTGAACCGCTGAAGCGGCCATGGAACCGATCGTGTCTCACCGGCTTCCACATGGTGAAGAATCGGCTAGAAGAAAAGACATGACCGGACCGATCGCCGACGAAATCGAACAACTGCTCCGACAGGCCTTTGCGCCCACGCGCCTGATTGTGACCAATGACAGCGCCAGCCACGGCGGACACGCAGGCGACGATGGCAGCGGCGAGAGCCACTTCAGCATCGACATCGAAAGCGCGGCTTTCGCGGGGCAGACACGTTTGCAGCGTCACCGGATGGTGAACTCCGCTTTGGGCGATATCCCCGGCCAGCGTGTTCACGCGCTTGCGATCAACGCGCGCGCGCCGGGCGGGTAAGCAGGAGGACGCATCATGCCGATAGACCCGTTCGCCCAGACGATCACGCCGGTGACGCACAATCTCGGCGCATTCGAAGTACGCCGGGCAATTCCGTCCCGCGAGCGGACGATGGTTGGTCCGTTCATCTTTGTGGATCAGTTTGGCCCGGCAACGCTCGCTACCGGACAGGCGATGGATGTGCGGCCGCATCCGCATATCAACCTAGCTACGGTCACCTGGCTGTTTGCGGGCGAGTTCGCCGGAGCGATCGACCACCGTGACAGCCTGGGTTCGTTTTCCACGATCCGACCCGGTCAGGTAAACCTGATGACGGCAGGGCGCGGCATCGTCCATTCAGAGCGCAGCCCCCCTGCCGAGCGTGCCGTGGGCGTTCGCCTGTATGGAATGCAGACCTGGCTCGCCCTGCCTGAACGACAAGAGGAGATCGATCCCGCGTTCGAGACGCATGCAGACCTGCCATTGGTCGATGACAACGGCGTCACCGCTCGCGTCATCATGGGCACGTTGTGGGGCAAGACAGCGCCGACGACCTGCCACGCGCACACGATCTATGCCGAGGTTGTGCTCGGTCCCTCGGGATCGGTCCCGCTCGATGCCGATGCTGACGAGCGGGCGGTCATGCTGGTGGGCGGCGATGCGGAAGTGGACGGCCATCCGCTGGAGCTTTACGCCTTGGCCGTGCTGGCTCCCGGTGTCCCGCTCACGCTCACCAGTGGCCGCGGCGGCCGTGTCATGCTGATGGGCGGAGAAGCATTCTCCTCGCCGCGGCATGTCTGGTGGAATTTCGTCAGCTCTTCACGCGACCGCATCGCGCAAGCCCGCGATGATTGGCGGGCGGGACGGTTCCCGACAATACCGGGGGACGATCAGGAATTCATCCCCATTCCCGACAAGCCAACCACCGTCAGTTATCCCTGAACCTGCCGGGCGGCGACGGAGAGAGCGGACAGCGCCATTTCCTTGCCCTTTTGGTGCCGCGCCACTAAGTGCGCGGACCATGTCTTCCCGTCCCACGCCCACTCAATCCGCGCCGCTGATCTTTGCCGTGCCGAAAGGGCGCATCCTCGAGGAAGCGCTGCCGTTGATGGCGCGCGCCGGCGTGGTGCCGGAAGCGGAATTCCACGACAAGAAATCGCGCGCACTTTCTTTCGCGTGCGAAGGCGCCGGCATGCGCGTGATCCGTGTGCGCGCGTTCGATGTCGCCACTTTCGTTGCCCACGGGGCGGCGCAGGTGGGCATCGTGGGATCCGATGTGGTGGAAGAATTCGCCTATCCCGATCTTTATGCGCCGGTCGATCTGGATATCGGGCATTGCCGCCTGTCGGTGGCCGAACCGGCCGGTCAGCAAAACACGGGTGCCGCCAGCCACTTGCGGGTAGCCAGCAAGTATCCAAGCCTGACCCGCCGTCACTTCGAGCGGCTGGGTACCCAGGCGGAGGTGGTAAAGCTGAACGGCGCGATGGAACTGGCCCCGGGGCTTGGACTGGCTGGCGCGATCGTCGATCTGGTGTCGACGGGACGGACGCTCAAAGACAATGGGCTGGTGGAATCGAGCATCATCCTGCCGGTCACGGCGCGGCTGATCGTCAACCGCGCCGCGCTGAAGACGGACGACCGGGTGGCTGTGCTGGTCGAACGCTTCCGTGCGCTGGTCTCGCAGCGGGCAGCTGCGTAATGTTGCGGCTAAATTCCCGGGACCCGGGGTTCGAAAAGGCATTTCGCAGGCTGGTCCGGGAGCGCCGCGAAAGCGACGTCGATGTTGCACGCGATGTTCAACTGATCCTCGAGGATGTGCGCAACCGCGGTGATCTGGCGGTCGCCGAGTTGACCCGCAAGTTTGACGGGCACATTCTTGCCGCGGACGATGACTGGCGCATTCACCCGGACGACTGCCGCGCCGCATTCGATGCGCTGAAGCCCGACCTTCGCGCTGCACTGGAACTGGCAGCACAGCGCATCCGCGCCTTTCACGAACCTCAGCGTCCGGCGGACCGCGACTATACGGACGCTGCCGGGGTCAGGCTCGGCAGCGTATGGCGCGCGGTTGACGCTGCGGGGCTTTATGTTCCGGGGGGCCGTGCCGCTTATCCGTCGTCGCTGCTGATGAACGCGATACCGGCCAAGGTGGCCGGCGTCGAGCGGCTGGTCGTGGTCACCCCGACCCCGCGCGGGCAGGTCAATCCGCTGGTGCTGGCGGCCGCGCACCTGGCGGGCGTGGACGAGATTTGGCGGATCGGCGGCGCCCACGCGGTAGGCGCACTGGCCTACGGCACGAAACGCATCGCGGCCGTCGACGTGATCACCGGCCCCGGCAACGCATGGGTGGCGGAGGCGAAGCGCCAACTGTTCGGCGTGGTCGGCATCGACATGGTTGCCGGACCCAGTGAAATTCTCGTCATCGCAGACGGCAACAACAATCCCGAATGGATCGCCGCCGACCTGCTGAGCCAGGCGGAACACGATCCGTCCGCGCAATCGATCCTGATCACCGACGATGCGCGCTTCGCCGATAACGTGGCCGATCAGGTGGGCGTCGAACTGGCGCTGCTGCCCACCGCGCGGGTCGCCAGCGAAAGCTGGAACACGCACGGCGTCATCATCGAAGTGGCCTGCCTGGACGAAGCACCGGCATTGGCCAATGCACTGGCGGCCGAACACGTGGAACTGGCGGTGGACCATCCGGAACAACTGTTTCGCGCGATCCGCCATGCGGGCTCGGTATTCCTCGGGCGCTACACGCCTGAAGCTATCGGGGATTATATCGCCGGCCCCAATCATGTGCTCCCCACCGGTCGCCGTGCGCGCTTCGCGTCGGGTTTGTCCGTGCTGGACTTCATGAAACGCACCAGCTTCATCGAAGTGGGGCCGGACGCTCTCAACGCCATAGGCCATGCCGCGATCGCGCTGGCCGAAGCCGAAGGGCTGCCCGCGCACGCGCGCTCCGTTGCCGTGAGGCTAGGCCGATGAACTCTCCGAAATTCAACCTGCCGCAGGCCCGTGCCGCGGCCCGCCTTGCCGCGGTGCAGGCGCTGTACCAGCACGAGATGGAAAGCCCGCCGATGGCGAGCCTGCTGAACGAGTTCCACCGCCACCGGCTGGGGGCCGAGATCGAGGATGACCAGTACCTTGCGGCCGATGTCGCCTTTTTCGATGACGTGGTGCAAGGCGTGGTCGCACGCCGGGAAGAGATCGACCGACTGATTTCGGACAAGCTTGCGCAAGGGTGGAAGATCGAGCGGCTGGACCGCACGATGGTTCAGATCCTGCGCGCCGGGTCGTATGAACTGATGGCGCGGCCCGACGTGCCGACGGGTACGGTTATCGGGGAATATCTGGACGTCGCCCACGCCTTCTTCAACGAGCGCGAGGCCAAGTTTGCGAATGGCGTGCTCGACGCGGTCGCCAAGGAGGCGCGCTGACTGCGCGTCATGAGCGGCGAGCTGTCCCTTATCGCCGCACTCCGGGCAATTGCCACGCACCCGGGCGCCCGCGGGCTTGAGGATGATGCGGCGGTCCTGGATTTCGGCGGCGAGACGCTGGTGCTGACGCACGACATGATGGTGGAGGGCATCCACTTCCTGCCGCAGCAGGATCCCGCCGACGTCGCATGGAAGCTTGTCGCCACCAACCTGTCGGATCTGGCCGCCAAGGGGGCCGCGCCGGTTGGCGTGCTGCTGGGCTACCAGCTTGGCGCCGACGATGGTCGGTTCCTGGCTGGTCTGGCGGAAGCTCTCGGCCGGTATGACGTGCCGCTGCTGGGCGGGGACACGGTGGGACGCAGCGGGCCGCAGGCACTTGGGCTGACGGCGCTTGGCCGCGCCACCCACTGCCCCGTGCCGTCGCGGAGCGGCGCGCGCGCTGGCGATACCCTATGGGTGACGGGCGCGCTTGGCGGGGCGATGATCGGGCTCGAGGCGCTTCGCGCCGGCGCCGGAGACAGCATGGCCTACCGCCGCCCGACGCCGCGGCTGGAAGAAGGCATTGCGCTGGCGCCGCAGGTAACGGCGATGATGGATGTGTCGGACGGGCTGCTGCTCGATGCCCAGCGCATGGCGACGGCCAGCGGCTGCACCCTCGCGATAGACAGCGCGGCGGTGCCGCTGGCCTGTCGGGACAGCCGCCGGGCCGACGCGCTGCGGTGGGGCGATGACTACGAATTGCTGTTCACGATGCCGGATGGGGAAGTTCCCGCCGTTGCCGCAACGCGCATCGGCCAGGTGCTGCCAAACGCCGGCAGCGGGTTGCTGGTGGATGGAGCCGCTCCGAAAGATGGCGAAACGCTCGGATTCACGCATTGTTGACAGCTAATCGCCCGTTTAAGGTTGCGCTGTCTGCAAGCGCCCGATAGCCGTTCCTCCAGCGACGCCGCAAACACAAGCAGCGCGCTTGAGATGGATTCTTTAACGGAGGGGCAGCTCGTGAATCTAGTCACGATCGCAATTGTCCTGGGACTGCTGGCCGTCGTCTACGGCTTCGTCACCAGTCGCCAGGTTCTCGGAAGCCCTGCAGGCAACGAACGCATGCAGGAAATCGCCGCCGCAATCCAGGAAGGCGCAAACGCCTACCTGAAGCGCCAGTACACCGCCATCGGGATCGTAGGGGTTGTTGTCGCAGCGATCATCTTCGCTACTCTGGGCAACATTTCCGCGGTTGGCTTTCTGATCGGCGCGGTGCTTTCGGGCGCGGCAGGCTTCATCGGGATGAACGTCTCGGTCCGCTCCAACGTCCGCACCGCCGCTGCCGCCCAGAAGGGTCTGCAGGAGGGGCTGACGCTGGCCTTCCGGGCCGGTGCGATCACCGGCATGCTGGTGGCCGGCCTCGCGCTGCTCGCCATCGCGGTGTTCTACTACTATCTGATCGACGTGGCTGGCTACACCGTCGGCGGCAACGACCGCACCGTTGTCGAGGCGCTTACCGCGCTGGCATTCGGAGCATCGCTCATCTCGATCTTCGCGCGTCTGGGCGGCGGGATCTTTACCAAGGCGGCAGATGTCGGGGCCGACCTGGTGGGCAAGGTCGAAGCAGGAATTCCCGAGGACGACCCGCGCAACCCGGCCGTTATCGCCGACAACGTGGGCGACAACGTGGGCGACTGCGCGGGCATGGCAGCCGACTTGTTCGAAACCTATGTCGTAACTGTCGGCGCCACGATGGTGCTGACTGCGCTGCTGCTGAAAAACGCAGACAACCTGATGGCGCTGATGGCGCTGCCGCTGCTGATCGGCGGCGTCTGCATCGTCACCTCGATCATTGGCACCTACTTCGTCCGCCTGGGCCGCGGCAACAACATCATGGGCGCGATGTACAAGGGCTTCCTTGTCACCTCCGTTCTTTCGATCCCTGCCATCTGGTGGGCAATCAGCTATGCACTGGGCGACATGGAGGCGCCGATCGGCGGTGAGGACTTCAACGGGCGGACCCTGTTCTACTGCGGTCTGGTCGGCCTGGTCATAACCGGCCTGATCATCTGGATTACCGAATACTACACCGGCACCAACTATCGCCCGGTGAAATCCATCGCGAAGGCTTCGGTTACCGGACACGGCACAAACGTGATCCAGGGGCTGGCCATCAGTCTCGAAGCCACCGCGCTGCCGACGCTGGTGATCTGCAGCGGCATCGTCGTTTCCTACCAGCTCGCCGGGCTGATGGGCATCGCGTACGCAGCAACGGCAATGCTCGCACTTGCCGGCATGGTCGTCGCGCTCGACGCGTATGGCCCAGTCACTGACAACGCCGGCGGCATCGCCGAAATGGCGGGACTGGACGATTCGGTACGTGAAAAAACCGATGCGCTCGACGCGGTGGGCAACACCACCAAGGCCGTCACGAAGGGCTATGCGATCGGTTCGGCCGGCCTGGCCGCGCTGGTGCTGTTCGCCGCCTACACGACCGACCTGCGGGAGTTCTTCCCCGACTTGTCGGTCAACTTCAGTCTCGAAAACCCGTACGTCATCGTCGGACTGCTGCTCGGCGCGCTGCTGCCCTATCTGTTCGGGGCAATGGGCATGACCGCAGTCGGCCGCGCGGCCGGCGATGTGGTCCTCGATGTGCGCAACCAGTTCCGTGAAAACCCCGGAATCATGGCCGGCACGTCCAAGCCGGACTATGCGCGCACGGTCGATCTGGTGACCAAGGCCGCGATCAAGGAGATGATCATCCCGTCGCTGCTTCCGGTGCTGGCGCCGATCGCGGTGTACTACGTCATCTCGGCGGCCGCCGGGCGCGAGAACGGCTTTGCCGCACTGGGTGCCTTGCTGCTCGGCGTGATCGTCAGCGGGCTGTTCGTCGCGCTATCGATGACCTCGGGCGGCGGTGCCTGGGACAACGCCAAGAAGTATATCGAAGACGGCAACTACGGTGGAAAGGGCTCTGACGCCCACAAGGCCGCGGTTACCGGAGATACCGTGGGCGATCCTTACAAGGACACCGCGGGGCCGGCCGTCAATCCGATGATCAAGATCACCAACATCGTGGCCCTGCTGCTGTTGGCAGCGCTGGCCCCCTGAACCAAGCGTAGCGGGACATTCGACCCCGCACCTCATGCCTCGCCGGGAGCAATCCCGGCGGGGTATTTTTTTGCCTGGCCGGCTGATTACACCGGCGAACCCTCGCGGCGGGCAAAGTCCATGAAGTCGTCGCCCGTTAACGGCCGTGCTCGAATGAACCCTTGGTAGAACGCGCATCCCTCGGCCGCTACCAGCGCACGCTGGCTCTGATCCTCGATCCCCTCAGCGATCACTTCAAGCCCGAGCGCGCCCGCCATCGCCACGATCGCGCGCAGCACTGCCAGGTCGCGCGGATCGTCGGCAATGCCGTCGACCATCGCCCGGTCCAGCTTGAGATAATGCAGCGGAAGCAGCTTGAGGTAGCGGAAGTTGCAGAACCCCGCCCCGAAATCGTCCAGCGCGATGCGAATACCGGCGCCGTCAAGCCGGCCAAGCATCTGGCGGGCCTGATCGATATCTACGATAAGTGCCTGCTCCGTCACCTCCAGCGTGAGCCGCGCTGCGGGAAACCCGCTGCCCGCGACAAGATCCAGCAAGCTGTCCGCGTAATCCGCCGCCGCCAAATCTGCCGAGGTGACGTTCAGCGAAAGCCTGAGGTGCGGCGGCCACTGCGATGCCCGTAACAAGGCCTTGCGCGCGATATGTTGCGACAGCGGAGCGATATGGTCGGCACGATCGGCGAGCGCAAACAGCGCGCCTGCACCAATCCGGCCCAGGCGCGGATGAATCCAGCGCGCCAGCGCCTCGGCGCCGGTCAGCTCGTCGCGCTGAAGGCCGAACTGCGGCTGGAACAGAATGTCGATTTCGTCGCGGTCGATCGCGTGCAGCAGATCGGCCTCCAGCCGCTCCGCGCTGTGACCCGGTCGCACCACCGCCCCGTCCGCCCACAGCAGACGGCGGCCCGAGCGCTGTTCGAGCGCCGCCAACGTCTGGCCAAGCCGGTCGAGCGAGGATTCAGACCCCTCCCCCGCCGGGGCCCGCAGCAACGCAATACGCGGGGAAAGCCTCATGGTGGCGCTGGCCCCGGGTTTTAACCGCACGATCGGCCGGGCGATCGTCTGGGCCAGGCCCTCGCCCAGCAGCTCCCACCGTTCGCGGCTGGGTACGTCGCGCGCCAGCAGCAGGAAAGTTGCTCCGCCCAGACGCGCCGCAAACCATGGCCCATCGAACTCCGCCCGGGCAAATTGGACCAGCCGCGCCGCGACTTCGGCAATGACCGCATCGCCGGCCTGGCTGCCATGCGCCAGATTGAGGGCAGGCAGCCGGAACAGCCCCAGCAGCAGCCCGTGCACCGGCGCGCTCTCGCCCCAGCTGTCCAGCTTGTGACGCGCCGCCTCCAGCCCCGGCAATCCCGTCAACGCGTCGCGTTCATGCCGCAGCAGATCCTTGTCCGATTCGGTCGATTGCGGCTGCTCCATTGCCTGGGCCTTAGGGCGGAACGGGTTGCCAAACCATGATCGTCGATTGCGAAAACGCGGTCTGTGCGCCCAAGCCGCACCCGATTGCCAAACATCAGCACGCACCATACACCCAGCCGCACAACAAGGGGTGCCGATGAACAAGAATCTGCGGTTGGCTCTCGCCGTATCCGACAGTCTGAAAGCGCAGGCCGGCGCCCAAGCCTTGCGCGCCGACTATGCATGGGTACCGTTGGAAGAAGCCGACGCCGTGGTCGCTCTGGGCGGAGACGGTTTTCTGCTTCACGTGCTGCACCAGATGCTGGACACTGGCCGGGTAAAGCCATGCTACGGCATAAATCTGGGAACGGTGGGGTTCCTGATGAACCGGATCACCAGCAGCCGAACGATCACGGAACGGATCGCCCGCGCGCGCGAAGTGGAAGTGGTGCCCCTGCAGATGGACGCGGTTACCCAGGACGGTCAGCACCACAAGTTCTATGCGATCAACGAAGTGTCGCTGCTGCGCGAAACCCGCCAGTCGGCCAAGCTTGAAGTGGCGATCAACGGCAAGGTGCGGATGCAGGAACTGGCGGCCGATGGCGTCCTGGTGGCGACGGCGGCCGGCTCCACCGCCTACAACCTCTCGGCCAACGGCCCGATCCTGCCGCTGGGTTCCAAACTGCTGGCGCTGACCCCGATCAGTCCGTTCCGCCCACGCCGTTGGCGAGGAGCGATCCTGCCTGAAAGCGCGAAAGTATCGTTCAAGGTGCGCGAACCCGCAAAACGTCCGGTTGCCGCCGTCGCCGACCAGCAGGAAGTACGCGATGTTGCCGAAGTGCACATCAGCGTCGCACGCGACCGCCGGCTGACCCTGCTGTTCGATCCCGGCAAGACCCTCGACGAACGGATTTTCGCCGAGCAATTCCAGGTCTGATAAAAACGTGCACCGGCCCGGCGCAGGTGCTTGCCAAACGCGAGGGCGCTGTTATACGCGCACCCCTGTCCCGCTTGCGGGACTGCTCCCTGATAGCTCAGCGGTAGAGTAGGTGACTGTTAATCACTTGGTCGTTGGTTCGAATCCAACTCAGGGAGCCATTTTTTATAAGATTTCAGGCACTTGCAAAAGTTAGATTGCTCCGCTCACCGCGCTGTCTAACATTTTATTTAACAGTCGGCGGAGACCGCCGACGCTTGCCGGTCATGAATCGCTCCACCTCTTTCTCCAGGTGGGCGCCCCATCGCTCGGCAGGTTCGATGAAACACCCGTCATCGTCGTAAGTTGGTAGACCCGTGCCATCGGGGCAAAATCGAGCCCTCTTAATCAGCCCGCGTACGGTGGCGAGAATTTGGCGTTTGAAGCGTCGGCGCAATCCAGTTCGCGTCCATCCGGGCCGGACAAATCCCAGCCACAGCGTTTCCAGAAATGTTCGGCCTCTGGGTAAGCTAGCTCACATACGTCGAAGGCGAGTTCATATTCGTCAACATCGCGTAGATCGTTTTCGTCCGGATACGTATGCAGATTTGTGATGCAGAAGACGGCGTTTGAGGCGGCATTTATCTCGGCCAACAGGTAACTGCTCTCCGGTTACTCGTGGTTGCGAGGATTTTGGAACAGCTCTTTTAGCTGCTGAATCCGCGGGAGATCGATCAAGCGAATCAGTTGTTCTGCCATCCGTGACCTACCAACTGCGTCGACCCCGCCCCGTTCTATCCGCAAGCACTTTCCACAACATCATGCCATGACGCGCCGGCGCATCGCCTTAAGCTGGCGCAGTGGGGTGCGGTTGAGTGCGGCTATTTTGGACGGGGTGACCCCCGTCGGCTTCGTGTGACCTAAGGCTTACGGCGCAGCTTACAGAGCGGTCTTCGTGGCGGTCAGCCAAGCCGGAAGTTCGGCAGCACCCAATGAGTCGCGCAAGTTCCTGATACGGCGGCCATAGTAGTTAACCAGGTCGAAGCGGCTACCTTGCGTGGGTTGCCCATTCGTTGCGGCATGCTTGATCGCGCGTTGCTGCTGGAAAAGCAGTTCGTTGAGGTCCATTTCAGCTCTCCAGAACGCAGGAGACCTAATCGTCCCTCTGCCATCAATTTTCGCTTTTTGTTTGGCGACGGGCGCGCCTAGCAGTTTTCTCCGGTTTCACGAAACGGCCATTTAGAGTGGCAGCCGCAATCGCACGTTTCTTTCGGTAATTATGCGTGCAGGACGGTGACAAAGCAGGCCGCTGGAGCGTCCGCGATGTGCTGATGCGGGCGGAGTAAAACCCGGCCAGTGGTTAGGCTGGTTCCTTTGGGGACCGCCGAAGGATGTTCGCCGTGGAAGTCTACGCCGCCGTTCGGCGTTTCGTGTTCATCGAGGGCAACAGCCGGCGAGAGGCAGCGCGGGTGTTCGGGCTGAGCCGCGAGACGGTGCTGAAGATGTGCCAGTTCTCGCTGCTGCCGGGTGACGTGACCCCCAGCTTTCCTCCAGCTGGGATTAGAGCCGGGGGGTTGTTTGAGGGCCCCCGTTTTCGTATCCGGGCATTATGTGAGCCTCCGGCCTTCATCTGCCGGGGTTAACCCC
>JAZKDH010000003.1:0-34254 GCA_040387665.1 Pseudomonadota bacterium | reverse complement strand
TCGGGCTGATGAGCTTTCTGGTCGGCATCGTCATCGCCCAGCAAGGCGCGGTCCAGCTCCAGCAATTCGGGGCAGAGATCTACACGATCAACCTGACCGGGCGGTTGGCGATGCGCGAACTGGGTGTGCTGATGACGGCGATCATGGTCGCCGGCCGCTCCGGCTCCGCCTTCGCTGCGCAGATCGGCACAATGAAGCTGACCGAAGAAGTCGATGCGATGCGAACGATCGGGGTTTCACCCACGGAGGCACTGGTCATTCCGCGGGTGCTGGCGGCAACCTTGATGATGCCGCTGCTGGGGTTCTATGCCTCGGTGCTGTCGGTGATTGGCGGCGCGTTCATTTCCAACTTCGCGCTTGGCATCCCGTTCTTCACGTTCCTGCTGCGCATCCAGGAGGTCGTCCCGCTCACGGACTTGTGGGTGGGGCTGATCAAGGCGCCGTTTTTCGGGCTGATCATCGGTCTATGCGGCTGCTATCAGGGCATGCAGGTACAATCCAACGCCGAGGAGGTTGGCCTGCGTACGACCATGGCCGTGGTCCAGGCGATCTTCATGGTGATCGTGCTCGACGCATTCTTCGCCGTGTTTTTCACCAAGATCGGCTGGGGCTGATCCGATGGCCACGCCCGCCGAGCGGCCGCCCGCCGAACCCGCCGTTCCAGCGGGCGATCCGATCGTGATCGAGGGTTTACGGACCCAGTTCGGCGAGCATGTGGTGCACGAAAACCTGTCGTTGACGGTCCGGCGCGGTGAGATCCTCGGCGTGGTCGGCGGATCGGGAACCGGCAAGTCGGTGCTGATGCGTGCAATCATCGGCCTGCAGCTGCCAGCTTCCGGATCGATCGAGGTACTGGGGCGTTCGATGATGGATGGCCGCCAAGATGACGATGATGTCGATATCCGCTCGCGCTGGGGGGTGCTGTTTCAGGGCGGTGCGCTGTTCTCCACGTTGACTGTGGCCGAAAACGTCGAAGTGCCACTGAAGGAGTTCTTCCCGGACCTCACCGATGAACTGCGCCACGAGATCGCCCGCTACAAGGTGGCGCTATCGGGACTGCCCGAAGATGCAGGGGCCAAATATCCGTCGCAGCTGTCGGGCGGGATGCGCAAGCGGGCCGGCCTGGCCCGGGCGCTGGCACTTGATCCGGAGCTGCTGTTTCTGGACGAGCCGACTGCCGGGCTCGATCCGATCGGGGCGGACACGTTCGATCAACTGATCAGGGCACTGCAGGAAACGCTGGGGCTGACGGTGTTCCTGATCACCCACGATCTCGATACGCTTTACGCGATTTGTGACCGGGTGGCGGTGCTGGCCGACCAGCGCGTAATCGCCGTGGGCACGATCCCGGAACTGCTGGCCACCGATCATCCGTGGATCCAGGAATATTTCAACGGTCCGCGCGGCCGGGCCGCCATGGCCAGCCAGGAACGGAATACCGAAGCTGAAAAATCCGGGGAGCAGCCGGGCGCGCACGGCCCGGGCCGGATGGACAGCGCCGGCGAAGGGGGAGCATAGGCACCGCATGGAAACACGCGCCAACAACGTCTGGGTGGGGGCGGTCACGCTGGTGCTGCTGGCGCTGCTCGTGGCGTTCGTGGTCTGGATTGCCCGGCTGGGGCAGGGCAACCAGAACGAATACGACATTTTCTTCAAGCAGTCGGTCGATGGCTTGTCCAAAGGGGCGACGGTGACGTTCGCGGGCGTGCCGGCCGGCCAGATTGCCGAAATCGAACTGTGGCCCAAGGATCCCAGCTTCGTGCGGGTGCGGGTGGGGGTAGACCGGAAGGTGCCGATCCTGCAAGGCACGACCGCGACGATCCAGGGCAGCTTCACCGGGGTCTCGAATATCCAGCTCGAAGGCGCGGTCAAAGGCGCGCCGCCGATCGTGGAGCCCGGGCCAGAGGGTGTTCCGGTGATCCCGACCCGGCGCGGCGGACTTGGCGCGCTGCTCAACAACGCTCCGCTGCTGCTCGAACGATTGGCCACTCTGACCGAACGGCTCACTCTGGTGCTGTCGGACCAGAACCAGAAATCGATCGCCAATATCCTCGCCAATACCGACCGGATCAGCGGCCATCTCGCCGCTGCCTCGCCGCAGCTGGAACGCACGATGGCGGAACTGCAGGTGACGCTGAGGCAGGCCACGACCACGCTTGCCGCCTTCGAACAGACCGCCAATGCGGCCAACGGCCTCCTCAATAACGAAGGCTCGTCGCTGGCGAAGCAACTGCGCGATACGTTGACATCGGCCAAGCGGGCCGCCGATCAGCTTGAAGGTACGCTAAGCGATACGCGCCCCGCTGCCCGGCGCCTGACGGAGAGTACGCTGCCGGCGGCCGAGGCTGCCATCCGCGATCTGCGTTCCACCAGCCAGGCGCTGCGCAACATCACCGAAAAGATCGAAGATCAGGGTGCCAGCGCGGTGCTGGGCGGACCCAAGCTGCCGGATTACAAGCCATGATCATTTTGGCCGAAAGGAAGCGCCTGACGATGCCTGTTCGCACCGTTCTGAAAGCTGCCGTTCCGGCGCTCGTGGCTTTGGCTGTTGCCGGCTGCGTCAGCATCGGTGGCGGGAAAATCCCGGACACGCTGGTAACCTTGACCCCGGCGGCGTCCGCTCCTGCGGGTGCATTGCTCACCGCCAGTGCGGACAGCGCGATCATCGTGTTCGATCCAGAGACCGATCGCCGGCTTAGCGTGCAACGGATCGCGGTTCAGGTGGACGATGCCAATGTGGCTTATCTGGAAGAGGCGCTGTGGATCGAACGGCCGGCCCGGCTAATGCGCGGGTTGCTCGCCGAAACCATCCGCGCCCGCGGAACCCGGCTGGTGTTCGAGAATGCCGATTCGGCTGCCACCGGCCGCAGTCGCCTGGCAGGCCGCTTGCTGGACATGGGTTATGATGCGCGCGCGGGCGCTGCTGTGGTGCGCTATGACGGTGTGCTGGAAACCGCGGGCAGCGGGATTTCAACTCGGCGTTTCGAAGCGCGGGTGCCCACCGCGAGCGCGGATCCGGCGGTGATCGGTCCGGCGCTCAATCAGGCCGCGAACGACGTGGCGCAACAGGTTGCCGACTGGGTCGGGTAACCGGCAATTTCCGCTGCATCGACGGAGGAGGAAATGTCCGGAACTTCAGATCCCCGGCGCATTCTCGTCATCAACGGCCATCCCGATCCGGAGCCTGACCATTTCGTCGCCGCGCTGGCCGATGCCTATGCCGCCGGGGCGGCCGACGCGCACCAGGTCGACCGGCTCGACATTGCCCGCCTGGATTTTCCGATAATGCGCTCGCCCGAAGCGTGGCAGCACGAAACCCCGCCGCCCGACATTGCGGCCGCCCAGGCGCAAATTCTTGCCGCCGGGCATATCGCGCTGTTCTATCCGCTCTGGCTGGGCGACGTTCCGGCCTTGCTGAAGGGATTCCTCGAACAGGTGCTGCGCCCCGGCTTCAGTCATGCGCAAAATGCGCGCGGCTTCCGCAAGCCCCTGCTCGCGGGCCGGTCGGCACTGGTGGTGGTGTCGATGGGCATGCCGGCGCTGGCGTACAAGGTTTATTACCGCGCGCACTCGCTCAAGAGCCTGGAGCGCAACATCCTGAAATTCTGCGGGATCGGCCCAGTGGAAACGCTGGTCATCGGACGGGTGGACGATGCCGGCGTTCGCCAGGCATGGCTGGAGCGGGTCCGCCATCTGGGCGAAACCACCCCCTGATCAGTCCGCCTGCGAAAGCTGCGCGAACTGCGCGGCGGCCATGAACTGCACGCGCCGGCGCTCCTGCCGGGCCTGCGCTTCGGCGTCCTTGCCCCAGAACTCGGCCTGCCAGTCTTCTTCCAGATTGGCTGCATTCCACAGCATCGCCAGATCGGATTTGCGTTCAATCGCTGCCAGCGCGATCACCAGCGACGCTGCCAGGCCGGCCAGTGTGCGCAGTGCGGCCAGCCGGCAGTCTGTTTCCGCGATCAGCGCCGCCTCCAGCCGCGCCAGTGTGGCCACGGGCTGCGGACGGTGGATAATGCCGCTCACCCGTTCGAACCGTGCATCGAACCGCCGTTCCGCCGCGCTCAGCAATGGCTCCCACACCGCGTCCTGGCGTAGGTGCAGCGGATCATGGTCGTCCGCGCGGTAGCATAGCGTGTCTGTCTCGCCGTAAGGCATGATTTGGCCGATCGCCCCGGCGCGGTCGGTCCCGACGACGTCGATCGCATAGTCGGCCAGGTCGCGCAGGATAAAGGCCCCCGCGCTTATTTCCGGGCCCTGGGATGCCCACTCGGCTGCCATCGCCTCGGCCAACGCTGCGCAGGGCACGATCTGGGGCCGGCCGCCCACGGTCTTGATCGGCCGGCCGTCCAGCAGCACCTGCCAGCCGCCTTCGCTGTCGGCAGTGGTCACATTCTGGTAAAACCGCTTCATCCGTTCCGGCTTTTCCATCGGCGAGCCAGAATGGTCGGCATGACCAGCGCATCGAACAGCCCGAACAGCACCAGCACCGGCCCGACCGGGGCCGGAAGGTCGATGCGCCCGGTTGTCGCCAACAGGCCGATCACAACCAGCCCCACTCCGGCCCAACGGACCAGCGTGATCGCCAGAAAGCGCGCCTTGGCCGGGTCACTGGGTGTTTTTTCCGAAGCGTTCATCCCAGCAGATACTCCTGAAGGTCTTTCGGCGTGCGCGCGACGTACACCGCGCCCGCCTCGATCAACTCAGCCGCATCGTGATAGCCCCAGCCGACACCCACCGGCCTGACGCCGATATCCACCGCCATGGCCATGTCGAATACCGTATCGCCGATCATAACTGCACAGTCGGCCCCCGCCAGCGTCTCCGCCAGCGCAGCCTCGAGCATCGCGGGATGGGGCTTGGATGGATGGCGGTCGGCGGTTTGCAGGCTCGAAAAATGGTCGGACAAGCCATGGCTGGCCAGGCAATGAACCAGGCCCCGGTCCGACTTGCCGGTCGCCACCGCAAGCACCCAGCCGGCCCCGCGGAGCGCTGCGATCAGTTCGGCGATCCCCTCAAAAAGCGGTTCGTCCAGCACGCCAGAGGCGCGCGCCGCGCGAAACGCGTTCTTGTAAGCATCGACCACCTGCCGCACGGTATCAGCATCGGCCTCGGGCGCCAGCCGCATTACCGCGTGGGGCAACGACAGGCCGACTACCCGGCGCACCAGCGCCCGGTCGGGCAGGGGCAGGCACGCGCTGGCGAACGCCGTCTCCATTGCCGTGCAGATCGCACCCTGGCCGTCAACCAGCGTGCCGTCGCAGTCGAACACCGCCAGCTTGACGGCCGCGTCGCTGCGGCAGTTGCCCCCCGGCTGCATCAGCGCCTCCCTTGCGGCGGTCCCTTGCCGGTTCCTGCGGGTTTGCCCGGGCCTGCGGAGCCGCGTGTTCCGGCAGGCTTGCGCGTTCCCGCCGGATTGCGGGCAGTTGGCTTCGTCGTGCCAGCCGGCTTCGATGCGCCTGCCGGCCGCGGCGCAGCGGGGCGCTTGCCTGCGATAGCGGCCGCTCCCGGCTTGACCCCAGTCTTTTTGGCAAGCCGCTGCCCGCTTGGCTTGCGCCCGGTGCCTTCCTCCGCCCGCTTGCGCCGTTCGCCGCGACGTTCCTTGCGGTACTGCTTGGCGTGCGCTTTCGCCTCGGCCTTGATCACCTCCTTGCCCGGTGCCCGCGGCGCTTCGGGCAGGGCCTCGCCGTCGGCCTCATCGAACCCCAGCTGGGTAAGCGAGGCGGCAAAATGGTCCGGCAGCTCGGCGATCACGTTCAACGGCGCGCCGTCCGGGTGGTCGATGATCAGCTGGCGCGCATGCAGGTGCATCTTGCGGCTGATCGTGCCGGTCAGGAACGCTTCCTGTCCGCCGTACTTGCCGTCGCCCACGATCGGAAAGCCGATCGCGGCCATGTGCACGCGCAGCTGGTGGGTGCGTCCGGTCATCGGTTGCAGCTCGACCCAGGCTGCCCGGTTTCCGGCGCGATCGAGCACGCGGTAGCGGGTGCGGGCCGGCTGTCCCTCTCCGCTTTCGTCGACCATCATCTTTTCGCCGCCGGTGCCCGGCTGCTTGGCCAGCGGCAGCTCGATCAGGCCCTCGTTGATCGATGGCACGCCAACCACCAGCGCCCAGTAGATCTTGCGCGCGGTGCGCCCCGAAAATCGCTTGGCAAAGTACGCCGCGCTGCCGGGCGTTGCCGCCACCAGCAGTACGCCGGATGTGTCCTTGTCGAGCCGGTGGACCAGCCGCGGGCGCGGACCGCTGCCGGAATAGGCGTCCAGCAACCCGTCGACATGCTCGAACGTGCCGCTGCCGCCTTGCGTGGCAAGGCCAGGCGGCTTGTTCAGCACGATCGCCGCGCGGTCGCGGTGGATCACCATCGCGTCGGCCACTTCAAGCTGCGCCTCGGTCAGCTCTCGTTTCGGCAGAGCGCCTTTTGCGGGCGTGGTGCCGCCCGGGGGGACACGCACCACTTGTCCGGCCGTAACCCGGTCAGCCGGATCGGCGCGCTTGCCGTCCACCCGCACCTGTCCGGTCCGCGCCCAGCGCGAGACGGTGGCAAAGCCGATCTGGGGCAGGTGGCGCTTGAACCAGCGGTCCAGTCGAATGTCGTCGTCGTCCGGCTGGACGGTGAACTGGCGAACGGTATCTTCCGGTTTCTGGTAGGTCATGCCGCCACCCGCATCAGCCACAGCCCGCCGAACAGCGCCGCGAACCCCGCCGCCAGCGACGTGCCGACATAGACCGCGGCCAGCCCCAGTGCCCCGCGCTCGACGAACAGCGCGAACTCCAGCGCAAAGGCCGAAAACGTGGTGTACCCGCCCAGAATGCCGGTGCCCAGCAGCAGCCGCAGCGTGTGGCTGCTGAGAATGGTGTCGGCGCCGTGATGAAACGCCATCCATCCGGCCAGCAGGCCCATGCCCAGGCTACCCAGGATGTTGACCGTCAGCGTTGCCCAGGGAAAGGCGCTGGCGGCGGCCGGCCCGGCAGCAGACAGCCACAGCCGGCCCGTACAAAAGCGCAGCCATGCGCCAAAAGCCCCGCCGCCAGCGACGAGGAGCGAGGAAAACCCGAAGGATGGTGTAACTGACATTGTCACGCCCATAGAGCATCGCGCGGAAAAGTGGGAACCGGTTTTCCGCACCAGCCATGCGATGGCAAAAGTCATGCATCGCGCGCAAAAAGTGGGAACCGTTTTTCGCCGTTGGGGAAGGAGGGAGGCGGACGGCACGGCAACCCAAACGACGCAAGCCTGCTTGCCTTTGGCGCACTGCTCTGTTAGCGGCGCCCCAGCTTTGGGCCGATTCCGATGGAGTCGGCGCCTTTCGTGTTTGCCAGATTCGGGTATTCCCCGCTCACGCGGCGGGTTCTGGCCTTCGATTTGTGAGGTATGTCGGTTTATGCAAATTCTCGTCCGCGACAACAATGTCGATCAGGCTCTCCGCGCGCTCAAGAAGAAGCTGCAGCGTGAGGGCGTGTACCGGGAGATGAAGCTGCGCCGTCACTTTGAGAAGCCGTCTGAAAAGCGTGCCCGCGAAAAGGCGGCAGCCGTTCGCCGCGCCCGCAAGATGGAGCGCAAGCGAGTGGAACGCGACGGCGGCAAATAGGCTTTTGCCGCTCGGCCGGGCTTGCTCCCGCCAGCGGTTTCCGCCAAGAGGGCGCGGCTGAATTCCGCGCCCTTTTTGCTGCCTGGCAGTCCGCTGCCGGAAAATCGCACCGATCGGGCGCCACAGGACTTGAGGACGATTCGATGACCGAGATCACCCGCGTGCCCCTGCAGCCCATTGCCAAGGGCTCGCTGTCGAAGCTCTGGCTGGGCGTCGCCGCCGCGGTCGCCGTGGCCGGTGGGGTCGCCTATGCCGCGATGCCGGCGCTGGTCTCGGTCGACACGCTCAAGTCCGGCGAAGGCCCGTCGCCCATGCTCGATGACGTGGCGTTCATCGATTACACCGGCAAGCTGGCCAACGGCACCGTGTTCGATAAGGGCAAGGCCCCGCTCGCGCTGCGCGAAGTGGTGCCCGGCTTCACGATGGCGCTGCAGCAGATGCAGGCTGGGGGCAAGTACAAGGTCAAAATTCCGGCCAGCCTTGCCTATGGTGACAAGCCGACCGGCCCGATCCCTGCCAACTCGGACCTGTACTTCGATATCGAGGTGCTGGGGGTGATGAACCGCCAGCAATTCGAGCAGCAGCGCCAGCTGATGCAGATGATGCGTGGGCAGAACCCGCAAGGCGCGGCGGGCGCGCCGCCGGTCGGCCCTGAAATGGCACCCCAGGTTCCGTCGCAGCCCTGATTTTCCGTTCGATCGAAAGGTCCGGCTGAACCATGTCCGTCGATACTGCCACGGTGGCAAAGATTGCCGCGCTCGCCCGCATCAGGGTCACCGAATCTGAGCTGGCGGCGATGGTCCCCGAACTTAACGGTATCCTCGCCTGGGTGGAACAGCTGGGCGAAGTCGATGTCAGCGAAGTAGAGCCGATGACCGCGGTCATCCCCAATGAGCTGCGCCTGCGCGCGGATGCGGTCACCGATGGCGGTATTCGCGACGCGGTGCTGGCGAACGCCCCGGCGGCCGAACACGGCTTCTTCGGGGTGCCCAAGGTGATCGAATAATGACCGAGCTGACCGATCTCGGCCTTGCCGAACTGCGCGACGGGATCGCGCAGGGCCAATACACCGCCGTCGAGGTGGCCGAGGCCTGCAACGCCGCCGTCGCCGGGGCGCAACCCGCGCTCAATGCCTTCATCGTCACCACGCCGGACAAGGCGATTGAGGCCGCGCGGGCGGTCGATGCCGCACGCGCCGGCGGCCTGCCGCTGGGCAAGCTCGCCGGCGTGCCAATCGGCATGAAGGACCTGTTCGCCACCAAGGGCGTGCAGACCACCGCCGCCAGCCACATCCTTGAAGGATTCACCCCGCCGTACGAAAGCACCGTCAGCCAGAAGCTGTGGAATGCCGGGGCCGGGATGCTGGGCAAGCTCAATCTCGATCAGTTCGCGATGGGCTCCTCGAACGAGACGAGCGCGTTCGGCAACGTCATCTCCCCGTGGCGCCGCAACACCGGCGATACCGCCGCGCTCGCCCCAGGCGGATCGTCAGGCGGCAGCTCGGCCGCGGTGGCGGCGCGGCTGTGCCCGGCTGCGACCGGCACCGACACTGGCGGCTCGATCCGTCAGCCTGCCGCGTTCACCGGGATTTCCGGGATCAAGCCCACCTACGGCCGCTGCTCGCGCTGGGGCATCGTCGCCTTCGCGTCCTCACTCGATCAGGCGGGGCCGATGGCGCGCTCGGTGCGTGACTGCGCGCTCATGCTCGAGGTGATGGCCGGGTTCGATGCAAAGGACGCGACCTCGCTCGATCTCCCGGTGCCCGAATGGTCGGCCGGGCTAAATGCCGGCCTGGCCGGCAAGCGCGTCGGCATTCCGCGCGAATACCGGATGGACGGGATGTCCGCCGATGTCGCGAAAAGCTGGGACGATGGCATTGCCTGGCTGAAGGATGCCGGGGCAGAGATCGTCGACATCTCGCTGCCCCACACCAAATACGCGCTGCCGACGTATTACATCATCGCCCCCGCCGAAGCCTCGTCGAACCTCGCCCGCTATGACGGCGTGCGCTATGGACAGCGTGATCTGCCGGACGGCGCGGGGCTGCAGGACATGTACGCCGCCACCCGCGCCGCGGGCTTCGGGGCCGAGGTCAAGCGCCGCATCCTGATCGGCACGTACGTGCTTTCGGCCGGCTATTACGACGCCTATTATACCCAGGCCCAAAAGGTCCGCACCCTCATCGCGCGCGATTTTGAGGATGCCTGGAACCGCTGCGACCTGATCCTCGCCCCCACCGCGCCGACCGCTGCCTTCGCGCTGGGCGAGAAGAGCGACGATCCGCTGGCGATGTACCTGAATGATGTGTTCTCGGTCCCCGCCAGCCTTGCTGGCCTGCCGGCAATGTCGGTGCCTGCAGGCCTCGACCGGCAGGGGCTGCCGCTTGGCCTGCAGATCATCGGCAGGCCTCTGGACGAACAGGGCGTGCTCAACGCCGGCCTTGCGATCGAACAGCGCGCCGGCTTCACCTCCCGGCCGGAGAAGTGGTGGTGAGCTTGTTCGGCGAAGACGACACCGACAAGCGCAATCACAACATGGCACTGGCCGGGTTCCTGGCCGGAACGCACGCCTTGCGGATTCTGGCGGAGCGGGGCATCGCCACGCCGGACGACATCATCACGTCCAACGCCGGGATCATCGCGCTGATCGACATGATTCCGGCAGGCCAGCTCGCGCCCGGTACCCGCGACAAAGTGGTGGAAATGCTGGAGAACATCGTCGCCGAAGCGCGGCGCAACTGCACCGCGCCCGGGGAACGGCCCTGACCCGTGCGGTCGGGGGTGGCGATGGGCTGCGCGGCACAGTCTGACACCGCTGCCCCGGGGGACGAGCGGCCCCGATTCACCGTGCTCGATTCGTGGCGCGGGATCGCGGCACTGGCTGTGGCGCTGCGCCACATCAACGGCAGCGCCCCGTTCCTCAGCGGCGATTTCCACGGCTCGCTGCGCCACGCGGTCGATTTCTTCTTCGTTCTGTCGGGCTTCGTCATCGCCGCCAGTTATGGTGAGCGGCTGGCCGCCGGGTTCTCGCTGCCGCGCTTCATGGCGCTGCGCTGGGGACGGGTCTGGCCGCTCCACGCGGTGATGGTGCTGTTGTACCTCGCGCTGGAATGCGCGCTGGCGCTGAACGGCACGGGCGGCGTGCTGGCAGGCCGCGAGCCGTTCACCGGACCGCGTGATCTGGCCGCGTTGCCCGCCTCGTTCCTGCTGCTTCAGGCGTGGATCTGGCCGGACCGGGACTTGTGGAACGTGCAGAGCTGGTCGATCTCAGTCGAACTCGGGCTTTACCTTGGTGCGGCGCTGCTGTGGCGGGTGCTGGGCGCTCGCGCCGGGCTCGCCAGCCTGATACTCGGACTGGCCGCGTTGGTCGCGCTGCACTCCGAATGGGCGCTCTGGCCCCCCGTGCTGCGCGGCATCGCGGGCTTTGGGCTGGGCATGGCTTGCTGGATAATCTGGCCGCGGGTTGCGGCGCTTACCCTCTCCGGACCAGCGGCGGCGGCGCTTGAGCTCGGCCTGGTCGCCGCGATCATTGCTGCGCTTGCCGCGCAAGCGGGTTACGCCGTGCTCGATCCGCTGTTCGCGCTAGCGGTGCTTGCCTTCGCGCGCGAACAGGGCCCGGTCAGCCGCCTCCTGAGCACCGCTCCGCTGCGATGGCTCGGCGTGCTGTCCTACGCGCTCTACATGGTTCACGGGCTGGTGCTGGGCCGCGCGTTCGACGCGCTGGCATTCCTGCAGGCCCAAGTCGGCGCCGAGTGGGTTTCGGCGCGCCTCGGCGGGGAAGACCTGCTGCTGCTTCCGCCGCTGCCTGCGCTCGCGGTAACGCTCGCCATGCTCGCGGCCGCGGTGGCCGCCGCCTGGATCGCGTGGCATTTCGTCGAATGGCCAGCCCGGGCGTGGTCACGGCGCGCCGCACTGGCGGTGCGCGTCACGCCCGCTCCCGCGACCTGACCCCTTTTCACACGCGCCTATCCACCGTAACGGGAACCGCATGAGCACTTATCGCATCCAGGGCGCCACCGGCGAATGGGAGGTCGTGATCGGCCTCGAAGTTCACGCGCAGGTCGTTTCGAAATCCAAGCTGTTTTCTGGCGCCGCAACCGGGTTCGGCGCAGAGCCCAACTCGCAGGTGTCGCTGGTCGATGCGGCGATGCCCGGGATGCTGCCCGTGCTCAATGCCGAATGCATCCGCCAGGCGGTCCGCACCGGTCTTGCGATCGGCGCGCAGATAAACAAGTGGTCGCGGTTCGATCGCAAGAACTACTTCTACGCCGATCTTCCGCAGGGCTATCAGATCAGCCAGCTCTACCACCCGCTGGTTGGCGAAGGGCACGTCGACATCAGCCTTGATGACAAGAACCCGGATGCCGATGTGAAACGCATCGGGGTGGAGCGCATCCATGTCGAGCAGGACGCCGGCAAGCTGATGCACGATCAGCATCCGACGATGTCCTACGTCGATCTCAACCGATCGGGGGTGGCGCTGATGGAAATCGTCAGCCGGCCGGACATGTCCTCGCCGGCCGAGGCCGGGGCCTACTTGCGCAAGCTGCGCGCGATCCTGCGCTACGTCGGCAGCTGCGACGGCAACATGGAAGAAGGCTCGATGCGCGCCGATGTCAACGTCAGCGTGCGCAAGCCTGGCGGGCCGCTTGGCACGCGCACCGAAACCAAGAACGTCAACTCGGTCCGCTTCGTGATGCAGGCGATCGAGCACGAAGCCAGCCGCCAGGTGGATGTGCTGGAAAGCGGCGGGCAGATTGTGCAGGAAACCCGCCTGTTCGATCCCGATACCGGCTCCACGCGGACCATGCGCAGCAAGGAAGACGCGCACGATTACCGCTACTTCCCCGATCCGGACCTGCTGCCGCTGGTCCTCGACGATGCCTTCGTCGAGGAATGCCGTGCCTCGCTCCCCGAACTGCCCGATGCCAAACGCCACCGATATGAAACGGCACTCGGCCTCTCGCCCTATGTCGCCGGGGTGCTTACCGCCGAAGTCGAAACCGCGCGCTGGTTCGAGGAATTGCTGGGCGAGTGCGCCCTGAAAGCCGGCAAGCCGCGGGAAGTCGTAGCCAAGCAGGCGGCCAACTGGCTCACCTCCGAACTGTTCGGCGCGCTCAACCGCCTTGGGCGCAGCCTTGATGACAGCCCGGTCTCCCCCGCGCACAGCGCCGAACTGCTGGCGCTGGTCGCCGATGGTACGATTTCCGGCACGATCGCCAAGCAGGTGTTCGAAAAGATGCTCGAAACCGGCGACGGCGCCGCGGCCATCGTCGAGCGCGAAGGCCTTAAGCAGACCAGCGATACCGGCGCAATCGAAGCAGCCGTCGCCAAGGTGCTGGCGGACAACGCCGACAAGGTCGAACAGTACCGCGCCGGCAAGGAAGCGTTGTTCGGCTTCTTCGTCGGCCAGACGATGAAGGCCATGCAGGGCAAGGCGAACCCGCAGGTTGTGAACGAAGCAGTGAAGAAGGGGTTGGCGGGATAGAGATGTGGGTTCCGCCTGGGGCCGAATCGGGCCGCCAGGGGTAACGCTGCGACTGCCGCTTTAACTCACCTTCGAGCCCGTCAGCGGCATCGTGCCGAACGGCCCCGCCTTGACGGTGCCGCGTAAACCGTCACCTTCAATTGTCGCAGTGCCTTCAAGGCTGATCGGCATCGGGACGGTCACATCCATCGTCCAGGTGATCGTGTTGCCGCTGACCTTGCCGTTCTCGAGCACGACGTCGCCTTGCGCACCTGAGCCGCGACCGGTGAATGTGTCACCGTCCTGCTCGATGGTCAGCCGCGTGTTCTGATCACCCATCGGGGTCTTGATCGTGACGTCATAGGTGCCGGACACCGACATGTGCGCTTCTCCTGGTTGCAATCCTGCCGCCCCCGCAGGTGTCAATCGCCGCCCGCCGGCGCCGTTCCCGCCGGGGCGATCTCCACCGGCAAGCCGATTGCTTTCAACTGCGGCTCCACGATCCGCCGGTCGCCAACCACCACGAACGTCAGTCCCTGCGGCTGCAGCCAGGACCGTGCGGCGCCATCCAGCGCGGCCGCATCGATTGCGCGGTAGCGGGCGGGCAGCGTGGTGACATAGTCGTCCGGGCGGCCCAGCCGGTCGTTCAGGACGATCGCCTGCATCACCTGCCGGTTGGTTTCATAGCGGATCGGCAGGCCCCGGACATTCCCGTCGGTCACTCGCTTCAGCTCATCCGGGGCAGCCGGCCGCGATGACGGGAATGCCTTGATCCCCGCCAGCAGCGCCCGGATCGAATCGCCGGTGCGGTCGGCCTGGACCGGCGCCATCACCGCGAATGTGCGCGGGCCGATCGGGCTCGATACCTGACTTGAAACGCCATAACTCCAGCCCTTGTCCTCGCGCAGATCGAGGTTAAGGCGCGACAGGAAGCCCCCGCCCAGTACCTCGTTCGCCAGGTCGAGCGCCTCACGGTCGGCATCACGCCCGGTCAGCGGCAGCACGCGCCCGGCGAGGATCACCGATTGGGGGGAACCCGGCCGGTCGACCAGCACGATGCGGTCTCGCGGCGCGGGAATGGCCGCGTCCATCGGCTTGGTCGGTGCGGCCACGGCAGGCGGCTGCCATCCGCCGAAAGCCTGTTCCAGCAAAGGCTTGAGCTCGGCCAGCGTAATGTCACCAACCACCGTGATCCGGGCCCGCTCAGGGCGCAACCACCTGACGTGTGCGGCGCGCACCGTTTCCGCCGTCAGTGCGGAAACCGACGCAGCATTGCCCAGCCCGTCGGTCGGAAGACCGTAAGGGTGCGTCGGCCCGAACAGCAGCGGCGCAAGCGTACGCGCTGCCAGCGCGCCAGGCGTCGCTTCCGCCTCGGCGAGGGTGGCCAGTTGCTGGCTCTTCACCCGCGCGACGTCGGCGGGCGCGAAAGCCGGGTTACGCACCACGTCGGCCATCAGAGCGAGCGACGGCGCCAGATTGGCTTTCAGCGCGTCCAGCGCGACCGCGCTCGAATCCGGGCCGGCTCCGGCTGCGATCGCCGCGCCCAGCCGCTCCTGCTCCGCGGCGATTGCGGCGGCATCGCGCGTGGCGGTACCTTCATCCAGCAACGCAAGCATCGCCGCCTGGGTGCCGGGAGCATCCAGCCGGTCGGCCCCGGTTCCGGCATCGAAGTTGAGGTTCACCAGCACTTTGGGCACCGCCGTCCGCCGGGCGAGCGCGATTGCGACGCCGTTTGACAACGTTGTTCGTTCGATCGCCGGAAACGCGAGCGCGCCGACGGGTGCAATGGGCGGCGCACTCCGGGCCGTGGTGACTACAGGGTTTGCAGCAGCCGCTTTTGTCGCCGGTTTGGAAGCCGGCGCTGCAACAGTCCCTTCGTCGCCCCAGCCGCCCATGGTTTCGCCACGCTCGGTGCGCGGTCCCGGCTTGATCGCCAGTGTGAACGCCGGGCGGCCGAGCCATTTTTGCAAAACCGTGCGGACTTCGTCCGGCGTCAGCGCGGCGATCCTGGCCAGGTCTTCGCGGTACTTGTCGGGGTTGCCTGAATACAGCTGCCCTTCCGCCAGCGTGGCGCCCTTGCCGGCGAACCCGCCGACCTGTTCCAGCCCTGTCAGCAACTGGCTGATCAGCCGCGTTGCGGAGCGTTGCACTTCATCGGCGCTGGGGCCTTCCGCAACCAGCTTGGCGATCACCGCGTCGAACGCCTGCTCTGCGGCTGCCGGATCGGTCCCCGGCTTGACGTCGAGCGAGGCCTGCAGGGTGCTGACCTGCTCGAACAGGTCGGCATTGGCGCTGGCCGCCACGGCCACTTCGGCACCGCGCACCAGCGCATTGTCCAGCCGCGAGCTTGCCAGCCCGCCCAGGATGTCGAGCCCCACCTCCAGCGCCTGTGCGTCCGGGTCGTTCAGGCCGGGGCCGCTCCAGTTGCGGGTGATCCGCACGGTCGGCACCTGATCGGTCATCTCGCGCCGCACCGGCGCGGCGAGCGTAACCGGCGGCGCATTCACCGGCCGCACTGCCGGCCCGCGCGGGATATCTCCGAACCATTTTTCGACCAGCGGCCGTGCGGTGACAGCATCGACGTCCCCGGCAAGCGCCAGCACGACGTTGTTGGGCCCATAATTGTCGCGGAACCATTGCCGGACGTCTTCCAGCGTCGCCGCATCCAGATCGGCCATCGAACCGATGGTGGAATGGCGATAGGGGTGGCCGACCGGGAACAGCCCTTCGCCGATCGCATAGTCTGCCAGCCCGTACGGCTGGTTGTCGCCCTGGCGTTTCTCGTTCTGAACAACGCCGCGTTGCTTGTCGAGCTTGTCCGGGGTCAGCGCGCCAAGCAGATGGCCCATGCGGTCGCTCTCCATGAACAACGCAAGATCGAGCGCGCCGGTGGGAACGGTCTCGACGTAATTGGTACGGTCATACCAGGTCGATCCGTTGGTCGGGGTCGATCCGGCGCCTTCAAGCGGGACATCGAAATTGGGCACATTTTCCGATCCGCCGAAAAACAGATGCTCGTACAGATGGGCGAATCCGGTTTTCCCCCGGGGCTCATGCTTGGACCCAACCCGGTAATACAGAGTGATGCCGACCACGGGTGCCTTGCGGTCGGTGTGGACCAGTACGGTCAGACCGTTGGCGAGGGTGAAGCTTTCATGCGGAATGTCGACCTTCGTCACCAGTTCCGCCAGCGGGGCCGCGGCGGTGGGCGGAGGCGGCGTTGCGGGGGGGCGGGACGCAGGTGCGCATCCGGCAAGAGCGACTGGCGACAGGGCGGCGAGCAGAATATGACGCATGCCCGATCCTACCAAAGACGCACGCAAGTGCCAGCCCTTGCGGCCACCCGCTGCCGCCGCGCATTTCAATCGTCTTGCGCGTGATCAATGACTGTGGGCAGTGTTTGCGAGGAAATAGCGGACAACCGCTTGTGTTGCTAAATAGCAACACTATCTTCGCGAGGTCAGGAGGCGAGACAACCCATGAATCTCGAAAAATTCACCGATCGTGCGAAGGGGTTCCTGCAGGCGGCCCAGACCGTGGCAATCCGTATGAACCATCAGCGGATAACGCCCGAACATGTGCTGAAGGCGCTGCTCGAAGACGAACAGGGCATGGCCGCTGGTTTGATCCAGCGGGCAGGCGGGAATCCAAAATTCGCGTCAGCCGAGGTCGACAAGGCGCTTGGCAGAATTGCGGCGGTATCGGGTTCGGGCGCGCAGCAGAGCCCCGGCCTTGATAATGACGCGGTGCGCGTGCTCGACCAGGCCGAACAGGTTGCCGGCAAGTCCGGCGACAGCTTCGTCACGGTCGAGCGGATGCTGGTAGCGCTGGCGCTTGCCACCACTACGGCCGCGGGCCAGGCGTTGAAAGCGGCGAACGTTACCCCGCAGGCGCTGGAAGCGGCGATTACCGAACTGCGCGGCGGGCGCAATGCCGACAGCGCCTCGGCCGAAGAACGCTATGAGGCGATGAAGAAGTATGCCCGCGACCTGACCCAGGCGGCGCGCGACGGCAAGCTCGATCCGGTCATCGGCCGGGACGAGGAAATCCGCCGCACCGTGCAGATCCTGGCCCGGCGTACCAAGAACAACCCGGCACTGATTGGCGAGCCGGGCGTGGGCAAGACCGCCATCGCCGAAGGGCTGGCGTTGCGCATCGCCAACGGCGATGTGCCCGACAGTCTCAAGGGCCGGCGGCTGATGGCGCTCGACATGGGCAGCCTGATCGCGGGCGCAAAGTACCGCGGCGAGTTCGAGGAGCGCCTGAAGGCCGTGCTCGACGAGGTCAAGGGCGCCGAAGGCGACATCGTTCTGTTCATCGACGAAATGCACACGCTGATCGGCGCCGGCAAGGGCGAGGGCGCGATGGACGCCGGCAACCTGCTCAAGCCTGCGTTGGCGCGGGGCGAACTGCATTGCATCGGCGCGACCACGCTCGATGAATACCAAAAGTACGTGGAGAAGGACCCCGCGCTCCAGCGGCGGTTCCAGCCGGTGTTCGTGGGCGAGCCGACCGTGGAGGATACGATCTCGATCCTGCGCGGATTGAAGGATCGCTACGAACTTCACCACGGCGTGCGGATCACCGACGGCGCGATCGTGGCGGCGGCGACGCTGTCACACCGCTACATCTCCGACCGGTTCCTGCCCGACAAGGCGATCGACCTGATGGACGAAGCCGCCAGCCGGATCCGCATGGAAGTGGAAAGCAAACCCGAAGAGATCGAGGTGCTCGACCGGCGGATCATCCAGCTCAAGATCGAAGAGCAGGCCCTGACCCGCGAGAGCGACCAGCCATCAAAGGACCGGCTGGCGGCGCTGCGCGACGAACTGGCCAACCTGGAGCAGCATTCGGCCGAACTCACCACCCGCTGGCAGTATGAGCGCGACAAGATCGCGGCCGAAGGCAAGATCAAGGAAGCGCTCGATGCGGCGCGGGTCGAGCTCGAACAGGCCCAGCGCGAGGGCGACTATGCCAAGGCGGGCGAGCTGTCGTACGGCCGCATCCCCGAGCTTGAGCGCCAGCTCAGCGAAGCGCAGGGCCAAGCGGAGAATGCCCTGCTGCGCGAGGAGGTGATGGCCGACGACATCGCTGCGGTGGTCAGCAAGTGGACCGGGGTGCCGGTGGACCGGATGCTGGAGGGCGAGCGCGAAAAGCTGCTGCGGATGGAACAGGTGATCGGGGCGCGGGTAATCGGTCAGGCCGACGCGGTCGCCGCGGTGTCACGCGCGGTGCGCCGCGCGCGGGCCGGGCTGCAGGACCCTAACCGGCCCTTGGGTTCGTTCCTGTTCCTTGGCCCCACCGGTGTCGGCAAGACCGAGCTGACCAAGGCGTTGGCCGGGTTCCTGTTTGACGACGACAACGCGATGGTCCGCATCGACATGTCGGAGTTCATGGAAAAGCATGCGGTCAGCCGCTTGATCGGTGCTCCTCCAGGCTACGTCGGCTATGACGAAGGCGGCGTGCTGACCGAAGCGGTCCGCCGCCGGCCCTATCAGGTCGTGCTGTTCGACGAGGTGGAGAAAGCCCACCCGGACGTCTTCAACGTGCTGCTCCAGGTGCTGGACGATGGCCGGCTGACTGACGGGCAGGGCCGGGTGGTCGATTTCACCAACACCCTGATCATCCTCACCAGCAACCTGGGCAGCCAGTATCTTGCGGGGCTGGAAGAAGGGCAGGAAGCGGCATCGGTCGAACCGCAGGTGATGGAGATCGTGCGCGCGCACTTCCGGCCGGAGTTCCTCAACCGGCTGGACGAGATCATCCTGTTCCACCGGCTTGGGCAGGAGCACATGGCGCCCATCGTCGATATTCAGGTCGGCCGGGTGGCAAAGCTGCTCAAGGATCGCAAGATCACGCTGGATCTGACCGACGGCGCGCGGCGCTGGCTGGGCCGGGTCGGCTACGATCCGGTTTATGGCGCACGGCCGTTGAAACGCGCGGTGCAACGATATCTGCAGGACCCGCTGGCAGAACAGCTGCTGTCGGGCCGCATTCCCGACGGGGCCACCGTCAGGATCGACGAAGGCGACGGGGCGCTGGTGATCGCGGCCGACTGATCCACGAAACAGGGGGCCGGTGCATGCGCGCCGGCCCCCCGTTCAATTCAGCGATGGCTGCGCCCGTCAGAAGCCCAGCGCGTCGGACCGGATGCGCGCTCCGGCATAGAAGTAGCGGCCCATGAAGCCGACCGGCGTGTTGGCCGACCCTCGTCCGGGCTGCTCGTTGGTGAAGTTGTTGGCGCCGAGATAGAAATTGAACTTGCTGTCCGCGAGCTGCCATTCGAAGCGGATGTCGTGGGTGATGCCCGCCTTGTGGAACAGGAATTCGGGATCGACGATGTCCGGATCGTTTTCGGTTTCGTCATATTCGTACCGGCGCTGCTTGCCGGCATAGTTGAACCCGTAGTTGACCAGGAAATCGCCAAGATCCCACGTCACGTCGGCGGTGCCGACCCACTTCGGCGCGCCAAGTTCTCCCCGATCGTCATCCACCCGTCCTCCGTTGGCCGGCAGGAACAGCAGCTTGTCGAGATAGCCAAGCGAGCCGCGCAGGTTTACCCGCCCAAGCCCTGGCGAGAACGAGTAGTTGAGCGTTACGTCCCCTCCCGCCGTCTTGAAGAACGCCACGTTCTGCGGAGCGAGCAAGTAGTCGGAGATATAACCGTTGGTGGTGTTGCGGGTTATATTTTGGCAGAACACATTATCGAGGGTAGGTGAGTCCACGCAAAAATCGGCGGATTCCTGAAGAGTGGCGGTGTTTATCGCGTTGGTCAGTTTGATGTCGTACCAATCGAACGTTAAGCTGAACCCTGGAATCGCTTGTGGTTGCAGCACTATGCCGGCAGTCCATGTGGTCGCTTTTTCCTGCCGAAGCGACTGATTTCCTGTCTGACGGCCTAGTAGGGTGGCGCTAGACTGCTGGGAGTCATCAAAGTTGAAGTCAGCAAAATTAACGCCTAGCCCCGATATCAACGTTTCGCAGTTTTCTGCACGAAATTCCGTACCATTATCTATGTTCACTGGGCTGCAAGGATCGCTCAGCCGTGAAAAAGCCCCTGTTGTCGGAGCGAAGAGTTCAGTTATATTGGGGGCCCGCACTGCTTCGGAATAGCTTCCGCGAAACATTACGTCGCGTATTGGCGCCCAAAGGCCATCGATCTTCCAAGTGGTTGTGGACCCGACCGTTGAATAATCAGACAGCCGTAGTGCGGCCCCAACTTCGAGTCGGTGAGCGAAAGGCTGGTCGGACAGTAGCGGTGCCCGCAATTCGGCGAATGCTTCCCACACATGGAAGCTTCCGGACTCAGGTGCAAGCAGAGCCAAATCGGCCAATACGCTTTGTTCCGGTATTGCACTGCTGGGCGTTTGCGCCGTCGCATCGGGATTAAACTTGCTACTCTCACGCCGATATTCGCCGCCCAACGCAAAGCTTACGGCGCCGCCAGGAAGTTCGAAGATCGCCCCGAAGTCGCCGCTGACATACCCGTTCACCACGTGTTGGGTCTGCTTCACGCGGTTCACCAAGTCGACGTTGATGAAGTCCAAAGCAGCCTGACTCCGCACGCCTTCGCCGAAAATATTCAACGGCTGGCATGGACTTGTCGCGCCAACCGGGAAGGTTTGCGGCGTGATGAAGTCATTGCGCGGATCATCGTCGAAAAGCTGTTCAATCACATTAAAGGTCGAGACCGACCCGTCGTTCAGACTTGAACGGCAGACGATGTTCCCATTCGGCGTGCCGTTCAGGAATTGACCTTCATCTACTGCGTCGACCGCAGCGTAAAACCGATCTTTGTAACGATAATTCAAGCTGCTGAACGTGAACTCATTTTGCCCGTACGTGTAGCTGATTTCATATCTGGCATTGTCGCTGATCTTGCCGTCAAAGCCGATCACACCCCGAAACAGGTCTCGCTTGATGCGCTCATCGCGGGTGCCAAGATCGAAGTTATCACGGCTAACAACAACCCCGTCCGGAAGCCCAAAATCCGCAAAGTTGCCAGGGACTATGGCATCGCGTATCGACTGTGGAATGTACGGGTTGTCTGCCGGAATAAAATTATAAAAGTCAAATGATGGCTGCGATACCGAAAATGCCTTAGAATGCACGTATTTAGCTTCTCCAAATATGCGGATCGCCGGAGAGAACTCGAAACTTGCAATTAAGTTGGCGTTGTGAACCTCGGTTTGGGCCTGTAGATCACCTTGGTATGCGTTGATTGAAGTACTCGATCCACCTTCTGTCAAGAAGCCTGAATCCGGCAAGAACCGTCCGAGATCGTATGGCTGACCCCCGCCACGAAATGCTGGCACCAGGTCAGTATCCAACATAACTGCACCATCGGGGGAACTGTCGGCATAGCGAAGATTGCGCAAAAACACGTTGTCGAACACGTTCGGATCATCGGGAATGTCATCGGGATTACGAGCCAACCGCTCTGCCCCCGGACGTCCGATGGCGCGATCGGAATAGGCCACCCGGCCATCGCGGCGGAATTCGTACGACACTGCAAAATTGCCACGATCATCCGCAAAGTTGGTGCCCACGGTGGCACTGGCGAAGGTGTTGGGCGCATCGCCGTAAGTGGAGATGCCTTGCTGCACCCGCACGTCGATCCCTTCGAAATTGCGCTTCAACACGAAGTTGACCACGCCCGACACGCCATCGGCGCCGTAAATGGCCGAAACGCCGCCGGTCAGCACGTCGACTCGGTCGATCAGCGCAACCGGGATGGTATTGATGTCGACCGCCGCTTCGCCCGATACTCCGGCGATATGCCTGCGCCCGTTGACCAGCACCAGCGTGCGCTGCGTGCCCAGGTTGCGCAAATTGAGCAGATTCACGCCGGTTGCGCCGAACGCTGCCTCGGACCCGGCGGCATCGAAGCTGCCCAGCGAGTTGAACAGCGCGGGCGACTGCGCGAGCAATTCGGTGAGGTTAGTCTGGCCCGATTGCTCGATATTCTGCGCGGTAAACGCGACGACGGGGTTGGGGGTATCCGTCTCCGGCCTAGCGATGCGCGAGCCGGTGACGATGATCGGGGTGTCATCCACCAGTTCAGGCACCTCGGGCGGTGCGCTTTGCGCATAGACCGGAGCCGCGGCAAACGCCGCAATTGCCAGAACGCTGACGTTTCCAGCAAGCGATAGCGCTGCGCCAAATTTCATTTTCTGTGCCCTTTTGCCATTATTTGCGGCCCGGAACCTCTGACATTGCAACGCGCCAGAAACCCTTGTTGCCCTGCCCTTGAACGAAGACCCGTAAACAACCGGTTTCAATCGATATCTTTGATGCGCGGGGAATTGCCGGGTGCGGTGTTGCGGACGTGCAACACTTTCGGCTGCCACTGCGTCGCGTGATCCACATCGCGGCCGCTATTGACCGTCCCCGCACAGCGATTTAATTGACCCGTTAAATGGCATCGGACGAAACTATCCTGCCCGCTCGGCCGGCACTTGGTGCCGAACTGCCGGCGGGTATCCCGTCCGGCGCCCGCACGCAGCTACTCGATACCGCCAGCCGGATCATGCGCCAGCGCGATACAGTCGATGTGTCGCTGTCCGACCTGTCGAAACGCGCAGGGCTCAACTCTGCGCTGGTGAAATATTATTTCGGCAACAAGGCGGGGCTGCTCAAGGCTTTGCTGGAGCGCGAATGGGCGGCGATCGTAAAATCGGTGGATGCGCTGCTGGCCAAGGACATCGACCCCGAAACCAAGCTGCGTATCCACATGACCGGCGTGGTCGATAACTTCTTCCGCACGCCGTATACGCACCGCCTGCTGATGCGCATGATCCGCGACAGCGAGCCGGACGAGGCGCAGCGCCTGTCGGACCAGTACCTGAAGCCGTTGCTGGTGGCGTACGAGCGATTGATTGCCGACGGAGTTGCACAGGGCATTTTTCGTCCGGTCGATCCGACGCTGTTCTACTTTACTGTGATCGGCGCCGCGGACCGGTTCTTCACCGCCCGGTTCGTGCTGCAGTACTGCACCGATACCGACGCGCTCGACGAAGCCTTGCGGGATCGCTATCGCGCCCACCTTAACGATTTCGTGGTGGCCGGAATTCTGGTCAAGAACTGACTGCGGACAGCACGCCGCTGGGGCAAGGGGTTGGCAGATGCAGCGCGCTTGGCACATTGGGGTGATTGGCGGATCGGGCCTGGCCGACGGGATCGGGCTGGAAGATGCGCAGGAGATCGAGGTTTCTTCGCCGTTCGGCACGCCTTCCGCGCCGGTGGTGCAGGGCATGCTCGAAGGGGTGCGCATCACGTTCCTGTCGCGCCACGGCGCGGGTCATCGGCTGCCCCCCTCGGCCATCAATTACCGCGCCAACGTCGATGTGCTCAAACGGTGCGGGGTGACCGATGTACTGGCGATCAGCGCGATCGGCTCGCTGCGCGAGGAACTGGCGCCGGGCCACTTCGTTGCGGTTGACCAGTTGATCGACCGAACGGACGGGCGCGAGCGCAGCTTTTTCGGCGACGGACTGGTCGCCCACGTCAGCTTGGCGGATCCGGTGTGTCCGCGTCTGTCGGCGCTTGCGGTTACCGCTGCCCGCGCCGCCGGCGCCACGGTCCATGATGGCGGTTGCTATGTTGCGGTCGAGGGGCCCCAGTTCTCCACCCGGGCGGAAAGCCGGATGTACCGGGCATGGGGCGGCGACGTGATCGGGATGACCGCAATGCCCGAGGCGCGGCTGATGCGCGAGGCAGAGCTGCCCTATGCCTTGCTGGCGATGGTCACCGATCATGATGCCTGGCGCGAAGATGAAGCGGGCGTGGAGGCCGCGCACGTCTTTGCGGTGATGAAGGACAATGCCGAACGTGCGCGGCAGACGGTGCGGCACCTGGCATCACAGCTGCCGGCAGAGCGGGAGCCAAGCCCGATCGACACCGCACTGGATCACGCGCTGGCGACAGCGGCCGAACACCGCGATCCTGCGCTGGCGGCGCGCCTCCACGCCGTGGCGGGCAGGGTGCTGCGATAAGCGGGACGAAGCCATTCGTCGAAGCCGGCCCGCAGGCAAATAGTGCTTGGCGCGCCAATGTGGTTGCATTAGGTACGATCTCGACAACAACCGGCCATTCCATCGCGCACGCTTCTCTAGCCAAGCAGATTTCCGATGCCTGCGAAGATTTCCAGACTGGCGGACTTCCTTCCTTATCTGCTGTCGGTCACCTCGAACGCTGTCAGTGATCGCATCGCTGGCGAATACCGGGCGCGCTTTGCGCTCAAGGTTCCCGAATGGCGGGTCATGGCCGTCCTGGGCGATGCCGGTGCGCTGACCCAGCGCGATTTGGTTCGCGCCACCCTGATGGACAAGGTTGCCGTCAATCGGGCGTGCAAGGTGCTGGAGGATCGGGCGCTGATCGCGCGCAGTCCCAACCATCAGGACGGCCGTTCGCACCACCTGGAACTGACTGACGCGGGCCGGGCGATGCACGGCCAGATCATGCCGCTGGCGCTCGACATGGAGCGCCAGATTTTCGCGGAATTCACGGCCGAGGAACGGTCCCAGTTCAAAGCTCTGCTGCGGCGCCTGCGTGACAGCGTGAAGCGGCTCGATCCTACACCGGGTGACAAACGCGCGAATACCCGCAGCGCGGCGGGCAAGGAGTTGGCGGTATGAAGCTGGCATCGCTGCCCCACCGCCGCGATGGGCGGCTGGTTGTCGTTTCGGCCGATCTGGCCTGGTATGCCGATGCCGGCCATCTTGCGCCCACCCTCCAGGCCGCGCTGGATGATTGGGAACATTGTGGCCCGCTGCTCGAATCGCTGTCGCTGGAGCTTGAGCATGAGGCGATCCCGCGCGACCGGTTTCACGAGCGCGAGGCGCTGGCGCCGCTGCCGCGCGCGTATCAGTGGGTCGATGGGTCCGCCTACGTCGGTCACGTCGAACTGGTTCGCCAGGCGCGCGGAGCAGAAATGCCCGCCAGCTTTTGGCACGATCCCCTGATGTATCAGGGCGGCAGCGATGATCTGCAGCCTGCCCGCTCGCCCATCGTACTTGCCGATGAGACCTGGGGGCTGGACCTTGAAGCCGAAGTCTGCGTGGTCACCGGCGACGTCTCGCCCGGGGCTAGCCGCGACGAGGCGCTGGCGGCTATACGTCTGATCGGGCTGGTGAATGACGTCACGCTGCGCAACCTGGTGCCGGATGAACTGGCCAAAGGATTCGGATTTCTCCAGTCCAAGCCGGCCACCGCATTTTCGCCGGTGTTCGTCACGCCGAACGCTCTGGGCGAAGCCTGGCGCGACGGGCGGCTGCACGTGCCGCTTCGGGTGGACATCAACGGCAATCCGTTCGGTCGCGCGCATGCCGGCGAGGAGATGACCTTCGACTTCGGTACGCTAATCGCGCATCTCGCGCGGACACGGCGGGTGGGGGCGGGATCGATAATCGGCTCGGGTACAGTCTCCAATCGCGATGGCAGCGGAGCGCCGGGGCGCCCGGTGGCGCAAGGCGGGCGCGGGTATTCGTGCATCGCCGAACAGCGCATGGTCGAACAGCTTCAGGGCGGGGCGCCGGTCACGTCGTTCCTGCGCGCGGGCGATACCGTTCGCATCGAAATGCGCGACGACAAGGGCCGCAGTCTGTTCGGAGCGATCGAACAAACCGTGGTAGCGGCGGGCTGAATTCCGTTCTGAGTGCGTCCGCCTTCGTTCGCGGCGCTCGGTCCCACGTCGGGGGCGTCAGCCTCCAGGACCACCCAGCAGCCGCGGGGCCGCCAGCAGCTTGAACGCGGTAAACGCCACCAATCCGACGACGGCTGATGCGACGTGGAGCAGCCAGAACTGCACCGTATCCATTGTCGAATACCAGCCGCCGATCTCGCCCACGATCTTGTTCGCCGCGAAGAAGGCCAGATAATAAATGCCAAGCACGGTTGCGTTGATCGCCGGCGGTGCCAACCGGGTGAACAGCGCGAGGCTGACCGGCAGGATGTGCGAAAAGCCGATGCTGTTGAACAGATGGAACAGCAGTGGCCACGCCAGCCCGATCTTGGCATTGCCCTGGGTGGCCGCGGCGATCACCAGGCACAGCCCGCCGGCGATGGTGAAAACGCTGCCGATGATCATCTTGCCCAGTTCATCAGGCTCGCGGCCGGTCCGGGCGCTCCGCCACTTCCAGAACGCCGCAACCGCGACGAGCATCGCGAAACTTAGCGCGGCGTCGATGGTGATCATCCAGCTGGTTGGCAGGGTCCGGCCAAGGAACGTCAGCTGAAACTGCTCGTCTGCCCAGACCAGATAGGCATTGAAGATTTCCTGGTTGGTCAGCAGCGATATCGCCAGTATCGGCACCAGCAATACAACCGCCAGGATGCGCGGCGCATCCCCCGGCGCAAGCGTGCTGCGCGCCCTGTCCTGGCGTCGGCTGGGCTTGTTGTCCTCGGGCAGCCATGGCCGTGCGGCAAGGTACAGCAGCAGCCCCGCGACCATCACCACCCCGGCCGTGCCAAAGCCCCAATGCCAGCCCACCGTTTCGCCAAGGGTACCCGCCACCAGCGGTGCCGCAATGACAGAGACATTTATCGCGATATAGAAGATCTGGAACGCCATTGCGCGTCGCAAGTCATCGGGCCGGTATAGCGCACCGACCTGGCTGGCGATGTTGCCCTTGAACAACCCGACCCCGATGACCAGTGCCAGCAGCGCGAACAGGAACGTGCTTTCGAAGGCCATGAGGAAATGGCCCAGCGCCATCATCAGCCCGCCCAGGATCAGCGAGGCGTGGCGGCCTAGCCAGCGGTCCGCGATCAGCCCTCCGGCAATCGGGGTGAGATAGACCAGCGCCGTGTAGTCGCCGAAAATCGCGGATGCCAGGGGCTGGCCTTCAAGCCCGGTGTAGTAATTCGCGCGCAGCCAGCCCAGGCCCATCACCCCGCCGATTTGCTCTGGCAGCAGCAAATACTTGACCATGTACAGCACCAGCAGGGTCTGCATCGAATAGTACGAAAAACGCTCGCACCCTTCGACTATCGCCAGATACCCCAGCCCCTTGGGATGCCCCAGAAACGCGCGGTCCGCGCGCTCAAGCGCCTGAGGGTCGATCCGGGGAACAGCTTCGGCCGCGGTCATGGCTCACCGGAATGGTTGCTGGTAGCGCCCGGGGTTAGACTATTTCATTTGCTCGTCAAGAAACGCCGCGACATCGTCCAGCGGCACGTCGCGGGCAACGAAAGCCTCGCCCAGCGCGCGCAAAAGAATGAAAGGTAGGGTGCCCGCGTCCATTTTCTTGTCATGGAGCATGTGCGCCACCAACCCTTGCCCGTCGGTATGCAGGCCCAGCTCCGACAAGTCGGATCGGATCCCGACAGCAGCGAAATGATCGGCCACCCGGTCTGCATCGGCCAAGGGCAGCAGCCCGCGCCGCTCCGAATACCGGGCGGCCAGCACCATGCCGAGCGCAACCCCTTCGCCATGCAGCAGGCGATCCGAAAAACCAGTTTCCGCCTCAAGCGCGTGCCCGAACGTGTGGCCCAGATTGAGCAGCGCACGCAGGCCCTTCGTCTCGAACTCGTCCTGCGCGACGATCGCCGCCTTGGCACGCACCGATGCGGCAACGGCATGTTCGCGCGCTGCCGGTTCGCCCGCAATCAGCGCCGACCCGTTCGCTTCGCACCATGCAAAAAAGCCGGGATCGCCCAGCAGGCCATACTTTACCACTTCCGCATAGCCGGCGCCCACCTCGCGCGGCGGGAGCGTGCCGAGCGCCAGCGGATCCGCCAGGACCAGCGAAGGCTGGTGGAAGGCACCCACCAGGTTCTTGCCGGCGGGCGTGTTGATCGCGGTCTTCCCGCCAACGCTTGAATCGACCTGAGCCAGCAGCGTCGTTGGCATCTGGATGAAATTGCAGCCACGCTTGAGGATCGAGGCTGCGAACCCGGTAAGGTCACCGATCACGCCGCCGCCCAGTGCGATCACATGGTCCTTGCGCTCGACCTCCTCGGCCAGCAGCCATTCGACAACGTCGGCCAGATGGGCCCACGATTTGGTCGCCTCGCCGGGGGGCAGCACTTTCCAATGCGGTTCGAACCCGGCCGCCACCAGCGAGCCACCGACGACGTCGCCCCAGGCGGCACGAACATTGGCGTCGGTAATAATCGGCACGGCGCGCTTGCGCAGCAACGGCGCGCATTGCCCGCCCGCGTCGGCCAGCAGCCCGGGGGCGACCCGGACCTCGTAAGGGCGTCCGGCCAGCGATACCGGGATCACAGCCATTCGTTGATCCCTCTCAACACTTTCTCCAGTGTGCGCGAATGCGGGCCGTCGCCGCTTTTCACGTGTATCGGCGCCTGACGGTAACACGGCTCGCGCTCGTTTCGCAGCCGCATCAGGATGTCGCGCGGGTTGCCGTTCTTCAGCAGCGGCCGCTTGTCGTTGCGGCCCACCCGGCTCATCAGCGTATCCACGTCGGAATCCAGCCAGACCGCAATGCCCGTGGCAAGGATCAGCGCCCTGGTTTCGTCGTTCACGAACGCGCCGCCACCGGTCGCGATCACGCTTGGACGATTGCCGCGGGGTTGCTGCATCAGCCGCGCGATCACCCGGCGTTCGCCATCGCGAAAATAATCTTCGCCATACGTCGCGAAGATTTCGGCGATCGTCATCTTCGCGGCTTCCTCGATCGCATCGTCCGCGTCGATGAAGGGCAGGCCCAGCGTCGCCGCGAGCTTGCGTCCGACCGATGTCTTGCCCACCCCCATCATGCCAACCATCACGATCGGCCGGTCAACCCGGCGGGCAAGCGCGGCAATCTCGTCGCCTGTCAATCTGGGTTCGTCGACTTCCATTGCAGCGCCGCCTATAGTTGCGCTACTCGCGCGTGCAAGCGCTTCGCAGGCGCGCAGCAGATGCGATGCATTACGGAAGGTTTTCGATCCTGCCGGCGGGTCGCAAGTGGAACGGAAAGTCTATGCGCGGGAGAAACGCCGTCCTGATCTTGGTTGCAGTGGCGCTTGGGGTGATCGCATGGGCGTGGATCGACGGCGGCCGTCAGCCGGTCCGCGAAATTTCGGTCCCGGTCGCCGTTCCGGAAATTGCGCGATGAGGCGCCGGCACGTGTTGCTGGGTGCCGCGCTTGCCGCCACATCCGTTTGGGCGGTCGCGCAGGATGCCCCGGAATCGCTGCTGCCGCCGGGGTTTGACCGGCCGGCCCCGAGACCGGATGCGCCAAGGCCCGCCCAGACCCGCGCCCCGTCTTCGGCCCCGGCAGCGCCGGCCGCCGCACCCGCGCAGCCGGGCGTTTATGAGGCCGCCCCCGAATTGCCGGCCGCTGCGCCGGCACCCGGGCCGATGGCATTGCCGACAGACCTGCCGTCGCTCGAAGAACTCGAAGCGATGTCGCCGGACGAACTGGACACGGCATTGGGATTAAAGCCCAAGGACGACATTCCGCCCGCCGCGCGCCGGGCGATGAAGCGCGTGGGCATGATCGACGAGGCCGAGGGTGGACTGCCGTTCTGGAATCTCGCGCGGCAGGATGCCGGGCTGGTGCGGACCGTGCTCGCCGCCAATTCGGGCCGGCTCATATCACGGTGGGGACACATCCTGCTCCGCCGGGCGCTCGCCTCGCGGCTGGATGCACCGCAGGACATGGATCCCGCCGAATTCGTCGCGCTGCGTGCGGCGTTGCTGGTCCGCATGGGCGAGGGTGCGGCCGCCCGCGCGCTGGTGCAGGATGTCGATACGGTCAACTTCAGCCCGGCGCTGACGCAGGCAGCCCTCGATGCCTACATCGCGACCGCCGATTTCACCGGCATCTGTCCGGTCGTGCAACTTCAGGGCAGCGCCCGCAAGGACAAGCCGTGGCAGGTGGTGCAGGCCATATGCGCCGCGTTTGCCGGTGAAGGCAGCCGCGCGATGGCCTCGCTTGACCGGCTGACCTATTACGGTGCGATGCCGCGGATCGACATGCTGCTCGCGCAAAAATACGCGGGCGCGGCCGGCAAGACCCGGCGCGCCGTGACGATCGAGTGGAACAACGTCACCGAGATCACGCCGTGGCGCTATGGCATGACGCTGGCGGTCGGGCTTCAACCCCCGGCCGAACTGATGAAGGATGCGCGCCCCGCGTTTGCCCTTGCGACAGCCACTGCACCGATGCTCGGGCTCGAGGACCGCGCAGCGGCCGCCGACCGCGCTGCCGGCACGGGCGTGCTGTCGAGCGCGGAAATGGTGGATCTCTACAGCCAGATCTATGACGAGGATGGCGGGTCGGGCGAGTGGTCGCCGCGCGCGTCCCGGTTGCGCGATGCCTATCTGGCGGCCACGCCGGCCGACCGGGTTGCGGCTATGCGTGAGTTGTGGGGTGATGCCAGTGATCCGTTGCGGCGCTATTCACGCCAGGTGCTGACGGCCTACGCGGCGGCGCGCCTTCCGGTAAGCGATGCCTTCAGCGACGACGCCGGCCCGCTCATCGCGGCGATGCTGGCGGCGGGTCTGGATGCCAATGCGGCGCGGTGGACCAGCGTCTGCCCGGCGGGCAGCGAAGGCTGGGCCCTGCTGGCGCTGGCTTCGCCGGGCGCGGGTGCGGTAGAGCGCAGCGCCATCGATGATTTTCACGGCGATGATAGCAGCGCCGGCGGCAGCAAGACGCAGTTCCTGATCGCGGGACTGGCCGGGCTTGGACGTTTGCCCGTTGCCACCGCACAGGAACTGGCCGGAACGTATGGGTTCAGGCTGGACAGGCCCAGCCGCTGGACGCAGATGCTGGACAAGGCGGCAGAGTACCGCAATCCGGCGTTGGTCGCTCTGCTTGCCGGGCTGGGCATGCAGGGCGATGGCTGGCAACGGATGACGCCGCGCAACCTGTACCACATTGTTGCCGCGCTCAATCGCGCCGGGCTCCAGGCCGAGGCGCGGATGATCGCCGCCGAAGCGGTGGCGCGCTCCTGACGTCCGCCGGCCCGGTCGATGCCTTCCTGGCGATGCTGGCCGCGCAGCGCGGCGCGGCGCGCAACACGCTGGCGGCATACCGAACGGACCTTGCCAGCGCGCAGGTTTTGATCGGCGATCTGGCTAACGCCGATGCCACTGCGCTCGCGGCGCTGGGGACAGGCTGGTCGGATATTGCGCCCTCCAGTCTGGCGCGCAAGTGTTCGGCCTTGCGGCAATTCTTTGGATTTCTGGTCGAGGAAGGTTTGCGCGAAGACGATCCTTCGCCCGCTCTCCCGCGCGCGGCCGCCCGGCGCCCGCTGCCCCGGCTGCTGAGCCACGACGAGATCGCTGCGCTGTTCGCCCGCGCCGAGGATGAAGCAGCAAGCGGCCGGCGTGAGGCCGTCCGGCTCCTGGTCCTGCTGGAACTGCTTTACGGTTCCGGCCTGCGCGCAACCGAGTTGGTATCGCTCCCGCTTGCTGCCGTGCCGCGCGATGCGCCGTTCCTGATCGTCTCCGGCAAGGGCGGCCAGCAGCGCATGGTCCCCGTCGGCACGCGGGCCCGTCAGGCGCTGTCGCGCTGGACCGCGCTGCGCGGAGGCACAACCGGACCGGGTGCGAGGCTGCTGTTTCCGTCCCGCGCCGCGACCGGGCATCTTACCCGGGTCCGCCTGTTCCAGCTATTGCGGGCGCTTGCGGCCAAGGCGGGCATTGCGCCCGAAAAAGTATCGCCCCACGTGCTGCGCCACGCGTTTGCCACGCACTTGCTCGAAGGCGGGGCAGACCTGCGGGTGCTGCAGACGCTGCTGGGCCATGCGGACATCGCCACCACCCAGATTTATACCCATGTCGATGCGGCCCGGCTGGTAGCGCTGGTGAATGCCCGCCATCCGCTTGGCGCAATCGCGGCAATGAACCAGATTTTGCCCCCGGTGGATTTCCTTGCCGAGCGGCCCGAGCGCGATTAAGCCGCGCCGGATGGTGTCTTTCCTCGAATTCGAAAAGCCGGTAGCTGCGCTCGAAGCGCGCATATCCGAGCTGCGCTCGACCGCCGCCGATGGTCAGTTGGATCTTTGGGCCGAGATCGAAAAGCTGGAGCGCAAAAGCGCCGCGCTGCTGGCCAGCACTTATGCAGCGCTCAGCCCTTGGCAAAAGACCCAGGTCGCGCGCCATCCGATGCGGCCGCACTTCCTCGATTACGTTGGCCACACGTTCACCGGCTTCATGCCGCTGGGCGGAGACCGCCTGTTTGGCGAGGATCAGGCGATCATCGGCGGCTTTGCCATGCTGGGACGCCGCCGGGTCATGCTGATCGGCCATGAGAAGGGCAACGACACCCAGACCCGCATTCGCCACAACTTCGGCATGGGCAAGCCCGAGGGCTACCGGAAGGCAATCCGGCTGATGGAGTTGGCGGGCCGGTTCGGCCTGCCGGTGGTCACGCTGGTCGATACCTCCGGCGCGTTTCCCGGGGTCGAGGCGGAAGAGCGTGGCCAGGCCGAAGCGATCGCCCGTTCGACCGAGGCCTGTCTGGGCCTGCCGGTACCAATGGTGGCGACCATCGTGGGCGAGGGCGGTTCGGGCGGCGCGGTGGCATTGGCCAGTGCCGAACGGGTGCTGATGCTTGAGCACGCGGTGTATTCGGTCATCTCGCCGGAAGGCGCCTCGTCGATCTTGTGGCGGACGCCGGAAAAAGCCCCTGACGCCGCCGAGGCAATGAAGGTCACTGCCCAGGATCTCCTGCGGATGAAGGTTATCGACCGGATCGTCCCGGAACCCGTCGGCGGCGCGCATCGCGACCCGGTTGCCACGGCCGCCGCTTTAGGCGCCGCGATCGGCGAGGAGCTTGATCTTCTGGCCGCGCGCAAGCCGGAAGACCTGATGCGCCTGCGCGAAGATCGGTACTTGGCCATCGGCCGCTGACCGCCGGGCGACGCGCGATTGCTGCGCAACACGGTTCGCGGATCTGTCGATGTTCTGCACAAACGAAGATGGGCGGCAGGTTTCCCTGCCGCCCATCGTGTTTACCGACTTGCGCCGGCTGCAGATTAAGAGTTGGCCGTCTGCAGCTGCGACGAGGTCTTCGAGAAGGTGGTGTTGAGCTGCGAACCGAGACCCGAAACAGTGGTCATCACGGCAACGGCGATAAGAGCGGCGATCAGGCCGTACTCAATCGCGGTGGCGCCGGCTTCGTCGCGGATCAGCTTGCTGAAAAAGGTCATTAGTTATCTCCTGGTTGGTGCAGTCTTGGTACCCGGCTCGTCCCGTCCCACCGGTCTGAGCGAATCTGTTTCTAGGCATAAGTTCTGAAAAAAAGGTTAAGCAGAAATACCCGGTAATGTTCATGAAGATGCTTGCTGCATCGTCGTGCCTACCCTGGTCCACATAGTATTGGTTTCGTCCGCCACGCCCTGAACGGTCGTGATGATCATGAAGAAAATAAGCGCGCACAGCAGAGAGTATTCGATGGCGGTGGCGCCGCGTTCATCCCGCAGCAGTCGCAAGAGGGTGGCAGTATGGGTCATGACTATCCCGACGATGCTGCGTATACTCCATCTGTCGCAAAGTTTCGTTACCGACTGATTGAAGCGCGAGGTTAACGTGCAAAAATTGCCGACAAGTAAATCGACTGGTGTTTCCCGGTGGTCATCGTTCCGGCGGTTGCCAAATCGCGATTTGCAGGCTGAAGTCCTGCCGCGCGCGGGCGCAACGCCTGCTGCGCCATACGTCCCAGCGGGGAATCACGGGGAGATACGGGTGCAAGAAAATCCGACACCCCTGATGGTCGTGGCCGCAGCGCTTATCGCGGACGGCGGAAAAGTCTGCCTCCAACAGCGTGCACACGGGAAACAGCATGGAGGGCTGTGGGAATTTCCGGGCGGCAAGATCGAGACGGGAGAATCCGCCGAATCTGCCCTGGTGCGCGAGATTGAGGAAGAGCTGGGCATAGTGCTCGATCCGCATCTGCTGGTTCCGGCCGGCTTTGCCAGCGATCCCGGCAACCGGGCCGATGGCAGGCCCGCGCTGGTTATTCTGCTGTATTGTTGCCGGCGCTGGACCGGCCGGATCCGCTGCCTTGAAGGTGAAGCGGTTGGTTGGTTCGAACCGCGCGATCTGATCAGCGCGGAGGTAGCACCGCCCATGCCACCACTGGATTATCCGCTGGCTCGAGGCCTGTGGCAACTTCTTTGCGGAGGCATGATTTAGGGCATTGCCAACCCGAAATCGCTGCCGTATTTGCGCCGCTCCCCAAAGGGCGCCCGTAGCTCAGCTGGATAGAGCATCAGACTACGAATCTGAGGGTCGGACGT
>JAZKDH010000002.1:0-148063 GCA_040387665.1 Pseudomonadota bacterium | reverse complement strand
GTGAAGCCGCGGCGCTGCGGATGACAAGCGGGCGCGTGACCGGGGTCACGCTGGCTGACGGTACTGCGTTATCGACCTCGGCGGTCGTGCTGTGCACCGGCACATTTCTTGGCGGAACCCTGTTTCGCGGGGAAGAGCGTGTGCCCGGCGGCAGAACGGGCGAGAATTCTGCACAGGTCTTGGCAGCGCAACTACGCGATGTTGATTTGCCGATGGCGCGGCTCAAAACCGGCACGCCGCCGCGACTGGACGGACGGACGATCAACTGGGCGGCACTTGCCGAGCAGCCTTCGGACACAGAGCAATGGACGATGTCCGCCATCGGACATCGCGCCAATCCCCAGTTATCCTGTGCCATCACGCGCACGAACCCTGCTACGCACGACGTAATCCGCCGCAATTTGAATCGCTCGCCGCTGTTTTCAGGCGCGATCGGAGCATCCGGTCCGCGGTATTGCCCATCCATCGAGGATAAGATCCATCGCTTTGCCGACCGTGACGGACACCAGATATTCCTGGAGCCGGAAGGGCTGGATACGCCTCTGGTATATCCAAACGGGATAAGCACGTCGCTGCCGGCTGACGTGCAATTGGAAATGCTGCGCACAATCGAAGGGCTCCAGCATGTCAATATCGTGGTCCCGGGCTACGCAGTAGAATACGATCATATAGACCCGCGGGCCTTGCGACAGAGCTTGGAGGTACGCGCCCTGCCCGGGCTTTATTGTGCCGGCCAGATCAACGGTACAACCGGATATGAAGAGGCTGCTGCGCAAGGACTTGTCGCCGGGATGCACGCCGCGTGCACCGTGCGAAATATTTCGCCCCCGCCGCTTGATCGGGCCAATTCCTACATCGCGGTGATGATCGATGATCTGACGCTGCAAGGAGTGAGCGAGCCCTATCGGATGCTCACCGCCCGCGCGGAGTATCGCCTGCGCCTGCGGGCGAACAACGCCAGTTCCAGACTCACGCCGTTGGCGATTGCTGTCGGGGCGGTAGGTATTGAACGGTCGGAATGGTTTGCCGTCCGGATGGGAGCGCGTGCGGCGATGGACAGCGCGCTTGTGCAAGAGGTTAGCGCGGCGGAGCTCGCCCAAGGCGGGTTGCCAATCCGGCTCGACGCCGGGCGCCAGAAGCTGTGCGAGTGGCTGCGCTTTCCAGGAGTCGGGATCGATCAACTCAAGCCGTGGCTTGGCGACGGCTTACCGGACGATCCGGCCCTGATCGAGGAAGTGGTCGAGGACGCTGCATATGCGCCCTACCTGCAACGGCAGGACAGCGAACTGCGGGAGTTGCGCGCGAGCGAGGCATTACCGCTCGGCGATGCATTTCCGTATGAGAATATCCCGGGGCTGTCTCGCGAGATGGTAGAGCGGCTTACCCGCTCGCGGCCCTCTACCCTCGCGGCGGCGGGCCGTGTTGCCGGTGTTACGCCAGCGGCCTTGGCTGCGCTGCTGGTTCATGCGCGGCGTCTAGCGGCATGATCGATAGCGAAGACGCGGCCAAGGCTTGGCTGGCGACGGTGCCCGGTGTGGACAGCACTGTGCTGGCGCGTCTGGAATGCCTGGTTTCGTTACTCGCTGACGAAAACGAGCGGCAAAATCTGGTCTCGCACGACAGCTTGGGCCATATTTGGCAGCGACACGTGGCTGACAGCATGCAGCTGCTTTCGCATGTTCCACGTGAAACACCCCTGCCCTGGCTCGATCTTGGTACGGGTGCGGGTTTTCCCGGCTTGGTGATTGCGGCGACGCGGCCTGGCCAGCGTGTAATCCTGACCGAGTCACGGAGTCGGCGCGCAGATTGGCTTAGGCGCGCGGTTCAATCGCTGGATTTGAGTAACGTCGAAGTGATTGGACAGCGGCTTGAGACGCTCGATCAGCTCTCGGTGTCGGTAATTTCGGCCCGCGCGTTCGCTCCGCTGGACCGATTGCTCAAACTTGCCGCCCGCTTTTCCACAGGCGACACATATTGGGTGTTGCCCAAAGGCCGTTCTGCGCGAGAAGAACTGGACGGGCTGATTGGCTGGGCCCACAACTTTGAGGTGGTGCAGTCGGTTACCGACCCATCCGCTGGCATCGTGATCGGCACATTGGCGGGGGTGCGCACCCGCGAGAAAGGACGCTCGGCATGATCCGCATTGCCATCGCCAATCAAAAAGGCGGGGTGGGCAAGACCACGACCGCGATCAACGTTGCCACCGCGTTTGCAGCCACTGGATGGAAAACGCTGCTGGTTGACCTTGATCCACAGGGAAATGCATCGACCGGCATTGGCGTAGCCCCGGCGGACCGCATTCATTCAATTTACGATGTGCTGATCGATCAGGTTGCGGTCGCGGACTGCATTATCGCCACTCGCATCCCCAACCTTGATCTGCTCCCCGCCACGGTCGATCTTTCGGGCGCGGAGGTGGAGCTGGTCAACGTGGACAATCGCACCGATCGTCTGCGCGGTGGACTGGCGGGGGACCTTGGGCACGATATCTGCTTCATCGACTGCCCGCCGTCGCTGGGGTTGCTTACGCTCAACGCACTGGCGGCCGCGGACAGCCTGCTGGTCCCGTTGCAGTGTGAGTTCTTCGCGTTGGAAGGGCTGAGCCAGTTGCTGCAAACGGTCGAGCGCGTGCAGCAACGCTTCAATCCAGGGCTGGGGATCGTGGGCATTGCACTGACGATGTTCGACCGCCGCAACCGGCTTACAGACCAGGTCGCCGATGACGTGCGTTCATGCTTGGGTTCGCTCGTGTTCGAAGCGGTCATTCCGCGCAACGTTCGTTTATCCGAAGCGCCCAGCCATGGTCTGCCCGCGCTCGTCTACGATCACAACTGCTCCGGCAGCCGAGCGTACATGGCGCTTGCCAGGGAATTGATCGGCCGCCTGCCCGAACGGAGAAAAGCCGCATGAACCAGGATCCCGGTGACCTGAAGGACCCGCGGGCGGAAGCTGCCGCGCCGAAGAAAAAGCCCATGGCTCTTGGCCGGGGACTGGGCGCCCTGCTCGGCGAAGCCCGGCGCGAGGAACCGCTGGTGACCGCGGGTGCTTCGGCATCGACAGTTGCGGAAAGCCCGGTGGGACCGGGCGCAGGCGGCTTGGCTGTGCTCCCGGTTTCGTCCATCGAGCCGCATCCCGATCAGCCGCGCCGCCGGTTTGACGAAAATGCGCTGGACGAACTCGCAGCGTCGATCGCCGCGCGCGGAGTCATCCAGCCGGTCATTGTCCGTCCCTCCCCCGGTGGCCGTTATCAGCTGGTCGCCGGCGAACGCCGGTGGCGCGCGGCCCAGCGCGCCGGGTTGCACGAAATTCCGGCGCTGGTCCGCGATCTGACCGACCGCGAGGTGATGGCCCTTGCGCTGATCGAGAACTTGCAGCGCGAGGATCTCAATCCCGTCGAAGAGGCCCGCGCATATCACCGTCTGGCTGTGGCGGAAGGCATGACTCAGGCCGATATCGCGCGGCTGGTGGATAAGTCCCGCAGCCACGTTGCCAACATCCAGCGCCTGCTGGCGTTGCCGGAAAGCGTGCTCGCGTTGGTGGAACAAGGCGAATTGTCCATGGGCCATGCGCGGGCGTTGATCGGGCATGATGCGGCGCCCGAGCTGGCGAGAGCCGCGGTGGACAAGCAGCTCTCGGTCCGCGACGTGGAAAAGTTGACGAGACGCAGGCCCCGCAGTGATGCTTCGCCGCCACGCCGCGCACGCGGCGGCGTGCAGGCGGCCGATGATGCGGACATCCTTGCGGTGCAAAACCACCTTGAGGAGTTCCTGGGGCTCAGTGTACGCGTTGCCGCAGATGCCAATCCCAGCACCGGGTCGGTCACAATTCGTTATTCGACGCTTGATCAGCTTGATCTGATTTGCCAGCGCCTGACAGGCGGGAGTTTTTGAAGATTCCTGCCAAGTTGCGCCGCGCAACTATGGTGACATCATCGATTGAACGAAAACTCAGTTCTCCCCCCGCGAAGTAACGCGTATTTGCTTATGAATATACGGCACCACCAGAATTGAACTGCCGTCTCGCCATATTTCAAGCATGTGTGCGCCGCGGCCGTCAGCAGCCGTACGGCTCCGGCACGTTCAAAATGCGCAGCGCGTCCCAGGCGGGTCCGGCAGTCGTGCAACCATCTCTCATCGGGCGCTTCGAGAGAATCGCCGATTTGCGGGCCGTTAGTTTCGCTAGGGCGTATCGCGCGGGTTGCGTGGTTATCGTGTGCCCAAGCCATTATGCAGCACGAGCGCAGAGACGGCTATCAACACACGGCGTAAGCGCCTGTGGCGAATCCTTGGGCTGCGGAAACTTGGTACCGCTGCCGAAAAACTAGCACGCGTCTGCAGATGCTCAAAGTCCATCTGCCACCCGCTGTATGCCTCGTCCGGACAGGAGCAGCGGCGCGTATTTTCAGCGTTCCTCGATGGCCAAAGCGATCGTGTGTGCCAGCGTTTCGATGCCCGCCGCATCGACTGAATCGAACCGGCCAAGCTGGGGACTGTCGAGGTCAATTACGGCGATGACCTTCCCGGTCCGGTGCACCGGCACCACGAGTTCCGAGCGGCTGGCGCTGTCGCACGCGATGTGCCCGGGAAACCCGTGGACGTCGGGCACGATCTGGATCCGGCCTGTGGCTGCGGCGGTCCCGCAAACGCCTTGCCCGAAGGGGATGCGAATGCATGCCGGCTTGCCGATAAACGGGCCCAGAACCAGATGCGCGCTGGCCTGACCGTGATCGCGGGCGCGGTAGAAACCCGCCCAGTTCAGTCCCGGCAACGCCTGCCAGATCATCGCGGCGACATTGGCCATGTTAGCCACGGCGTCTGTTTCGCCGTCAACAAGGGCGCGCGCTGCAGCAGACAGCTCGGTCAGGCGCGCCGCTTTGTCCGACCCGTCTGTCGGCGTGAATCCCACATCGCGCCATGATAAGGCCCACGGCGGTTGCCGCAAGCGGCAGGCCGGCTTATCTGTGTTCCATGAAACCGGTCCTCCGCAACGTTCTGATCGCTCTCGCCCTCGGTCTTCTGGTCATTATCGGCATTGGCGCGTGGCTGTGGAGCGGCAACCCTACGGACCGTCTGGTCGCCGCCAGCACCGGGGCGCAGCCCCAACTGGTCGAACCTGAGGCCGAACGGTTTCCCACGCTGGGGCTGGCCAAGCCGGTCGGATGGCAGCGCGGCGAAGCGCCGGTCGCTCCGGCCGGGCTGCAGGTGAACCGGTTTGCCGATAGGCTCAACCACCCGCGCACCATGCTCGCGCTCCCCAATGGGGACGTGCTGGTGACAGAGACCAATAGGCCCCCGGCTCGGGGTGCCGGGCTGACCGGCTGGGTCATGGGACTGCTGTTCAAGCAGGTTGGCGCGGGCGAGCCTTCGCCCAACCGGCTGGTACTGCTGCGCGACGCGAACGGCGATGGCGTGGCGGAACAGCGCCATGTGCTGCGCACGGCCGGGCTCGCGTCGCCCTCAGGCCTCGCTTACGCAAACGGCAAGCTCTATGTTGCCAACCACGATGCAGTGCTGGCGTTCAATTACAAGCTGGGCGACACCGCAGTGTCCGGCGCCCCCACCCGGATCATGCCGCTGCCCGCCGGCGGAAACCACTGGATGCGCAACCTTCAGCTGAGCGGCGACGGCAAACTGCTGTATGTGGCTGTCGGTTCGGCCAGCAACATCGGCGAACACGGCATGGCGTCCGAGAAGGGGCGGGCGATGATCTGGGAGGTTACCCTCGCCACCGGCAGAAGCCGCCCATACGGCAGCGGGCTACGCAACCCTAATGGGATGGACTGGAATTCGGCGACGGGTGAGCTGTGGACGGTGGTGCAGGAGCGCGACCAGCTGGGGGGTGATCTTGTTCCGGACTACCTGACGAACGTGCCCATCGGGGCACAGTATGGATGGCCGTGGGTTTACTGGAAAGACAAGGAAGATGACCGGGTCATGGAACCGATGCCAGACTTCCTGACCGAGTATACCCGAAAGCCCGAATATGCGCTGGGCGCGCATACCGCTGCCTTGGGCCTGCGGTTCGCAGCCGCCGGCAACCGCTTGGGTCCGCTGTTCACGAACGGCGCATTCGTCGCCCGGCACGGTTCGTGGAATCGCAAGCCGTTATCGGGATACGACATCATATTCGTCACGTTCGACGCCAACGGCAACCCGCGGGGAATGCCGGTGACCGTGCTGAGCGGGTTTCTGCGCGATCAGCGCCACGCGCGTGGGCGGCCCACGTGGCTGGAGTTTGACAAGACCGGAGCGCTGCTCGTGTCTGATGATACCGCGGGCATTATCTGGCGCGTCATCGATCCCAAAGCGGCACCTTCTGCGGCGATCAAGCCAGTCGAGACCGAATCGATGCCGCCGCAGCAGGAACTGAGCGACGATCCGGAGGCAGCTTATCTGCGTCCGGAAGGTTTCAAGGATCCATGATCACAAGGCGCGGCCGGCTTGTCCGGCCAGTTCGGTTACGAACTGCCAGGCAACACGCCCGGACCGGGCACCGCGCCGTTTCGACCATTCGAGCGCATCGGCGGAAGTAAACGTCAGGCGATACGCTTGCGCGTATCCCGCCACGATCGCCAGGTAGTCGTCCTGACTGCAGTTGTGAAATCCCACCGACAGCCCGAACCGGTCGGCCAGGGCGAGCCTGTCATCAACCACATCCCGCAAGTTGATCGGGTCATCCTGTTCCGAAAGATGCCGCGGCACGATGGCACGGCGATTTGCGGTCACCGCCAGGCGCACGTTAGGCGGACGGGCATCGACGCCGCCCTCCAGCCACGAGCGAAGCTGGCGCGGACCAGCGCCATCGCCCTCTTCGAACCCAAGATCGTCGACATAGACAAGGAACCTCCTTGGAACGTGTCCCAAGGCAGCGAACAGCCCCGTCAAGCCCGAGAGGGCATCGGGAGCTATCTGCACCAGCGCCAGCACGCCGGGATGCTGGGCTTGGGTAGCCGCCACGCTCGCCCGGATCAGCGCCGATTTGCCCATGCCGCGTGCACCCCACAGCAGCATGTCGTGCGCGGCGTGTCCTGCGGCGTGGCGAAGGACATTGGCGACAACCGCTTCCTTCTGCGCCTGGACGGCGTGCAGCAGATGGAGCGGCGGGGCGATCAGGCTGGACACTGCACGCGCGCCCTGGCGATCCCAGACGTACGCCGGCTGGGCGAGCCAGTCGACCGCGGACGCGCCAGCCGGGGAAGCGCGCTCCAGCGCCTCGGCGATCCGTGTCAGCAGCGCTCCGTAAGGTTCGACGTTCACGATGCAAGCGCCTCGGCGTCCAGTTCATAGAGCAGGCTTGCTCCGGCCGTTGCCGCGGACCTGAGGCCGGCTGCTTCCGGCACAAGATGTTCAAGGAAATACCGCGCCACGACCGTTTTGGTCGCGCTTGCGGTCCCGCCAATATCGCTCGCGGCAAGGCTTTGCGACTGGCGAAGCAACTGCCAGCCGGCAACCGCCACCGCGCACATGGTCTGGAACGGGACCGAGCCCGCAAGCTTGTCGTCAAGCGACGCGTCGGCGAGCATCCAGCGCGCGATCCCGGCACAATCACGCGCCAGATCGGCAAGCGCGGGCGCGTGTCCGTCGGCCGCGCCCGCAACGTCCGACAGCAGGTCGAGCAACACGCTGCCGCCCGCAAGGCCAAGCTTGCGCGTGACCAGATCGGCGGCCTGGATGCCGTTGGTGCCTTCGTATATCGGGGTGATTCGCGCATCACGATAGTGCTGTGCCGCGCCGGTTTCTTCGATGTATCCCATCCCGCCGTGGACCTGGATGCCCAGCGACGCCACTTCGCAGCCCGCATCGGTGCCCCACGACTTGATCAGCGGTACCAGCACTTCAGCCCGCGCGGCGGATGCCGAGTCCCCCGTCACCCCGCGGTCGATCTGGCCGCACGTATAATACAGCAGGGCGCGGGCACCTTCGGTCAGCGCACGCATCCGCAGCAGCATGCGCCGCACGTCGGGATGTGCGATGATCGCTACCGGAGCCTTGTCCGGCGAGCCGGCCCGGGGCGATTGCACCCGTTCGCGTGCATATCGCTGCGCCTTCTGCAGCGCGGCTTCCGCCACTTCGACGCCCTGGGCGCCGACGTTGACCCGGGCCGAATTCATCATCGTGAACATGCACTTCAGGCCGGCATTCTCCGCCCCGATCAATTCGCCGACGCATTCCCCATCGTCGCCGAAGCTCATCACGCACGTAGGCGACGCATGCAGGCCCAGCTTGTGTTCGGTGCTGACCACCCTGACATCGTTGCGCCGGCCGATCTTGCCGTCTGCGTCGACGCGATATTTGGGCACCAGGAACAGGCTAATCCCGCGCGAACCCTCAGGCGCGCCGGGCAGGCGCGCCAGCACCAGATGCACGATGTTGCCGGCAAGATCATGCTCGCCCCAGGTAATGTATATCTTGGTACCGCTGATCCGATACGACCCGGCGTCCGGCCCTTCGGTTATCGGCACGGCGGCGGTGCGCAGCGCGCCCACGTCGGAGCCCGCCTGCGGCTCGGTAAGGTTCATCGTCCCGGGCCATTCGCCGCTGATCAGCTTGGGCAGAAAGCGCGCTTTCTGTGAAGCGTTCCCGTGGTGATCAATCGCCTCGATCGCGCCGACGGTCAGAATAGGCAACAGCGTGAGCGCAAGGTTGGCGGTCCCCAGGCACTCGAGAACGGCCACGGCCAGGCTGGATGGCAGGCCCTGCCCGCCAAATTCGGCAGGCCCCGAAATCGCGTTCCAGCCTTGTTCGACAAACGCACGGTACGCTTCGGAAAATCCAGGCGGAGTGCTCACGGCACCTTGGCGGGCGACCGAGCCGGCGCGGTCCCCCACCTGGTCCAACGGCGCCCATTCGCCGGCGGCGAACTGTCCGATGCCCTCCACAATTGCGGTTACCAGATCAGGCGTCGCGGACGAAAAGCATTCAGACCGGGCCAGTTCCTCGATGCCGGCATTGACCATCAGTGCCACGAGCTGGTCCGCACTGGGGGGTGTGAAGGTCATGGCTGATTTCCCTGCCTTGCGTGCCTGAAGTTGGCGTCCCGCTGCAGAACGCCTATAGCGCGCCGCCATGACCGGCAACACCCCGCCCCGTACGCATCCCGCCAATCCTGCCGCCATTGCCGCCGCGGCCGCTCACCTGCGTTCAGGAAACCTCGTGGCGGTGCCGACCGAGACCGTTTATGGGCTCGCGGCGCGGGCCGACAGCACGTCGGCCGTGGCTGCAATCTACCGCGCCAAGGGCCGGCCTGATTTCAATCCGCTGATCGTGCACGTCCTCTCGACAGCCGCGGCGGCCGAATTGGCCGAGATCGACGACCGCGCACGCGCGCTGGCGCAGGCATTCTGGCCCGGCCCGCTGACGCTCGTCCTGCCGTTGCGGAATGGCGCGGCCGTCGCGCCTGCGGTAACTGCGGGATTGCCGACCATCGCGCTACGCTGCCCCGCTCATCCGGTCATGCAACAGTTGCTTGCGTCCGCAGGAGTCCCGCTCGCGGCTCCATCCGCCAACCGCAGCGGTGCGGTCAGCCCGACAACTGCCGCGCATGTCGCGGAAAGCCTGGGGAGCAGTGTCGATTTCATCCTGGATGGTGGTACGTGCCCGCAGGGAATCGAATCGACGATCGTCGCGCTCCGCCCTCATGGGTGGACTGTCCTCAGGCCAGGACCGATCACGATCGCGCAGATAGAGGAAGTTCTCGGACCATCGGGCGGTGCCATAAGCGAAACCTCTCTGATCGAGGCTCCCGGACAGCAGGTCAGCCACTACGCTCCGGGCAAACCGGTCCGACTCGACGCTGTGAGTGGCCTGCCTGGCGAGTTTCTGATCGGATTTGGCCCAGTCGCGGGCCATTGCACGCTGTCAGCCGCAGGTGATCTGGCCGAAGCTGCGGCGCGGCTTTACGCTTGCCTGCACGATGCGGCCAGGTCATCGGAACCGCGCATTGCGGTCGCACGTGTGCCCGATTCGGGGCTCGGCGCGGCCATCAACGACCGGCTGCGCCGCGCGTCGGCCTGAGGCGTGAAAAAAGGCCGCCCACGTGGGACGGCCTTTCAGGGATTGCGCCGGTTCAGACCGCGACCGGCTCGTAATATTTGGGCGCGTGTTCGTTAAGGATCGCAAGGATTTTCCGAAGCGCAGCAGGCTCGTCGGTTTTTTCCATTGCAGCCAGCTCCCGCGCCAGCCGTGACGACGCCGCTTCGAAAATCTGGCGTTCCGAATAGCTCTGTTCAGGCTGGTCGTCCGCGCGAAACAGGTCCCGGGTCACTTCGGCAATCGAAACCAGATCACCGGAATTGATCTTCGCTTCGTACTCCTGCGCCCGGCGCGACCACATGGTCCGCTTGACCTTGGGTTTGCCCTTCAAGGTATCAAGCGCCTCACGCAGGGTCTTGTCAGAAGACAGCTTGCGCATGCCGATCGCTTCGACTTTATTGACGGGAACGCGCAGCGTCATCCGTTCCTTTTCAAAGCGGAGCACATAAAGCTCCAGCTTCATGCCGGCGATTTCCTGTTCCTGAACTTCGATTACCCGACCGACACCGTGCTTCGGGTACACGACGTAATCTCCGACATCGAAGGCGTGAGCCTTGGTCGCCATGTATCGTCCTTTCGTCACCAGGATCGTCTCGACCCACCGGGCACAGGCGTTTTCGGAGTTTGGCATTTCGCCTTGCGGCGACGCGGTGCGCGAAACCCCATCTGCCGTCTGTTGCGATCCTGCCTTTCGTGATGCTTACACCAGCAGGCAGAGCGCCCCGGCTGGTGACGCCCATATAGCAAAGCTGCAACAAAAATGCCAGCCCCCTAAGGCGCGGCATGCCCCAATGGGTTGTGCGCCCAGGAACGACCACGAAAGGGGCGGAGGGACTGGCCGCGCCCGTGGCGGTTCACGTGCACCGATGCGGCAGGCGTCACCGCTTCTGGCTTGTCCCCACCAGGGGCGGAAGGCTTAGTCGCCTTCGCCGGGCGTGGGGGAAAAGTACTTCTCAAGCTTGCCTTCTTCACCCTTGTGCTCGTCAGCGTCGGGCGGCGTTTCCTTCTTGGTGGTCAGGTTGGGCCACTCTGCCGAAAACTTGGCGTTGAGTTCGAGCCATTGTTCCAGCCCGCTTTCGGTATCGGGCAGGATCGCCTCGGCCGGGCATTCCGGCTCGCAGACACCGCAGTCGATGCATTCGTTGGGATTGATGACGAGCATGTTCTCGCCTTCATAGAAGCAATCGACCGGGCACACCTCGACGCAGTCCATATACTTGCAGCGGATGCAGGCGTCGGTGACGACATAAGTCATGGTGAGGAATCCCCTTGGAGCTTCGGCAGCGTTTGAGTTGCTGCTATGGGATTTGAACCGGCCGCGTCAAGCGTGCGATAGCACCCCTGTGCTTCGGGAGCCGGTCCCCTGCGAAATGGCAGGACCAGAATCTCGATCACGCGCACCCCGCCTCCCACCGGCAGAACCAGCACATCGCCGACATCGACCTCTGCCGCAGCGCGTTCGATCCTGCGCCCATTCAGCCGGATATGACCATGTTCCGCCATCGCCTGGGCGAGCGGACGGGTCTTGGTGAAGCGGAGAAACCAGAGCAGCTTGTCGATGCGCATCGCCAGCCGTTCAGCGCACCAGGCCGGCCAGCGCCGCAAATGCGCCATTGGTCGGTTGCGGGGGAGCGACCGGCGGTTCCGTCCGCCGACGCGCCGGTCGCCATCGCCACGCCACTTGGCCGGGAGGTCCGAATGCCCCTTGGCGCAGCGGCTGCGGCAGTCGCGCCTCGAAGCCCGCTAATCGCATCAGCTGGGCATGGCCTTCCGCGGACAACCCCATCGATCGGGGCAGCGCCAGGTCCAGGAAAAAGGCTTTGTTCCCGAAAGCCGCCCGGCGTTCATGCGCAGCGCGGAGCACCTTTTCGGCCATGTCGACCCGGATCCCCTGCAAACCCGCCCGTCGGTAGCCGAGCGGGGGGGAGCCGGCGTTGAGCGGGAGCACCGGCGGCATGTCGGCCAGCGCCTCGGCCAAGCGGCTTTGCCCGCGCAGCTGCGCAAGCTCGCGCCAGGCCTGAAGAGGCGCCGGTTTGATCATCGCAGGCACGAACAGGTCAAGCGCGCCAATCCGCACCCCGAGTTTTTTCAGCAATTGACGCTGCAGCGGCTGGAGCGAGTCGAGCCCGGAACCACTGCGCTCGGTAACACCTCCGCTTTCGACCAACCGGATGAGCAGCGCGCGCACTTCCGGCCCGCCTTCGGCGCTGCGCGTTGCCTCGTCGAGCTTGGCCAAGGGCTCCAGCGGTTTCAGACGGCTGTCCAGCCAGCCGTCGAGCGCTTCCTTCAGCAATCGGCGCTGCGGTGCCGGGACGGCGTCCAGGGCGGGCTCAAGCTGCAGCTGCGGCACGAGTACGCCCTTGCCGGGCTGCACGCGGGCCAGCGTCTCGGCCCCCAGGCGAATTGCCCCATCTGCCAGGGCCAGATCCGCGGACCCGACTGCAATTTCGGCTGCCAACGCTTCGGCCCGCGTCGCAAGCAGTTGCGGCAAGTGACGTTCTGCTGCTGCGAACAGCAATTTGTGATCGAAATGCTGGGCGCCCGAATCGACCTTGAAGCGAAAGCCTTTGAGTTCTCCGAGTTTTTCGCCATCCACGAGCAAATCATCCCCCTCCAGAACAACCGGCAGCAGACCCGCATCGACCCCGGCGCGCCGCATCAGTACCACGGTCCGACGGTTGACGAAGCGTTCGGTCAACCTGGCATGCAATGCATCGGACAGCCGCGCTTCGACGGCGCGCGCCCGCGCTGCCATTTCTTCGCGCGCCAATATCCAGTCCGGACGCTGCGCGATATAGGCCCAGCTTCGAATTGCGGCGATCCGCCCTTGCAACGCATCGATATCACCCGATGGATTGTCCAGTTCGGCAATGCGCGCTGCAACGTAGTCTCCGGCCAGATAGCCGTGTGACAGGTCCAGCCACAGACGTGCGACAAACCGGGCGTGCGTGTCGGCGCCGTGCTGCCGGAAATCAGGCAGCGAGCAGACATCGCGAAATCTCGCGACGGCGCTGCGGCCGCGGACGCTCTGCGCGACGGACACATCGTCGGCCAGACGGCGCATGACCGCAAGGTCGATAGCCTCGGGCGCGGGGGCAAGCTGCGGTCGGTCGGGTGGGCGCGACAGGTCTTCGATCAGATGCGCAAGCCGGTCGACCCTGGGATCCGCGTCTCGCCAGAAAATCCGGTCCAGCGGCGCGAACTTGTGCTCTTCGATCGCCCACACCTCGTCTGGCGTGAACTCTGCATCATGGCCGCCTGTTCCGGCCAGCGTGCCGAACGTACCATCGCGCTGGTGGCGTCCGGCTCGTCCGGCGATCTGCGCCATTTCAGTGGTCGTCAGCCGCCGGTTGCGGACCCCGTCGAACTTTGACAGCCCGGCGAACGCAACGTGCCCCACGTCCAGGTTCAGGCCCATCCCGATGGCATCGGTTGCCACCAAATAATCCACCTCGCCCGACTGGAACAGCGCAACCTGCTTGTTGCGGGTTTCTGGCGAGAGCGCGCCCATTACCACCGCCGCGCCGCCGCGGAATCGCCGCAGCATTTCCGCCACCGCGTACACTTGCTCGGCTGAAAACGCGACGATCGCGCTGCGGGGCGGAATCCGGGAAAGCTTCTTGGCGCCAACGTGGCTGAGCGTGGAAAAGCGCGGGCGGCTGATGATTTCGGCGCCGGGTACCAGGGCCTTGATCATCGGCTCCATTGTCCCCGCGCCCAGCAGCATCGTCTCCTCGCGCCCCCGCATGTGCAGCAGCCGGTCGGTGAAGATGTGTCCGCGTTCCCGGTCGGCGGACAGTTGCGCCTCGTCCAGCGCCATGAACGCCACGTCCTTGCCGACCGGCATCGCTTCAACGGTGCACAGCAGCCAGCGCGCGTGCTGCGGCTCTATACGTTCCTCGCCAGTGATCAGCGCAACCCGCTCGCGGCCCTTCATTGCCACCACCCGGTCGTACACCTCGCGCGCCAACAGCCGCAGCGGAAAGCCGATTGCGCCCGATGAATGGGCACACATCCGCTCTATCGCCAGGTGCGTCTTGCCGGTGTTGGTCGGGCCCAGCACGGCCACGACCTTGCTGTCGGTCAAGGCGGGGCGCACGCGTGCGGCGGCTTCGGGCAATCGGTAAGCCATCAACCCTTACAATCTGGCACCGCCCCGATGCATCGACAAGGTGGCACGGGCAGCGTTCCCAAGAATTCACAATAACGGGCGACGATGCGTTCGACCGAACGGAACTGGCGGCAATTAGCGCGCTCTTAACCGTCTTGCCCTCATATCTGCCGCAGCCGGGCAATCGGCGCGACAAAGGCAGCTCTATGTTCAAGCCGCACGACGAACACTTCTGCGGTCCACCGATGACATTGCAGACGCCGACCATGGCCGGATCCGCCGCACGATCCGCGTTTGCACGCGTAGAGCGATTGAAACAGGCGTTGGGTAAAGCGCCGGACCTGGCCCAGGATATCGGCACGCGCCGATGGTACCGCAGGCTTGCCGCCTTTGCCGCACTAACTGCCTTTACGCTGGCTTTCTGGCCCGACTTTTCGCATTTGCAGGCCGCACCTGCAGCCCGGCTCGATCGTGCGGCCCAAGAAGAGTTTCGCTCGCAGGCAGTAATGCCGCTGGGTTACGACCGGGCACGCGGCAGGCGCGTCGCGGCGGGCAAGCAGCTGCGGCTGGTGTCAGCGGTGCCCGAACGGCCACGTGTCGAACTTGCGGGCGTCGTCGCCGAGGATGACAGCCTTGATCGGTTGCTGGTCCGCTTTGGCGCGTCAATGGACGATTCGATCAGGGCCGCGGCGCTGGTCAACGATGAGGTACCGGCCGACCGGCTTTCCCCCGGCACCCGCGTTGCGGTAACACTGGGCGCCCGCCCCGGGCCTGGCCGGGCCCGACCGCTGGAGCGGCTCGACCTGCGTGCCCGGTTCGATCTTGCGCTTGCGATAACGCGCCGCGCCGGCACGCTGGTCGTTACGCGCAATGCCATTCCGGTGGACATCGCCCCGATGCGGGTCCGTGGCACCGTCGGGCAAAGCCTTTACCGTTCCGCGCGAGCGGCGGGGGCGCCCGCCCCGGCAATACAGCAATACCTGCAAGCGCTTGACGTGCATCTCAGCCTTGAAAACGATATTCGGCCGGGGGACACGTTCGACCTGGTGTTTGCCCACAAGCGCGCTGCGACCGGCGAGACGGAGCCGGGGGACCTTCTGTACGCGGGGCTGGATCGCGGCGATGAGCCGGTGGCTGAACTCCTGCGCTGGGGACGGGACAGCAATTTCTATGCCGCCGACGCGCTCGATCAGCCCAGCCTGGTGCAGACCGGGCCGGGCCTGCTGGCACCGGTCAATGGACGTATCACGTCGCTTTTCGGGCAGCGCTCGCACCCGATACTCGGCTACACCCGCATGCACGCCGGGGTGGATTTCGGCGCTCCCTGGGGTGCCCCCATCATCGCGGCGGCTGACGGAACGGTGTCTTACGCGGGATATCGTGGCGGCCACGGCAACTACGTCCGGCTGGAGCACGGAGGCGGGCTTGGCACCGGCTACGGCCACATGAGCCGGCTGACCGTCGCTGCGGGCGAGCGGGTCCGCGCGGGCGAACTGATCGGCTTCGTCGGTTCGACCGGGTTGTCCACCGGCCCGCATCTCCATTACGAGGTCTACCAGGGCGGACGCACCGTCGATCCGTTGGGGCTGCGCTTTGCCGTCGTTCAACGCCAGGTGGATCCGCAGCAACTCGGCGCGTTTCGGGCGAAACTCGCCCAGCTGAAGGCGCTCAGGGCCGGCGGAACATTTGCCGGCGCGCATTCGGCCGTGCAGCGGATCGCCCTGCGCTAAATCCGCGCTGGATGCCGACCGGCATTGTACGCCGCTGCGGTTTGCGGCAGGAAGCGCGTCATCATGACCGCTGCATTTCCCGCCTCGCGCCTTCGCCGCACCCGCGCTTCTGCCTGGAGCCGCGCGCTGCACCGCGAAATAACCGTCACTCCGGCAGACTTGATCTGGCCCTTGTTCGTCACCGAGGGGAACTCGGTCGAGGAACCCATTTCGTCGCTGCCGGGGGTGTCGCGCTGGTGCGTGCAGGGGATCGCGCGCCGCGCGAAGGAAGCGGCGGCGCTGGGCATCCCGTGCGTCGCGCTGTTTCCCAACACGCCTGCCGAGCGGCGTGATCCGGCGGGGCGGGAAGCGCTCAATCCCGATAACCTGATGTGCCGCGCGGTCCGCGCGATCCGCGACGCGGTGGGCAGCGATATCGGCATTCTCACCGATGTCGCGCTCGACCCCTACACCAGCCACGGCCAGGATGGCCTGATCGACGATGCCGGCTACGTGCTGAACGACGCCACCGTCGAGGCGCTCGTTGGCCAGAGCCTGAACCAGGCGGCGGCGGGGGCCGACATCATCGCCCCGTCCGACATGATGGACGGCCGGATCGGCGCGATCCGCGGTGCGCTGGAACGCGATGGGTACGCCAACGTCCAGATCATGAGTTATGCGGCCAAATATGCCTCGGCGTTCTACGGCCCGTTTCGCGCCGCGGTCGGCAGTGCGGGACTGCTGAAGGGCGACAAGAAAACCTACCAGATGGACCCCGCCAACGCCGAGGAGGCGCTGCGCGAAGTCGCCGCCGATCTGGCCGAGGGCGCCGACAGCGTGATGGTCAAGCCGGGCCTGCCCTATCTCGACGTGGTGGTGCGGGTGAAGCAGCGGTTCGAAGTGCCGGTGTTCGCCTACCAGGTGTCGGGCGAATACGCGATGATCGAGGCGGCGGTGGCGGCCGGCGCGGCGGACCGCGATGCGATGGTCCTCGAAACGCTCACCGCCTTCAAGCGCGCCGGCTGCTCGGGCGTGCTCACCTACCACGCTGCCCATGCCGCGCGCCTGCTCGGCGCCTGAACTGCAAAGGTCGATGTCCATGTCCCGCCCCGGCACCACCATCCTTGCATGGCACGGCAAAGTCCCCCGCATCCACGACAGCGCCTTTATTGCGCCCGGTTGCCGGATCATCGGCGATGTCGAGATCGGACCCGACGCCAGTGTCTGGTACAACTGCGTGATCCGCGGCGACGCCAACCGGATCGTGATCGGCGCACGCAGCAACATCCAGGACGGCTCGGTGGTCCACTGCGACAGCCCCAAGCCGGCGCGCCCCGAAGGTTTCGCAACCATCATCGGTGACGACGTGCTGATCGGGCACATGGCCATGGTCCACGGCTGCACGCTGCAGGACCGCGCGTTCGTCGGTCTGGGGTCGATTGTAATGGACGGCTGCGTGATCGAATCCGACGGCATGCTGGCCGCCGGCGCGCTGCTCACCCAAGGCAAGCGGCTCGCCTCGCGGCAGCTGTGGAGCGGGCGTCCGGCCGCGATGATGCGCGAACTGACCGAGGCCGCTCTGGCCGACATGCGCGAGGGCGTTGCCCATTACGTGGTCAACGGCCGTCGCCACGCCGAAGCCATCGCCGCCGCAACAGGTGACGCGAATGGGCCGGCCGGCGCCTGACCTGCCGCCGGCGCCGGCAATCCGCGCGCTGCTTGACCGCGAAGGGCGGCTGCGGGTGCGGGTCACGCCGGGGGCGAGAGTGGAAGCGCTGGCGATCGCCGATGGCGTGCTGACTGTCAAAGTCCGGGCGAAAGCGGTGGACGGCAAGGCCACGGCCGCGGTCCGCGCGCTCGTCGCTGCCGGACTTGGGCTGGCACCGTCCGCCCTTGCATTGTTGCGCGGCGCAACTTCGCGGGACAAGGTATTCCTGCTGAAACGCTAAGTACGGTCAGGCATGGATGCGCACCGACGCAAACGTCATGACTGCGGCCCATGCCGCCGCCAGCCACAGGGCTGCCGCCGCCAGATGCGAATACGCGAACGCGCCCATCACCGCCCCGCCGGCAAGCCCGCCCCACAGCATTAGGTAACCGCCGCCCCGGCCGCGCTGCTCGCCCTGCAGACCGGCGGCAATCGCCTGCCCCAACTTGACCAGGGCGCCGGTCATGTAGGTGAGCCCGATCGACACTTCGCCCTCGCGCTGAAACGTGTTGTTCAGCGCGCCCATCGCCATCACCAGCAACGCCAGCATCGCCGCATTCAGCGCGACAAGATGCAAGGCCGCCGCGCCAAGCAGGAGCGCGGTGACCAGCAGGAGCACCGCCGGCTTGCGCCGGGCCCCGCTCCGCATGGCGATCAACGCTCCGCCCGCGACCCCGACGACAAATCCGCCCAGCAGCAGCGCCGGGACAATGGCCTGTGCCGGATCCTGCGCGAGATTGACCGCAAGGCGCGTGGTATTGCCGACATGAACGAGACAAAATACCCATCGGCCGACAAGAAGCCGATGACGTCGGTATAGCCGGCCAGCGCCGCAAGCGCGACGGCGAGCAGCTGCCGGCGCCGATCATAGCTGTGCATGTCGATCCCGGCGATGTGAGGCTGGTCAGCGCGCCATGCCCATTGCCATCCGTTCCAGCACCCCCGCCAAGGCTTTGGCGATCTCCGCGTCGCTGGCGGCCACTGTCTCGTCGATCGCGCGGGTCATCGCGTCGGTCCACTGCCGGGCAGTGCCGCGATCGATCGCGAAATCCTTGTGCAGCGACATCATGCAGCGCCCCGGATTGGCTTCGAACCAGTCACGCGGACCGCCCGACCAGCCGGCCAGGAACGACGCCAGACTCGTCCGCATCGGGGTCAGGTCAGGCGCGTGCATTGCCCGCAGTTCGGCATAGGCAGGGTCGCTGTCCATCAGATCGTAGAACCGGTTGGTGATCTGCTGCAGTGTCGCGTGCCCGCCCAGCCGCTCGAACGGGGTGGTTGCCGGCTTTTCGGCAGTGGTGGTGGTGGACAAAGATGCTCTCCGGCAGGACGGGCTGTTCAAGCATACGACATAGCTTTGCCGTTCCGCCAGAATGTTGATTCGAATCAACATCCGATACTCAATCATGCACCAGGTTGCGCAACGTCTCGATCCGGTCCGCCTCGTGTGCCGGTTTGTCGGAGCGAATGCGGGCAATGCGGGGGAAGCGCATCGCCAGGCCGGACTTGTGGCGCTTGCTGGCATGGACCGAATCAAACGCGACTTCGAGCACCAGCGACCGGTCGGTCTCGCGCACCGGGCCAAAGCGGTTAACGGTGTGCGCGCGGACGTGGCTGTCGAGCAATTTCAGTTCGGCGTCGGTGAACCCGAAATAGGCTTTGCCCACCGGCAGCAGATCCGCCCCGGCGTCGGGGTCGCCGTCCCAGCAGCCGAACGTGAAGTCGGAATAGAACGAACTGCGCTTGCCGTTGCCGCGCTGCGCATACATCAGCACGCAGTCGATCAGCAGCGGATCGCGCTTCCATTTGTACCACAGCCCGGTCCGCCGCCCGGCGACGTAGGGGCTGTCGCGCCGCTTCAGCATCACGCCTTCGATCGCTTCGTCACGTGCACGATCGCGGATCGCCGCCAGCTCCTCGAACGAGCTGGCAGGGATTACGGCCGACAGATCGAACCGCGCCGGATCAAGCGGCGCGGCGAATTCTTCCAACAGGACGCGGCGCTGCTCCCACGCCAGCATCCGCAGGTCTTCCTCGCCGTCGATCAGGATGTCGTAAAGGCGGACGAACGCAGGATAGTCCGCCAGCATCGCCTTGGACACGGTCTTGCGCCCCAGCCGCTGTTGCAGCGCGTTGAAGCTGGCGGCGCCGCCGTCCGACCCGCCCTGGTGCGATCCGCGCACCAGCAGTTCGCCATCGACCACGCCGCGCCGCGCGAACGAACCGGTGATTTCGGGAAAGGTGGCGGAAATATCGTCACCGGACCGGGAATAGACACGGGTCTCCGCCCCCGTGGACACAAGCTGGACCCGGATGCCGTCCCATTTCCACTCAGCCGCATAGTCCGCCAGATCGAGCGCGGCGCCGTCCTCCAGCGGATGGGCCAGCATGAACGGGCGGAACAGCGGCAGGTCGTCGCCGGTTGGCGGCGCCGCGCCGTTCGCCGCCCAATCGAACAGCGGCAAGTAGGGGGCATACTGGCCGTGCCAGTACTCCTCCACGTCATCGACTGACACGCCAAAAGCTTGCGCGAACGCGACCTTGGCGAGCCGGGCCGAAATTCCGATCCGCATCGCTCCGGTCGCCAGTTTCAAAAGCGCATAGCGTCCGCTCGCGTCCAGCCGATCGAGCAGCCCGGCCAGTTCGCGCGGGGCAGAGGCTCGGGTCATTCCCGCCAGCGCGGTCACCGCTTCGTCCACGCTCGGCGCCGCGCCGCGCGGTGCGGCAGGCTCAGGCCAAAGCAGGCTGGCGGTCTCGGCAGTGTCCCCAACATAATCGCGCGACAGCGTGAACAACACCGGATCGACCCGCTCGAACAGCAGGTTGCGGACCGTCGACGCCTTCACCGCGGCGAAATCCAGCGCGCCCGTCAGCGCGGCCAGCGCCCACCCTCGATCGGGATCGCGGGTGGAGCGCAGATAGTTCTCGATCAGCGTCAGCTTGCCGTTGCGGCTGCGGGTATAGACCAGTGCGTCAAGCAGGGCGGCAAAACGCTCCACCTAATCGTCCTCGTCCTCATAGCCGACCAGGGCCAAGGCCCGCGCGCGGCGCTGGTTCAGCTCGCACCAGCGCAGCAGCGCGTCCTCGCGGCCATGGGTAATCCAGCTTTCCCCGGGATTGATCTCGGTAATGGTCCCGGTCAGCTCGTCCCAATCGGCATGGTCCGAGATGACCAGCGGCAGCTCGACATTGCGCTGCCGCGCGCGCTGGCGCACCTGCATCCAGCCCGAGGCCATTGCGGTGAGCGGATCGGGCAAACGGCGACTCCAGCGATCGTTCAGCGCAGCCGGCGGGCACAGCACGATCTGCCCTTCCAGCGCACCCTTCGGGGCGCCGGCCACCAATCGCAGCTCGCCCAGATCGATGCCGCATTCCTCGTAGAGCCGGCACATCCGTTCCATCGCGCCGTGGATCCAGACAGGTTCGGAATATCCCGCCAACCGCAGTTCCGCGATCACCCGCTGCGCCTTGCCCAGTGCATAGGCGCCGACCAGCATGCAGCGCGCCGGATTGGCATTCCGGGCCGCCAGCAGCTTGCCGATCTCGCGCTCGATCGGCGGGTGGCGAAAGACGGGTAGGCCAAAGGTCGCCTCGGTCACGAACAGGTCGCAGGCCACCGGCTGAAATGGCGGGCACGTCGGATCGGCGCGGCGTTTGTAGTCGCCCGTCACCACCACCCGTTCCCCGGCATGCTCGAGCAGGATCTGGGCTGAGCCCAGCACATGACCGGCCGGGAAATACGTGGCCCTGACACCCCCGGCCAGTGCGGTCGACTCACCGTATCGGCAAGCCATAGCACCCTCGCCCGTGCCGTAACGCAGCGCCATGATCGCCAGGGTCGCAGGCGTTGCGATGGTGCGCTGGTGGCCGCCGCGGGCATGGTCTGCATGGCCGTGCGTGACGAGTGCGGTGCCAACCGGGCGGGACGGGTCGATCCAGCAATCCGCGGGGACAATGTAGAGGCCCGCAGGGTCGGGGCGAAGCCATGAAAAAGGGGCGGCCATTGCCAGGACAATGGGCGCGCTGCGGCCCGGTTCCATCCTGCCCCTGCGGGCAACGGAATGCTATCCAAAACAAAGGCCCCGGACGGTGCGTCCGGGGCCTCTGCAGTCATCAGGGATGCGGCGATCAGTCCGATCCGCCCTCGCCGGGCTCGGTGGATGCGCCAGCGCCCTTGGTCGCCTTGCGGGCCGGGCGCTTGAGCAGCTTGGGCGGTGCCGGGGTTAATTCAAAGTTCAACCCGCTATCGCCGTCCGCCTCCTTCACGGTGACGTTCACTTCGCCGCCGTGCGCCAGCTTCCCGAACAGCAGTTCCTCGGCAAGCGGCTGCTTGACCTTTTCCTGGATCAGGCGCGCCATCGGCCGCGCGCCGTAGAGGCGGTCATATCCGCGCTCGCCCAGCCAGGCCCGGGCCGCGCTGTCGAACTGGATGTGGACGTTCTGGTCCGCCAGCTGCAGTTCCAGCTGGAGGATGAACTTGTCCACCACGCGGCTGATCACCGCCGGCGGCAGATAGGCAAACGGCACGATTGCATCCAGCCGGTTGCGGAATTCCGGGCTGAACATCTTCTTCACCGCCTCGTCGCCCGCATCGGCCTTGGATACGTCGCCGAACCCGATGCCCTGCCGTGCCATGTCCGACGCGCCAGCATTCGTGGTCATGATCAGGACCACGTTGCGGAAATCCACGGTCTTGCCGTGATGGTCGGTCAGCCGGCCGTGGTCCATCACCTGCAGCAGGATGTTGAACAGATCAGGGTGGGCCTTCTCGATTTCGTCCAGCAGCAGCACGCAATGCGGCTGTTGATCGATGGCGTCGGTGAGCAACCCGCCCTGGTCGAACCCGACGTAGCCCGGCGGCGCCCCGATCAGACGGCTGATCGAGTGGCGTTCCATGTATTCCGACATGTCGAAGCGCACCAGCGGGATTCCCATGATCTCCGCCAGCTGCCGGCTGACCTCAGTCTTGCCGACCCCCGTCGGGCCAGAGAACAGGAACGAGCCGATCGGCTTGTCCGGATCGCGCAGGCCCGCACGGCTCAGCTTCATCGCGGTCGACAGCAGCTCGATCGCCTTGTCCTGGCCGAACACCACCCGCTTCAGATCGCGGCCCAGGTGCTCCAGCACCTTCTTGTCGTCCTTCGACACGGATTTGGGCGGAATGCGCGCCATCGTGGCGATCACCTGCTCGATCTCGCGCGCAGTGATAGTCTTCTTGCGCCGTGAAGGCGGCAGCAGCATCTGCATCGCGCCGACTTCGTCGATCACGTCGATCGCCTTGTCCGGCAGCTTGCGATCGTTGATGTAGCGGGCGGACAGCTCGACCGCGGTCTTGATCGCCTCGGGCGTGTACTTGACCTTGTGGTGTTCCTCGAACGCGGTGCGCAGCCCCCTGAGGATCTTGATCGTGTCTTCGACCGTGGGTTCGTTGACGTCGATCTTCTGGAACCGCCGCAGCAGCGCCCGGTCCTTCTCGAAGTGGTTGCGGAACTCCTTGTAGGTGGTCGACCCGATGCAGCGGATTGTCCCGCCCGACAGCGCCGGCTTCAGCAGGTTCGAAGCATCCATCGCTCCGCCGCTGGTCGCGCCGGCGCCGATCACCGTATGGATCTCGTCGATGAACAGCACCGCGTGCGGCATCTTTTCCAGTTCGGACACGACCTGCTTCAGACGCTCCTCGAAATCACCGCGGTACCGCGTGCCTGCCAGCAGCGATCCCATGTCGAGCGAATAGATCACCGCCTCGGCCAGCACCTCGGGCACTTCGCCTTCTACGATCTTGCGCGCCAGGCCTTCGGCGATGGCGGTCTTGCCGACCCCGGGATCGCCGACATAAAGCGGATTGTTCTTGGACCGGCGGCACAGGATCTGAATCGTCCGGTCCACCTCGGGACCGCGCCCGATCAGCGGGTCGATCTTTCCGACCAGGGCCTTCTCGTTCAGGTTGACGCAGAACTGGTCGAGTGCCGAATCCTTCTTGGCGGCTGCCTTGGGATCCGATTTCTCCTCGGGCGCTGGCTGGCTGTCATCGCTGCTGCCCTTGGGCGCGCGATCCTCGATCCGCTTGCCCCCCTTGCCGATGCCGTGGCTGATGAAACTCACCGCGTCGAGCCGGCTCATGTCCTGCTGCTGCAGGAAATAGACGGCGTAGGAATCCCGCTCGGAAAACAGCGCGACCAACACGTTGGCGCCGGTGACGGTATCTTTTCCGGATGACTGGACATGCAGGATCGCGCGCTGGATCACCCGCTGGAACCCGGCGGTGGGGGCAGGATCGCCCTTTTCCGACGTTTTCAGAGACTGGTATTCCTGGTCGAGATACTGCTTCACCACCTCTGCCAGATCACCCAGATCCACCCCGCACGCACTCATGACCTGGGCGGCATCCGTGTCGTCGATCAGGGCCAGCAGCAAATGCTCGAGCGTCGCGTATTCGTGGGTGCGGTCCGCGGCATTGGCGAGTGCCGCGTGGAGCGTCTTTTCAAGGCTCTGGGCGAAACTGGGCATCTATCAGACTTTCATACGCGCGTGCTGCGCAAGGGAAATCTTGGTCGGCAAAGGCAATCTGGCTGCGGGAGCGAACCATGAACCGGCGATTCGAGGCCGGATAGTCGCCCGGGTGGCTGCTCGAACCTGCAGCCACAGCTGTATATGGGATGCCGCCGTGCAATTGGGAGGGGCGGCAGCGCATCACCCAGCCGCCGGTTCGTCGCCCGCCCGGGTAGCGGGGCCGGGGGGCTTAAAGAACGATTCGGCCGCCAGGCGCTGGGCGTTCGCCTCGCGGAGACGGGCGTTGATGCGCACTATTTCTGCTTCGAGCAGTGTGATGCGTGCGCCAAGCTCTTCCTGCGAATAGCTGTCTAGGCTGTCGCTGGCGAGAAGGCTCGCGGCCCCGAAGGCACCGCGGCGGACAGGACGTTCTTCGTCTTCCACCCGGACAACATTGGCCGCGTTGCGCTTCGTGTCAACGCCCGCCATAGATCGGCGGCCGCGCGTGTCGGTTTTGCAACAGGAGCCAGCATGATGTCAGCCCTGCCCGCAACCATGATGGTCGTAGGCTTCGACGCGTTTGGTGGTCCCGATGTTTTGCGGGTGAAGGAATTGGCGGTGCCGTCGCCAGCGGCGGGCGAGGTGCTGATCAAGGTGGCCTTCGCCGGCGTGAACCGGCCGGACGTGATCCAGCGGCAGGGCCACTATCCGCCGCCGCCGGGCGCCTCGCCGATTCCCGGCCTTGAGATAGCGGGCAGCGTTGCCCGGCTGGGCGAGGGGGTGACCTCGTTGCTGGCTGGCACGCCTGTCTGCGCGCTGGTGACGGGCGGCGGATACGCCGAATACTGTATAGCCCGGGCCGACCATTGCCTGCCCGTGCCCGACGGACTGCCGCTTGATCAGGCCGCCGCCTTGCCCGAAACGCTGTTCACCGTGTGGCACAACCTGTTCCAGCGCGGTATGGCGCGCGATGGCGAAACGGTCCTGGTCCATGGCGGAACCAGCGGGATCGGCTCGATGGCGATAACGCTGGGCCGGGCGTTCGGGCTGACGGTGATTGTCACATGCGGGGGAGCCGAAAAGTGCGCCGCCGCGCTGAAGCTTGGGGCGGCGCACGCGATCGACTACAAGGCCGGTGATTTTGTCGCCGAAGTCGCGCGGCATACGGCGGGCCGGGGGGTCGATGTCGTGCTGGACATGGTCGCCGGCGATTATGTTGCGCGCAACCTGAAGTGTCTTGCCGAAGAGGGCAGGCACGTGACCATCGCGGTGCAGGGCGGCGCGAAAGCAGAGCTCAACATGGCGGTCGTGATGACCCGCCGCTACACCCTTACCGGCTCCACCCTGCGCCCCCGGTCCCACTCATTCAAGGCAGCATTGGCGCAGGAGCTCCTGCGTGAGGTGTGGCCGCTGGTGGCTGCCGGCGAGGTGAGGCCGGTCATGGATCGTACGTATCCGCTGACACAGGCGGCCACCGCCCACGCCCGCATGGAGGCGGGCGCGCACATCGGCAAGATTGTGCTGGACACGGCCGCCCCCGTTTATGCGCCGGCCGCGCCGCACTCTTAATCTCACTCAAAACCGTTCAAGCCCTTGCCGATTCTCTGAAAGACTTGTAGATCGCCTGGGTTCAGGCCACTCCGCAGGGGTGGCCCTTGTTGTTTCCGGAGAGTTCCTTGACCCAGCCAACCCCGCTCATGCCGCATGCAACGGCGTCGTGGCTTGTCGACAGCACTGCCCTTACGTTCGATCAGATCGCCGATTTCTGCGGTCTGCATATCCTTGAAGTGCAGGCGATGGCCGATGACCTTACCTCGTCCAAGTATACCGGACGCGATCCGGTGCGGGCGGGCGAACTGACCATGGCGGAGATCGAGAAGGGCCAGGCGAATCCCGCGTATCGGCTCAAGATGTACAAGGCCCCGGTCAACGTGAACCGGACCAAGGGCGCGCGCTATACGCCGGTGTCCAAGCGTCAGGACAAGCCCGACGGCATCGCGTGGATCCTGCGCAATCACCCGGAAATCTCGGACGCGCAGATCGGGAAGCTGATCGGCACCACCCGGACGACGATCGCCGCCATCCGCGACCGGTCGCACTGGAACATTGCCAACATCCAACCCAAGGACCCGGTGACGCTTGGACTGTGTTCGCAGCGCGAGCTTGACGCGTTTGTGGCCAAGGCCGCGAAGCGCGCCGGGATCGAGGACGATGGCCTGGACGCTGTGCGGCTGGGCGACGATCGGGACGCGCTGATCGAGGAACTACGCGCCGAACGCGAGAGCGCTTCACGGGTGGCCGGAGAAGCCGCGCAGGAAGCCGAAGCGCAAGCGTGGCTCGAAGCGCGCCGGACTGCTCAGGCTGCGGGCGAATAAGCGGCGGCAGCAGCCGGCCGCCTGTTCCCGGATACAAGCCTCTTGCCGTGGCTGCGCCGAACGGGCAGTTCTGCTTGGGTGAATATCGGTAATCCGCCCGAACCGTGGCGCAGTCGTTATGCCCATCCCACCAGCTGGGAGCAGGATTTTGCCCCGCTCTCGCTGCCCGACATGTTTGCCGCTGCCGCGCGTGATCACCATGCGGCGCCCCTGACCGAATTCTACGGCCGGCGTTGGAGCTACGCCGCCGCGCATGCTGAGGCCAACCGGTTCGCGGCGGGCCTCCAGGCATGGGGTTTGCAGCCCGGGGACCGGGTGGGACTGTTCCTGCCGAATGTGCCCATCTATATTCCCGCGTATTACGGCGCGATGATCGCGGGGGCGACCGTGGTCAATTTCTCCCCGCTTTACACCGCTGCAGAGCTTGAAGCGCAGGTTACCGATTCGGGATCGCGGCTGCTGGTCACCGTCGATCTTGCCCGGCTGCTGCCCACGGCGCTGCAGGTGCTGCGCGAATCGGCGCTCGAGCAGCTGGTCGTGGGGCGGTTCGCGCAGATGCTGCCGCCGCTCAAGCGGGCAGCGTTCCGGCTGTTCAAGCACCGGGAACTGGTTGCCGTGCCCGATCAGCCGGACGTGACGGGGTGGGACTCGATGCTCTGGCCCGGCCCGCCCCGGCCGGTCCGCGTTGATCCGGAACAGACAGTGGCGCTGCTGCAGTATACCGGCGGGACCACCGGCACCCCCAAAGGGGCGATGCTCACCCACCAGAACCTTTCGGCCAATGCGCGGCAGGTCGCGGCGATCGACCCGCACCGGCGCGAGCGCGACGTGATCTTGGGTGCGCTGCCGCTGTTTCACGTCTTCGCCAACACCTGCGTGCTCAATCGCACGGTGGCCGACGGGGGCTGCATTGCGATGCTGCCGCGGTTTGACGTCGGGCAGGTGCTCAGCACGATCCGGCGCACCAGGGCAACGTCGTTTCCGGGTGTGCCCACGATGTTTCAGGCCCTGCTCGATGATCCCCGGCTGGACGGGTCGGACCTGTCCTCGCTGCGGATGTGCATTTCCGGGGGCGCGCCGCTGCCCGCCCCGGTGAAGGAACGGTTCGAGGCGATGACCGGGGTGCGGCTGGTCGAGGGCTACGGTCTCACCGAAAGCGCGGGCGTGGTCAGCGCCAATCCGTTCGAGGGCGCCGGACGGGCCGGGACGATCGGCCACCCGGTGCCGGGCACCCGCGTGATGCTGCTCGACAAGGATGATGCCGCGCGGCCCGCGCCGGCGGGTGAACCGGGCGAACTCGCGGTGTGCGGTCCCCAGGTCATGCGCGGTTACTGGAACCACCCCGAAGCGGCCGCAAGTGCCTTCGCCACGATGCCGGACGGCCAGCAATGGCTGCGCACCGGTGATATCGCGGTGATCGAGGAGGACGGTTATGTCCGCATCGTGGATCGCAGCAAGGACATGATCGCGGTGGGTGGGTTCAAGGTGTTCCCGAGCGAAGTGGAAGCGGTGCTGGTCCAGCATCCCGCGATCAAGGAGGCGCTGGTGATCGGGATGCCCGATACCTACAAGGGCGAAGTCCCGCGTGCTTTCGTTACGCTGCAGCACAGTTCCGAGGCGCACGCCACCGAACTCAGGGAATGGCTCAATGACCGGGTGGGCAAGCACGAGCGGGTCGATGCGGTTGTGATCCGTCAGTCGATGCCCAAGACGATGATCGGCAAGCTGGACCGCAAGTCGCTGCGGCAGGAGGCGCTGGACGCGCTTTAGGAGGCTTGGGTCTCGGTACCGCCGGCCAGCGCCAGGCGCGCTTCTGCCGATTTCGGGGTCAGCTTCCCGTCCACCCGCGCGCCCTGCTCGATCGTCAGCGCATCATAGCTCACGTCACCATCGATCCGCGCTGTCTTCAGGATCACCAGCACGCCTGCCGAGATTGATCCCTTGACCGTGCCTGCCAGCCGGACCGAGTTTGCCGTAACCGCCCCGGCGATCACGCTGGTTTCGCCCTGCACCAGCGTCGCACAGCTGATGTCGCCGTCCACCCGGCCGTCCACGTGAAGGTCGGCGCTGGCCGTAAGGTTGCCCGTGATTGTCAGGTCTGCGCCCAGCACCGAAAACGTCGAGCCGCCCATGGTGCTAGAGCCGCCCGGCATCATCGTTGGACTTGCCTCTGGTTTTCTTGTGAACATCGGAAGACTCCAGAAAGGGTCGGGGATTCACCGGCTGGTCGTTGATCCGAACCTCGAAATGAAGGTGCGGCCCGGTTGACCGGCCGGTGTTGCCAATAGCCCCAATCGCCGTTCCCGTCTTCACGGTTGCGCCAGGCCGGGTGCTGAACGCCGACAAGTGTGCATAGCGCGTGACCATGCCGTTGCCGTGGTCGATGTCGACGCAATTGCCGTAACCGCTGCGCGGACCGGCAGCGATCACCCTGCCCGCTGCAGCGGCGTAGACCGGGGCTCCGACCGGGCCTTTGAAATCCAGGCCGGGATGGAACGCGGCGCCCCCGGCGATGGGATCGATGCGCGACCCGTAACCGGACGAAATGTAGTTGAACTGTGCGGGCAGTGCCTGCGGAATTCGCTCCAGCCCGCGCTGCAGCGCCGTCATCCGCGCCAGACTGAAGCCAAGGCGCCGAAAACGCGGGTCAATGGAACCGTCCGCAGCGGTTGAAAATCGCAGCAAGGGGCCGCCCATCGCCGCGCGGTCGGCCGCCGTCGTCAGCCGGGCCGGATTCAGGCCCAATTTGCGCATCGCCTTCTCCGCCTCGGCCGAACGACTGTCCGCCAGCCGGGTCAGCGCGTCCACAAAGGCAAATTGCCTGGCTTCTATCCGTGCAAGCGGCGCTGCATCCGGCAGGGCGGCGCTTACTTTCCCGGCGATTGTCCCGCCCCCGGCGGCGCTTTCCGACGCGGCAGAGCCCGCCGGGAGTTCAGCAGGGAGATCGCCGACATGCGCCTTGACCATCCGCGTTATGAAATCCTGCCGGCGCTCCAGATCGTCGGCCACTTTGCCAATGTCCTGGCGATATGCGGCAACGCGCTGTTCCGCGCTCTCGACGCGCGCCGCGCGGTGCTGCAGCGCGTCCAACCCCGCTGACGCGCGCAGCGCGCCACTGGCCGCCACGGCAATTGTGACGAGCCAGAGCATCGCCAGCGCGCCCACGGCGGCGGCCGCCCGTATCTGCAGCTTGCTCGAAATATGGGCAAAGCGGATCTGGCCGCCAGAGCGCATGAAGAACTCGCGGTCCGGAAACCAGCGCTGCAAGCGCGGCTTGACCTTCTTTTGATCAAGAATTGGCACATTCGACCCCGGTTATTGTTTTATCGTCCAACCGCGCCGCTATCAGCATGGCTTGTGCGGAACGAATCTTGGCAAGCAATTGCGGGCCGAGTCGCGACAAGGTTGCGACGAACCGAGAATTTGGGACGAAACCACCGGGGCATTTGCGCGACCGAGCACGGTTACCGGCGACTCATCGGCTGACAAGCCGGCTGCCGGATGGTACGCGCATCGCATGACTGAAACCGTTACCGATCGTGCGCAGGGCACTGGAGAACCGGCGGCTGAAGCGCCCGAGGCGCTTGTTGCGCGGCTGGCGCGTGCCGGCCGCGTCGCGCAGCGCGAACTTGCGCGCCTCAGCAGCGAGACAAGGGCTGCCGCCCTGCACGCGGCGGCCTCCGCCTTGCGCGCGGCGGAAACGGAAATTCTTGCCGCCAATGTGCGCGACATGGCTGAGGGGACCGCGCGCGGCCTCACCGGCTCGCTGCTCGATCGGCTGCGCCTCGATCCCGAACGACTGGCTGGCATTGCCGCCGCCGTCGATCAGGTCGCGGACCTGCCCGACCCGGTGGGAACGGTGATCGATACCGCCGCCCGTCCGAATGGCATGGTCCTCAGCCGGGTGCGAGTGCCGATCGGGCTGATCGGGATCATCTACGAAAGCCGCCCGAACGTCACGGCGGACGCCGCCGCGCTCTGCGTCCGGTCCGGCAATGCCGTGCTGTTGCGGGGTGGGACCGAAGCGGTGCATTCCAACCGCGCGATCCACGCCGCACTCGCCAGCGGTCTGGCCGACGGGGGTGTGCCGGCCGATGCCGTGCAACTGCTGCCCACACAGGATCGCGCTGCTGTGGGCGCGATGCTTACGGCGGCCGGACTGATCGACATGATCGTCCCGCGCGGCGGCAAAAGCCTTGTCGCGCGGGTCCAGGCCGATGCGCGGGTGCCGGTGCTCGCCCACCTCGACGGCATCTGCCACACCTTCATCCATGCCGCGGCGGACCCCGACATGGCCCGGTCGGTCGCGCTCAACGCCAAGCTGCGGCGGACCGGCATCTGCGGGGCCATGGAAACGCTGCTGCTGGACTCCACCTTTCCCGCCTCCCGAGAGGTTGTCGCGGCGCTGATCGATGCGGGGTGCGAACTGCGCGGCGATGCCCGGGCCCAAGCGCTCGAGGTCCGCGTGAAGCCCGCGGCAGCAGAGGATTGGGACACCGAATATCTCGAGCCGATCCTGTCGGTGGCGGTAGTGGACGGGCTTGATGCCGCGATGGCGCATATCGCCGCACACTCGTCGGCCCACACCGAGGCAATCGTCACAGCGGATGCCGACGCCGCCGAGCGTTTCCTGGCAGAGGTCGATTCCGCGATCGTCATGGCCAACGCCAGCACCCAGTTCGCGGACGGCGGCGAATTCGGGCTGGGGGCAGAGATCGGGATTGCTACTGGCCGGCTGCATGCGCGCGGCCCGGTCGCGCTGGAAGGGCTTACGACCTACAAGTGGCAGGTGCGCGGTACGGGTCAGATCCGCCCTTGACCACCGGACGGGCGGATCTGCGCCGTCAGGCCGGCCGGCGAACCGGGCTGCTGGGTGGAAGCTTCAATCCTGCCCACGGCGGGCACCGCCGGATCACGCTGATGGCAATGGCGGCGCTTGGCCTGGACGAGGCATGGTGGCTGGTTTCGCCCGGCAATCCGCTCAAACCGCGCACCGGCATGGCGCCGCTGGGCGCCCGCTGCGCTTCGGCGGCGGCGCAGGCCCGCCGGGCGCCAATCCGCGTCACCGCGATCGAGCGGGGTCTGGGCACTCGTTTCACCGTCGATACGCTGCGCAAGATCGGCCGCCGTTATCCTGCGCGCCGGTTTGTGTGGCTGATGGGCGCCGATAATCTCGCGCAGTTTCACCGCTGGCACCGATGGCGCGCGATAGCCCGGATGGTGCCGATTGCCGTGATCGCCCGTCCGGGCTATGATGCCCCCGCAATCGCGAGCCCCGCGATGGCCTGGCTCGGCCGTTACCGGCGGTCCGCCGCCAGTTTTCGCAACCGGGCTGCATGGAGCGCACCTGCGCTGGTGATCCTGCGATTCGATCCCGATCCGCGATCGGCCACGGCTTTGCGCCGCGCTGATCCCAACTGGGCCCGCCGCCTGTCGGCCAAGGCCCTGCGCGATCCGCTGACCTTCCGCCTGATCGAGCCTGACCTGTGATCCGCTGCAGTCCAGTCATCTACCGGCATCCCGGCCGTTGTTTGGGCATTGCCCGGTTTCCCTCAGTCTTTCCCGTAATGGAGCATACCCCGACTACATGAACCAGGTCTCCCCCACGCCAGCCAACCCGGATGCGGCCCCGTTGCCCGCCGCGGTTCCAGGCTCGCTCCACGCGTTGATCCTTCAGTCGCTTGATGATGATCAGGCGCAGGAAATCGTGTCCATCCCGCTCGAAGGCAAAACCGCCATCGCCGATTTCATGGTGATTGCCTCGGGGCGGTCCACGCGCCAGGTCGCGGCGCTCGCCCAGAAACTGGCGGAGCGAATCAAGCACGGCGGATTCGGCCACGTCCGGATCGAAGGCCTGCCCGCGGCAGACTGGGTCCTCGTCGATGCCGGGGACGTGGTCATCCACCTGTTCCGGCCCGAAGTCCGCAGCTTCTACAATCTGGAACGGATGTGGGCGTTTGGCGACGCGCCGCCGGCCGCCAGCGCTTGAGCTGCCCGGCCGCGTCCTGACGTTCCGGCGTTGACCGGTCGATGCGGCTGCACATCATCGCTCGCGGCAAGATCGGCCGCTCGGCGGAAGCCGAGCTGGTCGATCGCTACCTTGGTCGCATCGCATGGCCGGTGAAGGTCACCGAACTGCCCGAGACGGGCGGGACCGTTCCTGCCAGCCTCGCCCCCACGCGTGAGGTCCTGCTGGATGAACGCGGCCGCCAGCTTTCGTCTGCGGAATTCGCGGCATTGCTGGGCCGCTGGCGCGATGACGGCGTGCGCGAGGCGCGCTTCGTGCTGGGCGCGGCAGATGGCCATCATACGTCCGCGCGCGATCAGGCCGATTTGCTGATCGCGTTCGGGGCGATGACCTGGCCGCACTTGCTCGCCCGGGCGCTGCTTGCGGAACAGCTGTGGCGCGCCACCAGCATTCTGGCCGGCCACCCTTATCACCGTTCGGGCTAGGGCCATGATCCGTGGCCGCGCCCCGCTTGTCGTATTGCTTGCCCTGGGCGCCATGCTGGCCGGCCATGCAGCGCTTGCGCAGCAACGCGCCGACTACACCGATCCCGCCGAAACGCGCCGCGCGTTGTCGGAAGCGCGGCAGCAGGGCGAAGCCGCGCGCCGCCGGGCCGAGCGGCTCGAAGCACTGGCATCGGCTGCCGGTGCCGCGGCCGAGCGCAGCGCCAGCGAAGCGGCTGCCGCCGCGGCGCGCATCCAGCAGGCGCAGGCGCAAGTCGCCGCGCAGCAGGCAGAGATGGCTCTGGTCGATCGCAGGCAGCAGGCACTGCGGGCGCGCCTGGCCGCGCGCCGGCAGCCGGTGCTGCGCTTGACCGCTGCCCTTCAGCGGCTGGCGCGCCGTTCGCTGCTGCTGACCCTGTTTCATCCCGGTTCCGTCAGCGATGCAATGCACTTGCGCGCGATGCTGGGGACTATGGTTCCCGAGGTCTCGCGCCGCACCAGCGCCCTGCGCGGCGAACTCGATCGCGCCCGGGCGCTGCGTGCGGAAGCCCAGACAACGATCGCGGCACTGCGCGAAGAGCAGCGCAACCTCGGCGCCCGCCGTGCGGTGTTGCAGGCGCTTGAAACGCGTCAGCGTCTGGATGCCCGGCAAAGCGCGGGCGTGGCCGACCGCGAAGCCGAACGCGCATTGGCGCTGGGGGAAAACGCCCGCGACCTTGACGCGTTGGCGGCCGACCTTGGCCGGGCCGGGGAACTGCGCGCGCAGCTGGCACGGCTGCCAGGCCCGGTGATGCGCCCCCCGCGCCCCGAGGAAGCTGTGGCCCGGCTGCTCGAAACCACGCCGGCGGTGCTCCCGGCGCGGCCCGTGCTCTCGTTCCTGCTTCCCGTCCAGGGCCGGCTGGTTGCCGGGTTCGGCGAAGCACCGCCCGGCCAGCCACGCTCGCGCGGGGTTGCAATCGCGGCGCGGCCGGGCGCGCAGGCGGTCGCTCCGGCGCCGGGGCGGGTCGCGTTTGCGGGGACGTATCGCGGGTTCGGGCAGATCGTGATCATCGATCATGGCCAGGGATGGACCAGCCTGGTCGCCGGTCTTAGCCAGCTTAACGTACGGGTGGGCGAAGAAGTAGTGGCCGGATCGCCGCTCGGTGCCGCGGGGCCGGTGCGCCCGGTGGTCACGCTCGAGGTGCGCAAGTCCGGACAGCCGGTCAATCCGCTGGATTACGCACCGCGGTGACACACGGGCCATCTGGCATTCACCGTTCCCGCGCTATAGAAGCCGCAATGATCTCCTCCCGAAAGGCCGCAAGCCAGATGTCCGCCCGATGACGTTACGCTTTTGCACCCGCGCCGCGCTGCTGCTCACGGCGGTGGCGCTGATTCCCGCGACCACGGCAGGGCTCGCCGCGGTTGACGGGCAGGCAAGTCCGCAGTTCAGCCGGCTGTTCACCATCTATCAGCTGGTGAAGGAAAATTATGTCGAGCCGGTGGACGACGAAAAGCTGATCAAGGGTGCGATCGACGGCATGCTGGCCAGCCTTGATCCGCATTCGTCTTATCTGGAAGGGTCCAGCCTGCAGCGGCTCGATACGATGATCGATGGCAACTATCAGGGGTTAGGGCTGTCGGTCGTGGCCGATGACGGCGCGGTCAAGGTGGTTTCGCCAATGCGCGGCAGCCCCGCCGACAAGGCAGGCATGAAAGCGGGCGACTACATCACCCACCTTGATGGCAAGCTGATTTATGGCCTGGAACTGGACGAAGCGGTGGCCCGGATGCGCGGCCCCGCCGGGACTTCGATCCGCCTGTCGATCTTTCGTGCGGGACGGGACGAGCCGTTTGATGTCAGCGTCACGCGCGGCGTCATCACGCTCGAACCGGTCACTGCCAAGCTCGACGGCACCATCGGGGTGATCACGGTGAACGAGTTCTCGACCAACGTCGGCACGTATGTGAACGGTGCGATCACTGATATGCGCCGCCAGTCGGGTGCGCGCCTGTCTGGCCTGGTGCTTGACTTGCGGCAGAACCCGGGCGGCTCGCTGGACGAGGCGGTGGCCCTGTCAGACCTGTTCCTGACGCAGGGCGACATCGTTTCGCAGCGCGGACGCGTCGTGTCGGAAAACGAATACTACCGCGCCGAATCGATGTACAGGGGAGACGCCGCCAAGGGCCTGCCCGTGATCGTGCTGATCGATGCGGGCTCCGCCTCGGCCTCTGAAATCGTCGCGGGCGCGCTGCAGGACCAGCACCGGGCGCTGATCATGGGTGAGCGCTCGTTCGGCAAGGGCAGCGTGCAATCGATGATCCGGCTGGATCGCACCCATGCGGTAAAGCTGACCACGGCGCGCTATTTCACGCCGGCCGGCCGATCGGTGCAGGAAGGCGGAATCGAACCCGATATCCGGGTACCGCAGATTTCCGACCCGGACGCGCGCAAGCGGGCGCAGCTTTCGTTCCGCGAAAGCGATCTGCGCGGGCACCTGGTCAACGAGATCGACCTCGACGACAAGCAGCTTGAAATAGACAAGCAGGATGATCCGCGCTTCAAGCTGACGGCAGAACAGCTGAAGGCCAAGGGGATCGAGGATTTCCAGCTGTGGTATGCGGTCTCCACACTGCAGCGCGCGCCGACGGCCCCGGTGGTGACGCGCCGGGCCGCTGCGCCGCGCAGCAGGTGATGGCCCGGACCGGACCGTCGGCGCTGCAACAGGCCCGCTGGCTGGCGCTGGGCGTGCCTGCAGTGCTGCTCGGCGGCGCCTATGTCTCTGAATACGGCTTTGGCCTCTACCCGTGTGAGCTGTGCTGGTGGCAGCGCTATGCGCACTTTGCCGCGCTGGCGCTGGCGCTTGCGGCATTCGCACTGCCGCGCAGCCGCTGGCCGGTCGCGCTGGCGGCCTTGGCGATCGCGGCGTCCGCCGGGATGGGCCTGTTCCACGCGGGGGTGGAATACCACTGGTGGGACGGGCTCACCGCCTGCACCTCCACTGCCGATCTTGGCCATGCAAATCCGCTTGATGCGATCTGGGCGGCTCCTCTGATCCGCTGCGACCAGCCGCAGTGGACCTTGCTCGGAATTTCACTGGCCGGGTTCAACTTCCTGCTGTCGGGACTGGGCGCTGCTTGCATCGCCCGGCTGCTCGCCCGCAGCCGAAAGGTACAGCCATGACGTCACCACTTTCCGCCCGCATGCTGCGCGTCGATCAGGCCGGAGAATACGGGGCAACCCGCATTTATGCGGGGCAGCTCGCCGTGATGGGCAACCGCGCGCCGCATTCGGTCAAGATCGCCGCCATGGCCGCGCAAGAGGCGGAACACAGGGCGCGGCTCGATGCGCTGCTGGCAAAACGGGGCGTACGGCCGACGGCGCTGCAGCCGATTTGGTCGGTTGCCGGCTTTGCGCTTGGTGCCGCCACCGCGCTGCTGGGTCCGGAAGCCGCGATGGCTTGCACTGCCGCGGTAGAGACCGAAATTGACGATCATTATACGCAGCAGCTTGATCAGCTGGCCGGCACCGATCCGGAGCTGGAGGAACTGATCGAGGAGTTCCGGGACGAGGAGCGCGAACATCGCGAAACCGCGCTGGCTGCTGGTGCGGAAAAAGCTCCGGCCTATCCGGTGCTGTTCGGCGCGATCCGTCTCGGGTGCCGTCTTGCGATCCGCCTGTCCGAAAGGATCTGACGGCCAAGGCTTCTTTGCGCTGCCGCAACGTGCGGCAAATCCTTGCTTCAGCTACCGTTCAAGCCTTGTCGGGACTATACTGGCCCGTACCGATCGTCGTTCGTTGTTCCGGAGTACGCCCATGCGCCGCATCGTCACCCTGCCCTTCGCCGCCGCGCTCGCCTTTGCGCTGTCACCCGCGCTGGCGCAGGATAATGCCGCGGTTCCGGCCGCAGCGTCCGACCGGGTAAACCAGGTGATCGTCTACGGCGATGATCCCTGCCCCGTGTCCCGTGATGACGAGATTACCGTCTGCGCCCGCAAGGCCGAGTCCGAACGGTACCGTATTCCTGCACCGCTGCGCGAAACGCCTTCCAGTGCGGCGACCGCGTGGAGCGAACGCGTACTTGCGTATGAAACCGTGGGCGCAGCGGGCACCAATTCGTGTTCGGCAGTCGGTCCGGGAGGGGTGACAGGGTGCCTTCAGAAGCTGATCAACAATGCCTATGCTGAAAAGCGCGGCGCTACGGATGTCCAGTTCTCCAAGATGATCGAGGAAGAACGGCAAAAGCGCCTGTCCACTATCGATCCGGAAGCTTCGGCGGCCCAGGCCCAGGTGGAGGCCGCGGAGAAGGATTACGATGCTCGTCAGCGTGCGCTCGAGGAATCGGCCGCACCGGCCGAGCCGGCGGCACCGCCCGCGCGGCCGGTCACCCAGCCGTGACACCGTCGGCGCGGGTCAGCCAAGTTTAACCTCTCGCTGCTAACCGCTGCACGATGACGGCTGTGCGCGCCCCTATCCGGATCCTCGTGGTGTTCGGCACCCGCCCCGAAGCGGTCAAGCTGTTCCCAGTGATTGCGGCACTGCGCGCCGATCCGCGCTTTGCGCTCAGCGTCTGCGTGTCCGGCCAGCACCGCGACATGCTGGATCAGGTGCTGCAGATGGCCGGGATCGTGCCGGACCAGGATCTTGATCTGATGCGGCCCGGACAGTCGCTTGATGCGCTGACCGCGGCGCTGCTCACCGGAATCGGCGCGGTGATCGACCAGGTCCGGCCTGACCGCGTTATGGTGCAGGGCGATACTGCGACCGCGATGACCGCAGCGCTGGCCGCCTACTATCGCCGGCTGCCGGTGGATCATGTCGAAGCCGGGCTTCGATCGGATAACATCTATCATCCGTGGCCCGAGGAAGTGAACCGCAAGGTCATCGGATCGATCGCCAGCCTGCACTTCGCGCCGACCGAAACGGCCGCGGCGGCCCTGCACCGGGAGCATGTCGACCCCGCCCGCGTCCACGTCACCGGCAATACGGTGATCGACGCGCTCCACTGGGTGCATGCGCGAATCGTGGCCGATCCGGCGCTGGCAGGGGGGCTGTCGCAGCTCGAAAACCGCTTGGCCGGCAAGCGGATCATCGCGGTCACAAGCCATCGCCGCGAAAATCTCGGGCATGGGCTCGACAATATCGCCCTCGCGCTTCGCCGCATCGCCGCGCGTCCCGATGTGGCCGTGGTCTTTCCGCTTCATCCCAACCCGGCTGTCCGTACGGTAATGGAACGCGCGCTTGGCGGACTGTCCAACGTCGCTCTGATCGATCCGCTGGATTACCCGCATTTCGTGCGTCTGCTTGGCTGGTGCGAGATCATGCTGACCGATTCGGGCGGGGTGCAGGAGGAGGCACCGGCGCTGGGCAAGCCGGTTCTGGTCATGCGCGAGACGACCGAGCGGCCCGAGGGCGTGGCCGCGGGCACCGCGCGTCTGGTCGGCACCGACGAGGATCGGATCGTTACGGAAATCTTCACGCTGCTTGACGATAATTCGGCCTATCAGGCGATGGCGCGCGCCCACAACCCCTTTGGGGACGGTCGTGCATCCGCCCGGATCGTGGAGCGACTTGCGCATGAAACCGGATAGCAAACCCGATGTCTGTGTAATGGGGTTGGGCTATGTGGGTCTGCCCACGGCGGCGATCGTCGCCCGCGCCGGCTGCCGCGTGCGCGGCGTCGATGTCAGCCGGTCGGTGGTCGATACGATAAACCGCGGCGAAATCCATATCGAGGAGGTCGATCTGGACGGCCTCGTCAACGGCGTCGTCGGCCGCGGGCTGTTTACCGCATCAACCTTCGTCGCCCCGGCGGACGTGTTCATCATCGCCGTACCGACCCTGTTCGATCAGGACCACGCGCCCGATCTTGGCCACGTGATGGACGCCGGCCGCGCCATCGCGCCCGTGCTCAAGAGCGGCGACATTGTCATCCTGGAATCGACGTCGCCCGTGGGCACGACCGAGGCACTGCGCGATCTGCTGGCCGGGCTGCGGCCCGACCTCAGGCTGCCCGGTGCCAAGTTCGCCGGCCGCTCGTCGCCGGCCCCCGATGTGTCGGTCGCCTATTGCCCCGAACGGGTGATGCCGGGGCGCATTCTGGAGGAACTCGCCAACAACGCCCGGTCAATCGGCGGCATCACGCCGCGCTGCGCGCGCAAGGCGCTGGCGTTTTACAAGCTGTTCGTGCGCGGGACATGCGTGACCACCGACAGCCGGTCGGCCGAAATGACCAAATTGGTCGAAAACGCCTATCGCGACGTGAACATCGCCTTCGCCAACGAGCTGTCGATGGTGGCCGACCGCATGGGGCTGGATGTGTGGGAAATCATCCGCCTTGCCAATCGCCACCCCCGCGTCAACGTGCTCAATCCCGGCCCGGGGGTCGGCGGGCATTGCATCGCGGTAGATCCATGGTTCATCGTCCACGGCGCGCCCGAGGATACGGCGTTGATCCGGACCGCGCGCGGCGTGAACGACAGCAAGATCCATCACGTCATTGCCCGCGCCGATGCGCTGATTGCGGATCACCCACAGGCGCGGGTCGCCTGTCTGGGGCTGGCATTCAAGGCCAACGTCGACGATTTCGGCGAAAGTCCGGCCCGGCTGGTCGCCAGCACGCTTGCCCGCCGCCATCCCCAGCGGATCAGCATCGTCGAACCGTTCATCCGCCAGCTTCCGATCGAGTACCGTGATGCCGGGATCGAGCTGGTCGGTCTCGATGCCGCACTGGAAAGTTGCGACATCCTGATCGTGCTGGTGGATCACGACGTGTTTCGCTCGATCCCGCTGTGCGAGCGCGCCAGCAAGATCGTCTACGATACCCGCGGCATCTGGCCTGACCAGCCGTCCGGGCAGACGCTCGCGCTGCCCCGTCTGCAGGTGGTGGGTTAACCGGCCGGCGGCCGCTGCGCGGCGCTTGCGTCAGGCCAGCGCGATATCGGGCGCGTCCTCCTGCTTCATCCCGATCGAGTGATACCCGGCATCGACATGGTGCACCTCGCCCGTGACGCCGCCGGCAAGGTCCGACAGGAAGTATAACGCCGATCCGCCCACATCCTCGATCGTGACGTTGCGGCGCAGCGGTGAATTGAGCTCGTTCCACTTCAGGATGTAGCGGAAATCGCCGATCCCGCTGGCAGCAAGCGTCTTGATCGGGCCGGCAGAGATTGCGTTGACCCGAACCTTCTGCGGGCCGCAGTCATTGGCGAGATACTTCACGCTCGCCTCCAGCGCCGCCTTCGCCACGCCCATTACGTTGTAATGCGGCACCACCTTCTCGGCGCCGTAATAGGTCAGCGTCAGGATCGATCCGCCGTCGGGCATCATTTCGACCGCGCGCTTGGTCACGGCTACCAGGCTGAATGCGGAAATGTTCATCGTCATCAGGAAATTGTCGAGCGTGGTGTCGTAGTACCGGCCGCGCAGCTGGTTCTTGTCCGAATAACCAATAGCATGGACCACGAAGTCAATGGTTGGCCACCGTGCCTTCAGCTGGTCGAAGCTGGCGTCCAGCGCGGTCATGTCCGATACGTCGCATTCGATCAAAAAATCGCTGTCCAGGCTTGCGGCGAGCGGACGGACCCGCTTTTCCAGCGCTTCTCCCTGATAGGAAAAGGCCAGTTCCGCGCCGTGCTCACGCAACCGCTTAGCGATCCCCCAGGCAAGCGACTTGTCGTTCGCCAGCCCCATTATAAGGCCGCGCTTGCCGTGCATAAGTCCGGTCATTCGTTGTAATCTCCACCACTCATGTCGGGCACGGCCGCGGCACGGTCGTCCGCCTGTCCGACCATGTCCGATTCCTCCGGCGTTTCGGCCAGTGCCGCGTTCAGCTCCGCCCCAAGCACCATCCCTAAGCCGACCAGCCAGAAAAAGAAAAGCGTGATCATCATCCCCGCGAGGCTGCCGTAGGTCAGATTGTAGTTGAACACCGAACGCAGTGCCCACGGCAGAGCCATCGTTACCACCACCCACCACACCGTGACGCACAGCGCCCCCGGCCATTTGGGATAGCGGGAATTGCGATAGGCGGAAGGGGTCAGCGTGAAGAACAGCAGGTACAACGAAACGAACAGCACGCCGGCCGGAATGAGCCGGGTCATCGCAACTTCGCCAACGATGGGATCGAGTTGCGGCAGCCACACGTAGATCGTCTGCTCCACCGCGCCAATCACCACTTGCGCCAGCAGCGATACGAGCAGCAACACTACCGCGCCGATGATGATTCCCGTCGATAACAAGCGATAGCGCCAGAATGCGAGCGTCTGCGGCGTGCCGTACGCGCGGCGCAGGATATCGCGGATCGTCTCGACCAGGCTGCTCACCGTCCACAGCCCCACCACTCCGCTGATCCACAGCAGCCACCCGGTTTGCGCGTCGATCACGTCCCGCGCGACCGGGGCGATCACGCTCGAAACCGAAGGGGGCACCGCCAGCAGGAACGCGTTGATCGAAGCCGCGCGCTCGTCCCGCTCGCCCACGGCCGAGAAAATCGCGGCCACCGTAATGAAGAAGGGAAACAGCGCCACCACCGACATGTAAGCCAGGTTCCCGGCGTGGATGAACCCGTCGTTCCACAGCCCGGTAAAGGTCCGGCCTGTCACCTTTCGCGCGCGATGCGTCCAGTGCAGCTGCGCCAGCTCGGCGGCGGCGCGGCGCTCAAGCCCGGCGCGCCAGCGCAGCGCGCGCTGTCGGCGGCCTTCGGGCGACCGGTCCGGCGGGATGCGCTGATAGGCCGGCGCTGCAGCGCCCGTTTCAGTCGTCGGGCGCTCCATCAGGTCAAGTTCCCAGCCTTGCCCGGGGGTTGCGGGTGTCGCGCCAACCCTCCAGGCGCCTGCCCAGTTCCGCGGCCAGGTCCGATTCGTCCGCCGGCAGGTCGATCTGCAGCGTCACCAGCTGGTCCCCGCGCGTGCCGTCCTTGCGGGTCATGCCCTTGCCCTTGAGCCGCAGCGTCTTGCCCGAACTGCTCGCGGCAGCCACGCTCAGCATCACCGCGCCGTCCGCTGTCGGCACTTTCACTTTTGCGCCGGCCAGCGCTTCGTCGAGTGTAATCGGCAGGTCGATCCGCAGGTTGTCCCCATCGCGGCGGAAGAACGGGTGCGGCTGGACTTCGATCACCACGATCGCATCGCCGGCTCCTCCCGGGCCGGGCTCGCCCTTGCCCGGCAGGCGCATCTGCGTGCCATCCTCCACGCCGGCGGGCAGCTTCAGGTCGATCGTCTTGCCGTCCGAAAGCGTGATCCGCTGCGGGCTGAGCGTGGCCGCGTCGGTCAGGGAAATCCGCAGCCGGTACTGGACATTCCCGCCTTTCGGGGCCGCACGCCGGCCGGCACCCCTGCCCGCGCCGCCCGTCCCGCCAGCACGCCCGCCAAACAGACCTTCGAACAGGTCAGACAGATCCGGAGCTTCGCCGCCTTCGAACGCGTCGGCGCGGAACCCGCGCTGGTGCCCTCCGCCGCCGAACGGCCCGCCACCCCCGAACGGACTGGTCGGATTTCCTTCGGCGTCAATCTCGCCGCGATCGAACCGCGCGCGCTTGTCGGTGTCCGACAACAGGTCGTATGCCCGTGTCACGTCGCTAAAGCGTTCGGCGGCTTTCGGATTGTCCGTGTTGCGATCGGGATGCAGTTCCTTCGCCAGCTTGCGATAAGCGGATTTGATGTCCTTTTCGCTCGCACCGCGAGCCACCCCCAGGGTCACGTATGGATCAGCCATGCGGCATAGCTAGGGCCCAAACGCCCGTCGGCCAAGCCTGCTACGGCAAAATGGGCACCTGACAGGGGGAAAGTGCGGCTTTTCTTGCGCGGCGGCCGGGGTTAAGGGGGCCTGCGCCGCCTTCGCGCCGTCTGGCGTCGGCCGCCCGGCGGCCTTTTCGCTACGTTCTGGACAGGGATTCGTGATGCAAGGTGAACCGGCAATCGATACGATCCCCCACGGCGATCCGTTCGCGCTGTTCGAAGACTGGTACCGCGAGGCGCGCAGCACCGAACTCAACGATTCGAACGCGATGGCGCTGGCAACCGCCACCCCAGACGGGCTGCCTTCGGTGCGCATGGTGCTGCTGAAGGGTCACGGACCGGATGGCTTCGTGTTCTACACCAATTCGCATAGCCGCAAGGGCGCGGAACTGCTCGCCAATCCGCACGCCGCGCTGCTGTTTCACTGGAAATCGCTGCGCCGGCAGATCCGGATCGAAGGATCGGTCGAACGTGTCAGCGATCAGGCGGCCGATGCCTATTTTGCCTCGCGCGCCCGCGATTCCCAGTTGGGTGCAGTGGCCTCGGACCAGTCGGCGCCGCTTCCCGCGCGGGAAGCTTTCGTCGACCGGTTCCACGCTGCCGAAGCGCGCTATGCCGGCCGCGCGGTCGAACGGCCGGCGCACTGGTTCGGCTTTCGGATCGTTCCTGCGGCGATCGAGTTCTGGCAGGACCGCGAGCATCGTCTCCACGAACGGCGCCGTTTCGTGTGCGAACCGTCCGATCCGAGCGGATGGTCAAGCGGTTTGCTCTTTCCATGACCGCATCGCTGTCCGAAACGGGTGCGCTCAACCGCAGCGCCGCCTTCGCCAGCATTTTCGTGGCGTTGCTGCTGCTCGGCATGAAGGCGTGGGCGGCATGGTCGACCGGATCGACCGCCATGCTCGGCAGCCTGGCCGATACCGGGCTCGACCTGGTGGCCAGCGTCGCCACGCTCGCGGGGGTGTGGATAGCGGCCCAGCCCGAAGATGACGATCACCGCTTCGGGCACGGCAAGGCCGAGGCGCTGGCAGCGATGTTCCAGGTCGTCCTCATCTCGATTTCGGCGCTGGGCCTCGCGTTCCGCGCGATCGAGCAGTTCGTCGCCGGGTCGCGGCCGCAGTCCGCCGACAGCGGCATCTGGGTGTCACTGTTCGCGATCTTTGCCACGCTCATCCTTGTTGCATGGCAGCGCCGGGTCGTGCGCCGCACCGGCAGTCTCGCGATTTCGACCGACCAGGTTCATTACCAGTCGGACCTGCTGCTCAACGTCGCGGTGATCGCTGCGCTGGCGCTTGATCAGTACGCCGGCATTTCCGGCGCCGATCCGGTGTTCGGCCTGCTCATTGCCGCCTGGCTGGGCCGCGGGGCGTGGGGCGCTTCGCAACAGGCGATCGACAACCTGATGGACCGTGAATGGCCGCAGGACCGAAAAGACCGCTTTATCGAGGTGCTGGGCCGCCATCCGGAATTGCGCGGCATCCACGATCTGCGCACGCGCACGGCCGGCAACCGTGATTTCGTGCAGTTCCACGTCTGGGTCGATCCGCAAATGACAGTGGCGCAGGCCCATACCGTGATGGACGAGATCGAGGCCAAGCTGCTTGCCGAGTTTCCCGGCGTCGAAATCCTGATCCATCCCGACCCGGACGGCCACGTGGACAAAGGACAGGCAGGAAACGTGGTCTCTACGGCGCGCTGATCGGGGCGCGGGCGACCCGCCTCATTTCGGGAACAACGTCACGATGTCTCCCAGCCGGTCCAGCACCGCCGTGCGCTGCGCTTCGTCCGACCGTCCCAGTCGCACTACGGTCAGTTTCTGCTGGGGGGACACCAGCACATATTGGCCCAGATGCCCGATGCAGGCGAACAGGCTGAGCGGCGCGCGGCCCTGCAGCAATTGCAATTCGCCGTGAGCGCCAGGCCGGTTGAGCCACACCTGCGCGCCGTACGCGGGGTTGCGGGGCGATGGGCGGGTCATGAAGTCGATCCAGCCCCGCGGCAGGACCTGCGCGCCCTTGATCGCACCGTGGTTGCGCAGAAGCTCCCCGAAGCGGGCCCAATCGCGCGCGCTGCCATGGATCAGGCTGCTTCCGACCAGCGTTCCCGCCGCATCGAATTCGCCAACCATCGATTTCATGCCCACGGGCGTGAACAACCGCGCCCGCAGATAATCCGCAACTGCCTCGCGCCGCTGCGCCGGATCCGGACTCTCGCTCAAAATCCGGGCCGCAAGGTCCGCCAGGATCGCGCTCGTCGCGCTGGAATATTCCCACTTGCGCCCCGGCTCGGCCTCAAGCGGCTGGGCTTCGGCATAGGCCGCCATGTCGTCGCGCCCATCAAGGAACAGCATCCGCACTTCGTCCGAACCGTATACCGGGGACCCGCCCTCGGTATGCCTCAGGCCCGATCGCATCTGCAGCAACTGGCGCAAGGTGATCTCGCCCCGCGGGTCGCCGCTGCGCTGCCACGCGGGGACAGGCACGCTTTCGTCGAGCCGCAGCCGTCCGTCGGCAACCAGCAGCCCGATCAGCGCGGCGGTGATCGACTTGGACATCGACCACCCCGCCAGCCGGGTGTCCGGCCCGTAGCCGTCCCCATAGCGTTCGGCGACGATCCGTCCGCGATAGAACACAACGAACGCGCGGGTCTCTCCGGCGTTGGTGTCGGCGAACAGTTTGTCGATCGCCCGCGCCAGCCGCGCCCGGGAAACCCCCGGGCGCGGGACAACCGCGGCAAGCGCGGCCGGACTAAGCGGAGCCGGCGGGCGCTCGGGCGGTGCCCCGCAGCCGGCCAGCAGCAAAATCGGCGCTGCGAAAGCGGCAACGAGGTGAAGGCGGCGGGTCGACATGGCGGGCGCGGTCATGCGAAGAACCAACAGAGATGGCAACCGCAAACCCCGCCCGATCGCGCAAATGGCTTCGCCGCCTGGGCTGGCTGGTGCTCGCCTGCACCGTCGCTGTGCTCGTTTACTACTGGCGCCCGCTGCGCGCCTACGGGCTGACGGGCGCCTCCTACGCCGCGCGAATCGGGTGTTCGTGCCGCTTTGTCGCAGGCCGGCCGCTGGGCGATTGCCGCCAGGATTTCGAACCCGGAATGCGGTTCATCATGCTCAGTGAAGATCCGGCCGCCCGTTCGATCACCGCGCGCGTCCCGCTGGTCGCCAGCCAGACTGCCACCTTCCACGCCGGCGCCGGCTGCATCCTCGAACCCTGGTCCGATTAGGGCGCGGCCGCGGTAGTGCTGTCTATCCAGCCGCCACCAATCACCCGGTCCCCGGCATAGAGCACCGCCGCCTGTCCAGGAGCGACGCCGTATTCTGGCACAGGAAACCGCAGCTCGGTTGCCGCCGCTGCTCCCAGCGATCCGTCCAGCGTTACCGGCACCGGCTTGGCCAGCGAGCGGACTTTTGCGGTGAGCGTCACCCCGGCGGGGACCGGGCCGATTTGGTTTGTCTCCACGATCCGGGCGGCCGCTACGGCCAGCAAGCGGCGCGGGCCGGCCACAACGCGGCGCGACTGCGCGTCTATCGCGGTAACGTAAAGCGGCTCGCTCTGGCCCCCGATCTCCAGTCCGCGGCGCTGCCCCACGGTGAAGTGGACCACCCCCTTGTGCCGTCCCAGCACTTCGCCCGTCTCGGCATGGATGATCTCGCCCGCCTGCACGCCTTCGGGACGGACTTGCTGCACCACTTTGGCATAGTCGCCATCGGGCACGAAGCAGATGTCCTGGCTGTCAGGCTTGGCCGCGACCCGCAGCCCCGCTGCCTCTGCCATCGCGCGCACCGCGCTCTTGGGCAATCCGCCCAGCGGAAAGCGCAGGAAATCCAGCTGCGGGCCGGTCGTGCCATACAGGAAATAGCTCTGGTCGCGTGCCGGATCGAGCGCGCGATGCAACTCCGGCCCGTGCGGCGCTTCCACCCGCCGCACATAGTGCCCTGTAGCCAGGCAGTCTGCGCCCAGGTCGCGCGCCATCGCCAGCAGGTCCGTGAACTTGGGCCCCATGTTGCAGCGGATGCATGGGATCGGCGTGCGTCCGGCAAGGTAATCGTCGGCAAACCGCTCAACCACTTCGGATCGGAACTTGCTCTCGTGGTCGAACACATAGTGCGCGATGCCCAAGCGATCCGCCACGGCCCGCGCGTCGCGAATATCGTCGCCGGCACAGCACGCGCCCTTGCGCCCGGTGGCCGCGCCATAGTCATACAGCTGCAAGGTCACGCCGATGGTTTCGGCCCCGCTCGCCGCGGCCAGCGCCGCCACCACCGAACTGTCGACCCCGCCCGACATCGCCACCACGATGCGCCGTCCCGCCAGGCCGCCGCTGCCGTCATGGGCCAGTTGGAACAGCGCAGGCAGGTCGGTGTTCATAAACGGGTTAACCGGCCGATCCATCGGCCGTGCCATACACGCGGCGGGCGGAAACGCCAAAACCAATGCAGCGTCAAAACGTTAAGGAAAATGACCGGTAAGTAACCGGCTTGTTTACCGTCCCTTGACGACCTCTGGTTTAGGACCGGCTCATGCAGATGGGCTATGACTTCGAGAACGAGCGCCAATCGGCCATCCAGCCGGTCCGAATCGGGCAGGCGGGCCTGCCGTGGGGCGGCGCGGGAGATGCGGGGGCTGGCGGCGGCGGCGGCATAAGCCATGCTCAACCCGACTGGGCGGCACTGCGCGCCCGGTTCCTGGCCGTGCACGGCCTGCGCCGCGCGCTGGATGCAAACGGTTCGGCCGTCGTGCCCGCGGGCAGTTTCGCCGCCACGGCAGCGGCGGTGCTGCTGGACTGCCGTCAGGTATCATCAGGCATTAACCGCGTTTATTCGGGCAATCGAAAAGCAGCGTTTGCCATAAATCACGTTGCCGCGGCTTCCCTCACAGCCGGCGACCGAGGAATATTATGATCGAGAACCAGAAAATCCGGCCAGCGATGGTGATCGGGCCGCTTGGCGAACCGATGACCCTGGAATCGCTGCCGCCGCCCACCACGACCCGCTGGGTCGTGCGCCGCAAGGCCGAAGTGGTCGCCGCCGTGAACGGCGGTCTGCTTACGATCGAGGAGGTCTGCCAGCGCTACAGCCTCACGTTGGAGGAATTCGCCTCGTGGCAGCGCGCGGTCGACCGGTCCGGCATGCAGGGGCTTCGCGTCACGCGCATCCAGCACTACCGTGATCTGTACGAGCGCCAGTTCAACTATTGAACCGGGGAACTGAATTCCGGCCGGTGCTTCCCGGCATGAAGGCTCGTCGGCGGGCCGGATCCGCAAGGGTCCGGCCCGCGTCGTCGTGGCTTGCGCGCAGGAACTGGGTGCGTGCCGCCGGTTTCTGGTGTAACTGACCGATCCAGCCGGCTCGGGGCCGAACTTGCCGCCGCGGGTTTAACCGGATAACTCACCGGTCGAGGTGCTCGGGGGTGGCAAAAGCTGCGATGAATTTCGAATCCAGGATCGGCCCCGCGAACATCGGATCTTCTGCCGCCGTGGCAGAGGCGGGGGACGATCGTCCGCAAGGGCGGGGTCCGTGGCTGATCATCGCTCTCGCGGCTGTCGTGCTTGTGGCCTTGTGGTTTTTCCTCCACCGCGGTGATCCTGCGGCTACTGCCGCCGACACCGCCGGCCAGGCGCCGACCGTCTCGGTCATCTCGCCCGGTCGCGCCACCATTGCCGGAACGATCAGGGCCACCGGAACGCTTGCCGCGCGGCGCGAAATGCCGGTTGGCTCGGTTGGCGAAGGCGGACAGGTGATCGACGTACTGGCCGATGCCGGTGACTGGGTGCGTGAGGGGCAGATCCTCGCCGTGGTCGACAGCTCGGTCCAGAACCAGCAGCAGGCAAGCCAGGCTGCCCAGATCTCGGTTGCCGATGCCGAAGCTCGGCTGGCGCAGGCGAATTTTGACCGGGCGTTGCGACTGGTCGATCGCGGGTTCGTCTCGAAAGCGGATGTGGACCGGCTGCGCGCCACCCGCGATGCTGCCAATGCCCGCGTCAATGTCGCGCGTGCCACGCTCGCGCAGCTGCGCGCCCAGGCGGCCCGGCTCGACATCGTCGCGCCCGGCGAAGGGCTGGTGCTGGAACGCCGGGTCGAACGCGGGCAGGTCGTCGGCGGCGGCAGCGGAGAGTTGTTCCGTATCGCGCGCGGCGGGGAACTGGAACTGCAGGCGCGGCTGTCCGAAGCCGATCTGGCGGCGATCCGTCCCGGGGTCGAGGCGATCGTCACCCCTGTCGGCGCCGCGCGCAGCTTTTCCGGCCGGATCTGGCAGGTCTCGCCGGTGATCGACCCGGTCACGCGGCAGGGGCTGGCCCGCATTGCCCTGGCGTATGCTCCGCAGCTGCGTCCCGGCGGCTTCGCCAGCGCAGTTATCCGTGCGGGCACGGTCGTCGCCCCGAAACTGCCGGAATCGGCGATCCTGTCTGACAATCGCGGCAGCTTCGTCTATGTCGTGGGGCGCAACAACAAGGTGGAACGCCGCGCCGTGAAGACCGGCATCGTCACTGCCGACGGGATTGCCGTTATCGAAGGCCTGACGGGCAGCGAACGGATCGTGCTGCGTGCCGGCGGCTTCCTGCAGACCGGCGAGACGGTGAACCCCAAGCCGGTCGCGCGGGCCGCGCAGCCTTGACCCGCCGCCGCTCCCTTCCGCGGAACGTCCGCCCGCGATGAACTTTCGCAATATCTCGGCCTGGTCGATCCGCAATCCGGTCGTGCCGCTGGTGCTGTTCGGGGCGCTGATGCTGCTCGGCATCGTCAGCTTCATCCGGATGCAGGTCCAGCAGGACCCCGACATCGAATTCCCGATGGTGATCGTCACGATTGCGCAGCCCGGCGCCGCGCCGACCGAGATCGAGACGCAAATCACCCAGCGGATCGAATCGGCGGTCCGCTCGATCGCTGGCGTGCAGTCGATCAGCTCGACCGCGTCCGAAGGCTCCAGCCAGACGATGGTCGAATTCCAGATCGGGGAGAACATCAACGCTGCGGTGAACGAGGTCAAGAACGCCATCGATCAGGTCCGCGGCGACTTGCCCGACGGCATCCTCGAACCGTCGGTGATCAAGGCCAACACCTCGTCGGAGCCAATCGCGTACTTCGCCGTCTCGGCCGAGGACATGACCCTCGAACAGCTGTCGTGGTACATCGACGATACCGTCGCACAGCGGCTGCTTTCGATCGAGGGCATGGCACAGGTGACGCGCAGCGGCGGCGTCAACCGCGAGATCCTCGTCACGCTCGATCCGGCGCGAATGCAGGCGGCCGGGGTGACCGCCGCGCAGGTCAACCTCGCGCTGCGCCAGCTCAACACCAACGCCGCGGGCGGTCGCGCCGAAATTGCCGGTTCGCGCCAGTCGGTGCGCGTGCTCGGCAACGCCCGCAATGCCTTTGACCTGTCGCAGACCCAAATCGCACTGCCGGCGGGGCGCACCGTCAAGCTGGCAGATATCGCCACTGTCCGCGACAGCTACGGCGAGATCACTTCGCTAGGCAAGATCAACGGTAAAGCAGTGGTCACCTTCGGGATCACGCGCGCCCGCGGCGCTTCCGATGTCAGCGTGTTCGATGCCAGCGTCGAAGCGATGCGGCAACTCGAACAAGCGAACGCCGGCATTCATTTCACCCAGTTGTTCTCCTCGGTCGACTATACGAAGCAGCAGTACGAAAGCTCGATGGCGGCGATGGTCGAAGGGGCGATCCTCGCGGTGATCGTGGTGTTCTTCTTCCTGCGGGACTGGCGCGCCACGGTCATCTCGGCCATCGCGATCCCGCTGTCGGCGATTCCCACCTTCTGGTTCATGAACCTGATGGGCTTCACCCTAAACCAGCTGTCCCTGCTCGCGCTCGGGCTGGTCGCGGGGGTGCTGGTCGATGACGCGATCGTCGAGATCGAAAACATCGTGCGCCACATGCGCATGGGCAAGACCGCCTACCAGGCGTCGATCGACGCGGCGGACGAGATTGGCCTGGCGGTGGTCGCCACCACGTTCTCCATCGTCGCGGTATTCCTGCCGGTCGGGCTCATGCCCGGGGTGTCCGGGCAGTTCTTCAAGAATTTCGGCCTGACCGTGGTTGTCTCGGTGCTCATGAGTCTCGCCGTGGCGCGGATGATCACACCGATGGTCGCCGCCTATTTTCTGAAGGCCCACGGCGAAGCCGAACATGCGGGCGGCCGCTGGATGAACCAGTACCTCAAGGTGCTGTACTGGTCGCTCGATACCGCCAAGGCAGCGGCCTGGCGCGCCGCACACCGCGACGCGCACGGCCGGGTGCCGCTGGCGCATCGCTTTAAGGCCAGGCTGCGCGATCACCGGGTGTGGATGATCGGGGTTGCGGCCGCGGCGCTGGCGATGACGGTCGGCATGTTCATGGTCCTGCCTGGACAGTTCTTTCCCGATGCCAACCAGGATTTTTCGCAAGTGCGGATCGAGATGGTCCCCGGCACGACCCTCGCCCAGACCGAGGCGGTCTCGGCCGACGTTGCGCGCATCCTGCGTGCTCGGCCCGAGGTGGAATCGGTGCTCGAACGGGTGCAGGAAGGCAACGCCCGCAGCTTCGTGATCCTGCGCAAGGACCGCGCACTGTCCAGCATCGAGTTCGAGCGCGCGATGACCGGCGTGTTGCAGCGCATTCCCGATGCGCGCGTAACCTTCCAGTCGGTCAACGCCGGGGGTCCGGGGGGAAGCGGCCGGCCGATCTCCATCATGCTGGCAGGGTCCGACCCCGAAGCGCTCGAGGATGCTGCCACCCGGCTGGTCGAACAGATGAAGGGCGTGACGCAGGTCGTCGCCCCGCGGATCGGCGCGGACCTGCGCCGGCCCGAAGTCGTGATCCGCCCGCGGCTCGATCTTGCCGCCAGCCTTGGCGTCACCACGCAGGCGCTGAGCCAGGCGATTCGTATCGCCACGATCGGCGAGATCGACCAGAACGCCGCGAAGTTCTCGCTTGCCAACCGGCAGGTGCCGATCCGGGTCCGCCTGCCCGAGGAGGCCAGGCGTGACCTGTCGAACATTGCGAACCTGCCGGTGCCCACCGCATCCGGCGGCACCGTCCCGCTGTCGCGCGTCGCCGAGATTTCGTTCGGGTCTGGGCCAACCACCGTCCAGCGCTACAACCAGCAGCGCCGGGTGTTCATCGGCGCCGATCTTGCCCCCGGCGTGGTGAAAAGCGAAGCGATGGCGGCAATCTCTGCGCTTCCGGCGCTGCGCAACCTGCCCTCGGGCGTGTCCAACACCCCGTTCGGGGAGGACCGGTGGCAGCAGGAGATGATAGAGAACGTGATCTACGCCGTGGCGTCCGGCGTACTGCTGGTATTTTCCGTGCTGGTGCTGCTCTATCGCCGCTTCATTTCGCCACTCGTCAACATGAGCTCGCTGTTCCTCGCGCCGCTCGGCGGGTTGTTGCTGCTCGCCTTCGTCGGTCAGCCGGTCTCGATGCCGGTGCTGATCGGCCTGCTGATGCTGCTGGGCATCGTCGCCAAGAACTCGATCCTGCTGATCGATTTCGCGATCGAGGAAATGGCGGCAGGCGTCGCCAAGTTCGATGCGATCGTCGATGCCGGGCACAAGCGCGCGGTGCCGATCGTGATGACCACCGTGGCGATGACCGCCGGCATGATCCCGACCGCGGTCTCGCTCGGCGGGGATGCCGCCTGGCGCTCGCCGATGGGCACCGTCGTGATCGGCGGGCTGATCCTGTCCACCGCGCTCACGCTGCTGATCGTGCCCGCCGCGTTCAGCCTGGCCGACGGGCTTGAAAAGCGGCTTGGCCCGCTGCTGCGCCGCAAGCTGCTGACCTTCGACCCCGATCATGCCCGGCCCGATGCCCTCGCGCACCCGGGCGCGCCGGGGCCCTCGCCCGCCGAGTGAAGGCTGCGCGCTCCCCCCGGACCGCTCCGGCGCTCCCGCTCGCGGCCGATCGCGCCTATCGCATGCGCCTGCTTGCCACCGGGTTGCTGGTGGCGATGGCCAGCGTGTTCCTCATCGCGCGCCAGCTGCGCGCTGTGCATCCGGGCTGGGAATGGGTCCTTGCGTTCAGCGAGGCGGCGATGGTCGGCGGCCTGGCCGATTGGTTCGCGGTGACCGCGCTGTTCCGCCATCCGCTCGGCCTGCCGATCCCGCACACGGCGATCATTCCGGATAACAAGGACCGTATCGCGGACACCATGGCGTCGTTCCTGCGCAGCAACTTCCTTACCCCGCAGGTGGTCGCACGCCGGCTGAACTCGATGAACCTGGCGGCTTCGGCCGGGGAATTCCTGGCCAATCCGCGTGGAGGCGAATCGCGGCTGCGCGCCGGCGCCGCCGGGATGCTAGGCGATGTGCTTGAATCGCTCGATCCCGAAGAGCTGGGCGGCGTGGTCAAGCAGGGGTTGCGGCGCCAGCTGGAAAAGCTCGATCTCGCGCCGCTGCTGGGACAGATGCTCGGCGCCGCAATTGCCGACCGGCGTCACCTGCCGGTATTGGAAAGCCTGATCCGCTGGGCCGCGCTTACGCTGGAGGCGAACGAGGCACTGATCCGCCGCCTGATCCACGAACGCGCCAATACCGTCCTGCGCTGGACCGGGCTGGACGAGCGGCTGGCCAGCGGAGTGATCGAGGGGCTGTACAAACTGCTGGCGGAAACCATCGTCGATCCCGATCACCCGCTGCGGCGCAAGGTCGAAGAAGGGCTCGAGACGCTGGCGCAGGACCTGATGCACGATCCGGCGCTGCAGGCGAAGGTCAACGCGATGAAGCAGGAACTGCTGGCCAACCCGGCCATGGGCGCCTGGCTCGATGCGATGTGGGAACGCCTGCGTGCGGCGGCGTTGCACGCGGTGCGCAATCCCGATGCAGCGCTGGCCGGCACGATGGGCGGCGGCGTCGGCCAGACCCTGAAAGAGCTCGGCACCGCGCTGTCGACCGATCCGCGCCTGCAGGCCCAGGTGAACCGTTTCGCCCGCCGCACGCTGGTCGGCGTCGCCAGCCGCTACGGCGCGCAGATCGTCCGGCTGGTGTCGGAAACGGTCAAGCGCTGGGACGGCTCGACCGTCACCTTGCGTATCGAAAGCGCGGTCGGCCGAGACCTCCAGTTTATCCGCATCAACGGCACCCTGGTGGGCGGGTTGGTCGGCGTGGCGATCCACGCGGTGGACGTGCTGGCGTAAGCGTTGAAATCATGAAAGCGCTTTCATGAGTTGCTTGACAGATGAAACGCACGTTTATATCTACGTTTCAACACGAAATGAGGTTTCGTGTTGAAACGTAGATGGAGTACCGAAATGACCAACCAGATCATCATCGATGCAAACACCGTAAAATTGTTGTCGCCTGCCTGCAAGGCAGAACTCGCGGTGCACCTCGGCCTCTCCGCCGGCGGTGCATCGCATACGGAAGACAGTGAAACTGAGGAGACCGGTGAGTTCGCCGAGCTCGGGTTGCAGGCCGCTCGGGCGTTTCTGCGAGGCTGCGGTGAAAAGACGACCGAAGCGATTCAAAGGATCGTGCAAGCCGGCGACACCTTCTCCCTACGCAAACTGGAGCACGACATGGGTGTGCCAGTAGGCGGGTTGCGGGGCGTCTGGACTGGCTTGACCAAGCGCGTGCACACAATCACGAATAACGACAATGTCGACCTTATCCAATGGCTGGAGGAGACCGATGATGATTGGAGCGCCCGGTTGATGCCCGTGACACGTGAATCCTTCCGGCGCGCACTCGCCGAATAGCTCGTTCCGATCGAAGGAAGGGGCCGGAGTTTTTCCGGCCCCTTCTGCATTCACAGCTTGCCGGTCAGATCCGGCACCAGCGTGAACAGGTCGCCCACCAGGCCGATGTCGGCCACCTGGAAGATCGGCGCGTCCTCGTCCTTGTTGATGGCGATGATGGTCTTGCTGTCCTTCATCCCCGCCAGGTGCTGGATCGCGCCCGAAATGCCGACCGCGATGTAGATTTCAGGGGCCACGATCTTGCCGGTCTGGCCCACCTGGTAATCGTTAGGGACATAACCCGCGTCGACCGCGGCGCGGCTTGCGCCCACTGCGGCACCCAGCTTGTCGGCCAGCGGAAAGATGATCTGCTGAAACGTGTCGGGGTCCTTCAGTGCACGGCCACCCGAAACGATGATCTTGGCGCTGGTCAGTTCCGGCCGCTCGCTCTTGGCGATTTCCGATCCGACAAAGCGCGACAGTCCGGCGTCACCGGTGCCGGCTGCGGTTTCGACCGGAGCCGATCCGCCAGTGGGGTTGGCTTTCGCAAAAGCGGTGCCGCGCACGGTGATGACCAGCTTGGCGTCGGCGGATTCGACCGTGGCGATCGCGTTTCCGGCATAGATCGGGCGGGTAAAGGTCTTCGGACCTTCGACCGACAGGATGTCCGACAGCTGCATCACATCGAGCAGCGCGGCCACGCGCGGCGCGATGTTTTTGCCGTTGCTGGTGGCCGGCGCGACGAACGCGTCATGGTCCGCCATCAGGCCCGCGATCAGCGGCGCGACGTTTTCAGCCAGCGCGTTGGCAAAAGCGGCATCATCCGCCTTCAGCACTTTCGCCACGCCTTCGATCTGCGCAGCGGCGGCGGCTGCGCCGTCCACCCCGGCGCCGACGACGAGGGCGGTGACTTCACCCAGTTGCGTTGCTGCGGTGACTGCGGCCAGCGTAGCGTCCTTGACCGATGCGTTGTCGTGTTCGACCCAGACGAGCGTCTTCATCAGGCGACTCCTATATCCTTGAGCTTGGCAACCAGCGTATCAACGTCGGGCACCTTGATGCCTGCGCTGCGCACTGCCGGTTCGGTAACCTTGAGCGTCTTGAGCCGCGGCGTCACATCGACGCCGTAATCGGCCGGTGTCTTGGTCGCGAGCGGCTTGGACTTGGCTTTCATGATGTTGGGCAGCGAGGCATACCGCGGCTCGTTAAGACGCAAGTCGGTGGTGATGATCGCCGGCAGCGTAAGACTGACCGTTTCAAGCCCGCCATCGACTTCGCGCGTTACCGCTACTGAATCGCCCGACACTTCGACCTTGCTGGCGAACGTGCCCTGCGGCCGGCCGAGCAGCGCGGCCAGCATCTGGCCGACCTGGTTCGAATCGTCATCGATCGCCTGCTTGCCGGCGATGATCAGCGTGGGCTGCTCCTCGTCGGCAATCGCCTTGAGCAGCTTGGCCACCGCCAGCGGCTCGACCTCGTCGTCGCACTGCACCAGGATCGCGCGGTCCGCGCCCATCGCCAGCGCGGTGCGCAGCGTTTCTTGCGCCTTGGCCGGCCCGATCGAGGCAACCACCACTTCGGTCGCGACGCTCTTTTCGCGCAGGCGCAGGGCTTCCTCAACCGCGATCTCGTCGAACGGGTTCATGCTCATCTTGACGTTGGCAAGATCAACGCCGGTGCCGTCGGACTTGACCCGCGGCTTCACGTTATAGTCGATCACCCGCTTCACGGGCACGAGGATCTTCATCGTGTACTGCCCTTCTTGTCGTTCGGATCGGCGCCGGTTCCGGGGAAGGAGCAGGTTTTAGCCGATCGATTAAACCGCTTCGTTCCCATTGCGTCCGTTTGCCTGCAGGTCAAGCCCCCGAACGGGTAGGGTGCAGCGGGATACGTTGAAATTGCGTCAGTCTGCAACGGCGAATGCCCCTGTCCTTCCGGGCAGGGGCATTCTCGCTCGCATACCGGCAAGTCAGTCGATCAGGCGGCCTTCTTCACCTCGGCCACGATCTTGGCGGCGGCATCGCCCAGATCGTTGGCGGACACGATGGCAAGGCCCGAATTTTCGAGGATGTCCTTGCCCAGTTGCACGTTGGTGCCTTCCAGGCGAACCACCAGCGGCACCGACAGGTTCACTTCCTTCGCCGCGGCAACGATGCCCTCGGCGATGATGTCGCACTTCATGATCCCGCCAAAGATGTTGACGAGAATGCCCTTCACGGCAGGGTCGGACAGGATGATCTTGAACGCCGCAGTGACCTTTTCCTTGTTGGCGCCGCCGCCCACGTCAAGGAAGTTGGCCGGGAACATCCCGTTCAGCTTGATGATATCCATCGTCGCCATTGCCAGGCCCGCGCCGTTGACCATGCAGCCGATGTCGCCGTCGAGCTTGATGTAGGCCAGGTCATACTTGCTGGCTTCGATCTCGGCCGGGTCTTCCTCGGTCTCGTCGCGCAGCGCGACCACGTCGGGGTGGCGATACAGCGCGTTCGAATCGAAGCTCATCTTGGTGTCGAGCACCAGCAGCTGGCCGTCTTTGCTTTCGACCAGCGGGTTGATTTCGAGCATCTCGCAATCGAGCGCGATGAATGCTTCGTACAGCTGCTTCGCCACATGCTGCGCCTGCTTGTTGAGATCGCCCGACAGCTTGAGCGCGAAGGCCACCGCGCGGCCGTGGTGCGGCATGAAACCCTCGGCCGGGTCGATCACGATCGAGGTGATCTTTTCCGGGGTCGAGTGGGCGACTTCCTCGATGTCCATGCCGCCTTCGGTCGACACGATCAGCGCGACGCGGCCGCTGGCGCGGTCCACCACCATCGACAGGTAGTATTCCTTGGCGATATCGACGCCGTCGGTCACGTACAGGCGGTTGACCTGCTTGCCGGCGTCACCGGTCTGGATCGTGACCAGCGTGTTGCCGAGCATTTCCTGCGCGAACGCCTCAACCTCCTCGATCGACTTGGCCAGGCGCACGCCGCCCTTGGCATCGGGGCCGAGTTCCTTGAACTTGCCCTTGCCGCGGCCGCCCGCGTGGATCTGCGCCTTGACCACATAGAGCGGCCCCGGCAGCTGCTTTGCGGCCGCCACGGCTTCTTCCACGGTCAGTGTCGCAATGCCTGCCGGAATGCCGACACCGTATTTCGCCAGCAGTTCCTTGGCCTGATATTCGTGGATGTTCATCGCGTGATCTTTCGCTGTTGCCCCTGGGGAAGGTCTTAACCGGACGATTGAACCGACCGATTTTGCGGTGCCGCATAGGACATCGCCTGCGGCTTGAAAAGAGCCGGATACGCGCGCATGGGCGAGGCTCCTGCAAACCGCGTCAAAGTTCGATCCGCCCCGCGATGCCCACGTTCTCCATTTCACAGGTGACCGATGCTTGATCGGGTCCGGCTCGAAGCGATCGTGCGCGACGCGGGCCGGATCGCGCTCGAACGCTGGCCGGGGAACGGGCATGAACTCAGGGTGTGGGAAAAATCGCCCGACAACCCGGTGAGCGAGGCGGACCTGCTGGTCGATCGCTATCTGCGGCGCGAACTGACTGCGCTGCTGCCCGCCGCCGGATGGCTGTCCGAGGAGACGACCGACGCGCCCGAGCGGCTGGCGGGCGGACTGATCTGGCTGGTCGATCCCATTGACGGCACGCGGGACTACATCGCCGGGCGCGAGGGCTGGTGCGTATCCGTCGCGCTGGTCAGCGCGGGCCGGCCGCTGTTCGGCCTGCTCTGCGCGCCGGCGCGGGGCGAATTCTGGTTCGGGCAAGCCGGGCAGGGCTCCTGGCGCAACGGCCGGCCGCTGGTCGCCAGCAGCCGCCGGTCGCTGCCGGGTGCGCGGGTCCCGGCCGACGCGCTCGCTTCGGTCGATTCCGATCTGGTGCTGGTCCCCAAACCCAATTCCATCGCGCTGCGGATCGCAATGGTCGCGGCCGATCAGGCCGACCTGCTCGCCACGCTGCGCTGGGGCTGGGAATGGGACATCGGCGCCGCCGCGTTGATCGCGCGCGAGGCCGGCGCCGCGGTAACCGATGCGTTCGGCGGCCCGCTCAACTATAACAAGGCCGATCCGCGCGCATTCGGCGTGCTGGTCACCGCGCCCGCGATCCACGAGGCCGCGGTCGATCGGCTCGCCGTGCGCGCCAGGGAGATTTCCGCGCGCACATAAAACCTGTGCCTGACGGAATGAGCATCTTGCCCTCTCCGCACTTCTCACACCCGGACTTGATCCGGGGTCCCGCCGATCCTGTGGCGCAAAAGCGTCGCCCGGGACCAGGCCCGGGGCGACGCCATTGGATACTTACTGCCCCTGCCGGGCGCGCGTCACGTCATCCTGCGTGACGGGCACGATCTTGATCTCCACCCGGCGGTTCTTGCGGCGGCCCTCGTCGGTGGCATTGTCAGCCACGGGCATCGACTCGCCATAGCCTTGGCTGCGGACGCGCGCGGCACTTATGCCTTGCATCGTCAGATAGCTGGCCACGGTGCGCGCGCGGTTTTCCGACAGGGTCTGGTTGTAGGCGTCCGAACCCGTCGAATCGGTGTGGCCATAGACGTCGATCAGGCTGTTAGGGTATTCTTTCAGGCTTTGCGCGACCTTGTCGAGCGTCGCGCGGAACTCGGGCCGTAGCGAGTACGAACCTACGTCGAACGTCACGCCTTCGGGCAGGTTGACCAGGATCGCCTGCCCGTTGTCGGTCGGGATCACGTCCACACCGCTGCCGGCGGTCTGTTCCTTCAGCTGCTTGATCTGCTTGTCCATCGTATAGCCAACGGCGCCGCCGGCGATGCCGCCGATCCCCGCGCCGATAATCCGGCCGGTGCCGCCACCGATCAGCCCGCCCAGCAGCATGCCGGCCAGCGCGCCGCCACCCGCGCCGATCGCGGTGCGCGACACCTTGCGCTCGCCAGTGTTGGGGTCGGTGACGCAGGCCGACAGGCCCAGGACCGATACTGCGCAAAGGCTGGAAATGACTATGCGGGATTTTCTCATGATATGTATCCTCTGTTGTGTATTTCGCCCGGGGAAGGTCAGATGGTGCCGGGTTGTGCCCTGATGATCAAATGTTCTCTACGCTATTTTCGTCGATCCAAGCCGAGTGTGAAAGCGCGGTGATGATCGCCACATGAACGCGGCCGTTACACGCAAAGTTCCCGTTCGCGCCGCCGTGTCGCTAGATCGCGTGCCCGCTTCCGCCTCCTGCGTCAGCCCTTCGCCTTTCGCCTGCTATCTGCTAGCGGAGGCGGGTGACTCCCTATCCTTGGCCCGACGCCCTGATCATACTGGCACTGATCCTGCTCAACGGCCTGTTCGCAATGACGGAAATGGCGGTCGTGTCGGCGCGCCCGGCGCGGCTCAAGGCCGCGGCAGAGCGCGGGTCCAGCGGTGCCCGCTGTGCGCTTGCGCTGGCGAACGAGCCGGGCAAGCTGCTGTCAACCGTCCAGATCGGGATCACGCTGATCGGGATTATTGCCGGCGCCTATTCGGGCGCCAGCCTCGGGCACCCCACCGCGGAGCGGCTGTTCGCATGGGGCGTTCCGGCCCGTTACGCCGACGATGCGGGCTTCGCGCTAGTAATCGCAATCACCACGTTCGCCAGTCTGATCGTCGGCGAACTCGTACCCAAGCAGATTGCGCTCCGGCTCGCGGAACCGATCGCCACCTGGATGGCGCGGCCCATGGTGGTGCTGTCGCGCGCTGCGGCACCGCTGGTCTGGCTGCTCGACCGGTCCTCCGCACTGCTGCTCCGGCTGCTCGGGCTGAAAGCTTCGTCCGAACAGGAAGTGACCGAGGAGGAACTCCACATGATTTTCGCCGAAGCGACCCGCTCCGGCGTGATCGAGGAGGATGAGCGCGCGATCATGGCCGGGATCATGCGGCTCGCGGATCGGCCGGTGCGCGAACTGATGACGCCAAGGACAGAACTGGACACGATCGACCGCCGCGCGGCGGAGGCCGACGTGCGCGCGTTGCTCAAGGATTCGCCGCATTCGCTCTGGCCGGTGACCGACGGCGCGCCCGACAAGATCGTCGGCGTGGTCAAGGCCAAGGACGTGCTGGCGGTGTTGCTCGCGGGAAAGCGCCTGCAGATCGCCCGGCTGATGAAAAAGGCCGAGATCGTTCCCGATCAGCTTGATGCAATGGACGCCTTGCGGATCCTGCAAGGGTCGGACGTATCGATGGCCATTGTCCACGACGAATACGGGCATCTGGAAGGGGTCGTCACCCCCGCGGATTTGCTGGCGGCCATCGTCGGCGCGTTCGCGTCGCACCAGGATGCCGGGGACGAGCCGATGGTGGTGGTGCGCGAAGATGGCTCGCTGCTCGTTGCGGGCGCGCTGCCGGCTGACGCGCTGGCGTCGCGGCTGCAACTGGAGCTTCCGGACGACCGCGATTACGCCACTGCCGCCGGTTATGTGCTGTCGGTGCTGAAACGGCTGCCGGCCGAAGGGGAATATTTTCACGCGGGCGGGTGGCGGATCGAAGTGGTCGATATGGACGGCCGCAAGATCGACAAGCTGCTGGTCAGTCCGAACGATCCCGACGCCGCGCTGGTGAGTGCGTTTCCGTTCTGAACTTCGCCGGCCCGGCGTGCCGGCACCTACCGGACCGGCGCGCTACCGGCCAAGAAGGTTGCGCGCCTGCCCCGCAATCTGGGCCAGCATCGCCGGACTGGTCGCGACACCCGCCCGCGCCCGTGCGACCATTCCCCTGAACTGGCGGATCGCGCCTTCATGAATTTCGGCCCAGCCGGCAACCGCGGCAACCGGATCGGTGCCCTTGCGAGCGGACAGACGGCGCAGGCAATCGAGCCGCATCTGCTGAAAGTCGCGTGCCAGTCCGGCAACCAGCAGGCGCTCCCACGGGTCTGACGGAGACATCCGCGTCGCACAGCCTTGCGCCCAATCAACCCCGATGCGGGCACCCAGATCGATGAAAGCCCGCGCGAGCTGTGCACCGGGCAGGCCGCTGTCGCGGGCGAGCCGTGCCAGTCCCACCGCTCCGTCCAGCTCGTACAGGTGCGATACAGTGCCGGCCAATTCAGGCGGTGCGCCGGCACCCGCGAGTTCTGTCTGCAGCCGCGCCGATGCGCCCCGCGCTTCGGTCGCCAGCAGATCAGGTGCGGCGCGCGACAACTCGGTTACCGTGGCCGCCATGTCGGTCACCATCCGGGCGATGGCCCCGCTTCCGGCACCCGCGCGCAGCAAGTCAGCCATATGCGTGCGCAGCGCCGCGGCCGCGCGGTCGAACAGCGCGATTCGGGCTTGCTCCGGCATTGCCGCGATTTCGGCCGCCTGCCACAGCTGCTGCATGGAAAACAGGCGTTCCGCCGCAACGAATGCCGCCACCACCTGCGAAAGCGAAGCGCCTTCTTCCTCGGCCAGTTCGAACGGGTGAACCGGGCCAAGCCGGTTGACGATGTGATTGGCCAGCCGGGTGGCAATGATCTCGCGCCGCAACCGGTGGTTCATGATCTCGCGCCGGAACCGGGCCCGCATCGCTTCGGGAAACGCGGTCATCAGTTCATCCGCCAGCGCGGGGTCGTCGGGCAAGGGCGACCGTTCAAGGGCATCCTGCAGCGCAAGCTTGGCGCTGGACATAACCACCGCCAGTTCCGGGCGCGTCAGCCCGGTGGTGCCCGGCAGCTCCGCAGCCCGGCGCTTCAGCGCGTCGTTGTCGGCCAGGCCGTCCGTTTTCCGGTCCAGAAACCCGCTTTCCGCCAGCACCTCGACCAGCCTCAACTGCGCGGCAAGAGCGGCCGGCGCGCCGGATTCGGCGATGGACAGCGCGAGCGCCTGCAGGCGGTTGTCTTCCAGCACCAGTTCCGCAACCGCGGCCGTCATCGCTTCCAGCAGCTTGACCCGCCCGGGCTCGGTCAACCGGCCGCCGCGGCGCGCCGCCGCCAGCGCGATCTTGATGTTCACTTCCTTGTCCGAACAGTCGACCCCGGCAGAATTGTCGATGAAGTCGGTGTTGATACGCCCGCCCTGCACCGCATATTCGATCCGGCCGGCCTGCGTGCAGCCCAGGTTGGCGCCTTCGCCGATCACGCGCGCCCGGATCGCGCTGCCATCGACGCGCACTGTGTCGTTCGCCGGATCGCCCACCGCGGCAGCGCTTTCGCTGGCCGCCTTCACGTAAGTGCCGATCCCGCCGAACCATAGCAGATCCACCGGCGCCTTCAGGATCGCGGAAATCAGCCCATCGGGATCGACCGTCGCCACGTCCAGCCCCAGCACCGCGCGAGCCTGCGGCGAAAGCGCGATTTCCTTCTGGCTGCGCGGGAATACCCCGCCCCCGCGTGATATCAGGCGCTTGTCGTAATCGTCCCAGCTCGATCGCGGCAGCGCCAGCAGCCGTGCCCGCTCGGCCCAGCTCGCCGCCGGATCCGGCGCCGGATCGAGAAAGATATGGCGGTGATCGAACGCGGCAACCAGCTTAAGCGCCTTTGACAGCAGCATCGCATTTCCGAACACATCGCCCGACATGTCGCCGCATCCGGCCACCAGCACCGGGTCGGTCTGCACATCCACGCCCTGTTCCAGGAAGTGCCGCTGTACCGAAAGCCACGCCCCGCGCGCGGTGATGCCCATCTCCTTGTGGTCATAGCCTTTTGATCCGCCGCTGGCGAACGCGTCGTCCAGCCAGAAGTCGAACCGCGCGGCGATGGCGTTGGCGGTGTCTGAAAACGATGCCGTACCCTTGTCGGCGGCGACCACGAAATACGGGTCCTGGCCGTCGCGGACGATCACGCCGGCAGGGTGGACCACGGCGCCGTCGACGATGTTGTCGGTGATCGACAACAGCGCGGCGATGAACGCTTCATAGCTTGCCTTGCCTTCGGCTAGCCAGCCCTCGCGGTCGTGCGCAGGGTCGGGCAGCCGCTTGGGGTAGAACCCGCCCTTGGCTCCGGTCGGTACGATCACCGCGTTCTTGACCCGCTGCGCTTTCATCAGGCCGAGTACTTCGGTGCGGAAATCGTCGCGCCGGTCGGACCAGCGAATCCCGCCGCGCGCGACCGGGCCGGCGCGCAGGTGCACACCCTCGACCTGCCGCGAACAGACGAAGATCTCGCGCCACGGCACCGGTCGCGGCAGATCGGGGACTAGCGCCGAATCGAGCTTGAACGCCAAGGCAGCGGTTCCGGCGGGGACGAACGCGTTGGTCCGCACGATCGCCTCGATCACGCTGCGATAGCGGCGCAGCAGCCGGTCGTCGTTGATCGCCGCAACCCGCGCAAGCCCGCCCTGGATCTGCGCCTGCGCGGCCTGCTCGGCAGCGTCGCGGTCAGCGCTTGCGGGGTCGTGGCGCGCGCGGAACAGGTCGATCAGCCCACGTGTCACCTGCGGTGCGCCCTGCAGCGCGTCCACGACCGTCCCGATCCCGAACGTCAGCCCGGCCTGGCGCATGTAGCGGTACCACGCGCGCAACCAGTCCGCCTCGCGCGCGGACAGGCCCACGGCGGCCACCAGTCGGTTGAATGCATCGTCCTCGGCCGCAACGTTGGCGACTTGCGCCAGCGCATCCTCGATGATCGGCGCGCGTGCCAGCACGCTCTCGGCAGTCGTTCCCGCAGGGGGCGCGAGCAGGAAATCGTGGATCGTCCCCAGGTCCTCGCCCTTGAGCACAAGCGCGGTCGGCACGTCCTCGATCACGCTGAAGCCGAAGTTCTCCAGCGCCGGCACCGCGCCCGACAGCGGCAGGAATCCTCCGCGCAGATAGACCTTAAGCCGCAGCCGGTCCGGTCCGTCGGCGGGGCGGCGGTGCAGGCGCACGCCGCGCTGGACGGTGCCGGACTGTGCGGCGTCGGCGGCATCGATCGCCAGCCGGCGCAGCCGGGCGATATCGATCGCGGCTTCGGCCGGGCCATACGCGGTGCGCCAGGCCAGCGGGAACGCATCGGCATAGCGCGCAGCGATCGCCGCCGCCCGCGCGGGCTCCTCGCTGCGGGCGATCTCGGCCTCCACCGCGTCGGACCAACCGCGCACCAGCGCCTGCAGCCGCGCGTCAAGCGCAGCTTCCTGCGTAGTTTCCGGGACGTCTCCCTCGGCGTCGTCCCGGGCATCGAGCACGAAGCGCAGCAACGCCAGGTTGCCCTCCACCTCAAGGCTCCAGTCCAGCAGCGAAGCCGTGCAGCCGGTTTCCAGCAGGGCTTGGATCTCCAGCCGTGTCGCGGTCGACAGCGCGTCGCGCGGCAGCCACACGAACGCGAACACGTGCCGCCCAAGCGGCGCCCGAATCAGCGCCAGCCGGGGCCGCGGGCGGTCGATCAGGCTCATCATGGTGGTCGCAACACGTTCCAGATCGGGCTCGGCGAACGATATCAGGATATCGTGCGGCAGCGCGGTCAGCGCGTGGACCAGCGTCTTGCCCGCATGGCCGCCCGGGTTCACGTCAAGTCGCTGGTAAAGGTCCGCCAGGGCGCTGCGCATGCGCGGCACCTCGCCCGGCGGGGCGGCAAGCGCGGCGCTGGTCCAGATGCCGGCGTGAACCGAAAGCGCGCGCAGTCGCCCGCGCTCGCGCACGGGGACGATGAACAGGTCGAGCGGGGTGCGGCGGTGAACCGTGGCGATCCGGTTGGATTTGACGATCAGGGGCGCCCGCGCTGCCTTGCGGCGCTCGAACCAAGCAAACGCCCGGTCGTACGAAGCGGACGAAAGAATCGCGCGGGCGTCGCGCCGGCAGATCCCCAGCGTGGCACTGGTCGCTCCGTCGCGCGTGCGGAGCACGTGGCCCAGCTGGGTCAGCATGCCGTCGTTGAGCCAGCGCAGCAGCGCCGCGCCTTCGCCATCCTCGATCGAATCGGCGTCGTTCGCCATTGCCGCCCGCATTGCCGGCCAATCGTTCACCGCCGCGCGAACGTCGCCCAGCACCGCCTCCAGCGTCGCCGCCAGCGTCCGGCGGCTGCGTGCATCGGTGCGTTCGGCTTCCATGTACACTACGGATTCGCGCCGCTCCCCCACGGCTGCGTCGCCCTGGGGCAGGGCCAGCAGCGTCCCGTCCGGTGCGCGCCGCACGGCCAGCACCGGGTGGACCAGCCGGTCGATCCCAACGCCGTGCGCCGCTATCGCGCCGGCGATTGAATCGACCAGGAACGGCATGTCGTCATTGATCACCGCGATCCGCATGAAGCGGCGGTTTTCCGCCCCCTGCCCGGCCACGCCGGCCACCGTCTCAATCGCGATCGCCGGTTCGCCGGCACGGCGCCGAGTGGCGGTCTGCAGCACGAACCGGGCGGCAGCGCCAAGCGCTTCGCCCGCCAGCGGTGCATCGCCCGGCAGCACCGCGTCGCGCAGCCGCTCAGCCAGTTCGTCCGCCAGTTCGTTTTCAGGCGCGCTGCTCTCGTCGCCGGCGGAATTTTTGCCCGCCTTCGACGCCCGCGCTTTGGTAACAGTTCCCGCCTTCTTGACACGCGAACTCATGGGCGCTCTCCTCCGGACCGTTGTCGGCGCAAACTGCCGGCGCCGTCAACGCACCCGGTCACGGGCGACTACCGGCCATCAGCCAATCGCCTCCATCGTCAAGGCCAGCGAGCGCCGCCGCTCCGCCGGATCGAACGTCGCACCGGCCACGATTACCTCGTCGGCGCCGGTGCGTTCCACAAACGCGGCGATCTTCGCGCGCACCGTCTCGCGGCTGCCGACCGCCGCCGCCTGGCCCATGTGCTCCAAAGTCGCGCGGTACTGCAGCGGCAGGCCGGCGCGGTATCCTTCAACCGGCGGCGGTACCCGCCCCGGCTTCCCGGTGCGCAGCGCGATGAACATCTGGTCCTGCGACGATGCAATATACTCAGCCTCGGCATCGGTTTCGGCGCAGAACACCGCCATCCCCACCATCGCGTACGGCGCAGCCAGCTGCGCCGAAGGCTGGAACCGCGCGCGATAGACGCGCAGCGCTCCGTCAAGTTCGTCGGGCGCAAAGTGCGAGGCAAACGCATAGGGCAGCCCCAGCTGCGCCGCCAGGCTGGCCCCGAACAGGCTCGACCCGAGCACCCACAGATCCACCCGCGCGCCCGCTCCCGGCGTCGCCTGCAGCGGCAGCGGCTGGTCGCCGTCGAACAGCGCGCGCAGTTCGACCACGTCCTGCGGAAAATATTGCGAAGCTTGGCCGATGTCCTTGTGCAGCATCTGCGCGACCCGGCTGTCGGCCCCCGGCGCGCGCCCCAGCCCCAGGTCGATCCGACCCGGGTGGAGGGCGTCGAGCGTGCCGAACTGTTCGGCGATCACGAACGGGTTATGGTTGGGCAGCATGATTCCGCCCGCGCCGATCCGGATGGTGCTCGTCGCCGCGCCCACATGGGCCAGCACCACCGCGGTTGCCCCGCCGGCGATCCCCGGCATCCCGTGATGCTCGGCCACCCAGAACCGGCGGTAGCCCAGCGCTTCGGCATCCTGCGCCAGCAGCGCGGCTTCGGCCATCGCCGCGCCCACGGTCCCGCCTTCGCGCACCGGCACCAGATCGAGCACGGACAGCGGGATCATCGGCCGGCCCCCGGCGTGGGCGCCGGCCGTGCCGCCGCCGGACCAAGCTGCGCCAGATAGCCTTGCGCGGTTGCCGCCTGCGGGCTGCCGGGCGCCGCCGTGATGACCGACTGCCACGATCTGCGGGCCGCCGCCTCGTGGCCCGATTGCATCGCGATCACCCCCGCCTCCAGTCCGATCGCCGGATCGATCGGCAGCAACTCCGCTGCTTTCAGGATCTGCGCCTGTGCCTCGACGAGTTTGCCCTGCCGGCGCGACAGCGTGGCCGACAAAAGCCAGGCTTCGGCATTGTCCGGACCAGCGGCGCGCGCCTCTGCCAGTGCGGTGGCGGCCTCGCTCTCGCGCTTGAGCGACACCAGCGCGCGCGCGCGGTCAAGCGCGATGCCGGCAGTCAGCGGCGCCTCGGCCAGAGCCTTGGCATCCGCATCCGCCACGTCCAGCGCGGCAATCGCCCGGTCGGGCTGGCCCGCCGCCAGCGCTGCATTCCCGGCCATCGCGCCCAGTCGCGCGCGCATCACCCGGTCGCTGCCGGCCGCCTCGCGCGCGCCCAGAAACGCCGCCTCGGCGTCGTCCCATTGTTCCAGCCGGCTTTGCGCCAGGCCCAGGCACAGCCCCGCCTCGGCGCGTTCCCCGGCCTTGGCCGTCCCCAGCCAGGCGGCCGCGGTATCGACCGCCGCCTCGGCGTCGTCTTCGATCTGACTCACGCATTCCTGCGCCCTGCCGGTGCGCGCGGGTGGCAGCATCGGCAACTTGGCGGGGCCGCCGCGCACCCGTGCGGGGCGTTCGACCTTTTCGGGAAAGGGCGTTCCGCGCGTTCCCGGGGCGGTAAACGGTCCGACCTGGGCGATCAGCGGCAACAGCAGGGTCAACAGGGCCATCGGTTCTCTTCACATAGCGCCGGCGACGGCGTCGATCGTGCGCAGCATCAGCGCGATGTCGGCCTCGCGCGATAGGCGGTGGTCCCCGTCCTTGATCAGCGTGACCTGCACCGCGGCTGAATGCAGCGCAGCCGCCAGCTTGAGCGAAATGTCCCAGGACACATCGGGATCCTGCTGGCCGTGCAGCAGATGTACCGGGCAGTCGAGCGCGATCGACCCGCCCAGCAAGCGGTTCGCTTGCCCGTCCGCCCACAACCCGGGATAGATCGGGGTCGGCGAGGGGCCATAGGGATTGGGTTGGGTCACCACCTTGCCCGCGGCAAGCGCGGCCTTTTCCGCCGGATCGTAGCCCCACTCGGTAAAGTCCGGCGCGGCGGCAACGCCCACCAGGCCAGCAACCTGCGCCGGGATTGCCAGCGCCACCAGCAGCATCAGCCACCCGCCCATCGAACTGCCCACCAGCACCACCGGCCGACCAGCGCAGCGCGCGGCGATCAGCGCCAGGACCTCGTTGCGCCAGCGGCTGAGGGTGCCGTCGGCAAAGGTTCCGCTGCCGGGGCCACTGCTGAGCCCGCAACCGGAATAGTCCATCAGCAGGCAGGCCCGCCCGCGCGCCGCCGCATGGTTGAACACGGCGCACGCCTTGCTGCCTGCCATGTCCGACATGTATCCGGGCAGGAACACCAGCACCGGGCCCGCGCCCTCGGTGAAGCGAAAGGCGATCCGCCGCCCGTCCGGCAGCGCGTGATGGGCGGCTTTGGTCATGCATCACGTCATGCCCTTGCCGACGTTACAAACGCAAGCCCGTGGCGGCATGCGATGTGGACGCACGTGCCCGCGCCCGCTAAAGGCGCGGCCATGTCCGAACTGCTCAAGATCAGCCTGCCCGATGGTTCCGTGCGCCAGATGCCGGCGGGGTCAACTCCCTACGATGTCGCGGTCGCGATCGGTCCGGGGCTGGCCAAGGCGGCGATCGCCGCGCGGGTGGACGGCGAACTGGTCGACCTGTCGCGGCCCTTCACCGCCGATGCCAGCCTCGCGCTGGTTACCGCACGGGACGAGGCAGACGCGCTCGAGCTTGCCCGGCACGATTATGCCCACATCTTGGCAGAGGCGGTCCAGGCGCTGTTTCCCGGCACCCAGATCACCTTCGGCCCTTCTACCGACGACGGCTTCTACTACGATTTCGCGCCAAAGGACCGCGCCTTCACCGATGAAGACCTGCCGGCGATAGAGGCCGAGATGCGCCGCATCATCGCCGCCGACAAGCCTCTGCGCCGTGAAGTGTGGAGCCGCGAGCAGCTGGTCAGCCGGTGGCGTCAGCAGGGCGAAACCTTCAAGGCCGAATGGGCCGCCGAACTGCCAGGGAATGAGGACCTGACGGTCTATTGGTCCGGGGATGACTGGCTCGACATGTGCCGGGGTCCGCACCTGCCCTCGACCGGCAAGCTCGATCCGGCCGCGTTCAAGCTGACCCGGGTTTCCGGCGCCTACTGGCGCGGCGACCAGAACAACGCGATGCTCAGCCGGGTCTACGGCACCGGCTGGCTCAACAAGAAGCAGCTCGACGCCCACCTGACCCGGCTGGAAGAAGCGGCCAAGCGGGACCACCGCAAGCTTGGCGCGGAGATGGACCTGTTCCACCTCCAGGCCGAGGCCCACGGGTCGGTCTTCTGGCATCCCAAGGGCTATCGCATCTGGCGCGAGCTCGAAGCCTACATGCGCCGCGCGATCGACGGTGCCGGCTACCGCGAGGTCAAGACCCCGCAGGTGATGGACGCGCGCCAGTGGGAACAGTCCGGCCACTGGGGCAAGTACCGCGAGAACATGTTCGTCATCCCCGACGAAGTGCCCAACGTCGACGATGAAGGTCCGGTGATCAGCGGCGACGCCGACTGGATGGCGTTGAAGCCGATGAACTGCCCGGCGCACGTGCTGATCTTCCGCCAGGGGATAAAGTCGTACCGCGATCTGCCCTTGCGCCTGTACGAGAACGGCTGCTGCCACCGCAATGAACCGCACGGCGCGCTCCACGGGCTGATGCGCGTGCGCCAGTTCACGCAGGACGATGCCCACATCTTTTGCCGCGAAGACCAGATCGTCGCCGAAGTGCGCGCGTTCTGCGAACTGGCCGACCGGGTCTACAAGCACTTCGGCTTCACTTATTCGATCAAGCTCGCCCTGCGCCCCGAACAGCGGTTCGGGACCGAGGAAATGTGGGACATGGCCGAAACCGAACTGCGCGCCGCCGTGGTCGAGGCCGGCCTCGCGACGAGCGAATACGGGTGGGAGGAACTGCCTGGCGAAGGCGCGTTTTATGCGCCCAAGCTCGAATGGCACCTGACGGACGCGATCGGCCGCACCTGGCAGGTCGGCACCATCCAGTCCGACCGCGTGCTGCCCGAACGGCTCGATGCGGGCTACATCGCGGAGGATGGGGAGCGTCACCGCCCGGTCATGCTCCACCGCGCGATCTTCGGCTCCTACGAACGCTTCATCGGCATCCTGATCGAACACTTCGCCGGCAAGCTGCCGGTGTGGCTCGCTCCGGTCCAGGCCGTGGTCGCCACGATCGTGTCCGACGCCGACGATTACGCCCGAGAAGTCGCCGCGCAGCTGCAGGCGGCGGGCATCCGGACCGAGATCGACCTGCGCAACGAGAAGATCAACTACAAGGTGCGCGAGCACTCGCTGCAGAAGGTTCCGCATCTGGTGGTGGTCGGCAAACGCGAGGCAGAGGAAGGCACCGTCGCGATCCGCACCCTGGGCGAGGAGCGGCAGAAATTCGTTAGCCTGGCCGAGGCGATCGCGCTGCTCAAGGCCGATGCGACGCCGCCCGATTTGCGGAGCTGAACCGGACCGATTGCAACAGCGGCGCAGTGCCGTTGCAAGGCGCGCCTACAACGGCAGCGGCAGCGCCTGTCCGGCACAGATCAGCGCCAGCGCGCAGCCCCACACGTTCGCGCGCCGCAGCCAGTCCAGCACCGGTTGGCACTCGGGAATCGCGGGAAGGGCAAGCGGGCTGGTCATCCTGCCGGTCTGCGCGCAATTTCTTGACGAACGGTAAACCTGCCGCTCAGGCACGCACTGCCGGCATCTGCTGGCTCGCACAGTGGAAGCTGCCCCCGCCGGCCAGCACCGCATCAGCCATCAGCCCGATCGTTGCGCGGTCCGGAAACAGTTCGGCAATCGCAGCCACCCCCTCGGCATCGTGCATGGTGCCAAAGATCGGCACGACAACCAGCTGGGAAGTTAGCGCAAAGTTCATGTAACTGGCTGGTTCTACGCGGTTTCCGCTCATCACCCGGCCGGGTGAGGGCACTTCCTTCACGGTCGCGCCGAACGCCTCAGCGCGGGCCTTGGCATCCGCATAGATCGCGGCATTCGGGTCATCCGGCCCAGTCGCCCGCGGCAGAGCCAGCACGCCCGGCGCAACGAACCTGGCCAGATTGTCGACGTGCCCGTCGGTATGGTCGTTGACCAGTCCGTCGCCCAGCCACAGCACCCGCTCACATCCGAGATCGCGCGTCAGTCGAAGCTCGATTTCCGCGCGCGAGAGCCCCGGATTGCGGTTGGGATTAAGCAGGCACTGCTCGGTCGTCACAACCGTCCCGGCGCCGTCGACGTCGATTGCCCCGCCTTCGAGAATCCACTCACCGAGCGCAACTTCCAGCTCGGCACTGGCCGCCAGCTCGGCGCCGATCGTCTGGTCCCCCGCCATCAGGTACTTGCCCCCCCAGCCGTTGAAACCGAACCGCCTGGCGATCTGCCGCCCGCCGGGCCCGCACAGCACCAGCGGGCCGGTGTCGCGCAGCCAGATATCGCCGAAGCTGCGGCGCTCCAGCCTGACGTCCGCGCCGACCAGACTGGCCGCACGCGCCTCGTTCGCGCCGTCCCGCACGATCAGCCGGACTTCCTGTCCGCTTTCGGCCACGGCGTTGGCGAAGGCCGCGATCTGTTGCTGCGCCTGCCCCAGAAAGCCGGGCCATTCCGCCTCATCGTGCGGAAAGCCGATCCACAGCCACTTTTGCGGGTGCCATTCGGGCGGCAGCGACAGCACGGGGTGTAACAATGTCGGTCTCCGCAAAATTATGCCGGGCGAATGGCAAATGCCGCCGCCGTCCGCAAGCGCGGCGCTTGATCAACCATGCGTGAACGGGCAACGCTGCCGCGGTGAACGGTGGAATCTTGGCGAAGCGCGGTGCAGACTGGGCCGGGGCGCTGGAGCGTGCCCGAAGGCATGCGCCGTTCCTTGCCGGTCTCATCGATCGTCATCCCGAACTGACCGCGCTGCTCGGTGCTGGCGATGCGGCGGCTGCCCTCGCATGGGCGCGGCAGGCTGGAGCGGCCGCGCCCGACGTCGGTTCAGCGCTGCGGCGCGAACGGCGGGCGTTGGCGCTGGCGTTGGCCATCGGGGATCTGGCGGGGGAGTTTACGCTGACGACCGTGATGGACGAACTGTCGGCCTTTGCCGATCGAGCGCTCGAAGCCGCGATTGCCGAGGCCATCACCGCACGCGTGCCGGATGCGGCGCCGCAGGGCTTCCTCGCGCTCGCGCTCGGCAAGCACGGCGCGCAGGAATTGAACTACAGTTCCGACATCGATCCGATCCTGCTCTACGATCCCGAGACGCTGCCACGCGCCGCGCGGGACGACCCCGGCGAGGCTGCAGCGCGCTATGCCCGCCGGGTGGTCCAGCTGCTCTCGCACATCGACGGCGAAGGCTATGTGTTCCGGGTGGATTTGCGGCTGCGTCCCGCATCCGAGGTTTCGCCGCCCGCGCTCTCCATCGACGCCGCGCTGAGCCATTACGAATCCTCTGCCCTCGCGTGGGAACGGGCTGCCTTCATCCGAGCCCGCGCCTGCGCGGGCGACATAGGCGCCGGCCAGGCCTTCCTTCACGCGGTGCGCCCATTCGTGTGGCGCAAGAGCCTTGATTTTGGCGCGATAGCCGAGATCGGCCGGCTGACTGCGCGGATCCGGCAAAGCCACGCCGGGGCCGCGCGCCCGGGCCCCGGTTTCAACCTCAAGACTGGCCGCGGCGGAATTCGAGAGGTGGAGTTCCATGCCCAGACCCACCAGCTGATCCATGGCGGGCGCAACCCGGCGCTGCGGCTGCGCGGCACCCGGGCAGCGCTCGATGCGCTTGCCGAGGCGGGGATCATCGCGGCGGATGACGCTGCAGTCCTGGGCGCCAGCTATGACCGTTTGCGCGTGCTGGAGCACCGGTTGCAGATGGTGCTGGATCAGCAGACCCATAGCCTGCCGGCAGACGCAGCGGCTCTGGACAGCGTGGCCCGGCTCGATGGCCTGTGCAGCGCCGCGGCGTTGGTATCCGAACTGGAAGAAATCACGGAGCAGGTCGGCCGGCGCTATGACGCGCTGATCGCTGCACACTGCGCCGACGGCACAAGCTGCGTGTCGGGAAGCGATATTCCCGGTGAGCCTGCCGAACTCGGTCTTGAAGCAGAGCTGGAAGCGCTGGGCTTCGTCGAACCGGGACAACTGGCCGCGCGGATAAGCGGGTGGCGCGCGGGAAAAGTGCGGGCGCTGCGGTCCGAACCTGCGCGCGCCGCGTTCGAGGCGATCCTGCGGCCGTTGCTTTCCGCGCTGGCCCAATCCCCAGAGCCGACCAGGGCATTCAACCGGTGGGAGCAACTGCTTGGCCAACTGCCATCGGCGCTCAATCTGTTCCGTCTGCTGGAAGCGCGTCCGGGCCTGTTGCAGCTGCTGGCAAAGGTCCTGGGGCTGGCGCAGCCGCTGGCCGACGCACTGGCCCGTCGCGCAGACCTGCTTGACCCGCTGATCGATGCCACCGCGTTCGATCTGCCGGGAACGGTCGCGGAACTGGCAGCCGAGTTTTCCTGCGGCGAAGCGGACGACGATTATGAGCGCCTGCTCGACCGGGTGCGCCGGAAGGTGGGCGAGCGGCGGTTCGCGGTGGGCGTCCAGCTGATCGAGGGCGCGACCGACCCGCTGGCCATCGCCGCCGCCAACGCGCGCGTGGCCGAAGCCGCGCTTGGCGTGCTTGCGGCCGCCGCGGCGAGCGAATTCGAGAAGGTGCACGGACGGGTGCCGGGAGCGGACCTGATGGTGCTGGGCTTGGGACGGCTCGGCGGGGGTGCGCTAACGCACGCTTCCGATCTTGATCTGGTTTACGTGTTCACCGGCGCCCATGAACGCGAATCCGACGGAGCGCGTCCTCTTGGAGCAACGCTGTATTTCAACCGACTGGCACAGCGGATCACCGCCGCGCTCAGCGTGCCGACCGCGGAAGGGGCGCTGTACGAGGTCGATACGCGCCTTCGTCCGTCTGGCGATCAAGGTCCGCTGGCCGTCAGTCTCGATTCGTTCGAACGATATCAGCGCGAGCAGGCGTGGACGTGGGAGCATATGGCCTTGTGCCGGGCCAGGCCGTTGGTGGGCCCCGAAGCGGGCCAGAGCGATCTGCGGCGCATCATTCGCACCGTGCTCACCGCCCCGCGCGAGGCCGGCAGCCTGCGCGCCGAAGTGCTGGAAATGCGGGCACGCATGACACAGCACAAAGGTCCGAGAGGCCCGCTGGACGCCAAGCTGTGCCGCGGTGGGCTGGTTGACTGTGAGTTCATTATCCACTTTCTGCAACTGCGGTCGGGCACCGGACTGTCGCCGTTCCTGCCCGAGGCGCTGGCGAAGCTTGAGGCGGCCGGGCTGGTGCCGCCGGGCCTGTCCCTGGCGCATGACCGACTGACCCGGCTGCTGGTTGCGGCGCGGCTGCTGGCGCCCGATGGCGAGGAGCCGCCCGCCGGGCCGCGCGCGGCACTGGCCGCCGCCTGCGGGTACGATTGCTGGGACGGCGTCATCGCCGGTTTTGCCGAGGCCAGGCGCATCGTCGCTGCGGCATGGGAAGACGTGTTCGGCGAGCACTTGGAGACGGAAACTTGATCCAGCCACTCGTGGGGGAAACCCTGCCCGATATTGCGCTTGTCGCCGAAGACGAAACCCCGGTGCGGCCGTCGGATTTCATCGGACGCAAGCTGGTGCTGTTTTTCTATCCCAAGGACGATACGCCCGGTTGCACCACCGAGAATATCGAATTCTCTGCGTTGGCGGCCGAGTTCGCTGCGGCCGGCGCGGCCGTGCTCGGGGTGTCAAAGGATCCCCCGGCCAAACATCGCAAGTTCAGCACCAAGCATCGGTTGGTTGCGCCTCTGGCAACCGATCCGGCGGAAGGGGGGCTTTCGGATGCGCTTGGCATCTGGACCGAGAAGGTCAACTACGGCCACAGCTATATGGGCATGGTTCGCACAACGTTGCTGGTCCGTGCGGATGGACGGATTGCGCGCGTGTGGAACAAAGTCAGGGTCAAGGGCCACGCGGCCGACGTTCTTGATGCGGTGCGGGCGCTTGACTGACGTGCCCGCAAGACGTGCGACGGTGGGGAACGCCATCTCCCAGGCGCTGCGCGAGGCCGATCCTTTCGCCAAGGCCATGCGCGCGCGTTCGGTATCGCGTGACTGGCGGCTGGGACGGTTGGATCACTGCTTTGACGGCATATTGCCGGACCGTCCGGGGCGGCCCGAGCAGACGATTCTCCTTCCGCCTGGCCGGATGCCGCGGCGCGGGCGGGGCAACTCCGAACGCGGACGGATCGCATTGTGGCATGCGCTGGCGCACATCGAATTCGTCGCGATCGATCTGGCGCTGGACATTGCCGGACGCTTCGGAGCCGAGATGGGACCGCAATTCCTCGGCGATTTCCTGTCCGTAGCCGCGGACGAGGCTATGCACTTCGTTCTGCTGGCCCGCAAGCTGCGGGACTTGGGCAGCCGGTATGGCGCACTTCCGGCGCACGATGGGCTGTGGGAATCGGCCCTTGCAACGCAAACAGACGTCGCAGCGCGCCTGGCGATCGTACCGATGGTGCTCGAAGCGCGCGGGCTTGACGTAACTCCGCACATGATAGTGCAAACCCGCGCCCATGGTGATGAGCGCGGCGCGCGAATACTCGAACGAATTCTTGACGACGAAATTCGCCATGTCCGGTTCGGCGTCAAACACTTTGGTGCGGTGGCCGCAGAGCGCGGCCAACCGCATGACGACTTGTGGAAAAGCTTGGTTCGGCAACATCTTCGGGGGGCTGTTAAGCCGCCGTTCAACGACTCAGCGCGTGCCTCTGCCGGTTTGTCGTGTGAACTCTATCGTGCTGTTGCCATGCAGCACGAGGACGTTTAGCCCTCAACTACCGAGACGGCGGGGGGTTCCGACCATCTCTTATTTCGTGGCGCGGATAGGCCAGCCGGCTCATCTGGGCGTGAACGACAGGGGTCAGTACGGCTCGCTGCCTTGGTAGCGTGCCCGAGAGACAAGGTGTATCGAGTGGTCGCTCTAGTGATTTTTCCTAAGGTTCGTGCGGCCGTCGCTGCGGTAGCAGCGTTGGCGTCGATCTTCGGCGCGAACCCGTCTTTCGCCAATTCGAGCGCGAATGCAGACATTCTGGCCCCGCTGCGCGCGGCGCAGGCAGCCAAGCAGCAGACCGGTGACGACGAATTCCGCCAGCTGTTCGCCAGCTGGCAGTCAATGGACCGTGGCGGCGCCGCGAGGACCAACCTGGTCGCATCGGCGATGCCGAGCCGTACTGCTGGCGTTATTCCGGGTTTTGCCTCGCAAGCGGTTTCGATCCCGTCGCGGATTCCGGTGGACGGCGTTAAGCTGACCAGCGATTTTGGGATGCGGTGGCACCCCGTGACCGGCGGACGCCGTCAGCACAAGGGCATTGATCTGGGCGCTGCGGTCGGCACGCCGATCTATGCAGCGGCCGATGGCATGGTCAGCCGTGCAGACTGGTTCAGCAGCTATGGTCTTTTTGTCGCCCTGCAACACGGCGGCACCATCGAAACCCGTTACGGGCACATGTCGCGATTGGCTGTTGCCGCGGGTCAGACAGTGCGCAAGGGCGATATCATTGGTTATGTCGGTTCGACCGGCCGCTCGACTGGCCCGCATTTGCATTACGAAGTCCGCATTGCCGGCGAAGCGGTCAACCCGCTGCCGTACCTGCAGGCAGGTCGAGTGGCGCATGCAACTTCAGGCGAAGCGCGAATGGCAATGGGTGGTGCCGACGACGAATAATTAGCAGACAACCAGAAACCGATCCGCGCGAAGACGCTGACGGTCAGACGCACTTTGGAGAGGGTGCATCGGAACAGGGGCGGCCAAGGGCCGCCCTTTTCTTTGCGCAACGGCTATCCGGCGTCCAGCAGTCGCCGCGCCATGGCCCGCACTTCCTCCGCGATGTCGGGACGTTCGAGCGCCAGCGCCAGCGTGGCTTCGACAAAGCCGACCTTGCCGCCGCAGTCGTAGCGCTTCCCCGCAAACGTCACGGCATGAAACGGTTGCCGGCCGATCATGCGCGCCATCGCGTCGGTCAACTGGATTTCACCGCCTGCGCCTTTTCCCTGACCTTCAAGAGTGTGCATCACCTCTGGCTGAAGGATGTATCGGCCCGAAATGATCAGGTTCGACGGTGCTTCGTCACGCTTCGGCTTTTCGACCAGCCCAGTCACTTCGACAAGCGATCCGGAAACCCGCGCCCCCGGGGCAATCACGCCATAACTGGAAACTTCCTCTTCCGGCACCTCAAGCACCGAGATCAGGTTGCCGCCTACTTCTTCGTATGCGTCGACCATCTGCTTTAAGCAGCCTGGCCTTCCGACCATGAGTTCGTCTGGCAGCAGAATTGCGAACGGCTCGTCACCAACGATGGCGCGGGCGCACCAGATGGCGTGGCCCAAGCCCATCGGTACCTGCTGGCGCACCGTCACCAGATTGCCCGGCTTGATCCGCGTCGGCTCCAGTGCCGAAAGATCCTTGCCGCGTTCGGCCATTGTCGTTTCGAGTTCGTACGCGGTGTCGAAATGCTCGACGATTGAAGTCTTCCCGCGGCCGGTCACGAAAATCAGCTGTTCGATCCCTGCTTCGCGCGCTTCATCCACGGCATACTGGATCAGCGGCCGATCGATGATCGGCAGCATTTCCTTGGGAATGGCTTTGGTGGCGGGAAGGAAGCGGGTGCCAAGACCGGCGACCGGGAAAACGGCTTTACGAATAGGTTTGCGCACGATTACTCCAAGAATATCAGATTTGTAGTGTAACGTTCACCCGCCGGATTTGCTCCAGCTAAGCAGATCACGCCACATGGCGCAATTGCATTCACGCCCGCACAGAGACCCGCAAACGTTCGTGGGCGCCCCGATCAAACCGCCGTTGCGTGGACCCGATGGCGCTCGTACACGGCAGCGATGGACAAGATCATCATTGAAGGCGGCAAGCGCCTGTCGGGAACGCTGCCGATCTCGGGGGCGAAGAATAGCGCGCTGACTTTGCTGCCGTGCGCACTGCTTACGGACGAACCGCTGACGTTGCGTAACCTGCCCCGACTGGCCGATATCGACGGGTTTCAGCACCTGCTTAACCAGTTCGGGATCTCGACCACCATTGCCGGATCCCGGCCGGAGGATTTCGGCCGAGTGATGACCCTGCAGGGCACGCGCATAACATCATCGGTCGCGCCGTATGAGCTGGTCCGCAAGATGCGCGCTTCGATTCTTGTGCTGGGGCCGATGCTGGCCCGGATGGGCGAGGCCACCGTATCGCTGCCGGGCGGGTGCGCGATCGGCAATCGCCCCATCGACTTGCACCTCAAGGCGCTTGAGGCGCTGGGCGCGCGGATCGAGCTCGCCGCGGGGTACGTGAAAGCGATCGCTCCGGATGGCGGGCTGCCGGGCGGACGCTATTCGTTTCCGGTCGTCTCGGTGGGCGCCACCGAAAACGCACTGATGGCTGCCGTACTGGCCAACGGCAAATCCACGCTCCACAATGCTGCGCGCGAGCCTGAAATCGTCGACCTGTGCAAGATGCTGGTGGCCATGGGGGCGCAGATCGAAGGGATCGGCAGTTCGGAGCTGGTCATCCACGGCGTTCCGCGATTGCACGGCGCGACCTATCGGGTCATGTCGGACCGGATCGAAGCGGGCTCTTATGCATGCGCAGCAGCGATCACCGGCGGCGAGGTAACCTTGAGGCACGCGGTCATCGAAGAAATGGAAGCGACGGTCCAGGCGCTGCGGGATGCCGGTGTGGTGGTTGAACCGCGGGCAGACGGCTTGTATATTGCAGCCGACGGCCCGCTGCGCGCGGTTACGCTGTCCACCGCGCCCTATCCCGGATTTGCTACCGACATGCAGGCTCAGTTGATGGCCCTGCTGTGCCGCGCCGAAGGTGCCAGCGTGCTGACCGAAACTATCTTCGAAAACCGATACATGCATGTTCCGGAGTTGAACCGCATGGGTGCACACATCGAAACCAAGGGTCGTACCGCCATTGTTCATGGGGCTGCGGCACTGCACGGGGCGCAGGTCATGGCAACCGACCTGCGGGCTTCGATGAGCCTGGTGATCGCCGGTCTGGCCGCGACCGGGCAGACGCAGGTCCATCGCCTCTACCATCTTGACCGCGGATATGAGCGGCTTGAGGAAAAGCTGGCGCTGGTCGGCGCGAATGTAGAACGGATCGGCAGCGACTGACAGGCGGCGGCTGACGAACGGGAACCTTTGACGGGGGCTGGCGCGTTGGAGGGACTAACATCTTATCAGGAGTATACGATGGCCCTTCTCAAACTCGCTTTTGCCAGCGCCGCCGGTTACGCATTGTGGCGTTACGCCAACCGCCAGAATGTTCACGAGGGACCCGCTGCCTTCGCAACTGGTGAAACCAAGGGCGAAAACTTCGCCAAGGTGCGCAACGCGGGTCCTGACGCCATGCGCAGCGATGCACCCGGTTGGGACAAGATCGACCAGGCGAGTGATGAAAGCTTCCCGGCGAGCGATCCGCCGTCGAATTATTGAAATCTAATTATTGGCAGGGCGTAGTCCGGCGCGGCTTGCCAGCCAGCAGCGGACTGCGCCCGCCAGTCCGGGTGGGCACGGTGCGGCAATGCGCTCCGCGTCGATACGACTGACCAGCGCGTTCAAAGGCACCGCCTCCTGCGCTGCCGCAGCGCGAAGCAATTCCCAGAACACCGGCTCAAGGCTGATCGAGGTCTTGTGGCCGGCTATTTCGATCGAACGCTTCACGGGCGGGTGATAGGAATCAGACATACAATTTCCGCGTGCTCCAATCGTGCCGGCAAAAGAATTGCCCAGCGCTCACTGCGGTTGCTGACGGTCAGTACATATGCTGACCGCCATTGACTGACATTGTCGAGCCGGTTGCAAACCCGCCCTCTTCGGCGGCGAAAAAAACCACCGCCCGCGCAATTTCGTCTGCATGACCCAGTCGGCCGACAGGAATTTTGGTAATTATCTTTTCGAGGACGGAAGGCGGAACGGCGGCCACCATGTCGGTATCGATGTAGCCTGGCGCAATTGCGTTGACCGTAACGCCGAACTTGGCTCCCTCCTGCGCCAGAGCCTTGGTGAAACCGTGGATGCCTGACTTTGCCGCGGCGTAATTTACCTGTCCGTATTGGCCGGCTTGCCCGTTGATCGAGCCAATGTTGATGATCCTCCCCCAGCCCCGCTCTCGCATGCCCGGAAATGTGGCCTTTGCCATGTTGAAGCAGCCGCCGAGGTTGATACGCATGACCTCGTTCCAGTCCTCAAAGCTCATTTTGTGAAGAACGCCGTCGCGCGTCACGCCGGCATTGTTGACGACGATGTCGATCGGGCCGACTTCGGCCGCAACGCGGGCACATCCGTCCAGACATGCCTGATGATTTCCGACATCCCAGCGATACGCCTGTATTCCGGTCTGCTCGGTGAACGCCTTTGCCTTTTCCTCGTTGCCGGCATAGTTGGCAACGACAGTCACGCCTTCGTTTTGCAAGGCACGGCAGATCGCTTCGCCGATGCCGCGTGTGCCGCCCGTAACTATTGCAACTCGTCCCATCGAGGTATCCTTTAAAGAACTTCACAACCACGTGGCCACACGCTTGCGTGGGAACAGGCTACGCAGGTGGAAGCGCGCCAGCAAGGGATACAAACACCCATCGTCTGCCAAATTTAGGCAAGGGCCGGCCAGGGATCAATGTTGGATCTCGGCAACGCCGTGAGAGCGATCAGAAGTGAAATTGCGTACCCACGTAAACTGCCTGGCTGTCTTGGCGGCCGTCAACCAAGGGGAGTAACCGGTCCCGTTCGCGTGAGTAGCGAACCCCGGCGGTTACATCGAAATTACGCGTCAGGCGGTACGCTCCCCCTACATCCACCGTCTGTTCGCCATTACCCTCCAGGGTTCGAGGCGCCCGCCCGGTCTTCTCCCGCTCGTCGAAGGCGATGCGCGGTGAGAGCCGAGAGCGTTCGGGGGCTGTGCCGGAGCCCAGCTTGAATGCGGCAAGGTCCGGCATGTCGGAACGGTTGAGCCCCCCCGGGAGCACGAAGGCCTGGGCAAAGGTCTGGTATCCCCGCGATATGCCCAGGTTGTACGCCGTTTGCGAAATGCGAAGGCTGCCGCTGCCGCCGCCAAGCTCGCCCCCAAGCACCTTGCGAACGGCGATCGCCCGAGCCATCTCGGCATCGACGCGCACGGCGACGGTGACAGAGCGGTCGGATCGGTTCGCATTTCCGGCAGGGGTGAAACGGAACACTTTACCACGAGGCAGACTGCGAACAGTAAGCGTTCGGGCTAGGCTAGGATCAACCAGCGCCGGCGCGAAAGTTTCAATCCCGGGGTTCGCTTCGGAACTGGCGGGCGCTTTTTCAAAGCCGCTTGAGAATGCCAGCACGGCGCTCGGCAAGGCAAGAGCACATACCGCCCCGGCAAGCGGCAACGCCGCGCTGAAACCGCTTCGCCCCCCGCTGTCTGCCATGCCGACCATTCGTTTCGCAACTCCACGCTTTGACGAGTATGACGCATTTCTGCTGAACGTCAGCCTAACCATGATCAAACCGCGGCTCTGCCCGGCACTCGACTTGCCGCGGAATCGGATCAGCCCGTGTCTATTTGCGCCCGCGCCTGGCGCTTTCCAAGCAGAATCGAGGGAGCGCTAGCGCTTGCCGGCAGTCTTGTGTTCGGCTTGCACTGCGAGTGGGCTGACATTCAGCATCGGTCAATCGCCGCGCGGCCAGACGGGGCGACGCCAGCCAACACCCTTGCCGCTGCGCCGGGCACCGGTTAGAGGCCACACGAGTGTGCCGGCCAGTGATGCCTGCACGACAAGACAGGATGCGATCACAATGACTGCCAGCACCCACCCCGGCCGTTGCGCCACAAAGGTTACACGGCGGGCACGGCTTCACCTGGCCCGGCGCATCGGCAGTACGGGCGCCCGGGCGGGGATCGCCGCGCTGATGGTGCTCGCGGTCGCCGGCTGCGGCGGCAAGGATCGCCCCAAAGCAGAGATCGCCGCGTCGCGCGTGACGTCAATCGGCGTGAACAGCTATCTGTGGCGCGCTGCGCTTGACGCGCTGTCATTCATGCCGCTGGTGCAAACGGACAGCAACGGGGGCGTGATTGTCACTGACTGGTACGCAAATCCACAAAACCCGGGTGAGCGCATGAAGGTGAGCGTCACCATCCTCGACCAGGATCTGCGCGCCGATGCACTGCGGGTGGCGGCGAGCCGGCAGATTTCGCAGAACGGAATGTGGGTCGATGCCCCGGTCCAGGCCGCGACCGTACAACGCCTCGAGGACGTGATCCTGACCAAGGCCCGTGACTTGCGGCAGGCATCGATCGGCGGCTGATCCGCTTGGCGCAGAACGTTTTCTGCCGACCCACGATTGATCGGTTGCCCCATAACGCGATGCACTGCACACCGGGGCTGACCTGGCTTCTGTCCTATTCCGTGCTGATCATGTTTTTTGGTCTGAGCGGGTTTCTCATCGCCGCCAGCGCATTGCGGCTGAGCTTGAAAAACTTCCTGATCAATCGAGGACTGCGGATATTTCCGGCGCTTGCTGTCGAAGTCATCTTGTCGGCTTTGGTGCTTGGTCCGATATTTGCAACGTTGCCGCTCAGCGAATATTTTACACATCACAGGTATTTCTGTATTTCGCCAACCTTTTTTGCCTCGTTTACTATTACTTGCCGGACGTTTTCGATAACGGCTGGGTCAACGGTTCGATCTGGACCGTACCTTACGAGATCGCGTGTTACGCGGTGATTTCCGTACTGATTTACTACAAGCTCCTGACCAAGCGCTGGATCGTGGTCGGCTTGTCTGTGCTTATGCTGGCGATCCAGGTCGGCCTGGCCCTCGCTGGTCATGATGGACCGGGGCAGGTCGCCCATACGCTGGCGGGCGATTATTCCTACGGCATCTACCTGTACGGTTGGCCTTTCACCCAGGCCACGCCGTTCATGTTTCCCCAATATGCCCACGACTGGGTGTTCCTGTTCGTGGTCAGCCTCGGGCCGATATTGTTGTTCGCTGCCGCGTTCTGGCATCTGGTCGAGCGCCCGATCCTGCAATTGCGCCCCAAGTTCTCGTTCGTTGCGCGGCAACGGCTGGCGGAGGAGGCAGCTGATGCCGACGCGGCCCCGGCCGGTGTGTCGTCGCTCCAGGCAAATGTCGTGCCTGAGCGATCGTAGCGCGTCAGTGCCCGATCCGATTCCGAAACGTTCTCGACAAGCGGGTCGGAAACTTTAGAGGATGCGGCGATGACCGCAGACCGTTCCGATCCTGTCCCCGTCAATGCAGCAACCGCCGAGCCCTCCCGCTTCGATGCGGCCAGCGCCGACGTCCGCTGGCAGCGCGCCTGGGACGAGCGCCAGTGCTTTCGGGCGGACGACCGCTCGACCCGCCCGCGCAGCTATATTCTGGAAATGTTTCCCTATCCCTCGGGCCGCATCCACATCGGGCACGTGCGCAACTACACGATGGGGGATGTACTGGCCCGCACCAAGCGGATGCAGGGCTTCGAAGTGCTGCATCCGATGGGCTGGGACGCGTTCGGGATGCCCGCGGAAAACGCTGCGATGGATAAGGGTGTCCATCCCGGCGGCTGGACGCGCGAGAACATTGCAACGATGAAAGCGCAGCTCAAACGGCTTGGCTTCGCGCTTGACTGGAGCCGCGAACTGGCCACCTGCGAGCCCGAGTACTATGGGCATGAGCAGGCGCTGTTTCTCGATCTGTATGCCGCGGGCCTGGTCTATCGGCGGGAAAGCGCAGTCAACTGGGACCCGGTCGATCAGACGGTGCTGGCAAACGAGCAGGTGATCGACGGGCGCGGCTGGCGCTCTGGCGCGGTGGTCGAAAAGCGCAAGCTCAACCAGTGGTTCCTCAAGATCACCGATTTTGCGGACGAGCTGCTCGACGGACTCGAAACTCTGGACAAGTGGCCGGACAAGGTCCGTCTGATGCAGGCCAACTGGATCGGCAAGAGCCAGGGCCTGCAGTTTCGCTTTGACCTGTCGAACGGCGGCGTGGTGGACGTCTATACCACCCGGCCTGACACGATCTTTGGTGCCAGCTTCGTCGCGGTCGCGGCCGATCACCCGATCGCGCAAGCCGTGGCCGCCGGCAATCCCGCGGCACAGGAGTTCATCGCTCTGTGCAAGCAGGGCGGGACGACTGCGGCCGAGCTGGAAACTGCCGAGAAGCTGGGATTCGATACCGGGATCGTTGCGCGCCACCCGTTCAGCGAGGCGGACTTGCCGGTGTTCATCGCAAACTTCGTGCTGATGGAATACGGCACCGGCGCGATCATGGCGGTGCCCGGGCACGACCAGCGCGACTTTGAATTCGCAACCAAGTATGCCCTGCCGATAATCCGCGTCGTCGCGGCCAGCGCGGATGCGGCAGACCAGCCGTTCGCCGGCGAGGCCGAGGCTGGCGACGGCGTTCTGGTCAATTCGGACTTTCTGAACGGCCAGCCGGTGGCCGATGCCAAGGCTGCCGTCATTGCCCGCGCCGAAGCCGGCGGCTGGGGCGAAGGCAAGACGGTGTGGCGTTTGCGTGACTGGGGGGTGTCGCGCCAGCGGTACTGGGGCACGCCGATCCCGTTCATCCATTGCGATGCCTGCGGCGTGGTGCCGGTACCGAAGGATCGACTACCGGTAATCCTGCCTGACGACGTCGACTTTGAAACGCCGGGCAATCCGCTGGTCCGCCACGCCACCTGGAAACACGTTCCGTGCCCGCAGTGCGGCGCCCCCGCCCAACGAGAGACCGACACGCTCGACACGTTCGTCGACAGCTCATGGTATTTCCTGCGGTTTGCCAGCCAGCCCGCTGATCGGCCGTTTGACCCGGACGCGATCGCCAAATGGCTGCCGGTGGAGCAGTATATCGGAGGGATCGAGCATGCGATCCTCCACCTGCTTTATGCGCGATTCTGGACGCGCGCGCTGGAACGGATCGGCAAGATCGCGGTGAAGGAGCCGTTCGCGAGTTTGTTTACGCAGGGCATGGTGACGCACGAGACGTATTCACGGGTTGATCCGGCAAACGGCCAGCCGGTCTTTTTCTCGCCAGCGGAAGTGGAGCGGATCGCCGAGGGCGCAACCCTTAGGGCGGACGGCGGCGCGGTCGAGGTGGGCCGGGTCATCAAGATGTCCAAGTCCAAGAAGAACGTGGTCGATCCCGACGAGATCGTGGCAACTTACGGAGCCGACGCGATCCGCTGGTTCATGCTGTCGGACAGCCCGCCTGAGCGTGACCTGCCATGGTCGGAAGCCGGGATCGAAGGTTGCGCGCGCTTCGTCCAGCGGTTGTGGCGGCTGTTCGGGCAGTTCGAGGGCGCTGCGCTCGGCAAGAACGAGGCGCTGGATCGAAAGCGCGACCAGACGGTGGCGGCGGCGGCCGAGGATATCGCCGCGCTGTCGTTCAACAAGGCGGTTGCGCGGATCTATGAGCTTGCCAACGCGATCGACAAGGCTGCGCCCTCAGCCAGCCGTAGTCAGGCTATCCGCACGCTGCTGCTGTTGGTGGCGCCGATGATGCCGCACCTGGCCGAAGAAGCATGGGCGCTGATCGGCGGGGAAGGGCTGGTTGCCGAAGCGGCTTGGCCGTCGGTCGATCCGGCGTTGCTGGTCGATGACCAAGTCACCGTGGCTATCCAGGTCAAGGGCAAGCTGCGCGACACGTTGAGTGTGCCCAAGGGCACCGCGCGCGAGAAGCTTGAGGCGCTTGCCCTGGCCAGCGACAAGGTGCAGCGTGCGCTTGACGGAGCGGAGGTGAAGAAGGTGATCGTGGTGCCCGACCGGTTGGTGAACCTCGTCGCATGAACCGGTTGCTGACCCTGGCGCTGCTCCTGCCGGCGACGTTATCCCTTTGCGCCTGCGGGCTGCAGCCGATGTATGCCGGGGGCGGAGACGGCGCAGTCGCCCAGGGACTGGGCAGTGTCGACATCCCCGCGATCGAGGGCAAGGCGGGCTGGCTGGTCCGCAATGCGCTCAAGGACCGGCTGACAGCTGCAGGAACCGGCTCGGCGCCGCGATACCGGCTCGACGTCCGTCTGGATGAACGACTGGAGGGGCTGGGATTGCTTTCCGACGATACGATCGGACGCGAGCGGCGGACCTTGCGCGCCCGGTATCAGCTAGTCGCGCTGGACAGCGGGACGATCATCCTGGATGCGACTGCGGGGGCCGACGCGGGAATCGATGTCGTCAGCTCCGAATACGCCACGATCGCGGCGGAGCAGACTGCGCTTGAGCACCTTTCAAAAGAAGTCGCGGACCGGATCGTGACCAACTTGGCATTGCAGCTGCGCGAAGGCGCGGCCGCGGGCAGGTGACTGCGAACCGTTCCGTCGGACGGCCACAGCGAACGCCCTCGCACGGTGCACGCTCGTGAAGCTGACGCAGAAGGAATTCGCCAGATCGGCCGCGCGTCTTGCCGGCGAAGCGGGCGTATTCCTGTTTTGCGGTCCTGACGAAGCTGGTGCACACGATGCGGCGGAACGGATTGCTGGCCTGCTGGAAGATGCCGGCGAGCGGATCGAGTTGAGCGGTGCCGACTTGCGTCGTGACCCGGTGCGACTGGGGGACGAGGCCCGTTCCAGTTCGCTGTTCGGGGCACGGCGGCACATCGTGGTGCGCGCCGCCGGCGACGAGGTATTCGAGGCGGTCGAAATTCTGGTCGACGGCGGGGTGCAAGCCTGTCCCGTGCTCATCATCGCCGCCGGGGCGAGCGACAAAGGACGCACGGCCAAGCTTCTGGCCAATCGCGCGGATGCGGTCGTAGCAACGTTCTGGCCTCCCGACCTCGGGTCGATTGCCGGAGCGGTAAGGACCATGGGCGATGCAGCAGGCTTGCGAATCGGCAGCGAACTGGCGGAGCGGATTGCACGGGCGGCCGGGATGGATACCCGCATAGCCCGGTCCGAGGTGATCAAACTGGCACTTTATGCCGATGCCTCTCCGGAAGCGCCGCGCACTGCCGATGCAGCCATGTTCGACGAGATCGGTACCAGCACGGAAGAAGACGGCCTCATGCCGCTGATAAATGCCGTGTTGTCGGGTGAGAGCGCAAAGCTGCCGGCGGAGCTCAGGCGTCTGCGCGAACTTGGCCTGAACCCCGTTGCGGTTCTGCTGGCGCTCGAGCGGCGCACGGCGCAGCTGGCGCAGCTTGCCGGTAAACTTGGCCCACGCGGCGATGTCCGGGCGCTGCTCGAGGCCGAAAAGGCAGCGCGGCGAATCTTCTGGAAAGAGCAGGCCGAGCTTGCAGTGCAGTTGCAGCGCTGGCGTGGCCGCCGGCTTGAACGGCTGGTGGAACGAAATGCCGCACTGCACCGTTCGTTGCTGGTCAACAGCCAAAGCGCGGAACTTCTGCTGGCCCAAGGCCTGACAGAGATTGCCCGCGCAGCGTCTGCTACGAAGTGATCCAAAATGATACTACGTGAAAATACTTTACTATTGAACAACTTTCACTTGCCATAATAGAGTGTTGCAGTGCAGCATGGGGTCACCAATGATCCGGCTAGGAGCCTTAATATGGTATCGGCGCTCAAGACGGAACCGATCCAGAAGATCGTTGGTGAATCGATGAACATGCAGTTGCACCCTACTCTGGAAGGACTTCGGCGACCTGCGTCGCTTGAGTCCGTCGCAGCGATGCCCGCGCTCGAACGGAGGCGGCTCCAGTGCTATCTCTCATTGGTATGCGCCGACATCGTGATGCTGCTTGCGGCCTTCGCGCTGGCTGGATGGGGCTATCTTGGTTCGGCCGGATTCGACACGGGCCTGGTCCTCGCGCAATTGTTGCTGCCCGTTTACCTGACCATCGCGTTGTACAACGGCGCGTATTCGATGCGCGCCTTGCAGGATGCGCATTACGGCGCGGCTCGCAGCGTGGTTGCGCTTATCATCTCGTCGGCGGTGGTGGTGTTCATCGCATTCTATACCAAATCGAGCGAGGAATTCTCTCGAGTGGTCTATTCGCTTGGCGTGATTGCAGCGTCGGCCATGCTCCCGTGGTCTCGCGCGCAGATGCGGGCCTTCGTGATGTGGCGTTGCGGCAATCGCATCGTCAACGAACTGGTGATCGAAGATGGCGGGCCGGAGATTCGCCTGCCCGACGTGCGCCACATTGATGCTGTCCGTTATGGGTTGAACCCTGAGCTGAATGACCCGGTCGCGCTGGATCGCATCGGCACGGTCTTGCGGAACGTCGACCGCGTGGTCGTCAGCTGTGCGCCGGAACGCCGGCAGGCCTGGGCCCTGCTCCTGAAGGGCGCGAATATTGAAGGCGAGGTGATCGACGACCTGATTGTTGCACTGGGGGCCAAGGGTGCCCGCCAGGCGGGTGGCCGTGGATTGCTGCTGGTGTCGCTGGGCCCTCTCGGACTGAGGGCCAGGGCGGTGAAGCGGCTTTTCGACGTCGTCCTGGCCGGATCGGCGCTGCTTGTTCTCAGCCCGCTGCTGGTGGTTGTGGCGGTTCTGATCATGCTCGAGGATCGTGGACCTGCGCTGTTCGTCCAGCGCCGCATGGGCCGCGGCAACACCTTTTTCTCGATGTACAAGTTCCGTTCGATGGCGGTGACGCGGCTTGATCACGATGGCCACTGCTCAACTGCGCGCGATGATGCGCGAGTGACCCGGATCGGCCGGTTTATCCGCCGGACCAGCATCGACGAACTTCCGCAGCTGTTTAACGTGCTGCTCGGCGACATGAGCATAGTCGGTCCGCGTCCACACGCGATTGGATCCCAGGCGGGTGACAAGCTGTTCTGGGAAGTGGATGAACGTTATTGGCTGCGGCACGCGCTGAAGCCGGGCCTGACCGGTCTGGCCCAGGTTCGCGGACTGAGGGGTGCGACCGAACAAGAATCGGATCTTGCAAGCCGTCTGAATGCCGATCTTGAGTATTTGAATGGCTGGAGCGTGCTCCGCGACCTCCGCATCATGGCTGCTACAGTCAAAGTACTGGTGCATCATCAGGCTTATTGACCTGTTCCCGTATGGGAGCTCATACGTCGCCGAGTCTGCACTGCCTTGCCGGAAGTAGACGCTCGCCGTCACGTCCTCGGTTTTATAAATTTATTAACTGTATTGTCGGCAACGAGCATCGCATCGCCGTGAATTTACTCGGGAATGCTGTGAGTGCGAAAAAGGGTTGGACTATGTAAAGATACCTGTGTTAGCCCGCACGTGAAGAAACCGGAGGCATTTAATGACCATGCAGCTCATCGCCATTCTGGCCCCGGCCGGGCTTGTAACGGCCGGTGTAGCGGCGTCTGGTGAGACACGTTCGAGCATGGCCGTTCCTTCGGCCAAGCTGGTAAGTGCGGCGAAAGTCCGTGCGACGCCAGGCGTAGTGGCGGCCCGGCAAGGTGCGCGTCCGGACTGCTCGGTTCCGCAAAATGCAGTGCTACCGGCGTGCTCCAACCCAGGCGGTACCGGCGGAGCAAGCGGTGCCGGCGGAGCGGTCGGCGTTTCGGGCGTTGCGATCGGCGTCGGGGCGGTTGGCCTGGTTGGCGCCGGTTTCGTCGTTGCTGCAAAGAACGATGAGGACGATGTGCCTGCCGACAGCAACGGCTGATTGACGGACTTCGAGATTGTCAGGATCTGAAATGGCCCCCTCGCGCAGAGGGGGCTTTTCTTCGTCGGCTCGAACGGCCCCGTGCTTGACCATGGACAGAACCGGACGCCCTGCAGCGGGCTCTCAGAATCTTATTGCAATTCTCCTGATAGGAGCAGCCGTGATTCTGGGGGGCGGCGGCTCGCCGTCGCCGTATCCCGAGATGGCGTTGCAAGTGCTGTCGCTTATGTTGCTGGCAGGCTCGGCGCTAATTGGTCCGCGGCCTGTCCCTGCGGTCGTGCCGGTTGTCTGGTGGCTGGTTGGCCTGCTGCTGGTGCTTCCGGTGGTACAGCTGGTTCCAATGCCGCCCGCGTGGTGGCATGCGCTGCCTGGCAGGGAAGTCGAGCGCGCCGCGCTTGCGCTGGTTGGTGCGGAAAATTCGTGGCGTCCGTGGACAGTCTCACCATCGCGAACCCTGGCTTCGGTGCTTGCGCTGATCACGCCTGCAATCGTCCTGCTGATGACGGCCAGCCTTGACCGGCCCGGCCGATCGATGGTGACGGGAATGATCGCCGGGTGTGCGGTGCTGGCGCTGCTCGTCGGTGCGGGGCAACTGGCGGGGGGACAGGGCGGCGCGTTGCGGTTCTACGATCCCGACGTCGGCTACCTGAACGGGTTTCAGGCGAACCACAACAGCGCTGCCGACGTGCTGCTGATCGGCATGGTGGCCTTTGCCGCCGCGGCCCGGGATTGGACAGCACGGCCCCCCGGGCGGTCCCGTCCCGGTTTTCGGCTCGCAGTCGTGGGCGTTGCCACGCTGGTGTTCTCGCTCGGCGTGGTGTTGACCGCATCGCGAGCGGGAACCGCGCTGCTGCCGGTCGCGCTGGCGGGCGTGCTCGCCATTGTCTGGCCATGGATGCGTCTGACGCGCGCGGTCCGCGTTGGCGGAGTAATCGCAGCACTGCTGGCGATCGCCGCCGGGTTGTACTTGTGGCAGCACAATGCGGTGATCGGCAAGGTGCTGTCGCGGTACAATTTCGAGCACGAATTCCGCCCGCAATTGTGGACCGACGCGGTTTATGCCGCGCGGCAGTATTTCCCGTTCGGTGCCGGCATGGGCACGTTCGTGCCCGTGTTTTTGGCAGCCGAACGCCTGGAAGTGGTCGACCTGACCCGCCCGAACCGCGCGCACAGTGACGGACTGGAACTGTTGATAGAGGGGGGTGTCTTCGGCTTGGCAATCCTCGGGATCATCGTCGTCATACTTGTGCGCATGCTCGTACAAGGTTTGAAGAACCCGCCCGCCGGTTCGGTGGCGCAAATCCTTTTCGCCGGCGCGACCTTGTGCATCATCGCCCTGCACTCACAAGTTGATTAAGCCTTGCGCTCGATGTCGCTCGCTTGCATTGCTGCCGCCGCCGTGGGGGTGCTCATGCCTGTTCGTCCCAGCTGTCATCGACGCGACGAATTTACGAAAGTGCCGAGATGAATCGTATCCGAACCGTGCTTTTGGCAACGGCGGCCGCACTGCTGGTCGCTGGCTGCACCACCGCGGGGCCTAGCCCCCTGCCGACCGGACCGGATGCCTATCGGAACGTCCCTGAGCGTGTAAGTCAAATCGGAATGGCCGAGACCATTCGCCCCGGAGACCGGTTGAGCGTTCGCGTCTTTGGTGAACCCGAACTGAGTTCGGACACCTATGCCGTGGACGCTACCGGGTATCTCCAGGTACCGCTGATCAGCGACGTGATCGCGTCGGGGCAGAGCACGCGTGAGCTGGCCAAGGAACTGCAGCGGCGTCTGGGGAAGAACTATTTGCGCGATGCCAGCGTGACAGTAGCGTTGCTTGAGCGGCCACTTGCCACCTATACGGTCGAGGGTTCGGTGAACCAGCCGGGGGTATTTGCCGTTAATGACAACACCACGTTGTTGACTGCGCTGGCTCAGGCCAGAAGTCCGATCAAGACCGCGAAGACCGATGACGTACTGGTGCTGCGGAGCACGGATGGACAGAAAACCGGCGGGCGTTTCAACCTGACGGACATCCGCCGCGGCCGAGCTGCAGACCCGCAGATCATCGCCGGAGACACGATCGTGGTAGTCAATTCGGCGACGAAGAGCGCGTGGCAGGATTTCCTCCAGGCGGTACCTGTCTTCAACGTCTTCTTGCTGGTAAAGCGCGACTAATCGAGCGGGATGAGGCAATTGGCCAGCACAATAATAATGAATGAACCGGCATCTGCCCGAGGCGGCCCCGTCGATCTGATCGATGACAACGGAGGCTTTGCACAAGCACGAGCGGCATTCGACTTTCGCTATATTCTTGCGGCTGTACGGTCGAACCTGCTTCTGATCGCCGCCATAATCTCCGCGGCGGTTGCCGTCGCGGTTATCGTAACGATGCTGGATACGCCGCGCTATACGGCGAAAGCGACAATCCAGATCAACGATTCGGTCAGCCGGGTTCTGAAAGCCGACGATCAGGATTCGGATCCCGAAATGGGTGGGTACGATACCGATCGCAACCTGAAGACGCAGATCGATATCCTCAAAAGCCGCGGTCTTGCCCAGCGAGTCGCCCAAAAGCTCCGGCTCGCGGGGAACGCTCAGTTCTTTGTTTCGCAGGAGGCGCAGAAGCCAGCTGCAGGAACCTCGAGCGAGATCGTGAACAGGTCCGTGGCAGGCATGCTGCAGCAGAACATGGCGGTGATCCTGCCGCGCGATTCGCGGATCATCACGGTCAGCTGGGAGAGCACGGACCCGCGGATGTCGGCCGCGATCGTCAATGCCTATGCCAACGAATTCATACAATCGAGCCTTCAGCGCAAGTTCGACAGCTCCTCCTACGCCCGCAATTTCGTGTCCGAGCAGTTGGGCGAGACAAAGCTGAAGCTTGAGCAGTCGGAGCGCGAACTCAACGATTATGCCCGCGCCAATGGGTTGATCCGCACCCGCGACGCCATGACCTCATCGGCAAGTGAAACCGGCAGCCGGGGCGGCGGCGAATCGGTGACGACGACGAATCTTCTGCAATTCAACACCGCTGCGAACGAAGCTGCAGCCCGGCGGGCAATCGCCGAAGGGCGCTGGCGCTCGATCGCGGGCAAGCCGCTGATGAGTTCGCCCGAGGTGCTGAACAACAACACGGTGGCGCAGTTGCTGCTGGTGCGCTCCAACGCCGAAGCTGCACTGCAGCAGGAACGTGCGCGTCACCTTGAAGGATATCCTACGGTTCAAGCCCAACAGGCGCAGATTGCGGCCATCAATCGGCAGCTCACCCAAGCGGCCAACAATGTACGCGATTCGATACGCGCCGAATATGATGCAGCGGTCAGTACCGAACAGCGATTGAGCAGCCAGGTCGCCACCCTTCGCGGCGAGTCGCTGTCGGAGCAGGATCGCACGGTGAAATACAGCCTGCTGGCACGGGAAGCGGACACGAACCGGCAACTTTATGACGGCCTGCTGCAGCGGTTCAAGGAATTGAACGCCAGCGCCGGGATCAGCCTCAGCAACATCTCCATCATCGACAGCGCTGAAGTTCCAGGCGTACCATCCTCGCCCAATCTGCTGAAAAATCTGATGATCGCGCTTCTGGCCGGAATCGGACTGGCAGCGATCACCGTATTCCTGAAAGATCAGTTCGACGATTCGATCAGGGTACCGGAAGATGTCGAAGCCAAACTGGGCCTGGCTTTGCTGGGGGTTGTACCCCGGACAATGGGTCAGGAACCCGAAGAAGCCCTGTCCGATCCCAAGTCGCCGATTTCGGAAGCGTACAATTCGCTGCGCGGATCACTGATGTACGCCGCGCCGGACGGGTTGCCCCCAATCCTGCTGGTGACCAGTGCGCAGCCGTCCGAAGGGAAGACCACGACCAGCTATGCGATCGCATCCAGCTTCGCCCGGATGGGCAAGAGCGTGTTGCTGATCGATGCCGACTTGCGCCGACCTTCGTTGCATCGCCGGATCAACTACGGCAACGAGCGCGGCCTGAGCACCCTGCTGACATCCAACGAGACGATCCGCTCGGTGCAGCTCCCGTCAGGGCAGGAGGGTTTGACATTGCTGACGTCGGGCATAATTCCGGCAAGCCCGACCGAACTGTTGTCGAGCATTCGGCTAGAAAAGGTCTTGCAGGAAGCCGCGCGTTCGTTCGACGTGGTCGTGATCGACAGTCCGCCGATCCTGGGGCTCGCCGATGCGCCGATGATGTCCGCTCTGGCCGACGGCGTCGTGTTTGTGGTCGAGGCGGACCGCAATCGGCGCGGATCGCTCAAGACAGCATTGCGCCGTCTGCGTGCGATGCGCCCGATCCTGCTGGGAGCGGTGCTCACGAAATTCGACCCACTCAAGGCCGGCAACCGCTATTCCGAATATTACGGCTACGAGTATTACCAGTACGGCGGTGCTGTCCGTTAGGACTGATCAGATGGCGGCCCGAATCGGCGTGGCGTGGCAGCGCGCGGCAATCCTCGCAGGCTGCGGCGCACTGGCGTTGCTCGCCATCGGCAGCGGGCTTGACCGGAGCACGACGCAGTCGCCCGCACGTGCTGCGCGGGTGCCTGGTATCTTCGCGGTTCGCGCTTTGGCGGCGCGGACGCAGCAATCCCTTCAAACGGGCAATTACGTTGCCGCCAATCTTCTGGCGGAGCGGTTCGTCCGGAAGGATCCAGTCACGCCCGAAAGCACGGCCCTGCTTGGAGCGGCGCGCTTTGCGGCCGGTGACCTTGACGGCGCGGATCGCGCGTTTCGCGTGGCCGGCAATCTTGGATGGCGGACCGGATCGACCCAGTACTACTGGTTATGGGAAGCGCTGAAAACGCAAGATTTTGGGGTCGCGGCGCAGCGTCTGGATGCCTTGTTTCGGCAGGACCTGGCACTTGCCGCCGATGCAGCGATGCTTGCGCCGTTCGAGCAGGATGTGCGGGGACGCGATGCCCTTGTTGGCCGGCTTGCGCACGGACCCGCGTGGCTGAGCGATTATTTCGGCAACGTCTACAACCTCGATACAGCCATCGCGCTTCGCCGGGCCGCAGTGCTACGCGATCTTGCCGCGCGCGGGATGCGTCTTGGGTGTGCTGGCGTCGGCCCTCTGACGCGGAAACTGGTCGCGGCGGGCCGAATTCTGGATGCCCATGGCCTATGGCGCATGCATTGTCCGGCCGCCAGCCAAGGGCTTGTAGCGGATGCTTCGTTTAACGGGCTCGCCAGCGGAAAGCTTGATGGTCCGTTCGCCTGGACTGTCCTGGGCAGCGGTGACGTCAGCATCGATGTCGGACCCGCCACCCCCGGATCCGGATCGCATCTCGTGCTGGCCAGCAGCGCCGGTTTTGGACGCAGGGTGCTGATGCAGCTGGTGGTGGCCCAGCCGGGGCGTTATGCGCTCACTTGGCGCGCGCGCGACGAACAGGGCAGGGGCAGCAGCCGCATCGCCGCATCGTTCGGATGTCGTGCCGATTCACGCGAGTGGGTGCAGGCAGATCTGGATTCCGCCGGTCGCTCAACCGCGATAGTCGACGCCCGAAGCGATTGCGGCGGAAGTTGGCTGGGTTTCACTCTCCAGCCCGGCAATGGCAGGATCACGCTTGACCGGATTGCGCTCCAGCGCGTGAACTGAATATGCTTTTACGCATGGCGTCCATCATGCCGTAGCGCACGGTTCTTGAGGAAACGTGCCGGATTTCCGGAGTAGACCGCGTCCGGCTCCGCCCGGCCAAACAGCGCGCCGCGCGCGGCCAGAACCGCCCGGTCGCCCATAACCACACCCGGACCCACAAATGCCTCGGCAGCGATCCAGCAACGCTCGCCGATCTCGATTGGGCGCAGCACGAGCTGAAAATTGGGATCGTCCAAATCGTGGCTGCTGGCGCAGAGGTGCGCGCGCTGCGACACCACAGTGCGCGGGCCGATGGTGATATGCCCCTGGTTGTATAGGCGGGCGCCCGGTCCGATCAGAACGTGCGCTCCCAAAGTGAGATTGGCAGGGTGCCAGATGCATACGCTGGCGTGGACGCGCGCGCCTTGGGCCACGCGGGCGCCGAATGCGCGCAGGATCAGCCTCCGCCATGGGTGAAGCGCAGGTGGGGTAAAGCGGGCCAACAGCAACCAGCCAAGTAACCAGAGCACGCGGTATAGGCGGTTTCCGAGCGAGAAGCTGGCACCGCCGTCCATCGGGCGACTGCTGGCGGCGTCTAGCAGGCTCATGAACGATGTCCGCGAACGGCCAAGGCATATACGGTTGCCCAGCGAGCGGCGACTTCGGTGGCGGAAAATGGTCCGGCAGCCAAGCCCAGCGCGGCCTGCGACATCCGCGTCCATGCCTGGGCATCAAGCGCGAACCCTTGTTCCAACGCGCGAGCAATGGCCGCAGGATCGTGCCCGCATTCCAGCGCGGCACCGGCAGCAAAACCTTCGGCAAGGTTGCATTGGGCGGTCATGATGGCAGGCATTCCGCAGGCCCATGCTTCCAGAATGGCCATCGGCAAGCCTTCGCTGTGCGACGGCAATATCATGAATAGCCCGCGTTCCAGGAGCGCCGTTTTTTCCTTTCCATGGGCTGGGCCGATGAACTCGATGCTGCCATCGCACCGGCGTATAGCGGCCTGCAATTCCTCCACCGCGTGGGCCTCGCCCCAGCCTGCAATCACCAGTCGTGAGCCCGCCGGCCGCCGCGCGCGCAGCCATCCGGATACCAGCGCCAGCAGGTTCTTTTTGGCGTGGATCCGACCGATGTAGATGACCGTGCTATCCGGTATCGCAGTGCGATGAGCAGCCGTCGTCGAAGGCATGCACTCTGGCCCGGCGTTGGGAATGATAATGCTGTCAGTGCGGCCGCAGGCTTGCGCAACGTCGTCCGCTTCGCGGCGACTCAGCGCGTGCAGTGCGGTCGCCCGCCGCCAGCTTGGCCGTTCATAGAAGGCCCGCGCCAATGCCTTTTTCCACCGGCCCCGCCGCGTGATCCACGGATCGAGCATGCCATGGGGAGAGATGAAGTAGGGCCGGCCGGTTCTTTTTGCCCAGTTACTGGCCGCAGCGGACGGATACATCCAGATGCCATGAAGATGCAGGCAATCCACGTCATGGGACCGGAGTGCCAGATCCAACCCGGGAGCATACCCGATCTGGCGCGGACCCGTCACGTCGGCCAGGCATACCGGGGTCGGGCCAAACCGATGACGATCCTCCTCGGCGGCATCGTCACGCAGGGCAAACACCGTCGCCGTCCCGCCCTGATCCCTGATCATCGCCGCCTGGTTCACGACTGCTTCGGCCACTCCGCCGCCCAGCCGGGAGGCCGAGGCCGTGATCAGGCCGATATGACAGCCCGCTAGCGCGTGAGTCATTCCGCAGGCACGCCGCGCTGCCGCGGGAGCATCGACCGGCGTCGGCGGACCGCAGGCGGCAACCAGGATTTGCTTGCCGCGGGCGAAGCCGAGCCTTGCGGGGCAGAGCCATCGTCCGGACGGCGACGAACGCTGCGGAACTTGGCCAGCGCCGCTGCGCGCAATTGGACCACGCCAGGGATGCCAAAATACTTTGCCAGCACGATCCACACCCCGATCGGCAGCAGATATATCCACGTTTGCTTCACCAGCGTCAGCAAAAGTCCATCGCGAAACGTGGTGACCAGGGTGGGCAGGAACACGATGTAGGCAGCGGTCTGGAAAGTCGATTGCGCGCCGCGGACGTACGTGCGGTACAACCAGCCGAGCATGGCTCCCCACAACCCGCACCAAAGGATCACACCGACCCACCCGAGCGCGTACCAACCTTCTCCGGGCAGCGACCTGGTCATGCCGATCGGATAACCGTAATCGAAAAGGAAGATCCGGCGAAACGGTTCACCGACCGGCTTCTGCAACCATATCACGCGAGGAAACGGTTCTGTAAATATCTGCAAGTTGTCCAGAAAGTAATCATACGTGCCAGATCTTTGCGGAATTACATAGACCAAGTACTCGAAATACTCCATGTTGGCGTAGTCCATGTTATCAAGCATCGGTCGGCCAGAAGACGATTCCGTAAACGCACCTTCGTCTTCAATGCCAAGCAGCTGTCTTACCGACGCCCCCCGGTCTGCTCCAATCGCGGCGAAAATCGAGCCGAGCAGCACCGCCCCCAGTACGAAACGGAAGCCCGGATACCGCATCCGACGGTCGTATGCATACAGCAGTCCAGCCGAAACAAGCGCGGCGATGAACGGACCTCTGCCTCCCGTGCCCGCGCGCAGCAGCACGAACACTACCAGCGGCGCGAACGAAAGCACCTTGAACCGTGCCAGCCACATGATCAGCGCAACCAGCGATACGGCCATCAGCTGGATATCGCTGACGTAGCCGTTGTTCTTGGTATTGATCGTTACCCCAGTTGCCGCATCGAGCGCCATGCCGTCATACGTGTTTCCTTCGACAGCAAAATTCTTCGACATTGACCAGATTGCGATGGGCGCGCAAATCGCGACGACCCAGATGAATATCTGCGTCAGCTTCCGTCTCTCTTCGCGGATCGCATCATCTTCCCGGAAGCGCATTGAATCTGCACCGATGCGCAGGCAGCAGAAAGCAAAAACAAGAAAGCCCAGGTTGGAGGCGTATATCACGGTCAGCTTGTCTGACATTGACGATGTAAAGTGATAAGCTTGGTAAATGAGCGTATAGTCGCCTACCCAAGCGAATATTGGCCTGATCACGAACAGAAATCCGTGAAAGGCGCAGTAGAACGTCATCGGATGGAAAATGCTGAATGCAGGATGGCGCAGTAGTAGGCGAGCACTGCAATGTAGCAAAGGACCGAAAGGCCCAGCGCGACTTCGTACATTTTCGGATGCTCCTGCCGACATCCACAGACAGGTCGCGGGTGAGCGCGGGTGCGGATGGCAGCTTGTGAACCGGCCAAGCACCGGTCTCAAGCCAAAAAGCCCATCCGCGTGACCGCAGCGATGCATCAATGCTGTAAGGCAGCGCTGATATCGTAGCCCACGCGCCGTTGCCGGCCGGACGGGCGGCAGGTCTACATCTCGGGGACGACGCTGCGGAAATATTCAATCGTCTTGACCAACCCGTCACGCAGCGGCACCTGGGCCTGCCAGTCGAGCAGTTCCCGGGCACGGGCGGTGTCGGGACGGCGTTGCTTTGGATCGTCCTGTGGCAGCGGCTGGAACTGCAGGCTGGCCTTGCTTCCGGTCAGTTCGATCACCAGCTGCGCCAGTTCGAGCATGGTGAATTCGCCCGGGTTGCCCAGGTTGACCGGACCGGTCACCGAATCCGGCGTTGCCATCATCGCCATCATCCCCGCGACCAGGTCGTCGACATAGCAAAACGAACGCGTCTGATTGCCGTCGCCATAGATCGTGATGTCTTCGCCGCGCAAAGCCTGGACGATGAAGTTGGAGACGACGCGTCCATCCCGCGGATGCATGTGCGGACCGTACGTGTTGAAAATCCGGATGACCTTGATCGCTAGGTTGTGCTGCCGGAAATAGTCGAAAAACAGCGTTTCCGCACAGCGCTTGCCCTCGTCGTAGCAGCTTCGCGGGCCGATCGGGTTGACGTTGCCCCAATAACCTTCGAACTGCGGATGCACCGAAGGGTCCCCGTACACCTCGCTGGTCGAGGCCTGCAGGATCGGCACGCGCAGCCGCTTGGCCAGCCCCAGCATGTTGACCGCGCCGATCACGCTGGTCTTGGTGGTCTGTACCGGATCGAACTGGTAATGGACCGGTGAGGCCGGACAGGCGAGGTTGTAGATCTCGTCCACCTCGACGTAGAGCGGGAAGGTGACATCGTGCCGCATCAGTTCGAAGTCGGAATTGTCCAGCAGCGGGCCGAGGTTGGCGCGCGTTCCCGTGAAGAAGTTGTCGACACACAGCACGGAATGGCCTTGCTCGATCAACCGGGCGCATAAATGCGAGCCGATGAACCCCGCGCCCCCTGTAACCAGAACCCGCTTTTGCGTCGCGTAGCGAGGAGGGCGTTGCATCGTCATCAGCTTTCGAGCTCCATCTCGGCCAGGAACATCTTCACACGCTTGGCAGCTTCGTCCGCGTCGGGGTAGAGCAGTAACTCCATCGCGTCTGCCAGTCTTTCCGTATCGCCCATCCACGCCCGGCCGTGCGAGCCCGCCACCATGCGCTCCCAGCTTTCGCGGTCAGATGCCACATGGTGCATCGCCCGGCCGATCGCTTCCGGGCAATTCGAATCTACGACAAAACCGTTTACAAGATTCCGTATAAGCGCGTCGGCGGACCCTACCTGGCGAGAGACGATGGCAGGAAGACCCAGCGCCAGCGCCTCGTTAACAACCAGGCCCCACTGCTCTTCCCTGCTGACGAGCACCAGCGCGAGCGAGCCCGCCAACGTTCGCGACACCGCGTCCGCGCTCAAAAACCCGGGAAGATCAATCAGGTGACCAACTTCCAACTCGGCGATGCGTTCGCGTAGCATGCCCTCCTCGGTGCCCGACCCGACGAGGATTAATCGTCGCGGCGCGCCTGCTGTCAGTGCGACGTACCGCGCATATCCTTCTATCAGCCGCTCAAGGTTCTTCTTTCCCACGAACCGGCCAACATAAACGAACGGCCTCGCTTCGTACCCCGCGCCCTCTGGGGCCATGATCCCACCGGCTTGCCGGCGGACCCGTTCGAGGTCGACCCCGTCATAGCCGGGGATGATCGGTCGGCGATGAAACCGCAGGAAGCGGAAGTAATCGACATGGCGCCGACCGCCGACAATCGCTGCGCTATAGCAGCGCAGCAGCGTGCTCTTGCCAAGCTCGAACAAGACCGAACGGCGGGTATCGTCGAATTTTGATTCGCTGAACACCACGACCTTCTTGCCGAGCAGGCGCAATGACCAGCTGAGCAGGATCGCGTCCCGGTCGGCGTAGCTTAGTCCGATTGCAACAACATCGCACGCCCTCAGCGCAGCAAACATCGCGCGAAAGCGCCGGAACGGCGAAATTGCGTCGAATGACTCGCCGGGAAACAACGTGATCTTCCGCGCACCGCGCACTTCGCCGCTGGGCTCCCAGGCGTAAGCGGTTGATGTGGTCGCAACTTCGATCGCAAGAATATCTGCCCGGCTGGCAAATCGGCGAGCAACGGTTTCACAACGGTCCACATGATACGCTGCGAATTGCGACCAGACCAAAGCAACGGTTAATTTTTTCTTCGTTTTCACCGGTGCCCCAGGGAATATTGCACCGCAGCACGATTAGCGTAGCCGCTTTAAGAAGCAAGTGATTATGCGGATTTGCAAGCTATTGCGGTGCCAGATGCGGAGTTTCTGCGGCGACGTGGCCGGACCTTGGTTCGGAAGGTCCGGCCGCCGCTTTACTTGCGCCTGACTTCAACGGAAAGGGTGGTGGAAGCGAGGTCGACCGCGCCCGCCGTGGGGTTGAACAGCACGACGGTGACGGTATTGGCGGCCGAAACGTATCCGGTCACAACCAGCCCGCCGGCGCTCACCCCCAGCGAAATCCGCTCGACATAATCGCCCAGGCTCGCGCCCGTGGCGGTCACGGTGGTGGTGGCGGTTCCCGCCGCCGCGATGCTGGGCGCATCATAGGTCGCGCTGCCGGTGAAGGTCAGCTTGCCCGCCGACACGAACCCATCCTCGACCCATGCCACAGCCGCCGAGGAATAGCGCAGCGTCAGCCGGTCGCCCTTGGTGGCCAGCTTGCGGTCGGCGGCCAGCTTCATCCCCGCGCCGGTCGCGGCGAACGTCACCGCCGTGCCGCTGTCATACTCGAACGCCACTTTCTGCCCGTCGGCATAGCCATAGGTGGTGGACAGCGTGATCGGCCACGGCCCAACGCCCGTGCCCTGGAACACATAGCCCGAATCGTTGACGTCGATCGTCGCGGCGGCGCTGGGATTGCTCCATACCCCCGCCAATGGGTTGCCCCCGGTGCGGCGGAAATTCGCAAGCTCGATCAGCGGCATCACGAAGCTGGCCGGCTTGGCGTTCAGTACGGCCCAGGCAACCGGCGCCTCGCCCGAGATCGTGAAGTGACAGCTGTCCTTGTCGTACAGTCCCGCATACAGCCGCAGCGCGTTGACGTGACTGCGGCTTGCGGCAATCGCCGTTTTGGTCCGGCGGCAGGTGAGGTTGACGCGCACGTTCGCCGTTGCCGGAAAGTACGTGCCGGCCGGGCAGCCGGACATCTGCGTCGTCAGGTTTTGCGGGCCATACAGGCCAACTGCCTCGAAGCCGGTGCGCAGATCGGCCCAGGACTCCACGTCCAGGAACACGTCGTACACGCCTTGCTGGATGCTGACCGTAGTATCGATTGCGACGATGCGGCCGCGATGCCAGCAGCCGAAGCTCACGGTCGTGATATTCTCGAACTGCGTACCGATGAAGGTCACCCACGGTGGGCTGTCGGTGGCTTCGCGGACCGGGAAGTCATAGCGATAGCCTGCTTGATAGGTCGGGTCCGGCCCGCCGATGAACGCCGAGGAATACCCGTCATAGAACCGCCCGCCGATGAACGTTGCGCCGTTCATCCCGACGCTCTCGGCGGGCTGGTACGAGTTGCCCGCCTGCAGGTTGACGTGCACCGACTTCTTGACGCCCGAGACGTTGTACGCTGCCTGCGGCGAATTATCGAGCGTGAGGTTGCGGGTTGCCATGAACTCGACTTCGCCCGAGCCGCCATAGAGGATTTCGCCGGCGAAGTTCTTGAAGGTACAGTTGTCCATCGTCCAGCGGCCGATGCCGCGGAAGCAGGCAATGCCCTTGTCCGAAATGTTGCTCGCCGCGTTGGTCGCCACCGATCCGGCAAATCCGCCGTCAAGGATCAGGTTCTCGGCATGGAAATAGTCCATGAAGTTTGTTGTAGCCGGATTGGGGGCGAGCAGGATACCGCCGCCAAGCCACTGACCCCACGCGGTTGTCTGCGTGATCGTGCTTTTCGCGCCGCCCAGCGAGTTCTTGAGGGTCAGCGTCGTGCCTCCCGGAACACCGATCAATGCGATGCTGTCGGAGACATAGATCGGATAACCGTCGCTGCCGAACCCATAGCCGGTCTGGGTTCTGGCCGGGCACCACAGCTCATAGGCTGGCCGGGTGAACCGCACCATGCGAATGCCGACCGCATTGGCATATCGGATCGCGGCGTCGACTGCGGGCTGGTCGTTGACCCCGGGCATACCGGTGGCACCCGCCTGCTCGACCGCGATGGCGTCATGGGCGAAGCGGAAATATCGGCCGTCGGCCGACTGTTTGCAAAGCCGCGGATGCGCCGCGGCCAAGGCGGCAGTCGCCAGCGCATCGGCGACATACGTGGCCGCCCCGATCCCGGCGGTACTGTGCCCGCTTGACTGCACGGTCGTGATTGCCGGGTTTATAGCCCGAACGGGAAGGTTGGTGAAAAGATCAAGCGAGACGGTTCGCGCCAGGGCTTGTGAAGCATCACTCTTGGCGGTCGTCGCGATCGCGCGCGCAATCAGGTCCATCGCCATGTAATTACTGTCCCATCCGATAGCTGACCGAGCCCGATGTGAGCGTAAAGTCGAGATACAGCAGCGCTGCCGCCTCGCTTTCCTCCCACACGGGCTCGCACACATTGGCGGTGTACGACGCGTAAGGTTGCCCGCCGGCAGTGACCGGCAGCTTGGTCGTGCCGCCGTCGACGGAACGCAGAAGTTTCACCGTCCCCGCCCAAGTTCCGCTAAGGGTAAGGACCACGGCACGACCGGAGCGCGGCTGAAACGGCGCTGATTGACCAGAACTGGCCGCGGTTCCGGTAAGCGCTGGAGCGGCTGAGAAAGGCTGTTCCTGGATAGGAAGCGGATTGGCTGAACTGACAAGGTCGGCGTCGCCATTAACGTTGGCGAAAGCCACAGCCATTTGCGGGACATAGCCGGCAGGAGTTTTTAACGGAGAAGTCGGCATACATTTCCTTTTCGGCGCAGAGTGAGGCCTGATTATAACCATAAAGGTTATATGTAGGAAATAGCGCGTGCGTGCTTGAATGCTGTCCCCCCATGAGTAGGGATGATGCTCGATTTGTCAGGGAACTCGGGGTGCGCGGACAGGATACTTCCCGATGGGTCTGCGTGTTCAACCGCAACCGCGACGATTATCAGGTCGCGCTCGCCCTGCATGAGGCCGGGCTCCTGGAAACACTGGTCACCGACTTTTACCGGTCCGACAGCCCTGCGCCGTGGATGCCGGCAGCGCTGCGGCGCTTGCATCATGATGGGTTGCCCCGGGCACGGGTGACATCTTCGTTGCTTCCGTTCCTGATCCAGGCCGCGGCCCAGCAACTCAAGCTGCCGATGCGGCACGTCTTCCCCAGGACCGATCACATGCTGGCGATGCGCGGCGCCCGCCTTGCCAGTCGCCGCGGCGCGCACCTCTATTGCTACGGCAACTACGTGCCGCCGCGCAGTGCACGCAGCGCGGCGACGCTGCTGATTGACTTCGAATTCCATCCCCACACGGCGATGACATACGACGCGCTGCGCCGTGACGCGGAGAATTATCCGCAAGTCGCCGCCTCGTTCGCACAGGAAACCAGGGACTTGGGACGGGAGCGGGTGGTCGAAGCCTGGCGATCGGCCGACGCGGTGGTCTGCGCCAGCACGATGACGCGGCGATCGTTGGAGTACGCCGGGTGCGACCCGGCCCTGATCACGGTCATTCCCTACGGCTGCACCCCGACCGAAACAGCGGTACGACGCCTCCCCGCGGGCGCTTGCCGGTTCCTGTTTGTCGGCCAGGGCATTCAGCGCAAGGGTCTGCACCACCTGCTGCTGGCGTGGCCGGCACTGGCAGCGGCCGGCGCGGAACTCACGCTGGTGTGCTACCGCATTGATCCCGGTATCGCCGAGATGGCGCGGCAGCCCGGGATTACGTTGCTTGGCCGGCAGCGGCGATCTGACCTTGATGCGCTCTACGCCGCTGCCGACGTGTTCGTGATGCCTTCCATTGTCGAGGGTTTCGGGCTGGCCTACCTCGAGGCGCTGGCGGCGGGATGCCACGTTATCGGCACGCCAAACACCGGATTGCCGGATCTTCCGTACGCGGATTTCGCAAGCTCGCTGGTGCCCGTCGGGGACATTGCCGCGCTGGCGGAGCGCATGCTTTATCTGGCGGAGCGCAAGCGTGCCGGCCTGCTCGATCCGGACGCAATTGCCGGGGAAACCCGGCGCTGGCAGTGGAGCGACTTTCGGCGCGCTGTCGCCGAACACGCGCGTCTACAAGTGCGCTGCAACGCCGGTGGATGAGGTTTGCAGCGCTGTGAGCAGCCGGCACAACCCATCGATATTGGCGGTCCACGATGCGGCCGCGTTATAGCGGTCAAAATTGTCTGGCGCTGCCGGCGTCTGTGTCATCAACCGATCAAGGCCTGCGATGATTGCGTCGACATTGTCCGGCGCCACGAATTCGCCAAGTCGGTACTTCGTCACGGTTTGGCGCAAGGGACCCTCTCCGCTGGACGCGAGGACGGGTTTTTTCCATGACGCGGCGAGTTGCAGTACCCCGCTTTGCGAGACGAAGTCGCCGCGATAGGTCAGTGCAACCGCGTCCGCAGCGGCAAAATAGGCGGCTACCTCCATTTCCGGCACGAACTGCTCCACGATATGGACGCGGCCCGCGATGCCGCGGCTTTCAGCCAGTTCGCGGTAGTGCTGTGCGGGCCTCGCCGCCGAGGTCATCGCCTTGCCGGCGATCACGAGATCGATTTGCGGGACACGGGCCACGGCCTCGATCAGGAGGTCGAGGTTCTTGTAATCGACGATCAGCCCGAACGCGAGCAGGACGAACCGGTCTGCGGGAATACCCAGCCGTTGCCGCAGGTCGAACGGCGGGGGTGCCGCCGCGAAGTGGGGGAATGGACCATGCGGCACGATTTCCAGCCGGATCCAGTCCGGCAGACGGGCGGCGCCGGGCGGATCGCCGTGGATCAGTCCGCCCTGCAAGATGCGGTACAGCGCCTGCAACTCGAACTGGTGGAGCCGGGCGCTGCCATAACGCACTTTGCGCAACGGATCGTGGAAATTCGCAATGTACGTTACCCCGAGCAGACGCAGCAGGAGATGCGGCCAAGCCCACAAGAGCGCGAAATACTCGGTGTTGGCCTCGAGCAGGACAACCGGCGCGCGCTGCCGGATCACGTGCCAGGCGAGGCGGTAATGGTTGCCGATCACGGCCAGGAACCGGCCGATGCGGGCCCTGAGACCGCCCCGCGCGATGTCCGGAAACCGGCGAAGCTGGCGATAAGGCACCTGGTCCTGGCGCCACGGGAAAGCCGTGCTGCACAGCATCGTCACATCGACGCCGCGTCGGGAAAGTTCTTCTGCCTGATAATGACTGTGGTGCGAGATCCCGCCGTGGACCGACGGAACGTACATCAAGATTGATCGGGGCAGCCCGTCGGGCCGCAGTTTATCCGCGGCGCGCGGCATCGAAGACGTCCCGGGCCAGGCTGAGCCAGCCGCCCTTGCCGCAATAGGTGTCCCCGGCCAGCGCCTGAAACACGCGCAGCGGGCGCGCCAGCCGGCGCGTGCGGTGCACGCCGAGGCGGGTGCCGTCGCGCGCCTGGGCGGCGTGGAGCGTCCGCAGGGCAGCATCAACGCGGCCGTCGGGCACGACGCCGTCAAACACCCCGCGGTGCGTTTCGAGCGCGCGAATGGCCGAGGCCCGGTCCGCGATGGCCCGTTCGAGCGAAGCGGCCGCCGGCTCTCCCGCTGCCCTGGCGGCCCGCTCGCGCAGCCGGCGCAGGGGCGAGGCCGGCCGGGCGTCGGACATGTAGGACTGCGACACGTTTGCGCCGTGGCGGCGGTAGTCGATCAGGGGCTCGGGCAGATAACCTCTGACATCCAGCAGGTCCGCGATCGATGTCAGCCAGGCGTCGTGCGTTCGCGTGACAGGGGCGGGAGAAAACAGGCGCGCCAGGCGTCCGTCGATCGCCATGCAGCAGCCCGCGACCAATCCCGTGTCTGGCGACACTCCGGCCGCTATGAGTTGCTGCCCCATGGTCCGTCCCAGGGGGTGACCGTCACCATCGACCAATGCCGCATCGTGGAGCGCCACCATCCGGCGCGGGTTAGCATCGAACCACGCCAGCATTCGCGCCAATTTATTCGGGTGCCAGATATCATCCTGATCGCTCAGAAAGACCACATCGCCGCTGCAGCGCGCGATGGCTGCGGCAAAATTGGCGGCAGGGCCGAGCGGGGGGCGGTTCACCGTAATCCGCACGGTGAATCCGGCGCGCGCCGCGAACTGCCTGATCATGGGCACCGTTGCGTCGTCCGATCCGTCATCTCCGACAACCAGTTCGTCGGGGGGGCGGGTCTGGGCAAGAAAGCTGTCTAGCTGTCCGGCGAGGAACCGCGCCCCGTTTCGCGTGGCAAGCGCAATCGAGACCGTGCGCTGCACCAGCATCAAGTCAGCCCGCGAACCATACCAGCCAGACGGTAGACCACCGCGTCCTGCGACCAGTGTTCGACCGCGCGCTGGCGGGCGGCGGTGCCCATCCGCGCGGCAGCATCGGGATCGTCAAGCAGGCCGACAATCGCTTCGGCAAAGGCAGCACAGTTTCCCGGCGGGGTGGAAATCCCGCAACCCTCGACTTCGGCGTGAAGTCCGGTTCCGGGCGTGGCGGTGGCAACTACCGGGCGACCGGAAAACAGCATGTTGGCCAGTTTGGAGGGGAGCACCAGATCGGCCGCGCCCGCGATTTGCGGCAGCAGGTGCACGCTCGCCAGGCTCAGCAGCTCTCCGACTTTTGCGGCTGGCTGGAGATCATGAAACGAGATGTTGTCGAGCCCGGCAGCGCGGGCGCGCAGGGCCTTGCGGTTTGGTCCTTCGCCACAGATCACAAAGTGGAGATCCTGGCGGTGAGCGAGCAGGCGGGCCGCTTCCACCACGATCTCGATGCCCTGCTTGTTGGCGATATTGCCCGAATAAAGCGCAACCTTGCGTTCGCCCAGCCCCCACTGGGTGCGATAGGACAGGCCGTGCGAGGGGTCCGGTTCGGGGGCATTGGCCCAGTTGCGGACCTCTGCGATGCGCGCGGCCGGCACGCCCTTTTCCGGCAGCCTGGCGCACATCTGCGGGCTGATGGCGGAAACCCGGTCAGCCAGGCTGAGCAGCCGGTTTTCAAGCCGACGGGCCAGTCTGGCGGCAAGCCCGCCGCTTTCAACCAGGCCGGTGGCGAATGCCGCCTCCACTTCGAAGTCCTGGACATGGATCCACAGCTTTGCGCCCGCGAGCCGCGCAAGCAGCCAGGCGACTGGAACGCTGAGCATCGCCGGCGCAACGCAGACCACAACATCAGGCCGGTCGCGTCCGAACGCCGCCCCCACTGCCGGGACGATCGCGGCAAGGCTGAAGCTGGCGAGATGCAAGATGCGTCTGATGCCGCTTGGCCGCGAAGGCACGTAGTGCGGGCAGCGAGTGACCCGCACGCCGTCTTCCATGTTGCTGCGCCATCCGGTGCCGCGGTGCCCGTCCCAAGTCTGCCACTGCGGGTAGTACGGCTTACCGACGATGGCGTGGACCGACAAACCTTGACGCGCCAGACCCTTGGCCATCCCGCCGGTGAAGGCCCCGATGCCGATCTCCTCGGGGCTGTAGTTCAACCCCACGATGGTCACGCGGGTCGCGGGGGCGGCGTGCGCTTCCCCATGTTCGAACCCGAGGGCAGGCATGGCGGTCATTGCAGCGATCCCAGGAAATGCCGGTAGGCGTCGGCGATGCCTTGTTCCAGCGTGATCTTCGCCGACCATCCGAGCGCGGCCAGCCGGCTGCCGTCCATCAGTTTGCGGGCAGTGCCATCGGGCTTCGAAGTGTCGCAGGTGAGGGTGCCGGTGAAGCCAAGCACCTTGGCGACCAGATCGGCCACTTCCCGAATGGTTAGGTCAGCGCCGAACCCGACATTGATCGGCTGCGCATCTGAATAGTGACGCAGGAGAAAGACGCTTGCGTCGGCCAGATCGTCGACGTGCATGAATTCCCGCCGCGGTGCGCCGCTACCCCAGATTTCAAAGCTTGGTGCGCCCGCCAGTTTGGCTTCGTGCACCTTGCGGATCAGCGCCGGAAGGACATGGCTTGTATCAAGATCGAAATTGTCGCCCGGGCCGTAGAGGTTGGTGGGCATCGCGGCGATGAAATCGGACCCGTGCTGGCGGCGGTACGCCTGGCACAATTTGATCCCGGCAATCTTGGCGATCGCATACCATTCGTTGGTTGGTTCCAGCGGCCCGGTCAGCAGCGCGTCCTCGCGGATCGGCTGGTCGGCGAACTTCGGGTAGATGCATGACGAACCAAGGAACAGCAGCTTGGCCACGTTCGCCCGGAAGGCGGCCTCGATCAGGTTCGCCTCGATCATCAGGTTGTCGTACAGAAAGTCGGCCGGGTAGGTGTCATTGGCCAGGATCCCGCCAACTTTGGCTGCCGCGACAATGACCACCTCGGGCCGTTCGCGCTCCATCCACGTCTTCACCGCGTGCTGGTCTATCAGGTCAAGCTCGGCGCGGGCGGCCGTCAGGATCTGGCATTTTTCGTTGGCCAGACGGCGCACGATTGCGCTGCCGACCATACCGCGATGACCGGCGACGAACACACGGCGGCCTGCCAGCCGGAAATCGACCAGACCCGTCACTTGTACAGTCCCGCCTTCGCGCCGATCTGACGCAGCCCGTCGTGCACGACCTTGCGCCAGCGCTTAAACGGCACGCCGCAGCGGCGCATTGCGATTTCGCGGAAGGCGGATGAATCCATTATTTCCGGAAAGTCCGCGCGGCGCAGATAATTGAACAGGTCACGCAGCCCATACCGTTTTTCCGCGGGCAGGTGCCACAGCAGCAGGCGCTCATCACCCGGCGCGACCGAACTGTAGCGCGGGCTGGTCCAGATGCGCTTGATCAGGTGGTTCGCGCTTGCCACGCGGCCGCGCAGCACGGCAAACACGATCGAAAAAACGTGCTCCTCGGTGGTAACTCCGTCGGCAATGCCGGCACCGGCCAGCGCGCTGTGCACCATCGCAGCGAACAGCGTGCAATGCCGGGCCCAGGCCTCGACGCTGGTGAGGAACAATTCGCCGCCGAAGTGCAGCGCTAGTTCGCCCCCCTTCGCGCCCAGCGTGCGCGATATCTCGTCCATCCGGCGCATCGACAGGCCATTCACGCAGTCGGTCGGATCGGTCTGGCGGACGATGTATCCGCCAAAATCATGGTCATCCAGCAGCGCGAACAGCGGCGCGAGCGAGCGGGTCACCAAGACATCGGAATCCACAACCGCGATACGCAGATCCGGATCTTCGCTGTTCTTCAGCGAATTCAATATATCGTTGAAATAAAGGACGTTGCCCCAGCTCTGGGTTGCGCTGGGCGCGAGCCGCGAGGTGAGGGGAACCCGGTGCAGTTCCACCCGGTAGTGGGCAAGTACGTCGGCGATCGCCACGCCGTCAACCACAGGGGGCGCGATGTTGCTGAACAGCGCAAGCCGTTGGTGGGGATTGGTGTAACGCGCGCTCGCGAACAGCGCGACGAGGCAGCGCCAATATACCGCCTGGACCCGGGGATCAGCGGAGTTCCCACCCGCCGAGGGGAAGGTCGTCCCTTCGTGCGGTTCGTCTACGACAAAGCCGGTCGCCAACAAGGTGTTGGCGCTGTTGAACCCCATGATCGGCGAGCGTCGCAACGTCAGCTGAACTTGGACAGCGGATCGTTGCGGATCAGCTCAAGATCCGCCATCACCATCTCCCGCGCGAGTTCGCGTACGCGGATCTGGTGGCGCCAGCCCAGCTTTTGGCGTGCCTTGGAAGGATCCCCCACCAACAGTTCAACCTCGGTGGGCCGGAAATAGCGCGGGTCGATCTCGATCAGGACGCGTCCGGTCCGGGCGCAAACGCCGGTCTCCTCCAGGCCCGAGCCGTTGAACTCAAGCTCGATCCCCACATCCTCGAATGCCCACCGCACGAATTGGCGGACCTCAGTCGTCTCTCCGGTGGCGAGCACGTAATCGTCCGGCTCGTCCTGCTGAAGCATCAGCCACATGCCCTCGACATATTCGCGGGCGTGGCCCCAGTCGCGCTTCGCGTCGAGGTTTCCGAGATAAAGCGTCTGCTGGCGCCCCAGGGCGATCGCCGCGGCTGCGCGCGTAATCTTGCGCGTGACGAACGTTTCGCCGCGCATCGGGCTTTCGTGGTTGAACAAGATGCCGTTGGACGCGTGCATGCCGTAGGCTTCGCGATACTTGACCGTGATCCAGTACGCGTACAGCTTTGCCACGCCGTACGGGGAGCGGGGGTAGAACGGAGTGGTTTCGCGCTGCGGAACCTGCTGCACCATGCCGTACAGCTCGCTGGTCGATGCCTGGTAGAACCGCGTCTTCTGCTCCAGCTTCAGGATGCGGATCGCCTCGAGCAATCGCAGCGTGCCCACGGCATCGGCGTTGGCTGTGTATTCGGGCGTTTCGAAGCTGACGGCCACGTGGCTTTGCGCAGCAAGGTTGTACACCTCGTCGGGCTGCACCTCCTGCATGATGCGGATCAGGTTGGTGGAGTCTGTCAGGTCCCCATAATGCAGGTGGTAGCGCTGGTGTTCTACATGCGGGTCCTGATAGATATCCTCTATCCGGCCGGTGTTGAAAGAGGACGACCGGCGCTTCACGCCGTGGACCTCATAGCCCTTCTCGATCAGCAGCCGCGAAAGATAAGCGCCGTCCTGGCCGGTAGCCCCGGTCAGCAGCGCAACTTTGGCGCCGGCAGATCGATCAGTCATGTTTTGATTGCACCCGTCTTGCGGGTACGAGCTTCTACCTAGTTTTTCTTGTTTGGCAATACCAATCCAGCGGCATCCACAATTGTGTGCATCGGCCGCCTGATGTCGGTCAATCAGCGCGTCTGGGGACGGTGAAGCTGCCGCTGACGCGGCCTCCGCCGGATGTGCCGGTGCCGCCCGCGGCTGCCGATCCGCCTGAACCGCGCCCGTCGACACTGGATAGGCCGCTGGCAAGGTCGATCACCAGCCGCCCGCCACTGAGCGTATCGGCCCCGCGGTTAAGCGCAACATCGCCGACCATGGTGATGATGCGGCGGTTGAAGTCGTAAATGGCCACGTCGCCGCGCGCCGTCTCGCCGCCGCGTGCGACGGTAACCCCGCCGCTCGCATCGATGCGCTGGATCTTGACGCTGCCCTGATCGGTGTATGCCACCGTGGTGCGGCCCGCGCGCATCGTCAGATCGCCCTGGCGGATATCGACGTTGCCGGAAAGCACCACCCGCTTTTGCTTGTCCTGCAGTTCTATCCTGTTCGCCGCATAGTTCACCGGCGCATCGCTGTTGAACCCCGCGATCGACTGCGCGCTTGCGATCATCCCTCCGCCGATGGCGGCAGCCAGCGTGCCGGCGAGCAATCCGGCACAGGCGGAGCGCGCAGCCAGTGATCGGAGAGCAGCGGAACGGGTCGCACGGTCAGTCATGCCAGCATGCTTAGGCGATAGTCGGGGCTGCGTGAACACGCTTTTTCCGCGCGGTGCCCCGATGTCCATCACGCAGCCGCGCGCGCGCGCAGTTTGGCGGCGATGAATGCCGGAAGCGAAAAGCCTTGGGAGTGGAGGCGCAGCAGCGCGAACCCGCACGAAAGCGCGATCACCGCCGCGCCGGCGGCCAACCCGCCAAGCGAACCAAGCTCTACCGACGGACCGACGACGAGCGCCGCAGCCAGCATCAGCCCGGGGATGAGCGAAAGCCGGAAGGCGAATTTCCCGAGCCCGGCAAAATGCGCAAGGAGCAGCATGTCGAGCGTGACCCGCAGCGCCGAAGCGGCCGCAGCGCCGGCAAGTCCCCAAAAGTGCAGGCCCAGCCACAGCATCGCGAAAAAGGGCAGGACCTCGATCAGATGGGCTATGGCAACCATGCGCGGCTTGCCGCCTGCCTGGAGGGAAACGTACAGCGCGATCCCCGATGCATTGAAGCAGAAGCCCGCGAACAGGATTGCCCCCACATTGGCTGCTTCCTGAGCGAATGCCGGATTTATCCAGAGTGACAGGAAGATCTTCAGGCAGACGATGGCGGTGACCATCACCGGCGTCATGACGGCCGAAATCACCGCCAGCGCCCGGCGCGCCATGTCGCGGGCGCCGCGTTCATCGCGTGCGGCAATGCGCGGGAATATCGCGTCGGTCAGCGCGATCGGCAGCACCATGGCCCGTTCGCCCAGTTGGTACGGCACCGTATAATGGCTGATCGCCCTCGCGCCGATCATCGAACCGATCAGCACACGGTCGAAGGCCGACATCAGCGGCGCCACAAAGCCGCTCAGCGCAACCCATCCGCCAAATGACAGCAAATCCCTGGCACAAGTGCGATCGACCCGCGGGCGGCGTCCGCCAAGCACATCGCGCAGCACAACCCGGCCGAATGCCAGCAGCGTGACCATACGGGTGAGGAACAGGACTGGCAGCACCAGCGTGAGCGAAGGGGTCCACCAGATGGCAGCCGCCAGTGGCAGCAGCTGCGAGGAGACGTTGCCGATCGCGCCGATCAGATTGAGCGGGCCAAACCGTTCCCCAGCCTGCAACGCGCCGCGCAGCACCTGTGTCAACAGCCCGACCGGCGCCGCGACGGCCAGCCACCCGGCTGCGACCAGCATTTCGCCGTGCAGATCCGGCGGAGCTTTCATCTGCGTCCCGAAAAACCACAACGCCAACGGCAGGAGGACCAGCCCGCCGACGCTGCCCATCGCGATATTGATCGCAAGCCCGCTGCCGAAAATCGTGCGCCGTTCGTCCAGATCCGCACCCGCAACCGCAGCGATCCGCTGTGCGATCGCGCGGCTGACGCCAAGATCGAAGATGCCGAAGTAGCCGAGCAGCAACGCGAAGATCGCTAAGATACCGAACCGCGCCTCGCCAAGATAATGGATCTGGGCCGGGATCGTTGCCAAAGACACGATAACGGGCGCGAGCGAAGCTACAAGGTTATAGGCAGTGTGGCGGGCTATGGTCATGCGGCAGCTTCGCGCAACTTTGTCGGCACTGGCCGCGCAGGTTGCAATCGGGGTTGCAAGGGGATTGTCGGGGCCACGCTTGGGCGCACTTCCATCAGCTGCCGGAATCGGACCGCAGGACCGGTTCCAGCGGCGCCGTGCGATCGCGCTTCATCTCGCGAACCGTCCCGTTTGCCAAGCACTTGTCGGTGCCGGCATCGAATAAGCTGGTGAGCGAGAACGGGACGGTCTGCCTTCGCGCCTTCGAGAGGATGTTGCAATTGCTCACAAGGTCGGCCAATTCTTCGCATTCGATACGATGTCGGGCCGCCAACGCCCCGGCAGGAACGCGATACGCGGGCTCATTCGCTCGTCGGTACGGGATAACGCATGGAATTCCATCATTTCGACTTACCCGGGCCGGTTGAAATAGTACCGCGCCGGATCGGGGACGAACGGGGTTATTTTGCCGAAATCTTCCGCCAAGGCGCGTTCCTCGACCAAATCGGACCGGCGACTTTCGTGCAGGAGAATGAATCGCTCAGCGCGCGGATGGGTACGGTGCGGGGTGTGCACTTTCAGTCTGCACCCTTCGTTCAGGGTAAGCTCGTCCGCTGCACCGCCGGAGCGATTTTTGACGTTGCGGTGGACTTGCGCCGGGATTCGGCAAGCTATGGGCGCTGGGTCGCGGCAACGCTAACGGCGCAGCGGGGCAACCAGCTGTGGATACCGCCCGGATTTGGCCACGGGTTCTGCACGCTCGCGCCCGAGGCCGTAGTGAATTACAAGGTCACCGCTTATTATTCGGCGGAGCATGACCACGGCGTTGCCTGGGACGATCCGGCGATTGGCGTGCAATGGCCCGCAGCCGCCGATTCCGATACGCTGTCCGCCAAGGACCGGATGCAGCCGGGACTGGCCGCGCTACCGGCCTATTTCACGATGCCGGTTTGAGCGAGGAGCGGGCAATGCGCATTATCGTAACCGGCGGAGCGGGATTCATCGGCTCTGCGCTGGTCCGTCATCTGGTGCTGGACCTTGGTCATGAGGTGCTGAACATCGATGCGCTGACGTATGCGGGAAATCTGGCATCCTTGCGGGCGGTCGAGGGGCGCAGCAATTATGCCTTTCTTCACGCCAACATCTGCGACCGCGGGGCGATGGAGCAGGCCGTATCGGGATTCAAGCCCGACCGGATCATGCACCTTGCGGCTGAAAGCCATGTCGACCGTTCGATCACCGGGGCCGCCGATTTCGTCCAGACCAACGTGATTGGCACTTTCACCCTGCTCGAGACCGCGCGAGCATACTGGAGCGGCCTTGAGGCTGCGCAAAAAGCACAGTTCCGTTTTCTCCATGTCTCGACCGACGAAGTCTATGGTTCGCTGGGTGACGACGGGTTGTTCACCGAAACGACCCCATACGACCCGTCATCTCCCTATTCGGCGTCAAAAGCCTCGTCAGACCATCTCGCCAAGGCGTGGCACCGCACTTATGGGCTGCCGGTGGTCGTTTCCAACTGCTCGAACAATTACGGCCCGTTCCATTTTCCGGAAAAGCTGATCCCGCTGACCATCCTCAACGCGCTCGCCGGGAAACCGCTGCCCGTGTACGGCAAGGGCGAGAACGTGCGAGACTGGCTTTATGTCGACGATCACGCCGGCGCGCTCAACCTGATCGCGTCGCGCGGACGGGTGGGCGAAACCTATAACGTCGGGGGGCGCAACGAACGCCGGAACATCGACGTCGTGCGGCGGATCTGCGCGGTGCTCGATCAGCTGTTGCCCGCAGCTGCCCCGCGCGAGCAGCTGATTGCGTACGTGGCCGACCGTCCGGGGCACGACGCCCGTTATGCCATCGACGCTACGCGGCTTGAGACCGAGCTTGACTGGCGCGCCCGCGAAAACTTCGACAGCGGCATCGCCAAAACCGTCGAGTGGTACCTCGACAACGAATGGTGGTGGGGACCGCTGCAAGACCGTTATCGCGGCGAGCGGCTGGGATTGTCGGAATCCGCCACGGCGCAGGCGCTATGAAAATCGCGGTGACCGGTCGGACCGGGCAGGTGGTTGCAAGCCTGCTGGAGCGTGGACTGGACGCGGGCCACGACGTTACCGCGGTCGGCCGGCCCGAACTGGATCTTGGCGCGGCAACCGGCGCGCTGGCGCTGCGGGCGCTGGGCGCGGTGCAGCCCGACGTGATCGTTTCCGCGGCCGCGTACACCGCGGTCGACAAGGCCGAAAGCGAGCCTGAACTGGCGCATGCCGTAAATGCGGCCGGCGCCGGGAGCGTGGCAGCGGCCGCGGCGGCGCTTGGCGTGCCGCTGATCCATCTATCGACCGACTATGTGTTCGATGGCGACAAGCCGGCGCCGTATGCGGAAAACGACCAGACCGGTCCGCGCGGGGCCTATGGCGCGTCCAAACTGGCGGGGGAGGTTGCCGTTCTGGCCGCCCAGCCAGATGTCGCGATCCTACGCACGGCCTGGGTCTACAGCCCGTTCGGCGCCAATTTCGTAAAAACGATGCTGCGCTTGGCCGAAACGCGTGACGAACTGGGGGTGGTGGCCGACCAGCGCGGCAACCCGACCTCCGCCCTCGATATCGCGGATGCCGTGCTGGCAATCGCGGCAAACCTCATCGCCAGCCGTGATCCGGCGCTGCGCGGGGTGTTTCATATGGCCGGCACTGGCGACACCGACTGGGCCGGTTTCGCGCAGGCCATTTTCGCGGCCTCGGCCGAGCGCGGGGGACCCTGCGCGCGGGTGCGGCCGATCACCACCGCCGAATATCCGACGCCGGCACACCGCCCGGCGAACTCGCGGCTGGATTGCAGCAAGCTGGGCCGGGCGCATGGCGTGCGAATGCCGCAGTGGCATGGTTCGCTGCTTCCGGTCATTGACCGGCTGGTCGCCTGACCGAGAAACACAAGGACACCGCAATGAAGGGCATAATTCTGGCGGGGGGCAGCGGTTCGCGCCTGTTTCCGATGACGATGGCGGCATCGAAGCAACTGATGCCGGTCTATGACAAGCCAATGATCTATTATCCGCTCTCCACGCTGATGCTGGCGGGCATTCGTGAAGTGCTGATCATCACCACGCCGTTCGACGAGCCGCTGTTCCGCAACCTGCTGGGAGACGGTGCGCAGTGGGGCATGGAGCTGACCTATGCGGTGCAGCCCGAGCCGAAAGGGCTGGCGCAGGCCTATACCATCGGGGCGCAGTTCGTGGCCGGCCAGCCGTCATGCCTGGTGCTGGGGGACAACATCTTTTTCGGGCACGGGCTGCCGGAAATCCTTGCCCGGGCGCGTGCGCGCAGCGGCGGGGCATCGGTCTTCGCGTACCACGTCGCCGATCCGCAGCGTTATGGCGTGGTCGAGTTCGACGCCGGGATGCGCGCGGTCTCGATCGAGGAGAAACCCGCGGCGCCGCGCTCCAACTGGGCAGTGACCGGCCTGTATTTCTACGATGCGGCGGTGGTGGACATTGCCGCCGATCTCCAGCCCTCGGCGCGAGGCGAACTGGAAATAACCGATATCAACCGCGCCTATCTCGACCGCGGCGCGCTGAATGTCGAATTGATGGGCCGGGGCTATGCTTGGCTGGACACCGGCACGCCGGACAGCCTGCTGGAAGCCGCGGAATTCGTCGCCACGCTTGAGCGGCGGCAGGGCATGAAGATCGCCTGCCCCGAAGAAATCGCCTGGCGGCTGGGATTCATCGACGATGCCGGGCTGGACCGGGCGATCTCCAAGCATGGCAAGAGCGATTATGCGGCGTATCTTCGCACGCTTACTACCGTGCGCTGACAGCTACTGCGGGGCGCCCTGCATGCGCAGGCGGGCATTCCCGTCAAGCGCGACGGTGCGTTGTTCCAGATCGGCATAAATCCGGTCGGCGCGGAAGGTCCCGCTCGGGACGGTTCCGGCCACACCGCCGGCGCCCCGCACCTGCTGGCGCTTGAGATCGATATTCACGTCGCGGGTAGTCAGCCGATAGCCGTCGGCCGTGCGGAAATCGACCGGGCCCTGAACCCGCACCGCGTTTTCGTCGAAGTTGTACGCGCCTTCACCCGCACGCAATTCGGCCGGGCCATCGCTCAGCATGATGCGCGCAGCAAGATCGTCCAGGTCCACCACCGGGAGCGCGGCGGCGTGTTGTACCGCGCTGCCGGCGGTGACCGAGAACGGCCGCCCCTGCGCGTCTTCCCCGCGGTACATCGCCCGGTCCATCCGCAGGCGTTCGTTCGTGACGGCCACCTTGTTGCGGTCGAGCAGGAAGCTGATCTCTCCGCGCGGGAACAGCGGCGCCACGATCATGACGGCAGCGACGGCGCCAACCCCCGCGGGCAGGGCCGTGGCCAGGAACCGGATTAACCGGTCATGCGATCCGCCCGGCATCGCCTGATGCTGCCGGCGGTCGCGGATCTGGTCAGCCTGCTGGGTCATGGATCCTTGCCCTGGCCATCATTCGTGGCTGAAGATGTCCTTTTCGGCCCAGCCGGCCAGATCAAGGCGCGCGCGGACCGGCAGGAAATCAAAGCACGCCTGCGCCATCGCGCCGCGGCCCTCGCGTTCCAGCCGCTGCACGAGAATCGCGTGCATCGCGTGGAGGTAACGGACGTCGGACGCCGCATATTCCTGCTGCGCGTCGCTTAACGCCGTAGCGCCCCAATCGCTTGATTGCTGCTGCTTGGAGATTTCCTTGCCCAGCAATTCACGCACCAGGTCTTTCAGGCCATGGCGATCGGTGTAGGTCCGGACCAGCTTGCTTGCGATCTTGGTGCAGAACACCGGCGCTCCGGTCACGCCAAGATAATGTTCCACTGCGGCCAGATCGAAGCGCGCGAAATGGTAGAGTTTGAGCCGCTGCGGATCCGCGAGCACGGCCTTCAGGTTGGGCGCATCGTACGCGGTGCCGGGGGCGAACCGGACCAGGTGTTCGTCACCATGGCCGTCAGATATCTGCACCAGGCAGAGACGGTCACGCGGGGTGACCAAGCCCATGGTTTCGGTATCGATCGCCACCGGGCCGGGAGCCAGAACGCCTGCGGGAAGATCTTCTTCGTGGAGATGGACAGCCATTGTGCTGTCGTGCTTAGGCGCATTGGCCGGGTTCGGAAAGCCCCGGTGCGCAGCGGAAGGCAAGATGATGCTCCAGTCGGTTCCCGAGAGCTGGCGCGCCGTGCTGGCGCCGGCGCTGACGTCGGCGAGCGGACAGGATCTTGCCGGCTTCCTGGCGGCCGAAGAGGCTGCGGGCAAGCGGATATTCCCCACGCGCGCGCAATGGCTGGCAGCGTTCGAGTTGACCGCGCTCGACTCGGTAAAGGTCGTGATCCTGGGACAGGACCCGTACCACGGAGCGGGGCAGGCGCATGGTCTGAGCTTTTCGGTGCAGCCCGGGGTGAAAGTGCCGCCGAGCCTGGCGAACATCTACAAGGAACTGGAAGCCGATCTTGGCCTGCCGCGGGCGCGGCACGGCAATCTTGAGCGCTGGGCGCGGCAAGGGGTGCTGCTGCTGAACAGCACGCTGACGGTGGTGGAGGGGCAGGCCGGATCGCATGGGGGGCGCGGCTGGGAACTGGTTACGGACGCCGCCGTCGAGGCCGTGGCCGAGCGCGATCGACCATGCGTGTTCATGCTGTGGGGCAGTCACGCGCGCAAGAAGGCAAGGGCGGTTCCGGCGCTTGCCCATAGCCGCCATCTAGTCCTGACCGCGCCCCATCCGAGCCCGTTGTCCGCGCACACGGGATTTGTGGGTTGCCGTCATTTCAGCCAGGCCAATGCTTTTCTGGTGGCGCACGGGCAGGCACCGATCGATTGGCGCGTATGACGCGGAGGACCAATCGCTAAACCGCCTGCGCCGCGGCATAGGCGCTGGCCCAGGCCCACTGGAAGTTGTAGCCGCCAAGCCAGCCTGTCACGTCGACGGCCTCGCCGATCGCGAACAGCCCCGGGACCTTGCGCGCGGCCATCGTCTGGCTTGAAAGGTCGGCGGTGCTGATCCCGCCGCTTGTCACCTCGGCCTTGGCGAAACCTTCCGATCCGGTCGGCACGAAGGGCCAGCGCGCCAGTCGCCCTGCGGCGGACGACAAGGCTTTGTCGGTGCAGGCACCAAGCTCTGCAGCGTGCCCCGGCCGTTCCGTCAGCAGCCGGTCCGCCAGCACGGCGGCGAGCCGTTCGGGCAACGCTTCGGCCAGCGCGCGGCGCAGTCCGGTCCTGGGGCGTTCCTTCTTGAGCGAAAGCAGCCAGCCGGGCGGTCGGTCAGGCAGGAAATCGATGTCTACCGTATCGCCGCGTTTCCAATATGACGAGACCTGCAGGATGGCCGGACCCGACAGACCGCGATGGGTGAACAAGGCAGCCTCGTGGAATGCGGCCTTGTTGCAACGCGCCATAACGCTGGCGCTGACCCCGGACAGCTCTCGGAACAGCACGTCATCGCCGGCCAGCGTAAGCGGGACCAGGGCCGGGCGCGGTTCGACGACCTTCAGCCCAAACCGCCGCGCGAGATCGTACGCATAGCCGCTGGCTCCAAGCTTTGGAATGGAGGGCCCGCCCGTTGCGATGACGAGCGCGGGAGCGAGTGCGCTGATGGGTCCCGCGGAAACCCTGAAGGCACCGTCGCCATGTTCGACCGTCGCTGGATGACCAAGGCCAAGTGTCACGCCGCCGGCAGCGCATTCGTCAAGCAGCAGGGTCACGATCTGCCGGGCTGACCCGTCGCAAAACAGCTGGCCGAGGGTCTTTTCGTGCCATGCGATGCCGCGACGTTCGACCAGCGCGATGAAATCGCGCGGGGTGTAGCGGCTCAGCGCGGATTTTGCGAAGTGCGGATTTTGCGAGAGGTACCGATCGGGCGCGGTGCCCAGATTGGTGAAATTGCACCGTCCGCCGCCCGAGATGAGGATTTTCTGCCCGACCTGCCCCGCGTGGTCGAGCAACAGCACCCGCCGCCCCCGCTGGCCGGCAAGGCCGGCGCAGAACAATCCGGCCGCGCCTGCCCCGATGATGATCGCGTCGTATTTCGCTGGGTCTGCGCAGGTCATCGCCGCGCTATGGCAGGCTTGGCGGCTGGACGAAAGCAGCAGGCCGACCGCCGGCTCGTAGCGCGGTCAGTCCATCATTATCAGCAGCAGCCACGCCAGCCCGGTTGCGGCGAAGAACAGGTTCCAAGATCCGTAAACGTCGTGCCCCTGGATGTTCACGTGTGCAATCTGCAGGACGCCCCCGGTCGAGCCGGTGGATCCGACGATGGCGGACACCACCAGCGTGATGATAAGGCCGGGAATGACAGCCTTTAGCAATGACAGCATGGGTCCCTCCGCCGGCACAGGCCAGCATGGTATCGCGGTTTGACCGCTAGGAAAAGACGGCGCGCCGGAAGGGCGCGGCCTTCATGCGGCCGGGGCGACCAGTTCCCGCGCCAGCGCTTCGGCGACCTTTATCCCGTCCACCGCTGCCGAAAGGATTCCGCCGGCATAGCCCGCGCCTTCGCCGGCCGGGTAGAGGCCGCTGGTGTTGAGGCTTTGCAGATCGGCCCCGCGGGTGAAGCGGACCGGGCTGGAGGTGCGCGCCTCGACTCCGGTAAGGATCACGTCGGGATGATCATAGCCGGAAATCTGGCGGCCGAACACGGGGATTGCCTCGCGCAGCGATTCCATCACGAAATCGGGCAGGCACAGCGACAGGTCGGTGAGCTTCACCCCCGGCTGGTAGCTGGGGATGACCGTCCCGAAACCGCCAGACGAAGGCCGGTCGGCCAGAAGGTCGGCCACTTTCTGCCCCGGCGCGTGATAGTTAGCCCCCCCGGCAGCAAAAGCCAGGCTTTCCCAGTAGCGCTGATAGGCAATGCCGGCGAGTGGCCCGCCCGGATAGTCGCGGACCGGATCGATATCGACCACCAGCCCGGAATTGGCGTTGAATTCGGCACGGGAATACTGGCTCATCCCGTTGGTGACGACGCGGCCTTCTTCGCTGGTGGCGGCCACCACCCGCCCGCCGGGGCACATGCAAAACGAATAGACGGTGCGGCCGTTGGTGCAGCGATGGCTGAGCGCGTAAGCTGCCGCGCCGAGCAGCGGATGTCCGGCGCCGGGGCCGTAGCGGGCCTTGTCGATCCAGCTTTGCGGATGTTCGATGCGCACGCCGATCGCGAACGGCTTGGCTTCTGCGTGGACGCCTGCCTCGTGCAGTTTGTAGAACGTATCGCGCGCACTGTGGCCGACGGCAACGATCACGTGCCGCGCTGGCAGCGTCTCGCCGGTCGACAGTTGGAGACCGGCGATCCGGCGGCCGCCGTCCGGGGAGGTCTCGATCGCAAAATCGTCGACGCGGGTGGAGAAGCGGTATTCGCCGCCCAGCCGCTCGATCGTGTCGCGGATCGACCTGACCATCGTCACAAGGCGGAATGTGCCGATGTGGGGGTGGGCCTCGGTCAGGATGTCGTCGGGCGCGCCGGCCTTGACGAATTCGGCGAGTACCTTGCGCGAGAGGTGGCGAGGGTCTTTGATCCGGCTGTAGAGCTTGCCGTCAGAGAACGTGCCGGCGCCGCCTTCGCCGAACTGGGCGTTCGATTCAGGATCGAGCACGCTGCGGCGCCACAAAGCCCAGGTGTCCTTGGTGCGCTCGCGCACGGCCTTGCCGCGCTCGACGATGATCGGCTTAAGCCCCATCTGCGCAAGGATCAGCGCGGCCATCAGCCCGCACGGGCCCGCGCCGATCACCACCGGACGGGTCCCGGACCATCCCACGGGCGCCTGGACGGGCGCACGGTAGGTGGTGTCGGGCGCGGGCCGTACATGAGCGTCGCCAGTATGGGCAGCGAGCACGCCGGCTTCGTCGGCCACCGCCACGTCGAGCACGTAGATCAGCCGGATTGCGCTTTTTTTGCGCGCGTCATTGCCGCGCCGGACGATTGTCCAGCCGTGCAACTCGCCCGGCGGTAGCCCGAGCCGGGCGACGATCGCGGCTTCGAGCGCGTCGGGCCCATGGTCGAGCGGGAGGGCAAGATCGGAGAGCCGGATCATGATCGTGGGGCTATCCCTGATGGGCGGAGAGAAGTGGGCGAGGCGCGCCTTCGTGCTCCCGGCCCATGAATACACGAAATCGGGGCGCGTTGCTTTACGCCCCCTCCGTCAACCTGCACCAGCCACCTCCTCTGGTGAGGGATCGTCAGCGCGGCAGTTCGCTGGCGCCCATCAGCGCTTCGTCCACCGCGCGCGCGGCCTGACGGCCTTCGCGGATAGCCCAGACCACCAGGCTCTGGCCGCGGCGCATGTCGCCGCAGGCAAAGATCTGCGGATCGCTGGTGGTGTAGTTGATCACGTTGGCAGCAACGTTGCCGCGCGCGTCGAGCGCGACGCCCGCTTGGTCGAGCAGACCCTGCTTGAGCGGGCCGACAAAGCCCATCGCCAGCAGGATCAGGTCGGCCTTCAGGGTGAATTCGCTGCCCGGCACTTCCTGCATCTTGCCGCCAATCCATTCGACCCGGACGCATTCGAGCCCAGAGACATCGTTTTCACCGATCACGCGCTTGGTCAGCACCGCAAAGTCGCGCTCTACGCCCTCTTCGTGGCTGGACGAAGTGCGCAGCTTGAGCGGCCAGTTCGGCCAGGTCAGCGCCTTGTCCTCCTTTTCGGGAGGCTTGGGCATGATTTCCAGCTGGACCACGCTGGCCGCGCCGTGGCGGTTGGACGTGCCGACGCAGTCGGACCCGGTGTCGCCGCCGCCGAGGACGATGACGTGCTTGCCGGTGGCGGTCAGCGAACCGCGCGGCGCGGCGCGCATTTCATCGTCGCCGGCGTTGCGCTTGTTCTGCTGGGTCAGGAATTCCATCGCCGGGCGCACGCTGGGCAGTTCCGCGCCCGGAATGTCAAGCTTGCGCGGATCTTCGGCGCCACCTGACAGGACGATCGCGTCAAAGTTTTCCTTCAGCGAATCGACAGAGATATTCACGCCCACCTCGACCGATGTGCGGAACTGGACACCTTCGGCTTCCATCTGCACGCCGCGGCGGTTGATGAGGTGCTTTTCCATCTTGAAGTCCGGGATGCCATACCGCAGCAGCCCGCCGATCCGGTCATTCTTCTCGAACACGGTCACGGAATGGCCCGCGCGGGCCAGTTGCTGGGCGCAGGCAAGGCCGGCAGGGCCCGAGCCGACCACTGCGACCGTCTTGCCGGTGCGGCGCGAAGGCACCTGCGGGGTGACCCAGCCTTCCTGCCACCCGCGATCGATGATCGCGCATTCGATCGACTTGATCGTCACCGGCTGCTCGACGATGTTGAGCGTGCAGGCCGCCTCGCATGGGGCCGGGCAGATGCGCCCTGTGAATTCAGGGAAATTGTTGGTGGAGTGCAGCACCTCGAGCGCATTCTGCCAGTCCGCCTCGTAGACGAGGTGGTTCCAGTCGGGGATCAGGTTGTTCACCGGACAGCCGTTGTGGCAGTAAGGAATTCCGCAGTTCATGCAGCGCGAGGCTTGCGCCTTGAGCGCGCCCTCGCCGTGCGGGATCACGAATTCCTTGTAGTGCTTCAGCCGCTCTTGCGGGTCCGCATAAGTGCGGTCCGAACGGTCGAGTTCGAGAAAGCCGGTTTCCTTGCCCATCGTTGCGATCCTGTACCTTATTCCGCGGCCACCGAGGCGGCTTCAAGCCGCTCGGCCTCGATTTGCTTCAGCGCCCGTGCGTAATCGCGCGGCATCACCTTGACGAATTTCTTCAGCGCACTGTCAAAATCGTCGAGCAGGGCGCGGGCGCGCTTGCTGCCGGTGTGGAGGTGGTGGCGTTCCAGCAGGATCCGCAGCCGTTCCGCATCGTGGCGCAGCATATCGCCCATCCCCGGATCGGTTGCGCCATTGGTGCGTTGCTGCGGGCGGCCGGTGCCTTCCTCCTCGTCGCGCGCTGCCGAAATGGGGAGCAGATCGACTTGTGCAAGGTTGCACAGCTGCGCAAAGTTACCGTCCTCGTCATGGACATAGGCAATGCCGCCGGACATGCCGGCGCCAAAGTTGCGCCCGGTCTTGCCCAGCACGCAGACGACCCCCCCGGTCATATATTCGCAGCCATGATCGCCCGTGCCTTCGACCACCGCGACGGCGCCCGAATTGCGCACCGCAAAGCGTTCGCCGCCGACGCCGTTGAAGAACGCCTCGCCCGCGATAGCACCATAGAGCACGGTGTTGCCGACGATGATGTTCTGGCCCGGGTCGCGGTCGACGTGGTCCGGCTGGCGCACGATCACGCGTCCGCCAGAAAGGCCCTTGCCGACATAGTCATTGGCATCCCCGGTCAGGTCGAGGGTGATCCCGTGCGCCAGGAACGCGCCGAACGATTGGCCGGCAACGCCGCGCATGCTGACGTGGATGGTATTGTCCGGAAGGCCGGCATGGCCATAGCGGCGGGCGACTTCCCCCGACAGCATCGCACCGACCGTCCGGTTGACGTTGATTACGCTCCGTTCAAGCCGGACCGGCGCCTTGGCATCCAGCGCCTCTGCCGAAGCGGCAATAAGATCGTTGTCCAGCGCGTTCTCCAGCCCGTGATCCTGCGTCCCGCTCCAGTTGAGGGTGGTGCCGGACACCGGCGTGACCTGGTGCAGCAGGCGCGACAGATCGATTCCCTGTGCCTTCCAGTGCGAGACCGCCTTGACGGCATCGAGCCGGTCCACCCGGCCCACCATTTCGGCAATCGTGCGGAAGCCCATTTCCGCCATGATCGCGCGCAGTTCCTCGGCCACGAAGAAGAAGTAGTTGATCACGTGTTCGGGCTGGCCGGTGAAGCGCGCACGCAGCAGCGGGTCCTGCGTCGCGACGCCGACCGGACAGGTGTTGAGGTGACACTTGCGCATCATGATGCAGCCCGCTGCGATCAGCGGGGCAGTAGCAAAGCCGTACTCGTCCGCGCCGAGCAGCGCGGCGACAGCGACGTCACGCCCGGTGCGCAGGCCGCCGTCCGCCTGGACGGCGATGCGGCTGCGCAGGTTGTTGAGCAGCAGCGTTTGCTGGGTTTCGGCCAGGCCGATCTCCCACGGCGAGCCTGCGTGAGTGAGGCTGGTCAACGGCGAAGCGCCGGTCCCGCCTTCATATCCCGAGATCGTCACGTGGTCCGCCCGGGCCTTGGAGACGCCGGCGGCGACTGTGCCCACGCCCACTTCGGACACCAGCTTGACCGAGATACGCGCCGCCGAGTTCACGTTTTTGAGATCGTGGATCAGCTGGGCCAAATCTTCGATCGAATAGATGTCATGGTGCGGTGGCGGCGAGATCAGGCCGACGCCCGGGGTTGAATGGCGGGTCGCGCCGATGGTCTTGTCGACCTTGTCGCCGGGCAGCTGGCCACCTTCGCCGGGCTTCGCGCCCTGCGCCATCTTGATCTGGATGTCGTCCGCGTTGACCAGGTATTCGGTGGTTACGCCGAACCGGCCAGAGGCGACCTGCTTGATCGACGAGCGCATCGAATCGCCGTTGGGCAGGGGTACGAAACGCTTGGGATCCTCGCCGCCTTCGCCGGTATTGGACCTGGCGCCGATCCGGTTCATCGCCAGCGCCAGCGTGGTGTGCGCCTCCCAGCTGATCGAGCCGTAGCTCATTGCGCCGGTGGCAAAACGCTTCACGATCTCCACCGCCGGTTCGACCTCGGCGATGTCTATCGGCTTGTCGGCCGGCTTTAGTTGCATCAGGCCGCGGATGGTCAGCATCCGTTCGGCCTGATCATTGATCGTCGCGGCGAATTCCTTGTACTTTTCGGGCATGTTGCCCCGCACCGCGTGCTGCAGCGCCGCGATGTTATGCGCAGTCCACGCGTGCTCTTCTCCGCGCAGCCGCACCCCGTACATCCCCCCAACGTCGAGCATGTTGCGGTAGATCGGATTGTCGCCATAAGCGGCGGCGTGGCGGCGGACGGCTTCCTCGGCCACTTCGATCAGCCCGACACCTTCGATCATGGTGGCGGTGCCGGTGAAGTACTGCTCGATGAATTCGGACGACAAGCCGACCGCATCGAAGATCTGCGCGCCGCAATAGGACTGGTAGGTCGAAATGCCCATCTTGGACATGACCTTCAGGATGCCCTTGCCGATCGCCTTGATGTAGTTCTTCTGGACGTCGTACGTGGTCAGCGGAAACTCTTTGCGCACGCGGATCTGTTCGAGCGTCTCGAACGCGACATACGGGTTGATCGCCTCGGCGCCGTAACCCGCCAGCACGCAGAAGTGATGCACCTCGCGCGCCTCGCCGGTTTCGACGACCAGCCCGGTCTGCATCCGCAGGCCTTGCCGGACAAGGTGGTGATGCACCGCGGCTGTGGCGAGCAGCGCCGGCATCGGGATCCGGTCGGGGCCCTGCGCACGGTCGGACAGGATCAGGATGTTCTTGTCGGCCAATACCGCCTCGGTCGCGGCCCAGCACATTTCCTTGATCGCCTGGCCAAGCCCTGCCGCTCCGGAGTCGGCATCCCAGGTGATGTCGATCGTCTGGGTGCGGAACGCGCCGTCGAGCGCGGCTTCGACCGAGCGAATCTTGGCGATGTCTTTGTTGGTCAGAATCGGCTGGTCGATTTCGAGCCGCTTGTGGCTGCCGGCGTCACGGCCGAGCAGGTTGGGGCGCGGCCCGATCATCGAGACCAGGCTCATCACCAGTTCCTCGCGGATCGGATCGATCGGCGGGTTGGTGACCTGCGCGAAATTCTGCTTGAAGTAATCGTACAGCAACCGCGACCGGCTGGACAGCACCGCGATCGGCGTGTCGGTGCCCATCGAGCCGATCGGATCGTCGCCCATGGCCGCCATCGGCTCGAGGAACTTGCCGACGTCCTCCTGCGTGTAGCCGAAGGCCTGCTGGCGATCGAGCAGCGAGGTGGTCTCTATCGGCAGCTGGGCCAGTTCGGGTTCGACAACTTCGAGGTCCTTGAGGTTGTACTGCGCGGCTTCGAGCCATTCCTGGTAAGGCTCGGAATTGGCCAGCTGCGCCTTGATTTCCTCATCCTCGATGATGCGGCCTTCGGCAAAGTCGATCAGCAGCATCTTGCCCGGCTGCAGGCGCCACTTGCGGACGATATTGTCCTCCTTGATCGGCAGCACGCCCGATTCGGAGGCCATCACCACCAGATCGTCGGAAGTGACGCAGAACCGCGCGGGGCGCAGGCCATTGCGGTCAAGCGTGGCGCCGATCTGGCGGCCGTCGGTGAATGCCACCGCGGCCGGTCCGTCCCACGGTTCCATCAGCGCAGCATGATATTCGTAGAATGCCCGGCGCTTGGGATCCATCAGCGGATTGCCTGTCCAAGCCTCGGGGATCAGCATCATCACCGCGTGGGCCAGGCTGTAACCGCCGGCCAGCAGCAGTTCGAGCGCATTGTCGAGACAGGCGGTGTCTGATTGACCGTGCGGGATGAGCGGCCACATCTTGTCGAGATCGGGGCCTAGCAGGTCCGATTCCATCGAGCGGCGGCGCGCGTTCATCCAGTTGACGTTGCCGCGCACGGTGTTGATCTCGCCGTTGTGCGCGATGAACCGGAACGGGTGCGCCAGCTTCCAGCTGGGAAAAGTATTGGTGCTGAACCGCTGGTGGACCAGGCCGAGCGCCGAAACGCAGTCGCCATCGCGCAAATCATTGTAGAAACTGCCCACCTGGGTGGCGAGCAACAGTCCCTTGTACACAACCGTGCGCGTGGAAAAGCTGGGCATGTAGAGCTGCGACACGCCTGGCAGGCCGTGCTTTTCGGCCAGCGCCGCCAGCGGGTTCTGGGTCTGCTTCCGGATCGCCAGGACCTTCCGCTCGAACGCGTCCTGATCGGCGCAGTTATCCCCTCGGGCCACGAAGCACTGGCGAATCACCGGCATCGATTCGATCACGGTCTTGCCCAGGCCGTCGAGCGTGACCGGCACGTCGCGCCAACCGAGCAGCTTCTGGCCTTCCTTGGCGATGAACTTCTCGAACTGCTCGACGATCAGGTCGCGGCTGGCCGCGTCCTGCGGCAGGAAGCACATCGCCACCGCATAGTCGCCTTCGGCCGGCAGCACGACGCCCGCGCCGGCGGCCCAGGTCCGGTACAGCCGGTCTGGCAGCTGGATCAGGATGCCGGCCCCGTCGCCCAGCAGCGGGTCTGCGCCGACCGCGCCGCGATGATCGAGGTTCTTCAGGATTTCCAGCGCCTGCTTGACGATCGCGTGACTTTTCGCGCCCTTGATGTGGGCGACAAAGCCCATGCCGCAGGCATCGTGTTCATTACGCGGATCATAAAGGCCCTGGGGTTCAGGAAATCCCATCGATATTCCAATCCTGTGCAGTTCGCCGGACCACCTAGGAGGGCCGGCTGCATTTGCGACGATAGAGCGCGACTCAACCGGCCGCTCAGAGCAGCGAGTCCGCAGCCCGCGCCAATGCAGACAGGATAGTCTTTTTGCAACAGCGAACCTAGCCCCCGGAAGGCCGGAAACGCATCAATTGCCGCGATTCGGACCGATCGGCAGCCCGATCACTGTCCTGGCGGGATCACAACATGTCTTTTGTCTCAGCGTTGCCCGGTTATGCGGTGCCACTGATCCGCTGGAGCACCGCCAGTGCTTCGTGCAGCGCCTGATCGGTCGCTGCCGCGCCGGCACCGGGCGGCACGGCAATCGCCGGGATCACGCTGTGGCCGGCGGAGCCGCAGGCGGGAAGTATGACCACTGGCGGAACCGCCGCTTCGCCAGGGGCGTGCGGCTCGTCCGGGTCTGTCCCCATCCCCGCCACGGCCGCTGTCTTGCGAGCCGGCGGCTTCATGTCCAGCAGCGAACCGGACCGGCCGGTGGATCGGTCCTGGCGGTGTTCGGCCACGTCTGCGCAGGCGGTTGGATCGTCAAACCGCGCAGGCCGGAAGCGCGCGGCGCCGCCTTGCGACAGCGGCGTGTCGAACGGGCGCTGTCCGGTTTCAGGCGGTGCGGCCGGCGTGCGCCGGGTGGAAAGGGCCAGCGCGAATCGTTCGACCAGTTCCACCATGCCGAGCGCGGCCAGTGATGCCTCGCGCAGCACCCCGGCGGCGGTGGCATCGACCGGGATCGTGGCGGCATGTGGCAGCGGAGCGAGCGATGACACTTCCGGCACCGATGCATTCCCAGCCTCGGCTGGAAAAACGGGGTCTGCAAAATCCGAAGCTTGCGGCACGAACGTGGCACGGAGGCGTGCAGACGGGGCGTGTACCGCGATGTCCTGTGCCGCGTCATCCTCTAGCGGAGGAAGTGGGTCGAGATCGCTGAAGTTGAGGATGCGCGGCGCGAGTTCGGCCATCGTTGGCGTGCCGGCGGGCGGCCGCAAGTCAGCGTTCGCCCGGACTGCACGGCGCCGGCCTGGCTGATCGGTCCGCGCGGCATCCAGCCGGGCAAAATCTTCACCGTCATCAATCGCTGTCGGGCTTAGGCCGGCCGTCCGGCCCCGGCTATGGTTCCGCGATTCTAGCCCGCGCGCATAAGACTGGCCGCCGACGCGGCGTGCAAGGACGAAGCCGACCAACCCGCCGCCGCATGCCAGCGCCAGCGCAACCACGAGCCGCGCGGGCAATCCCAGGGGCGGGGCGGCGGCGGCGACGACAAGGTCGAGCCGCAATGCCAGCACGAGCCGTTCCAGCGCGACCGCCCGCACCGCCAGGCTGCCCAGCCCCAGCAACGCGGCAAACCACAGCGCGACCAGCGCCGGAAACAGCGGATGGCGACTGAGCGGGACTGTGGAGATTGGGCGTGAGGACATCGTCGAAACCAGTTTCACATCCCTGCACCGGACATCAGGCGTCGCGTCCGATTCGCTGCGCTGATTGGCGGTTTAGCAACGCTTGGTAAACGGGGTGATAACGACTTGCGTTGCGCGCCCAGTCATGGCTCTCGCGGATCACCGCCTGGCCATCGACGCGCCGCGCTGCCGACGTGTCCTTGTCCGCAAGCAGATCGGCGACGGCCGCTGCACAGGCCGCCGGATCGTCCGGAGCAAACAGCGTCACGGTGACGCCGTGGGTCAGCAGCTGCGGTGCCCGCCGACAGCCGAGGCGGCAACCAGGGTCCGCTGCGCCAACGCCTCCAGCGGCTTGAGCGGGGTGACCAGCTCGGTCAGGCGAGACGTTTTGCGCAGATAGACGATGACGTCGATCGGGGCATAAGCTGATCACCGGGCGGACCAATCCCGAGCCGGGCCGCAAGCCCGGGGTCTGCAGCCAAGCGTTCGCCCAGCAGGGTCAGGTCCACGCCGCCGCGCGAAAGCATGGTCCGCTCTGCCGGGACGCCACGCGCCAACAGGTCGCCGGACAGGCCTGCGCAGATGGTGCCGATCTTGTCCACGCCCGCAGCCACCCGGTTTTCGAGCGCGCGTGTCAAACGGTACGTTAGTGACCCCGTACGGCCGGTGCCGTTTCCGACCGCGGCGTCTTCCCAGAAGGCCCTGATTTGATACACCAGCGGGATGTTTTGGCGCCGGGCAACCCGCAGTGGCGCCATCCCGCACTGCGCCGGCGAATGGGCGTGAACCACGTTTGGGAGCCAGTCCTCGCACAGCCGCTCGAGGACTTGGAGCACACGCATGTGATATCGGGTGTGAAAGACCCTGGTTCGGGCGGGGGTGAGCAGGGTTCGCCCGGCCTTGCGCTGTGGCTGACGCTGCAGCTGTCCGGGCTGTGGCAGATGGAATGGCTGCTACGCGACTTGCGCCGCCGCGCATGCGAAGCGGGGGCCGGGGCTGACCGGCAATGGCAGGCACCGCTGGCCACGGCGTTGCAGCATGCGCAGCTTGTCTGTCTGCTGGGGTCGGTGTTCGTCGGGATCGCCGACCAGCCGTTCGTCCTGATGCTGATCGCCCTGCAGTGCGGGTTGTGGAGCTACTTTCGCCGCATCGCGCCGCCGGCGCGCACTCCCCTCAGGGCTGCGCAGCCACCGCGCAATCCTGCGCCGCTATCGCTAGCGACCCCAGCCCGCGTTGCGCGCGCCGCGCCGCTGGTCCACAACCGGACAAGGCGCTGCCGAGCGCGGGGGACGAGGAGAGATCGATGAAGCTGACGGACCTGCAGGCCAAGGTTGGCGAGGAACTGGGGGTGTCGAAATGGTTCGCGGTCGAGCAGCCGCGCATCGATGCCTTTGCTGACACGGTGGAGGATTTCCAGTTCATCCACGTCAATCCCGAACTGGCCAAGGCCACCCCGATCGGCGGCACCGTCGCGCACGGGTTCCTGACGCTGTCGCTGCTGTCGGCCATGGCCTACGATGCGATGGAGGAGCCGGAGGCGCAGTTCGGGCTGAACTACGGGTTCGAGAAGGTCCGCTTCCTCAATTTCGTCAGGTCTGGCTCACGCGTGCGCGGCCGCTTCGTGCTCAAGGACCTCATCGAGAAGCGTCCCGGCCAGTGGCAGGCTACCTTCGCCGCAACGGTCGAGATCGAGGGCGCAAGCAAGCCGGCGCTGAGCGCCGACTGGTTGGTCCAGTATATCGTTTAACGCGGTGGATGCGACATCTGTCGCGCGCCGGGGTTCAAGCGACGGCGCGCAATGGCTCGCGCGCGCGGTGCGTGGCTATAAACTCTTCCAGCACCGGGGCGATGTTGTTGCGCCACTTGCTGCCGTTGAAGATGCCGTAATGGCCTACGTCCTTGGCCAGCAGGTACTGCTTGCGGTCATCGGTCAGCCCGGTGGCCAGCTTCAGTGCCGCCTTGGTCTGGCCAAGGCCTGAGATATCATCGTTTTCCCCCTCTACCGCGAGGATGGCGGTATCGGTGATCGCACCCAGGTCTATCAGTTTCCCTCGGTGAACGAACTCACCCTTGGGCAGTGAATGGCGCTGGAACACATGCTCTATCGTCTGGAGATAGAATTCCGACGTCATGTCACAGACGGAGCGATATTCGTCGTAAAAGCCCTTGGTCGCGTCAGCACTGTCACCGTCGCCGCCGACCAGGTGCATGAACATCTGCCAGTGGCTCATCAGGTGGTTCTGCAGGTTCATCGACAGGAACCCGGTCAACTGCAGGAAGCCGGGATAGACCCGCCTTCCGGCGCCGGGATAATGCAGCGGGACAGTGGCGATGACGTTATGGCGGAACCACGAGAGCGGCCGCGTGACGGCGACGTCATTGACGCTGGTGGGCGCTTCGCGCGTGTCGACCGGGCCGCCCATCATGGTCAGCGTGGCCGGGCGGCAAGGGTTCTGCGCGGCACCCATGACCGCAGTGGCGGCGAGCGCCGGAACCGAGGGCTGGCACACGGCCAGCATGTGGGCGCCGGGACCGATATACTCCAAAAAACCAACCAGGTAGTCTATGTAATCGTCAAGGTCGAACGCCCCGGCTTCGATCGGAACCATCCGCGCGTCGGCCCAGTCGGTGACGTAGACCACATGCGTTTCCATCATCCGGCGCACCGTCCCACGCAGCAGCGTCGCGTAGTGGCCGCTCATCGGCGCGACGATCAGCAGACGGGGGGCGTTGTCAGGCAGGCCTTGGTGGGTGAAGCGCAGCAGGTTGCCGAACGGACGATGCACCACGATTGATTCCATGACCGGATAACCGGTGCCGCCGACTTCAACTGTCTGGATCCCGAACTGCGGCTTCCCCCGCGGCGCCGCGGCATGCGCGAACACGTCGAGCGCTGACGCGAGCACGGGCCCCAGCCCGAAATAGCCCATCGGCATCGCCGGGTTGTTAAGCAGTTCAGCCCCGACCGAAGCCCAGGCGCTGGCGCTGGATAACAGCGCGCGGTGAAGTTCGTAAGCGTTATACAGCAAGGTTGCGTCCCCGTCCTTCGATCCGACCTGTTGGCGTGACCGAGGCCTGATGATGATCCTAGGTGGGGGTTTGGTCAATCCATTGCAATGCAGCAAAGCGGGATCCGCCCGACCGGGGCCCACATGCACTGCTGCGTTCGTTCGATAATTTGCGCCGCACGCCGGTTGCGGCCTTTCTCGGGCCGGGCGGGTGCGCTAGGGCCCGTCTCGCAATGGCCAACACGCCCGATTCCGCCGCCACCATGCCACCCGAGCCGGGCACCGGACCCGCCGGCGCCATGGTGGCCGGCTCCGATGCCCGCCCCGCCAAGAGCATCGGGCCGCTGCGCATGATCTGGAAGCTTGCCCTGAAGTACCCGCGCCAGGTCGGGTTCGCGCTGCTGGCGCTGCTGGCGACGTCGAGCGCCACCATCGCCATCCCGATGCGGTTCAAGGCGATCATCGATGACGCGTTCGGACCAGGCGCGCAGATCGAGGAAATAAACCGCGCGTTCGCCGGCCTGCTGGTGATCGTGGCGGTGCTGGGGCTGGCCACCGCGGTGCGGTTCTACTTCGTGTCGTGGCTGGGCGAGCGGGTCGTGGCCGATCTGCGCCAGGCGGTGCAGCGCAACCTGCTGCGCCTGCCGCCCAGCTTTTTCGAAGCGAACAGCCCCAAGGAAATTTCCTCGCGGATGACGTCGGACACGGCGTTGATCGAGGTGGTGGTGGGCACGACGGTGTCGGTGGCACTGCGCAACCTGATTACCGGGATCGGGGGCATGGCATACCTGTTCTACCTTGCCCCACGGCTCAGCCTGGAACTGGTGATCGCAATACCGCTGATCATCGCGCCGATCGTGATGTTCGGCCGGCGATTGTCGAAGGCCTCACGCACCAGCCAGGACCGCATTGCCGAGATCGGCTCGCTCGTGTCCGAAGTGCTGGGGGCGATGCGCGTGGTGCAGTCGTTCAACCAGGAATCGCGCGAGGCGCAACGCTTTGCCACAGCGGTGGACCACACGTTCCAGGCAGCCCGGCGGCGGATCACCATCCGCGCGATCATGACCGCGGCGGTAATGGTGCTGATATTCGGCGCGATCACCCTGATGCTGTGGCAGGGAGCACTGGGCGTGGCGCGGGGTACGATCAGCGGCGGAACGATCGCCGCGTTCGTGGTGACAGGCGCGCTGGTGGCCGGTGCATTCGGCTCGCTCACCGAAGTCTATGGCGATCTGCTGCGCGGCGCTGGTGCGGCCAGCCGGCTCAATGAACTCCTGCACGAACGCCCCGGGATCGCCCCGCCCGCGCGCCCGATTGCGCTGCCAGTTCCGCCGCGCGGCCAGATCGCGTTCGAACGGGTCAACTTCCGCTATCCTGCACGGCCCGAATTGCCGGCGCTGTCGGACGTGAGCCTGGTGGTCGAGCCCGGAGAGACGGTGGCTATCGTCGGACCGTCCGGTGCCGGAAAATCCACGGTGTTCCAGCTGGCCCAGCGATTCTACGATCCCCAGGCCGGAGCGATCAAGCTGGACGGCGTGCCGCTGACGTCGGCCGATCCCGCCGAAATTCGCCGCCGCATCGCACTTGTTCCGCAGGACGGGGTGCTGTTCGCGGCGAGTGCGCGGGACAACTTGCGCTATGGTAATTGGGACGCGACGGACGCCGCGATATGGGAGGCGGCCGGGGCCGCCAACGCCGCCGATTTCCTCGAGGAACTGCCGCAGGGGCTTGATACATTCGTGGGCGAAAACGGGGCGCGCCTGTCGGGCGGGCAACGGCAGCGCATCGCCATTGCAAGGGCACTGCTTCGCGATGCGCCGATCCTGCTGCTGGACGAGGCGACCTCGGCGCTCGACGCCGAGAGCGAGCGGCTGGTGCAGGATGCGCTCGAACGGCTGATGGCCCGCAAGACCACGCTGGTCATCGCCCACCGGCTGGCGACGGTACGCCAGGCCGACCGGATTGTCGTGATGGACCGCGGGCGGATCGTGGAGCAGGGCACCCACGGGCGGCTGGCTGCCCAAGGCGGGCTCTACGCCCGTCTCGCGTCGCTGCAATTCCAGTCAGATGATCTTCAAACCGGACCGTTCGGGCCTGACGAATTCGACGAACCGGAATTTCCGTCCAACGCCTGAGCGGGCAGCGAAGGGTGTGTTGCCGGCGGTCGCGGTTACCGCCCTGCGACAGCCAAGCCCGTGCCGCGATGCAGCACGCGCTCTTGACTTGCGGCCGGGCCCCGGCATGAACCCATGCCATGACGCTCACCATCACCGCGGTTCTTCTCGGCATAGTCGAGGGCCTGACCGAGTTCCTGCCGGTTTCGTCCACGGGCCACCTGATCCTTGCGACCGAGCTGTTCGGGTTTGATGCCGCGACGTGGAAGGTGTTCAACGTGGTGATCCAGCTTGGCGCAATCTTGGCGGTAGTGGTCCAGTACTGGCGTACGTTCTGGGCGGTCGGCTGGGGAATCCTGCGGCTGGAGCCGGTCAGCCTGCGGTTCCTGCGCAACCTGCTGCTGGCCTTCACCCCTTCGGTCATCGTCGGTCTAGCGGCGAAAGACTATATCGATGTCATGCTCGGCAGCCCAATGGTGGTTTGCTGGGCACTGGTGTTGGGGGGTATCGCGATCCTGGCGATCGAACGGGTCGTGACCCCCGGCCCGCCCACCGGCATCGGGCAGCTGCCCGCCCGCCAGGCGATCGGTGTGGGTCTGTTCCAGTGCGTGTCCATGATACCGGGGGTCAGCCGGTCCGGGGCCACGATCATGGGCGCGCTGTTGATGGGGATCGAGCGGCGCACGGCAGCGGAATTCAGCTTCTTTCTGGCGATCCCGACGATGCTGGGTGCAACGGTGCTGGAACTGCGGGACAATCGGGATGCGTTGACTAATGGACTGGGTCCGGTTGGCTGGAGCGAGATCGCGATCGGCTTTGCCGTCTCGTTCATAGTAGCCCTGGCCGTGATCCGGGTGTTCGTCAAATACGTCAGCCGCAGCGGGTTTGCGCCGTTTGCTTGGTATCGGATCGTGGCAGGACTTGTCGCCGGTGCCTTTCTGTCGTTCCGGTAGGCGCACCGTTTATTTATTCATAAGCTTGATCATTCGTCGCATTCGGGAACCATGCGCCGCGGCAACGATTTTCCTGTGCAGAGAGAGCGGTGTTCGCTCCGCAGCACAAGGAATTCTGGTCATGGGCCTTATCATTCTCATTCTCGTCGGCGGCATTCTCGGCTGGCTCGCCAGCATGGTGATGCGTACAGACGGTCAGCAGGGAATTCTGCTCAACGTGGTCGTCGGGATCGTGGGCGCGCTGCTGGCCGGGTTCATCCTCAATCCGATGATTGGCGGCGGCAATATCATGTCGGGTGATTTTTCGGCCAGCTCGCTGCTGGTGTCATTCCTCGGCGCGGTCGTTCTGCTGGCGATCGTCAACCTCGTTCGCCGCGGTTCAGTTCGTTAAGAACGACTGAGCGGGCAACATCCCAGGGGACGGTAGCACCGCTACCGTCCCCTCCCACGTAAAAACAGGAAGGGCAAAATATGACAAGGATCCTCAAGGGCGCGATGTTGGCTGGGGTGGCTGCTCTCGGACTCAGCGTCGCCGCTTGCGACAGCCAGCAGGAACAGGCCGCCGAAAACCAGGCGGATACGGTGCGCGATTCGGCTGAGGCTACGGCTGACGCGATCGAGGAAACAGCTGCCGCCATTGGCGGTACGGCAGAATCCTCGATGGATGCCAAGGCCGATGCCGTGCGCGCAACCGGTGAGGCCAAAGCCGACCAGTTGGAAGAAAAGGCTGACACGATGGATCGGGCGCCGGGCTGACGCCCAGCACAATCCCGGTCGTCCGCGGCCGGTTCTGACGGCCGGTGGGGAGCGCATGCCCCGCCGGCCGTCTTGATTTGGGCTGCAGCGATCGCGCTTCGATGCGCAAAAGGACGACCATGGGCAAGCTCAAGCGCCGTGAATACGCCGCAGCCATGAAGCCGCTTCAGTCGGAATTGCAGGTCGCCGCGCGCTGGGCCACGTGTTCCGGCGCGCGCATCGTGGTGCTGTTCGAAGGGCGCGATGCGGCCGGCAAGGGCGGCACGATCAACGCGATCGCCAAAAAGCTCAACCCGCGGCAATGCCGGGTGGTCGCTCTGCCGCGCCCAAGTGAACTTGAAGCGTCGCAGTGGTACTTTCAGCGCTATGTCGCGCACCTGCCCGCCGCGGGCGAGATCGTGCTGTTCGACCGCAGCTGGTACAACCGGGCGGGAATCGAGAAGGTGATGGGCTTTGCGACGCAGCAACAGGTCGATGCCTTCCTTGCGCAAGTTCCGGTATTCGAGCGGCTGCTGGTGGACGATGGCATCCTGCTGTTCAAGTACTGGCTGGGGGCGGATCAGGCCGAGCAGGAACAACGCTTTGCCGAACGCCGTGACGATCCGATGAAGCGGTGGAAGCTGTCACCGATCGACCTGGCGACGCGCGAACGCTACGCGGACTACTACCTCCGCGCGCGAAGCGATGCTGGCGGCAACCCACACGCGCCATGCCCCCTGGACCGTGGTCAGCTTCAATGACCAGCGCGAAGGGCGGTTGACGGTCATCCGCGATCTGCTCGATAAGCTGCCGGACATCGCGTTCGAACCGGAGCCGATCGAACTGGTCCCGCTGCCCGGGCCGCTTGCGGATGAGGAATACTCGGTGGTGAAGCCGCTGGCTCCGTTCCGCGGGTAACTCGTCCGGATGTGGGCAACATTGCCTTCGCTTGACTTTCACCCGATTCGCCCGCAGAGGCCGCAGCCTTGCCGGGCGGTGCACGCGTTGCGCCGCTCGATCCGTTTTCACCGTCTGCTTTAGGAAAGCGTCGCCATGGCGAAGCCCGCAACCGTCAAGATCCGGCTGGTCTCCACCGCCGATACCGGTTTCTTCTATGTCACGAAGAAAAACCCGCGCAATACAACCGAGAAGATGACCTTCCGCAAGTATGATCCGGTCGTGCGCAAGCACGTCGAATTCAAGGAAGCCAAGATCAAGTAATGCGGTCCGCCTGTCCTGCATGGCCGAACGGCGTACACGTGCAGGAACGGGTGGGTTCACCCGCAGTTCAAGCCTCCCAACCTAGGGATTTCGGCATGAACCGCTTGATCACGATTATCCGTAATATCGCCGGCGCCGCGGTCTGCGCGGCGCTTGTCGTGTCTGCGCCGCTGGCGGCCCAGCCGACGAATGACCTCGATCGTGCGGTCGAGGCTCTGCGCGGCGTGACGACGCTGCAGGCCAGCTTTACCCAGACCGACCGTAACGGACAGCGGGTGGCGGGGACCTTGACGATCAAGCGCCCTGGTCGGATGCGCTTTCAGTATCAGCCAGGGGTGCCGCTGCTGATCGTCGCCGACGGCAAGGCGCTGACCATGGTTGATTACGAAGTCCGCCAGGTCCAGCGCTGGCCGATCAAGAACAGCCCGCTGGGTGCGCTGCTGGACCCGACGCGCGATGTGAAAAAGTTCGGCACGCTGCAGCCCGGCTCGGACCCCGGCATTGTCAGCATCGAAGTGCGGGACCGGTCGCATCCGGAATATGGCGTCATCACGCTGATCTTCGACCGCAAGCCCAGTGCCCCTGGCGGGTTGGAGTTGGTCGGCTGGGTTGCGCTCGATTCGCAAAATCGCCGAACTACGATCCGCCTGTCGAATCAACGGTACGGGATTGCGGTGGGCGATAACATGTTCAGGTACAATGATCCGCGTGGAACGGCTCGTCGATGACACCGACCGGATCGGCTCGTGGCTGGTCCCGATCCGCGACAAACCGCGACAATGGCACGATTTTCGTTCACTTGGGAGCAAGGCAGGCGCCGCTATAACGGTCCTCGACAAGGCGGCTTGAGGCGGGTTTCCCCCCTGTTGCCCGGCCTCCACCATGCTTCCTTGTCAGCGTGACGAACGCAAAAGGAACCCTCGGTCCATTGCCCCCGGACCGGGGGTTTTCTTTTGCGCACGCGCCAGGGTGTCGCCGGACTGGAAAACCTGCACGGTCCTATCTAAGGCCGTCGCATGGTTTCAATTGCCACCTGGAATATAAACTCCGTTCGATTGCGGGCGGACGCCGTGCTGCGCTTCCTGCAGCAGGAAGCGCCGGATGTGCTGTGCCTGCAGGAGATCAAGACGCCGGAAAACCTGTTTCCGCACGCGCTGTTCGAGCAAGCCGGTTACACGTACCGGGCAGTTCATGGGCAGAAGGGGTATCACGGGGTGGCCACCGTCAGCCGCATCCCGTTCCGCGAATTCTCGCGCCATGACTGGCAGGACAACGGCGAGGCCCGCCATGTCGGGGTGGAGCTGCTTGGTCCGGGGCAAGGGGTGCTGCTGGAAAACGTCTACATTCCGGCCGGCGGCGACGTTCCGGATCGTGCGGTGAACGCCAAGTTCGGGCAGAAGCTGGACTTCCTCGAGCGGATGACCCGCTGGGCCGACGCGGTCGACCGGCCGACGCTGATCGTGGGCGATTTCAACGTCGCTCCATTGGAGTGCGACGTCTACGATCACAAAGCGCTGGTGAAAGTTGTCAGCCACACCCCGCTGGAAGTGGAGACGCTGCGGCGGTTCATGGACGCGCACGGCTGGATCGACCTTGGCCGCAAGCACGTGCCCGCGCCGCAGCGCAATTACTCCTGGTGGTCATACCGCTCGTACTGGCGACAGAAGGACCAGGGCCGCCGGCTCGACCATATGTGGGCCTCGCCCGAACTGGCGGCCCATTCCACCAGCCACCGGGGCGTGGAAGACACGCGCCGGTGGGAACAGCCATCCGATCATATCCCGCTGGTCACCGAGTTTTCGCTGTGAGCCGTGCGACCCGCCGGGTGGCGCTCGCGCTTGACGCGCTGCGCCACGGCTGGCCGGTTGAACTGGACGGGGTGTTGCGGTTGCTCCCGGCCGAAACCGGGTTCGGGCCCGAAGTCACCGCCCCGCGCATGCTGATCTCAGCGGCGCGCGCCGCTACGCTGAAGCTGGCGAACCAGCGCGAAGCAGCGGTGCCCGAAGCGCCGGTGCTGATCCGCGCGGCCGAGCCGTTCGATCTGGTCCACGCGCGGGTGCTGGCGGATCCGGCGCTGGATCTGCGCTTTCCGCTGAAGGGCCCGTTCCGCGCGGACCATCTCGATCATCCGCGGGCCGCCGCCAGTGCGATGGAACTTGCCCGCTTGGCGGGGATTTTGCCGGCGTTCCTGGTCGATCCCGACTTGCCTGGGGAAGCGCAGATACTTTCAACCGGCGACCTGGCGGAGTGGAAGGACACCGTCCACCTGACGATCGCCAGCCGCGCCCACCTGCCAGTGGAGGCCTGTGATGTGGCCGAGATCGTGGCGTTCCGCGCGGCCGACGATTTGCGTGAACACGTGGCGTTGGTAATCGGCGTGCAATCGGGGGACCGGGCGCCGCTGGTGCGGCTTCATTCGGAGTGCCTGACCGGGGACATCCTGGGCAGCCTGAAATGCGATTGCGGGCCGCAGCTGCAAGCCGCGCTGCACGCGATGGCCGAGGAAAGCCGATCGGGCGGGTGGGGCCTGCTGCTGTACTTGCGTCAGGAAGGCCGCGGCATCGGCCTGATCAACAAGCTGCGCGCATACCGCCTCCAGGACTTGGGGTTCGACACGGTGGACGCCAACAACCGGCTTGGCTTGCCGACCGAAGCGCGCGATTTTCCCGTGGCGGCGCGGATGCTGGAGCTGCTGAACGTGCGATCGATCCGGCTGATGACCAATAACCCGGCGAAAGTCTCGGCGCTGGAAGGGGTGGGGGTGGCGGTGGCCGAGCGGGTCCCGCACCAGCTGCCCTCAAATCCGCACAACGAACGCTATCTGGCAACCAAGCGCGACCGGACCGGGCACCTGCTCGGCTGACGTGCAGCGCGGTCAGCGCTGCTCGAACCGCACCAGCCCCGGCGCACGGCCTTATCGCGGCCCTGCCCGAACCAGTCGCGCGCGATTTCGCCCTCGGCTCCGGCGGACAGGTCGATCATGTAATCGGTACCGCGCCCGGCCGAACCGCCGAAGCTGCATCCGGTTACCCTGATCTTCGCGGCCCGCCTTGCCAGGTAGTGGCCGCCGCGCCCCGCCTCGGATCGGGAGCCGGCGACGCTGACCGCGCCGTAATCGCCGACATATATGCCGTGCGCGCAGCCGCCGCTGCCTTCGCAGGTACCGAGCCGGGTAAACGTTGACTTGTCGATGCGGATGGTGCCGGCGGGGTCGTTGGCGGTCAGGATGCCCTGCTGGCTATCGCGAAATCAGCTTTGCTCCACCGCGAGATCGCCGCGCTCTCGCCGGCCTAAAAGGCGCACAAACAGCCTGCGCAGAAACCGTCTTGCATTGCGGACCAATTCGATCCAATATTCGCCTGCGGGACCGGGCCCCTCTGGTGCGGCGCATGGCTGAAAGGCCGGCGCTGCGCGATGTCGGACCGCATCGGGTGATACCGATGTGTTGCGGTCCGGGTCGGTTCCTCACCAGACTTCGCGGCCCAGCGCGCGGCTCACCCGATCGAACGTTCAACGTTTCGATAGGGAGCTTGAATAATGTCCGATCGTTATTTCCACCTGCTTGAACGTCACCAGAAGCTGGACGAGGCACTGCGCCGCGCCCAGCGGCGGCTCTGGGTCGATCCCTTCGAGATCGCCCGGATCAAGAAGCTGAAGCTGGCCAGCAAGGACCGGCTGGCAAGCCTGCGTCTGCGCCTGCGCCGGACGGCGAAAGCCTGATCCGACCAAACGACCGGAGCGGCGGCACGGTTGCCGCTCCGGCATCAGCAGGAGAATTGCAATGGAGTTTCTCACCGCCATGTGGCTCGGTACGCCGGCCTGGTTCTGGCTGGTCTTTCTGTTCCTCGTCCTGGCGCTCACAGTGTTCGACCTTGGGGTGCTGCACCGCGAGGACCGCGCGCTTGGCATCCGCGAATCGCTGGTGCTGACCGCCGGCTACATCGGCATCGCGCTGGCGTTCGGCGTCTGGGTCTGGTTCCAGAAGGGCGCGCAGTCCGGTTCGGAGTATTTCACCGGGTTGTTCATCGAAAAAGCACTGTCGATCGACAACGTCTTCGTCATCAGCATGATTTTCACCTTTTTCGCGATCCCCGCGAAGTACCAGTATCGGGCGCTGCTGTTCGGCATCCTGGCGGTGATCGTGCTGCGCGGCGTGATGATTGCGGCCGGCGCGGCGCTGGTGGCGCAGGCGTACTGGGTGCTTTATGTGTTCGCCCTGTTCCTGATCGCGACCGGCGTGAAGATGTTCTTCACCTCCAGCCACGATCCCGACATCGGCAACAACCCCGCGGTGCGCTGGATTTCGCGGCACATGCGGGTGACCAAGGAACTGCACGGGCATCATTTCTTCGTGCGCGTGCCGCATGAGCGGACCGGGCGGATGGTGCTGGCGGCGACCCCGCTGATGCTGGCGCTGGTGGTGATCAACCTGGCCGATCTGGTGTTCGCGGTCGATTCGGTGCCCGCGATCTTCGCGATCACCACCGATACGTTCGTGGTCTACACTTCGAACATCATGGCGATACTGGGTCTGCGTGCGCTGTATTTCGCTTTGTCGGCGATGATCGACCGGTTCGCATATCTCAAGTATGCGCTGGCTGCGGTGCTGGTGTTCATCGGGACCAAGATCTTCGTGGCCGACTTCCTGCTGGGCGGGGCCAAGTTCCCGCCGATGGCAAGCCTCGCGATCACGTTCGGCATCATCGCCAGCGGGATTTTGTTCTCCCTGTGGAAGACGCGCGATACAGCGGCGCCCGTTCAGAATCCCCGGATCACCTGAACGAACGCGTCGCCATAAGCCTCCAGCTTGCGCGCGCCAACGCCCCCGATCCGGCTCAGGTCGGTCAGGGTCGCTGGCCGCGCAAGCGCCATTTCGCGCAGCACCGAATCGTGGAAGATGACGTAGGGCGGCACCCCGGCCTCTTGTGCAAGTTCGCGGCGCAGCGCGCGCAGTGCATCGAACAGCGGATCGCCGACCGGGTTGGCGCCTGCGCCAGTTTTTGCGCCGACCTTGCGCCGGTCGCGCTGGCGGGGCGGGGGCACCACCAGTTCAAGCGTCCGCTCGCCCTTGAGGAACGGTCGCGCTTCCGGCCCCAGCATCAACCCGCCATGTTCGGTCGGCAGCAACGCCCCGCGCGTCAGCAGGGCTCGGTGCACCGGTTTCAGCAGCGCGGCCTCATCGCCGTGCACGATCCCGAACACCGACAGGCTGTCATGCCCCTGCGCGCTGGCGCGCTCGGTTTGCTGGCCGAGCAGCACGCTCTCGACATGGCCGGCACCGTACATCTGCCGGGTGCGGGCGACCGCGGAGAGGTATTTCTGTGCAGTCAGCGTGGCATCGACGGCTTGCGGAGGGTCGAGGCAGTTGTCGCAATTGCCGCAGCGCTCTGCCGGGCTCTCCCCGAAATGGCGCAGCAGGATCGCCCGGCGGCAGCCCGCCGTTTCGACCAGCGCGGCCAGCGCGCCGAGCCGGGTGCGCTCTCCCGCCAGCCGCGCCTCGTCAAGCTCGCCCAGGCGCTGGCGGGCACGGGCGAAATCGTCCGCTCCCCACAGCATCAGCGCGACCGCCGGATCGCCGTCGCGCCCGGCGCGGCCGGTCTCCTGATAATACGACTCGATCGACTTGGGCAGGCCGGCATGGGCAACGAAGCGCACGTCGGGCTTGTCGATCCCCATCCCGAACGCGATGGTCGCGACCATCACCATGTCTTCGCTGGCGACGAACGCGGCCTGGTTGGCGGCGCGCACCTCGGGCAGGAGCCCCGCGTGATAGGACCGCGCCGGCCGGCCGGCGGTGCCCAGGCTGGCGGCCAGCTTATCCACCTGCGCGCGGGTCTGGGCATAAACAATCCCCGGTCCCGGCTGCTGCGCCATCAGCGCGGTCAACTGGCGGACGGGCTGATCGCGCGGAGTGATCGCATAGCGAATGTTGGGTCGATCGAACCCCGCGATGATCAATCCATCCTCGGCAATGCCAAGCTGCGCAAGGATGTCGGCGCGGGTGTGGGCATCGGCCGTGGCGGTCAGCGCCAGTCGGGGAACGTGGGCGAATCGATCAAGCAGCGGGCGCAGCAGGCGGTAATCGGGGCGGAAATCGTGGCCCCATTCGGACACGCAGTGCGCCTCGTCGATCGCGAACAGGCACAGCGGCGCGTTGCCCAGCAGCTCGCGGAAGTGCGGCTGGCTGGCGCGTTCCGGCGCGATGTAGAGCAGGTCCAGCTCGCCGGCGCGGAACCGCTCGATCGTCTGTTCGCGGTCCGAATCCGCGCTGGTCAGCGCGGCGGCGCGGATGCCGTTGGCCTGGGCGGCCCGCAACTGATCATGCATCAGCGCGATCAGCGGGGAAACGACCACACACGTGCCCGGCAGCATCACCGCGGGCAGCTGATAGGTCAGCGACTTGCCGGCGCCCGTGGGCATCACCGCCAGGGTCGATTGCCTGGCCAGCACGCGGCCGACCACCCGGTCCTGCACCCCGCGGAACGTGGCAAAGCCGAAAGTCGCATGGAGTGTATCGGCAGCGCGGGAGAGCATGGCGGCGTCGGTCATCACCGGCGCTATGGCAGAACCGGCGCGCGGAGGCCAACCGGCGAGGATGCGGTTGTCGCCCGCCGCTGCCCGGCGTAGGACACCAACCCATGTCCGAACCGCTCAATCCGTCCGCCCCGAACGGCAACCCCGACTGGCAGATCGCGCTGCTGATCGATGCCGATAACGTTTCGCACAGCCGCATCGCCGCGGTGCTTGGCGAACTGGCGAAATACGGCACTGCCAACGTCCGCCGCGCCTATGGCGACTGGACGATGCCCACGCTGAAGGGATGGAAGGACAAGCTGCACGAATTTGCGATCCGCCCGGTCCAGCAGTTCAGCTATACCAGCGGCAAGAACGCCAGCGACATGGCGCTGGTGGTCGACGCGATGGAGCTGCTTTACACCAAGCGTCCGGCGGCGTTCAGCATTGCATCGAGCGATGCCGATTTCACCCCGCTGGTGATGCACTTGCGCGATGCCGGGTGCGCGGTGTTCGGGTTTGGCGACCGCAAGACGCCTTCGCCGTTCGTCGATGCCTGCACCACCTTCCTCTACCTGGACAGCCTGGGCGAGGCGGGCGTAGGCGCACCCGCGGCCGAGCCTGAAGCCGCACGGAGCAAGACGGCGGCCGGTAGGGCCAAGAAGCCGGCCAGCAAGCCGGCGGAAGATGCCAAGTTGATCGAAATCCTGCGCAACGCGGTTGAAGCGTCGATGCGCGACGACGGCTGGGCGGTGCTGTCGACCGCCGGCGGCAGTGCCAAGCGGGTCTCGTCGATCGACCCGCGCAACTATGGGGCAAAGAACTTTCCGGCCCTGTTCGAGGCGACGGGGCTGTTCGACATCGTCCGGCCCGAAGGGGGCATGCCGCTGATCGCCGACAAGACCAATCTTGACCGGGCGCGGACGCCCAAGGCCTGAGCGCTTGGGGAGGCCGGACCGGCGGTCAGTGAGAGAGCAGGACCGGCAGCTGCGGATCGTCGAGCACCTGCACGGTAGCACCGCCGAGCAGCAGTTCCGTCATCCGCGAGCGGGCATAGCCGCCCATGACCAGCAAGTCGCCGCCCAGATCGCGCGCCGCCTGTTGGAGCGCGTCGCCAATCTCGCCGCGGCCGCGTTCGTGCCGCTCGGCGGTCACGCGCAGCCCGCGCCGCCGTAGGGTTTCGACAACCTCGTCGGCATCAAGCGAGCAGGTGATGTCCTTGTCGTCGCCCACGGTGAGCAGCACGATCTCGGCCGCTGGCCCGAACAGGGCGATGGCATCGTTGAGGGCGCGGGCGGCGGCGCGGGTGTTGTCCCAAGCGGCGACGATACGGCCGGGCGCGAACCGGCGGGCGAGCCGTGCCGGCGCCACGATCAGCGGGCGGCCACCTTCGAAGATCAGGTGTTCGGCCAGGATGCGTTCGCTCATAAGGCCCTCGCGGCTGGCTCCGATGATGCCCACGTCATGCAGCCGCAGGTGGTCTGACAGGCACCCGCCGACACCGAACGAGTGTTGCAGCGTCGTGACGATGTTGGCATCGATCCCGCGCCCGGCGGCGGCTGCGCCCAGCTGCCGCACCTGATCGTTCACCGTTTCCGCATCGGTCCCGGCGGCCGGTGGCTGCGGGTTGGGCGAGGCGCTCTGGAGATCGAGCAGCACGGCCGTGAGCGACGCGCCGACCGCGCTGCACAGTTCCAGCGCGAGCGCCGCCGGGCCGTCGTCAACGGCAAACGTATCGAGCGACGAGAACAGCATGGCGGATCTGGCGGTGCTGGTGGTCACGGTGCGACTCCTCGTTTCAATGCGCTTCCGAGGCGAGCCGGCATGTCGCCTGGAGCGCCGTCAAAGGGGCCGGGTGCGCCGCCATGAATAGCGGCCGCAGCAAGCGCCAGCAAGCATTTCGGCTGCTCAATCCAGGTTGGGTCGCAGCCAGCGTTCGGCCACCGCCAGCTCGATGCCGCGCCGCGCCGCATAGTCCTCCAGCTGGTCGCGGCCGATGCGCGCGACGCCGAAGTACTGGCTTTCGGGGTGGGCGAAGTAGAAGCCCGACACCGCCGCGGTGGGCATCATCGCCTGGCTTTCGGTCAGCACGATGCCGGCGTTGTCCTGGGCCCGCAGCAGATCGAACAGGATCGGCTTGAGGCTGTGGTCGGGACAGGCCGGATAGCCGGGCGCGGGGCGGATGCCGCGGTATTCCTCGCGTATCAGCGCGTGGTTGGTCAGCTGTTCGCCCGGGGCATAGCCCCACACCGTGGTGCGGACGTGCTGGTGCAGGCGCTCGGCAAAGGCTTCGGCGAACCGGTCGGCCAGGGCTTTGAGCAGGATATCGTTGTAATCGTCATGCGCGGCCTGGAACCGGGCGAGGTGCGGTTCGATCCCGTGGATGCCGACCGCGAAGCCGCCCAGCCAGTCGCCGGCCGGGTCGATGAAATCCGCCAGGCAGAAATTGGCGCGGGTGCGGCTTTTCTTGACCTGCTGGCGCAGGAACGGGAGGCGGACATTGCTCCCATCTGTAAGAATCAGGTCATCTCCATCGCGCCGGCAGGGCCAGATGCCGACGACGCCCCGTGCGGTCAGCCACTTTTCCTCGATGATCTGCGCCAGCATCGCCTGCGCGTCCTCGAACAGCGCGGTGGCGCTTTCGCCGACGATGTCGTCCTTGAGGATCGCCGGGTAATTGCCCGCAAGTTCCCACGCGCGGAAGAACGGGGTCCAGTCGAAGCAGGCAGCCAGATCGGCCAGATCCCAGTCGGCAAAGACATGGATGCCGGACTGCGCGGGCGGCGGGGCCTTGTCGGCCAGATCGGGCTTGAACGCATTGGCGCGGGCTTCGGCCAGCGGCAGCAGGCCCGATCCTTCCTTGCCGGCACGCGCCTCGCGCACCGCTTCGTAGTCGCTGGCGGTGGCGGCGATGAACGGCCGGGCCTGCGTGTCCGACAAAAGCTGGCTGGCGACCCCGACCGCACGGCTGGCATCGAGCACGTGGATCACCGGGCCGTCATAGGCGGGATCGATCCTGAGCGCGGTGTGGACTTTGCTGGTGGTGGCGCCGCCGATCAGCAGCGGGATGGTGAGCCCGGCGCGCTGCATTTCCTCGGCCGCCGTGACCATCTCGTCGAGTGACGGAGTAATCAGGCCCGAGAGGCCGATGATATCGACATCTTCCTTTTGCGCCGTCTCTATGATCCGGGCCCACGGCACCATCACGCCAAGGTCGAGCACCTCGTACCCGTTGCACTGGAGGACCACGCCGACGATGTTCTTGCCGATATCGTGGACGTCGCCCTTGACCGTGGCCATGATGATCCG
>JAZKDH010000001.1:0-62047 GCA_040387665.1 Pseudomonadota bacterium | reverse complement strand
AGAACAAATGGTGCCCAGAAGAGGACTCGAACCTCCACGCCCTTGCGAGCGCCAGCACCTGAAGCTGGTGCGTCTACCAATTCCGCCATCTGGGCACGGGGTAGGCGCGCCCCTTAGGCCAGGGGCTCTGACGTTGTCAACACGGCATCGGCCGGATCGTCGTCGAAAGTCGGGTCACTTGCGGTAACCCCGGATCAGTTGGCTTGGGCGATCGCGGCTGCCGCCTCGGGGGAAGCCCAGTCATGCTCTCCCACATAGCGCCAGACTTCGCGGCCCTTGCTGTCATAAAGCACTGTGGTGGGAAGCGTGCCGGTATTGTAGTGAAAGGAAAGGTTGTTTTGGGGGTCTTGCCATGGCTGTAGTCTGGTGAACCGTCTCTGCTGCAGAAATGCGGTCACCTGATCCGGCGCACCGGAATCTTGCGATATCGTCACCACCCGAACCTTGCCGCTCGCGGCAAGGTTTTCCAGTGTGGACAGTTCGGTGACGCAGGGCGCACACCATGTTGCCCACAGGTTGATCAGAACCGGTCTGCCTTTCAGGCTCCCCAGTTCGAGTTGCTGCCCGTTTGCGCCCGCAAAAGTCATGTCCGGCATCGCGCTGCCGCGGTGGCCGCGGTCGAAGCTGCCACGCACCGGGATTGCCGCGCCGTCGGCCGGCGCGCCTTGCGCAGGATCGCGGGCTTGCCTATCGCACGCCGCAGGCAGCAGGCCGAGAGCAAGGACAGCAAGCTTGAGCGAGCGGGAAAACAGCAAGGCGGGCTCCAACCAGATGTGGGGCGGCAGGTTCGCCGAAGGCCCGTCCGCCATCATGCGCGAGATAAATGCCTCCATCCCCTTCGACAAGGCATTGTGGCGGCAGGATATCGCGGCGTCAAAGGCCCATGTAGGCATGCTGGGCCGGCAGGGCATCGTGGCCGGCGACGACGTGGCCGAGATCACGCGCGGGCTCGATCTGGTAGCAGCAGAATATGAAACCGACGGGGTGCCGGAAAACTGGGACCTTGAAGACATTCACATGACCACCGAAAGCCGGCTGGCCGAACTGATCGGGCCGGTAGCAGGCCGGCTGCATACCGCCCGCAGCCGCAACGACCAGGTGGCGACCGACTTTCGTCTTTGGGTCCGCGACGCGATGGACGAGGCAGATGCCGGCCTGTCGTCGCTGCAAACGGCATTGGTGACCCGCGCGGGCGAACATGTGGGCAGCATCATGCCCGGCTTCACCCATCTTCAAACCGCGCAGCCGGTTACGCTGGGCCATCACCTGCTGGCGTATTACGAGATGGCCGCGCGTGACCGATCGCGCTTTGCCGCGGCGCGCATGCGGCTGAATGAATGCCCGCTGGGTGCCGCAGCGCTTGCGGGTACGGGCTTCCCGATCGATCGCCACGCGACCGCTTCGGCACTGCACTTCGCACGCCCCACCGCCAACAGTCTGGATTCGGTTTCGGACCGCGACTTTGCACTCGATTACCTGATGGCCGCAAGCCAGACGGCACTCCACCTGTCGCGGTTGGCCGAAGAGTTCATTCTCTGGGCCAGCCAGCCGTTCGGGTTCGTCCGCCTGCCTGACAGTCTTTCGACCGGAAGCTCGATCATGCCGCAGAAGAAGAACCCGGATGCGGCGGAACTGGTGCGCGGGCACGCCGGGCGGATCATCGGATGCCTCACCGCGTTGATGGTGACCATGAAAGGGCTGCCGCTGGCCTATTCGAAAGACATGCAGGACGACAAGCCGCCCGTGTTCGAGGCTGCGGGGCTGCTCACGCTGTGCCTGGCGGCGATGACCGGGATGGTGGAGGAGACGACGTTTCGAACCGACCGCATGCGCGCGGCTGCCGAACTTGGCTATGCCACCGCAACAGACCTCGCAGACTGGCTGGTGCGGCAGGCCGGGATACCTTTCCGGGAGGCGCACCACATAACCGGCGCGGCCGTAAAACTTGCCGAAAGCCGCGGCATCGCGCTGGACCAGTTGTCTCTTGCTGATCTGAACGGCATCGATCCGCGGATCGACGAGCGGGTCTATTCGGTGCTGTCGGTCGAGGCATCGGTTGCGGCGCGCACGAGTTATGGCGGAACTGCGCCTGACGAAGTAAGGAAGCGCGTGGCCGAGGCGCGAACCGTGCTCGGGATCGGCTGAAGGCGGCGCGAAAGGCGTATGGACATGCAAAAGACTGCCGCCCTCCTTCTGGCCGTGACGGTGTTATCCGGTTGCGGTGCGACGGCCGAGCTCAAGCCTCGTGCGGGGCAGGATCTGCCAGTCGCCCCGTTTGGGCGCGAAGACCGTCCGAGTCCTGCGGCGTTGCTCGAACCCGATCCCCAGGCATCGCCGCTGCGCAGCGTCGAACTGCGCCAGAAATCCGAAAACCGGCGCGACGATCCGTTCGATCTGCCGCCTGAAGGTTGAGACAGCAACAGAACATGGACCATTTCGAACTTCGCGGCGGCGTGCTGTATGCCGAGGACGTGCCGCTGACCGAGATCGCCGAGGCGGTCGGCACCCCCGTTTACGTCTATTCCCGCGCCACGCTGACGCGGCATGCCCGGGTGTTCAATGAAGCTTTGAACGCCCTGCCAAACTGGCATGTCGCCTTTGCCGTCAAGGCCAATCCTAACCTTGCCGTGCTCCGCGTGCTGGCCCGCGAGGGGTTCGGCGCCGATGTGGTATCGGGCGGAGAGCTTGAACGCGCACTGGCAGCGGGGATGCAAGCGGCCGGCATCGTCTTTTCCGGCGTCGGCAAGACCCGCGCGGAGATGCTGCGCGCGCTCGAGGCCGGTATCGGCCAGTTCAACCTGGAGAGCGAGGAGGAAGGCGTCGAACTGGCGCAATTGGCAACGCAGCATGGATTTACCGCTCAGGCCGCGCTCCGCGTCAATCCGGACGTAGATGCCGGCACCCACGGCAAGATCTCCACCGGCAAGGCCGAAAACAAGTTTGGCGTGCCTTATGATCTTGCTGCGGACATTTATGGCCGGCTGGCGGTGCTTCCTGGCCTGTCGATGCGCGGGCTGGCCGTACACATCGGCAGCCAGCTGGCAAAGCTTGCTCCGCTAGAATCCGCCTTTGTGCGCATGGGCAAGCTGATGCGCACGATCCGCGCGCAGGGCGATGCACTGACCCACATGGATCTGGGCGGCGGGGTCGGCGTGCCCTACAAGGCAGGCGAAGTCTTCCCTAGTCCGGATGAATACGGGGCCATGGTTGCCCGTGTCACCGCTGACTGGGACGTGACATTGATGTTCGAGCCGGGGCGGGTCATCGCCGGGAATGCCGGGGTGCTGGTCACGCGGGTGGTGCGGGTCAAGCCCGGGGCCGAAGCACCCTTCGTCATCGTCGATGCCGCGATGAACGATCTGGCACGGCCGGCGCTGTACGATGCTTGGCACGATTTCGTGGCAGTGGAACCGGGCGGCGCTACGATGATCGCAAACATTGTGGGCCCGATCTGCGAAAGTTCGGACACCTTTGCGATCGGGCGGGAGATCGACGCGGTCGGGCCCGGCGATCTTGCCGTCTTCCGCACGGCTGGCGCCTACGGCGCAACGATGGCCAACACCTACAATTCGCGGGCATTGGTGCCCGAGGTGATGGTCGATGGCGACAGATGGGCGGTGGTCGCCCAGCGGATCGACCCCGCAACGATCCTCGCGGCGGAGCGCGTGCCGGACTGGCTCGACTGATGCAGACCCTGCCGCTTTACCACCGCGTCGCCGGCCAGCCGGTAATCGTGCTGGGCGAGGGTGACGCGGCCGAGGCCAAGCGGCGGCTCGTCGAACGTGCAGGCGGGCAGGTGGTCCGCGAACTGCAGGACGGGATCGACCGCGGCGCTCGCCTTGCCTTTGTGGCCCACGATGATTCTGGTGCGGCAGAGGCAGACTCGCTCCGCGCGCGCTGCGCCGGATTGCTTGTCAACGTGGTCGATCGGCCGGTGCTGTGCGATTTCACCGTCCCCAGCGTGCTGGAGCGCGGACCGGTGCTGGTTGCGGTCGGCACCGGCGGCGTGTCGGCCGGGCTGGCCAAGGCGGTACGATTGCGGCTCGAGGCGCTGCTGCCCCCGACGCTTGGCATGCTGGCCGAGCGGCTGGGCGGCCTGCGCGGTCAACTGCGCGCGCGATTTCCCGACGGCGGCGCGCGCCGGCGCGCACTTGATGACGCGCTTGCCGCGGGCGGGCCACTCGATCCGCTCGACCCGGCGGCGGCGGAACGGGTGGATGATTGGCTGTCCGGCGCGCCGACTGCCTCCTTTCAGACCGTAGAAATCGCGCTGCGCAGCGCAGACCCTGACGATCTCACCCTGCGCGAGGCGCGTCTGCTGGGTTCCGCTGATATGCTTGCGCATGAGCCGGGCGTGCCCCAGCCGGTCCTGCTGCGCGCGCGGGCCGATGCCGTTCGCCGGGTCATCGCAGCAGGGGACGCGCCGCCCGGCGGGACGGGGATGATCGTGGTGCTGCGCCAACCCGAACTGCAGGGCGGCCGGTAGATTATTGTTTGTGCGGCGCCAGCAACACGTTGGTGAAGCAGATCGCCACCGGCTTGTCCGGGCTCTCCTGCCAGGCAACCGCGCGCAAGTTGGCCAGCCGCCGGCCGCGCCGCACAACCTCGCCGCGGGCGTAGGTGGTGTGCATGCCTGCCCCGCGCAGAAATTCCACCGTCAGGTTGGCCGGCTTCAGCCGGGGGGGAAGGCCATCTTCGTTCACTTCGGCTTGCAGCGCCGCAATCGCCGCCATTTCAAGCAGCCCGCCCAGCGCGCCGCCGTGGAATGCCTTGGGGTTGCCATTGACCATGGTGCTGAAATCAAGCGCGATCACCGGGTATGCGCCATCCCAATGATCGATCCGGATACCCAGCGCGGCGGCATACGGAGGAAGGCGGACCGCGCCTCTGCCCGTTGTCATTTGCCCGGGGCTTCGTGGAACATGAAGCTTCCGGCCACATGGCACAAAGGATCGGCCGGATCGTCATCGTACCCGATCCCGCGCACGAAAGCGATCTGCCGGGTTGTGCGATAGCATTCGCAGCGGGCGATCACCGTGGCTCGCGGGCGGGCAGGGCGCATGTAATCCACCCGCAGGTCGATCGTAACGTTTGGGCCATTGCGCTTCATCCATACCGAAGCGCCCGCACAGCTGTCCATCAGCGCCACGATCGGCCCCGATGCCAGCACCCCGGTTTCGACGTCGCCGACCAGATCCTCGCGCCAGTCCATCGCCAGTTCGGTGTATTCGGCGGTGAAGCGGTGAATGCGGATGTCAAGCCATGCGGAATGCCCGGATTTTCCGAAAGCCTGACCGAATGCGCTGACGTCAATGTCGCCCGTGGCGCTGGTTGCCGCAACGGGAGGGACGGGCTGGCTCATGCCTGCGATCCCTGCCGCCGCTCGGGCGCCATTACAATCTTTTAATTTCAGTTCGACCGGTGCCCCGGCCACCCCTTGCGCCGCGGGGCGAGGGGCCTCGTGAGAACTTGGGAATATACCATGAACCTTCCGCAGATTGACGTTTCTACCCTGCCTCAACTGGCCGAAATGACCGGCGTGTTCGGCAGCATGGTACACAAGGCCGCAGCCGCCGCCGGTGATTCCACCGTGGTGGTGATGACCTTCCTGTACGAACACACCAAGCGCTGACGCCAGCCGGCGGAATCGGGCATCATGCAGCTATCTCCAGAACTTCGCGCCATGCTGGCCGATCCGGCCGCGTTGCAATCCGGTCAGGATTGTCACGCCGCCGCGCTTTCGGCGTGGCGCGACGATCCGGCCGTGGCTGGGGTGCTCGGTTCCTTCAGCGCTTATGCACATGGCGCGGCGCTATCGGCATTGCCTCAGCTGGCGGCGCTGTTCTCCAGCGAGAACGGCGCCGGCACGGCCTTCGCTGCCACGCTGGTGGCCCGCCTGCTGCCTGCGCCGTCGGCAGCGCCGCTGGGCCAGGTGCCGCTGCGCCACGCGCGCGAGCGGCGCCACGCGTCCGTGCTGCTGGCCCGAGAGGTCGATGCGGCGCTGACGTTGGTGGCGTTCGATCCCGCGGGCCTATTGGCGGCACCGCCGCCGCCTTCGGCGGCGTTCGCTACCGGCGAAGAATGGGATGTCGTTGTTGCCGGCCGCGGCGCGGGCCGGCTGGTCCAGTCGCGCGATAACGGGCTGGTCATCCATCCGCTGGCGCTGGCGCCGGGAACCGCCCTTGGGCGCGATGGCAGCCGCGAAGCCTTGCTGGTCGATCGCGCGGAGCACGGCGCCGGCCTCGTCCTCTTGCGCCTCCAGCGCCGCCTGCCGGGAGCTTTACCCGCGCGTGAGTACGATCTCGCTACGGGCACGCTGATCCATCAATCGGATCCCACACCGCGCACCAGCCGCCATGATGTGGCCATTGCCCTGCTCGCCCGGATGGGCCGCACCGACGCCGCGCCGTGGCTGGCGGAAATTTCCACGGAAACCGATCGCGGCGACAGCCTGCGGTGGAATGCGCTGTGCCAGTGCCTGGGCCTAGATACCGCACTGGGTTTCCGCACGCTCGCCACCATTGCTAGCCACCCTGACGACCCACTCGGGCCGATGGCGCGCACGCTGAGGGCGCAGTTGGTCGAACAGCACCCGGTCCTGGCGGAGGTTGCCTGATGCCCCGAATCATTTCGCTCGATGCGGCCGCCGCCGCGCCGTGTTCGCTGGAGCAATGTGCCGCCGCGCTGGAGGACCACCGCTTCGACCCGCGCGATGAAGACAGCCTGGCCCATGCGGCAGGGTGGCTGGGCCGGCTCGGCAGCAATCCCGATTTCCTGGGCGATATCCTGATCGCGCAGCTCGCCGCCCGCCACTGCGCCGAGCCTGTCGCCCAGGGGTACAGCCCGCAGGTGGTAGTGCTGACCCCGCCCGGCGCCGGCGCATTCCTGCGCGCCAATATCTGGCCGGGCGAGTCCGACACACTGGTACGGTCCAGTGGCACCTCTCCGTTTCTTTACGGGCTGCCGCACGATCACAATTTCAGCTTTCTCACATACGGCTATTTCGGTCCGGGATACTGGAGCGACTATTTCGAATACGAATACGAGGATGTGGCCGGGTGGACCGGGGAACTGGCGCATCTGCGGCACACAGGCCGCCGCCGGCTCGAATCAGGCACGACGATGCTGTACCGCGCGCACCGCGACGTGCACCTGCAGCTGCCTGCCGATAGTTTGTCCGTTTCGCTCAATGTGATGCACGCGGATCCTGCGACGCACTGGCTTGATCAGTACAGTTTCGATGTAGAGCGCGGCACCATCAGCGGAATCGTCAGCGATGGCCCGTCAGAAGCCTTCCTGCGTGTTGCAGTGGGGATGGGCAGCGCAGAGGCGCTCGACCTGGCGGAGCGTTTTGCAGCCCGGCATCCGAGCGACCGGATGCGGCTGTGCGCCAGCGACGCGTTGGCCGCGGCGGCCATCGATATTGCGGCGCGTGACCAGGTGTGGGCGAAGGCGGAGCGTTCAGGCAGCAAGCTGGTGGCGATGGAGGCGCGGCTGCGCCGGGTTGAACTGGCGGACTACAGTACCCCTCCGGCCAGTGCGTCGATCGCCGCCTGAAGGATCACGGTGGCGGCGGCGGAATCGATGCGTTCGGCTCTCCGCGCGCGGCTCATGTCCTGATCGAGCAGACCCCGTTCGGCGCCGACGGTCGACCAGCGCTCGTCCCACAGCAGCACCGGCAGGCCGAGCGCCGCCAGATTGCGGCCATAGGCCCGGCTGGACTGGCTGCGCGGCCCTTCGCTGCCGTCCATGTTCAGCGGCAGGCCGATCACGATGCCCTTGATCCCACGCCCCGCGATCAGCGCGGCCAGCAATGCCTTGTCTGCCCCGAACTTGCCGCGCTTCAGCGTCTTGCCGGGACTGGCGAAGTGCCAGCCCGCGTCGGCAAATGCGGTACCGATGGTCTGGGTGCCAAGATCCAGCCCGATCAGTCCGCCGCCGCCCGGCAGGTGCGTCCGGAACTCGGCAGTGCTGGTCGTCACTACCATCGGCGGGGCGGTGGGATCGGTCATCGGGTAGTCGTCCGGCCAGCCTGCCATGATGCGACCCGCGCGGCCACATCGGCGCGGACGTTGCCCCAGAACAGCGGAATATCGTAGATGTGATAGTTGTTGCCGGGCAGCACATACGAACCCATCGCCGGCGGATCACCGATCAACAGGAAATTGTCCGGTCCGCAGCGGGCAGGAACCGCGGCCGGCAGCAGCCGCGCGCTGGTCATGCCCGCATCGGGCATCAGCGTACCGCGGTTGGCGCTTGCGGGCGCCGCCGTATTTTGCGTGCCCGTAAGCGGATTGGTGCACAGGAACGGAGTTCCGGCCGGCAACTGGCCGTCAAGCGCCGGAAACCGGCCATAGCTGCGCAGTGTAAGTTTTGTTTCGGCGGGCTCGGCAAACGTCAGCCACCCCAGCACGCAGCCCGCCTGCGCCGGATGCGAACAGGCCGGCAGTCCCATCGCGGGAAGGTCATGCTGCAGCGAAACCGGCCAGCCCACCACATACGCCGCCGCTATCCGGCGGGCCAGTGGGCGGCCAGCAACCTCGTCGCGCAGCAGCTGCTTGACCAGCAGCGCCCCTTGGCTGTGTCCCGCCAGAACGATTGGCCGGTCGCCGGGTACATTGCGAAGGAACGCTCGGAACGCCTCCCGCACGTCGGCATAGGCCAGGTCCAGCGCTGCAAGGCGGGCATTCCCGTCGGCCAGGAACGCCCCCATCGTCGCCTGCCGGTAGCGCGGAGCCCAGATCTCCTCGCTGGCATTGAACGCGCTGGCCATGCCTCTGATCATCGTCGCGGCGAACTGGTCCGCCTGCGGATCAGCCAACGGGGCGTTCCAGTGGGCGCGGTCGAAATAGCTGGTCGGGTGTACAAAGAATACCGCGGCGGGCAGGGGTGCTTCGTCCGCCGCGAGCCCCGCCGGACGGAACCTCGCCGGGTCGGCGGGGCCTTGTCCCGGACGCGACAGCCACAGCCCGGGGCTCGCATACGCATTGGCTGCCACCGGCGCCTGCCGTTCAAATTCCTGCCGGGGCACAAGGGCCAACCCCGCCATTTCGCCGCCCCAGAAGGTCAAGGCCAGCCGTGCTGCCAGGAACAGCACCGTAAGCGCGGCAATCACGTACAGGAACTTGCGGACCATCGTGCGTTCAGTCCCCGGGTTCGGTCTCCGCCGCGGCGATGCTCGCGGCGTGGGCATTACGCGCCGAATGGCGTTCAAGCCAGATCTTGATCATCGCCACCAGCGGATCGGCCATCGCCAGGCCCAGAATACCGAACAGCGCGCCCATGATCAGCTGCGCCCCCAGCACCAGCGCCGGCGCAAGATCGACCGTCTTCTTGGCGACCATCGGCACTACCACGTTGCCGTCGATTGCCTGGACCGCGACATAGACCCCGATGCAGTATAGGCCCATGCTGGTCCCGCCCGAAAAGCCGACCAGCACCATGATCAGTCCCGATATCGGTGCGCCGACATTGGGCAGGAAGGCCAGCAGCCCGGTCAGCAGGCCAAGCAGGCCCGACATCGGCACGCCGTAGGCCGCCAAGGCGATCCACGTCGCGACGCCTTCGATCGCCATTCCCAGCAAGCGCCCGAACATCAGCATTCGCAGCGACTTGCCCATCAGCGCGGCTGTGCCCTGGAAGTAATCGCGCCGGTCCATCGGCAGCATCCAGGCAATCCCGCGCTGGTACAGTCGCGGTTCGGCGGCGATATAGATCCCCAGCACCAGCACGAGGAACAGCGTGGTCGCCCCGCCCAGAATGCCGCCAACCACACGCGTCAGCTGGCTGACCCCGCCGATCCCTTGCTGAACGAATCCCTTCACGTCCGCCGAACCGATCTTCATGCCATGCGCTTCGAGCCAGGCCAGCGCGCGCAGCACCTGCGCCTCGACGGTGGCGGGCAGCTGCGCCGCCTGCGCGGTGAGCTGGCTTCCGGCGAACATCATGGTCCAGACCAGGAACGCGGCTGCTGCCAGAAGGACCAGCGTCACCCGCCATGCCCGGCCGATCGGCAGCACCCGGCCCAGCAGCCGTGCCCCTCCGTCGATCATTGCCGCGAACACCAACCCGGCGAAGATCACCAGCAGCGGCTGGGCCATGAACACGGCCGCCACCACCAGCGCCGCCATCCCGATCCACACCGCCGCCCGTTTTACTTCATCGCGCAAGGCATCGTCGGCATAGTCGGTCGGTCCTGCGCGGCGGGGGATCGGCGCGGCTTCCCTGTCGAGTTTAGCGGTCAACTTCGGCTCCTTCCGCAGATTTCGGTTTGCCGACGATCGGCGGGCGCAGGCTGTGCCAGGCGCGGCCCGAACGCAAGGCGCCCCACCATGTCAGCGGGTTCAGCCGCTCGGTCCCGTTCAGCGAAAACGTGATGAATTCGGCGCGCCCGCCGACGTCATTCAGCGGGATCGGCCCGCCCAGGCCGTTTTCCCACACTGGCGCGCGGCTGTCGGCGGAATGATCGCGGTTGTCACCCATCACGAACACGTGCCCCGGGGGAACCTGTGTTTCGGGAAAATGATCGAGCGTCTGGTCGAGGTGATCAATGATCTGGTACGTCGCGCCATTGGGCAGGATCTCCCGCAGCGCCGGCAGCTCGTAAACGTCCATGCCGTTCCCCAGCCGCGTGCGATACGCGGCAAACGCATCATAGCATGGTCCGGCGCCGGCGCCGCCATCGCACTGTAACGCATCGTCCGCCGGAATGCGCAGTGGCGGCTCTACCGTCTGCGGCACCGGCCTGCCGTTCAGGACGATCTGCCCGTTGACTACGCCGATCCGGTCTCCCGGCAGGGCCACCACCCGCTTGATCAGGTCATCGGTGCGATTGGGCGGCACCACGATCACGATATCACCATATTCAGGGGTGTTGCCAAGCATCCGCCAGGTCGCCCGCGGCAGGACATGGAACGATACCGACGACCAGTTCCAGCCATACGGATACTTCGATACCACCAGCCGGTCACCCACCAGCAGGTTGGGCATCATCGATATCGACGGGATGTAGAACGGCTTGGCGATGAACGAATGAAACGCCAGCACTGCCAGCAGCATCACGGCCAGCCCGCGCAGTTCCGCAAACCAGTCGAGCGCGGGTGCCTCCCGGGCAGCCGCCAGGGGCGGTGGTGGCATAGGCGAGTCAGGTTCCATCACAGCGGCCGGGCCTCTATCACCACGAATGCCTGGGCCCAAGGATGGTCGTCGGTAAGGGTAAGGTGGACATGGGCGGCATGACCGGCAGGGGTCAGCGCGGCAAGCCGCTGCGCCGCACCTCCGGTCAGGGCCAGGGTCGGTGCGCCCGACGGCGCGTTGACCACCCCGATATCCTTCATGAAAACTCCCGCCTTGAAACCCGTGCCGACCGCCTTGGCGAACGCTTCCTTTGCGGCGAACCGCTTGGCCAGCGTGCCCGCTTTGGTGAATGGCCGGCGCGCTGCCTTGGCCAGTTCCCGCTCTGTAAAGACGCGGTTTTCAAACCGCGCGCCAAACCGGTCGAGCGAATGCTGGATTCGCTCTATGTTACACAGGTCCGATCCCAGGCCGATGATCATCGCACGCTGTCCATCAGTTCGCGCATGCGCCGGACCGCTGTATCCAAGCCGACAAAGATCGCCTCTCCGATCAGGTAGTGGCCGATGTTGAGCTCTGCCAGCTGCGGTATCGCGGCAACCGGCTGCACGTTCTGGTAGGTCAGCCCGTGGCCCGCATGGGGCTCGATCCCGTTCTTCGCTGCCAGCGCTGCCATGTCGGTCAGCCGCGTGAGTTCGGCGGCCACGGCGTCGGGGTTGTCGGCATGGGCATAGTCGCCGGTATGCAATTCCACCACAGGAGCGTTCAGGTTGAGCGCGGCCTCGATCTGGCGCGGATCGGGCGCGATGAACAGGCTCACCCGGATGCCGGCATCAAGCAGCCGGCCCACGATCGGTGCCAGCCGGTTGTGCTGGCCCGCCGCGTCCAGCCCGCCCTCGGTGGTGCGTTCCTCGCGCCGCTCGGGCACGATACACGCGGCATGCGGCCGGTGGCGCAGCGCGATCTCTACCATTTCGTCGGTTGCGGCCATTTCGAAATTGAGCGGCAGATCCGTGGCCGCCTGGATGCGGGCGATATCCTCGTCGCGGATGTGGCGCCGGTCCTCGCGCAAGTGCGCGGTGATCCCATCGCCGCCGACTGCGGCAACAATCTGTGCGGCGCGCACGGGATCCGGATGATCGCCGCCGCGCGCGTTGCGGATCGTGGCGACATGGTCGATGTTGACACCAAGTCTCAGCTTATGCGCGGGCACGTCCGGTTCCTTGCGGGATCTCATGCGTATGATCCGGTGGCGAAGATCAGCCTTCGGTCCTGCTGCCAGGTTTGATGGCCGGGCTGGCGGCCAGGGCCGGCGGCACCTCCTCAGGTGCATATGTCGGGAAATTCAGCGCGATTAGCGCCGTGAAGGGCACCCCCAGATCAACCGTCCCCCCGGAACGGTCCACCAGCGCAGCCGCGGCAATCACTTCGCCGCCGGCCGCCCCGATCGCTGCAATTGCCTCGCGGCTCGAAAGGCCCGTGGTCACCACATCCTCGACCATCAGCACTTTGTCGCCCGGTTCCAGCGCAAAACCCCGGCGCAGCTCGAACGTGCCGCCTGGCCGCTCGACGAACATCGCGTCCACGCCCAGCGCGCGGCCCATCTCGTGGCCGATGATCACCCCGCCCATCGCGGGCGAGACGACCTTGTCGATTTGCTTGCGCAACTCGCGCGGCAATGCTGCGGCCAGCGCCAGCGCCAGCCGGCCGGCCCGTTCCGGATTCATCAGCACGCGCGCGCACTGCAGGTAATGGGCGCTATGCCGACCGGACGAAAGCAGGAAGTGGCCTTCGAGCAGCGCCTTACTGGCGCGGAATTCGGCCAGAACGTCTTCGTCCTGCATGGAACCGGAATCTCCTTGGGTAATCCGACGGTGCTTTGCGCGGCGCCGCATCGGGCGGTGTCAAAAATATCCCCTAGAGGCGCTTGAGGTGCCCCGCAAGCGCGCGTATAGGCGCGTCCAAACAAGCCTCCGGGGGCAGGAGGAGGCCGTTTTCGACGATGGACTCTTGCCAGCAATGGAAAGCGAAAGCGCAGCAACGATGATATTTGGCGAACAAGCCCGTCGCGCGGGAGCAGTCTTCAGGCGTTACAGCCTACCGACTGTCGCACTATCCCTGGCACTGCTGCCGCATCGGGCGTTTGCCCAGGCGGCGGAAGCAACCGCCGCGGCCACGACGGCCGCCGCAGGAGCGGCCGGCGGCTATGTGCCGATGAAACCGGTTCCGGGGATCGGCCAGCCCATTGATGGCGCCTACGGGTTCCAGCAGCAGTTTTCGCCCACCGGCCGATATGCCGAATGGATGCACAACGCGATCCTGATGCCGGTGATTACCGCCATCTGCCTGCTGGTGCTGATCCTGCTGGTGGTCGTGGTTGCGCGCTTCAACAAGCGCAGCAATCCGGTTGCTTCGCGGACCAGCCACAACACTTTGATCGAGATCGCGTGGACGCTCATCCCGGTGCTGATCCTGGTGGCGATTGCCATTCCTTCGATCACGCTGCTGGCCCGTCAGTACAAGCCCGCGCCAGACAAGGCGCTGACGGTCAAGGCTACCGGCAACCAGTGGTTCTGGACGTATTCCTACCCCGACAACGGCGGGTTCGAAGTGATTTCGAACATGCTGCCCGAAGATGAAGCGGTGAAGCGCGGCGAACCGGGTCAGCTCGCGGTCGACAACCGCTTGGTTCTGCCAGTCGGTGAACCGATCCGTCTGCAGACCACGGGTGCCGACGTCATCCACGCGTTCGCGATCCCGTCGCTGTGGTTCAAGCTTGATGCCGTGCCGGGCCGGATCAACGAAAAGGTCCTCTTCATCGAGAAGCCCGGCGTCTATTACGGTCAGTGTTCGGAACTGTGCGGCGCCCGCCATGCGTACATGCCGATCGCGATCGAGGCGTTGCCGCGCGACAGGTTCGATGCCTGGGTGCTTACCCAGGGCGGCACCAGCGATCGCCTACGCAAGGCTGCAGGGGCGGCAGCGGTTGCTGCCACGCCTGCCGCTACCGCGGCCGCCACGCCTGCCGTCACGGAAGCCGCCGCAACGGAAGCGGCTGCACCCGAAACCACCACTCCGGCGCCCGCCGCCTGATTTCGCCAGAAAGACAAGGTTCGCTCACCATGGCTACAACCGCTGAGACCTTCCAGGGCCCAGGCAGCGCCGGCGCCGACGCGCATGCCCATGCGCACGATCATGATCAAAAGCCGGGGTTCTTCGCCCGGTGGTTCATGTCGACCAACCACAAGGACATCGGTACGATGTACCTGATCTTCGCGATTTTCGCGGGGGTCGTCGGTGGTGCCGTTTCCGGCCTGATGCGGCTGGAACTTGAACAGCCCGGCATCCAGTACCTGACCATGTGGGCCACCTGGTTCGATGGCAAGCCGGCTGAAATGAACACGGCGCTGCACCTGTGGAACGTGCTGATCACTGCGCATGGCCTGATCATGGTGTTCTTCATGGTCATGCCCGCCATCATCGGCGGCTTTGGCAACTGGTTCGTGCCGCTGATGATCGGCGCGCCGGACATGGCCTTCCCGCGGATGAACAACATCTCGTTCTGGCTGACCGTGGCCGGTTTCTTTTCGCTGATGTTCTCGGCTTTCGTGCCGGGCGACTCCACCGGATATGGCGCGGGTATCGGGTGGACGGCCTATGCTCCGCTTTCGACATACGGCTCGGCCGGCCCGGCGACCGACTTCGCGATCTTCTCGCTCCACCTTGCGGGCGCGGGTTCGATCCTGGGCGCGATCAACTTCATCACCACTATCTTCAACATGCGCGCGCCGGGGATGACCCTGCACAAGATGCCGCTGTTCGTGTGGTCGGTGCTGGTCACCGCGTTCCTGCTGCTGCTGGCGCTGCCGGTTCTGGCTGCGGCCATCACCATGCTGCTCACGGACCGCAACTTCGGCACCACGTTCTTCGACGCTTCTGGCGGCGGCGATCCGGTGCTGTACCAGCATCTGTTCTGGTTCTTCGGCCATCCCGAAGTGTACATCATGATCCTGCCGGGCTTCGGCATCATCAGCCAGATCGTCTCCACGTTCTCGAAAAAGCCGGTCTTCGGATACCTGGGCATGGCCTATGCCATGGTGGCAATCGGCGTGGTCGGCTTCATCGTGTGGGCCCACCACATGTTCACGACCGGCCTGTCGGTGAACACCAAGATGTACTTCACCGCCGCGACGATGGTCATCGCCGTGCCCACGGGGATCAAGATATTCTCGTGGATTGCCACGATGTGGGGCGGCAGCGTGTCGTTCAAGACGCCGATGGTCTGGGCGCTGGGCTTCATCTTCCTCTTCACCGTCGGCGGTGTCACGGGCGTCGTGCTGGCCAATGGCGGGATCGACGACAACCTGCACGATACGTATTATGTGGTGGCGCACTTCCACTACGTGCTGTCGCTCGGCGCGGTGACTGCGCTTTTCGCGGGCTTCTACTACTGGTTCCCCAAGATGAGCGGCCGAATGCTGTCCGAGGCGCTGGGGCACGTGCATTTCTGGGTGTTTTTCGTAGGCGTGAACCTGATTTTCTTCCCGATGCACTTCCTCGGGATGCAGGGCATGCCGCGTCGCTATCCGGACTATCCGGCCGCGTTTGAGCATTGGAATCAGGTTGCCACGCTCGGCTACAAGATCATGGCGGTCTCCACCCTGATCTTCTTCATCAACGTCCTCTATGCGTTTGTCGCCGGCAAGCGCGCCGAGGGCAACTACTGGGGCGAAGGCGCAACGACGCTGGAATGGACGCTGTCCAGCCCGCCGCCGTTCCACCAGTTCGAGACTGTGCCGGTCATCGACGATGCCGGTCATCACTGATTGACCAAAGTCTCGTAGCAAAATGGCCCCGGGGGAAACTCCGGGGCTTTTTTTGAAGCTGCGCCGGTGCACGGGGCACGCTCGGCGTGTCGCGCCTTTCCCTTTGGCGGCCGGGTGTTTATAGGCCGCGCCTGTGACCCAGGTTCAAACCATTCCGCTGCCGACCGACTGGCGCGATTTCTTCGCCCTGACCAAGCCGCGCGTGATGAGCCTGGTGATCTTCACCGGGCTGTGCGGCTTGCTCGCCGCCCCAACGCACATCAATCCGGTGCTCGGATTCACCGCGATCCTGTGCATCGCGATCGGGGCTGGCGGAGCAGCGGCGCTGAACCAGTGGTGGGAAGCCGATCTGGATGCCGGAATGCGCCGGACCAAGGACCGTCCGCTTCCGGCCGGACGGATGAGCCGCACCTCGGCGCGCGATTTCGGGGTGGGACTGTCCGCCTGCTCGGTGCTGGTGATGGGGCTTGCGGTGAGCTGGCTGGCCGCCGTGATATTGCTGGTTTCGATCATCTATTACGCGGTCGTCTATACGATCTGGCTCAAGCCGCGCACGCCCCAGAACATTGTCATCGGGGGCGGCGCCGGTGCTTTTCCGCCGTTGATCGGATGGGTTGCGGCTACCGGCAGCATTTCTTTGATGCCGGTGCTGCTGTTCGCCATTATCTTCATGTGGACCCCCCCGCATTTCTGGGCGCTGGCACTGTTCGTCCAGTCTGATTACGCGAAAGTCGGCATCCCGATGCTGCCTGTCGTCGCGGGTGAGCCGGCAACGCGCCGGCAGATCCTGATCTATGCCGCGCTGCTGCTGCCGCTGTCGCTGGTGCCGTGGTGGATTGGTGGCACGGGCATGCTCTATGGGATTGCGGCGGCACTCCTTTCGGGCACCTTCCTCGTGTTTTCTGCCCGGGTCGGGCTGAGGAGCCGCAGCGGGCCGGACGATCCGATGCGCCCGGAAAAACAGCTGTTTGTGTTTTCGATCGTCTATCTCTTCGCCCTGTTTGCAGCCTTGGTTGCCGACCGCTGGTGGATGGTGCAGGGACAATCCGTATGACCGATCGCCCCAATGACGAATCGCCGCTTTACGGCACGCCGGAATGGACGGAGCGGCGCCGCAAGGTGATCCGCCAGCGCAATGTCGTGCTGGGCGTGGTGCTGGGGTTTTTCGCAGTGCTGTTTTTTGCCATAACGATCGCCAAGCTGAGCGTGTGAAGGATGGCACAGGCGCGCCCGATTGAGCGAAAGTTCCGATGATCGCAGTTCCACTCGTCTTGAAGGACCGCAACCGCCGGGTTGGCACGTATGCCGCGCTTGGCGCGCTGGCGATGCTGGGGCTCGGGTATGCGTCAGTCCCGCTGTACCGGCTGTTCTGCCAGGTGACCGGCTTCAACGGCACCACGCAGCGCGCCACGGCGGCAGAAGCCGATGCGGTCAAGGTGCTGCCAATCGCGATCACCGTCCGGTTCGACGCCAATGTGGATCGTACGCTCCCGTGGGAGTTCAAGCCCCTGCAGATAACGCAGCGCGTGCAGATCGGCGCGCGCTCGCTTGCCGCCTATTCCGCCCGCAACCTGTCGGGCCAGCCGATCACCGGGCGTGCCAGTTTCAACGTGGAACCGGAAGAGGCGGGAAAGTATTTTAAGAAGATCCAGTGCTTCTGCTTTACCCAGCAAACGCTCCAGCCGGGTCAGCAAGTGAACATGCCCGTGACCTATTTTGTCGATCCCGAGATCATGCAGGATGACGATGCAAAGCAGGTCGAGCAGATCACGCTAAGCTACACCTTCCACGAGGACCGCTCGGCAAGCATTGCGAAAGCCGATGCGAAGCCTCTGGACCGTCCCGCAAACCCGGGATAAGGGGCCGCAGATTGCATCGCGCCGGCGCCGTTGCCGGATAAGACCAGAACGGGGACCAGATCGCTCATGGCCGGTACCAAGACCCACGATTATCATATCCTGCCGCCGGACATCGTCCCGCTGCTGACCACGATCGGCGCGCTGACCTTTACCTCGGGTATGGTGCTGTTCATGCACGATATGCCGGGCGGGGCGTTCGTGCCGTGGCTTGGCCTGGCGATCCTGCTGGCCGGCGTGTTCCAGTGGTTCACCAAGATCGTGCAAGAAGCGCACGCCGGCGATCACACCCCGGTGGTGCAGCTTCACCAGCGTTACGGGATGATCCTGTTCATCGCTTCGGAAGTGATGTTCTTTGTCGGCTGGTTCTGGGCATTTTTCGACTTTTCGCTGTTCCCGTCCGAGATCGCGGAAGTGGTCGGCGGGCAATGGCCGCCCAAGGCTATCGAGGCCGTGATCGATCCGTTCGATCTGCCGCTGCTCAACACGCTGATCCTGCTGTGTTCCGGCACAACGGTAACGTGGGCGCACCACTCGTTGATCCACGGCGACCGGGACGGCCTGAAAAAAGGCCTGTGGGCGACGATCCTGCTCGGCCTGCTGTTCTCGGCGATCCAGGCGTACGAATACGTCCACGCGCCGTTTCCCTTCGGGCAGAACACCTACAGCTCGGCGTTCTACATGGCGACCGGCTTCCACGGGTTCCACGTGATCATCGGCACGATCTTCCTGATCGTCTGCCTCAAGCGCACCTACAATGGCGACTTTACGCCGCGCCAGCACTTCGGCTTCGAAGCGGCCGCGTGGTACTGGCATTTCGTCGACGTGGTCTGGCTGTTCCTGTTCGTGGCGATCTACGTCTGGGGCAACTGGGGTGCCGCAATTCACTGATGACCGATCCGGTCCAACCGGAATCGAAGGGGTCGCCCGGCACTGCCTCGGCGGCCCTTTTCGGTTGCTGCCCGCGCTGCGGCACGCGCACGCTGTTCGCCGGCTGGGCCCGGTTCGCCCCACGCTGCCGCGCCTGCGGGCTCGATTTCTCGCAGTTCAACGTCGGTGACGGGCCAGCCGCGTTCCTTACGCTGGTCATCGGCACGATCGTAACCAGCCTGGCGATCTGGCTCGAACTGTCGGCCGAGCCGCCGTTCTGGGTGCACGTGCTGCTGTGGGCGCCGCTGACCGTGGCGCTCGTCATCGCTGGCCTGCGCGCCACCAAGGCGTGGCTGCTTCAGGCCGAATACCGCCGCCAGGCGCGCGAAGCGGTGACTTCCGACTGGACGGTCGACAAACCGCGCGATTGACCCGCGCAATACCGCCGGCCTTGGCCTGTCGAAGGGAGCCCCTGTTCTTCGTTCAGCCTAAAAGCAGTGCTTCGACAAGCCAGGGGCGGGCGGGTAGGAGGGGGCCATGAAAATCCGCATTCCCATACTGCCCACGCTCATCGTGCTGATCGCGGTGGGGATCATGATCCGTCTTGGCTTCTGGCAGCTTGACCGGATGCACCAGAAGGAAGCGATGCTGACGCGCTACGCCGCTGCAACCGCCTCTTCTGGTGCCGTTCGATGGACCTCGCAGGTCCCGCGGAACGAACCTGCGGCAAATACTGCGCCAGACGGCACGCTCTATCGCCGAAGCGGACTGGTATGCGGCGCGGTCGCTGGCGTCCAATCGGTTTCCGGCCAGAACGCCCGCGGCGAATCAGGTTACGCGCACGTGGCGGACTGTGTGTTGGCGGACGGCAGCCACGCCCGCGTGGTTCTGGGTTGGTCACGCGATCCGCGCGCGCCGGCGTGGCGGGGCGGGGCCGTCACCGGATGGATCGCACCCGGTCCGCGCCTGGTCGCTGACCCGCCGCTTGCCGGCCTCCAGCCCAACGCCAAGCCCGACCCGCGCGACATCCCCAACAACCACCTGGCCTACGCTGTCCAATGGTTCGCCTTCGCCGCTGCCGCGCTGGTAATCTACGTGCTGGCGCTGAAGACCCGGCTGGGGCGCTGACGATCGGTCCCCGAAAGCACGCGCGTAACATGACCCGCTCGACACGAACGGAGTAGTTGAGCCCACCACCCACGGTCCGGTCAGAACGCTGCGCATCGCCACGCACAACGTGGGCGCTCTACCCCCAAATCCTTGCGCCTCGCGCGTGCCGCCGCTAACGCGCGGCGCCATGGACTACATCAGCACCCGCGGCGCGGCTCCCGCGCTCGATTTTGCCGGCGCCACGCTGGCCGGGCTCGCCAACGACGGCGGGCTCTACGTCCCGCGCGAATGGCCGCGCTTTACCCAAGCCGAGATCGCCGCGATGGCCGGTTTGCCGTATGCCGAACTGGCGCAGAAGATCATGCAGCCGTTCGTTGGCGACTGCCTCTCCGCCGAACGCCTGCTCGAACTGACCCGCGCCGCCTATGGCCGCTTCGCCCATGCCGCTGTCGCCCCGCTGGTGCAGCTCGATGAACAGCACTGGCTGCTCGAACTGTTCCACGGCCCCACGCTGGCGTTCAAGGACGTCGCGCTGCAACTGCTGGGCCTGCTGTTCGAGGAGTTCCTGAGCCGCCCGACCGCAGATGGGGGCGAGCGGCACCTGACCATCGTTGGCGCCACCTCGGGCGATACCGGTTCGGCCGCGATCGATGCGGTGGCGGGCCGGGCCAACGTCGATGTCTTCATGCTCCATCCCAAGGGCCGCGTGTCCGATGTGCAGCGCCGCCAGATGACCACGGTGCTGGCGCCCAACGTCCATAACATCGCCATCGAGGATTCCAGCTTCGACGATGCCCAGGCGATGGTGAAGCGCATGTTCAACGACAGCGCGATGACCGGGCGGTTCGCCATCGGCGCGGTCAATTCGATCAACTGGGCGCGGCTGATGGCCCAGATCGTCTACTATTTCGCCGCCGCGCTGCAACTTGGCGCCCCGGCGCGCAAGGTGGCGTTCTCGGTCCCCACCGGCAATTTCGGCGATGTATTCGCCGGCTATGTCGCCGCGCAGATGGGGCTGCCGGTGGAGCGGCTGATCGTGGCCACCAACGTCAACGACATCCTGCACCGCGCGCTCTCAACCGGCGACTATTCGCAGGGCACCGTCACGCCAACCGCCGCACCGTCGATGGACATCCAGGTCTCGTCCAACTTCGAGCGTCTGCTGTTCGATGTCGGCGGCCGTGACGGGGCCGCGCTCGCCGGACAGATGCGCGGGTTTGAATCGACCAAGGCCATGCAGCTGACCAACGCCCAGCGCGAAGGCGCGGCCGCGCTGTTTTGCAGCGCGCGCGCCGATGCCGATGACACCACCCGCGCGATCCGCCGGGCATACGTCGAGGCGGGCCAGGTGGTCGATCCGCATACTGCGATTGCCCTTCACGCCGCGCGCGTGGCTGGCGTGGACAGCTCGGTTCCGGTCGTCACCTTGGCGACCGCCCACCCGGCCAAGTTCCGCGACGCGGTGGAGCAGGCCACGGGCCTGCGGCCATCGCTGCCGACGCGCGTGGGCGATCTGTTCCAGCGCGAGGAGCGCTGTACCATCCTGCCCGGTAACTATGCGGCCGTGGCCGAATACGTCTCGGCTCACGCCACGCCCTGCGTTACGCCCAAACCCTGATGGCCACGCTCGCGCAGTCGCCGTTGATCCTCGCGGGGGAGGGCTGGAGCGATTACGGGCTGATCGATTCGGGCAACGGGCGCAAGCTTGAACGCTACGGACCCTATCGCTTCATCCGCCCTGAACCGCAGGCACTATGGCGCCCGCGCGTGGCCGATTGGGCCGCGCACGGCGAATTCATCCCCGGTTCGGATGAGGACGGCGGCGGGCGCTGGCACTATGCTCAGCCTGTCCCGCGTGATGGCTGGGAACTTGCCTGGCCCCACGGGGCCGAGCAGGTCAGGTTCACCGCCAGTTGCACGCCGTTCCGGCATCTCGGCTTCTTTCCGGACATGGCGCCGGTGTGGTCGTGGATGAGCGAGCGACTGGCCGCCACCCCCGATGCGGCCACGCTCAACCTGTTCGGCTATACGGGCGTGGGCACGCTCGCCCTATCGGCCCATGGCCCGGTCACGCATGTCGATGCCTCGAAGAAGTCGGTCGCACAGGCCCGGCTAAACGCGCAGGCCTCGGGCATGGCCGACCGACCGCTGCGCTGGATCGTTGACGATGCCAGCAAGTTCGCCGCCCGCGAAGTGCGGCGCGAACGCCGGTATGACGGGATCATTCTTGATCCGCCCAAGTTCGGCCGCGGCCCCGAAGGCGAAGTCTGGCGATTGGAAGACCACTTGCCGGGCCTCGTCGCCGATTGCCGCGCGCTACTTGACGCGAACAGCCGCTTCCTGTTCCTCACGGTCTATGCGGTGCGGATGAGTTCGCTGGCGCTTGCCGGCCTGCTCGACGAGGTCTTCGCCGGCCTGCCGGGCGTGATCGAACACGGCGATCTTGCGGTGCGCGAGGAAGGCGCGGCGGGCCGGCTGCTGCCCACCGCGATCTTCGCGCGCTGGCGCAACGACGCGGATTGAGGAGTCGAACAATGGCCGAGCGATTTGAGCGCCACAAGCAGCCGTGGACCCCGGACGAGGTCCAAAAGCTGCACACGCTGGCGAAAAAGGGCATGGCGTTGAAGGCGATCGCCAAGGCTCTGACACGAAGCGAGGAATCGGTGAAGACGCGGGCGAAGTCCGACAGTCTCAGCATTGCCAAGCTGCGCTGATCTTCCTGCAATCTGGACAGCCGGGTGCGGAAATGCCATCGGCGCGCAACCCATGAAAGCGCACGCGTTGGCCGACAGCCTTACCCTTGAAGTCAACGATCTCGAAGTCGATGTCCTGACCGGCATCTATTCGGAAGAAACGGGCCGTCCGCAGCCGCTGCGCATCTCGATCGCGGCCCAACTCAAGCCGGCCGAACGCTATTTCGCCGATACCCCGCTCAGCGCGAGCAAGAACTACATGGACCTGAAGTTCGCCGCTTCCGAAGCCCTGCCGCCCCGCGTCCATTTCAAGCTGATCGAGGCGGTCGCCGATCACATCTGCGAAACGCTGTTCGTGCAGGATCCGCGGGTCGAGCGGGTGACCGTGAAGATCGTCAAGCTCGCCATCGCCGAGGCCGGTGAACAGATCGGCATGACGCTCAGTCGGCGGCGGCGCTGATCGCGTGATGCTGATGCATGTCGGTCCGCTGCCGGATGACCCGCTGGCCGCTGCCGCGGCGTTCCATGCCGATGTGGTGCCGCGGGTGATCGCGGAACTTGCCGCAGGAACGCTTCAGCTGATTCTGGTGTTCACTCCAGCCGGGCACCGCCACCGTGCGTGGCGCGAGGCCGCGATCCAGACAATGGCGCGCGAACTCGCCCCGGTGCGGATCAACGCCGTCGCCACGGTCGAACCGGCACCGCTGCTGGCGGCCGAAGCGTATATCGCTCGGGCTCCGGGGCTGACTGGCCAGTACCTGCCTCTGGATAGCCAAGGCGCAGGAGGTATGGTACACTCGCCGCCGTGACCGTCTCTAACCCTCTGGTCGATCGGTTTGCCCGCCGGATCAGTTACTTGCGCCTCTCGGTGATCGACCGGTGCGATCTGCGCTGCGGCTATTGCATGCCGGAACGGATGACCTTCCTGCCCAAGGCCGAAGTGCTCACGCTGGAGGAGCTGCACCGCCTTGCGCTCGGGTTTATCGCGCGCGGCATCACCCGGCTGCGGCTGACCGGCGGAGAGCCGCTGGTCCGGCGCGACATGATCGAGCTGGTCAGCGCGCTTGGCCGCAAGGTAGGGGTCGATGATGGTACCGGGGGGCTGGAAGAACTCACGCTCACCACCAACGGCACGCGCCTGGCCCAGCACGCCGATGCGCTGCGCCGCGCCGGCGTAAGGCGCATCAACGTCTCGCTCGATACGCTGCAGCGCGAACGGTTCAACCAGATCACGCGGCGCGATCTGTTGCCGCAGGTGCTCGAAGGGATCGCCGCCGCGCGCGAAGCGGGCCTGCAGGTCAAGCTCAACACGGTCGCGATGAAAGGCATCAACGAGGACGAACTAGCCGACCTCGTCGCGTGGGCGCACGCGGAAGATATGGAACTTACGCTGATCGAAATCATGCCGCTCGGCGAGGTGGAACAGGATCGGTTCGATCATTTCCTGCCGCTTTCCGCGGTCCGCGATCGGCTCGCCGCGCGCTGGACGTTGACGCCAAGCCCGCACCGGACAGGCGGCCCGGCGCGCTACGTCGATATTGCAGAAACCGGTGGCCGGCTCGGCTTCATCACCCCGCTCACCAACAACTTCTGCGAAGGCTGCAACCGCATCCGCGTGACCGCGACCGGCCAGCTGCACCCCTGTCTCGGCGGGATCGAGCAGGTCGATTTGCGCGCCGCCTTGCGCTCTGAGGATCCCGATGGCGCGCTGGCCGCTGTGCTGGACGAGGCGATGCGGATCAAGCCGGCACGCCACAACTTCGAGATCGACCGGCCCGGCGCCGCGCCGGCGCTGGCTCGCCACATGTCGACCACCGGCGGGTGAGGGCGGGCGAAGCGTGGCAAGGCTGCTGTTCCTCGGGCGACTGGAAGATATCGCCGGTGCGGACGCACGCGTGGTGGCCGTGCCGGGCGTCGTGACGCTTGCTGAATTGCTGACCATGCTGCCCCCGGGGTTGGCCGAAGCCCTCGCCGGGCCAAAGGTGAAGCTGGCGCTGAACGGCGTGCTGGTCAGCCCGGCCGACGTGCAGGTGAGCGACTCGGACGAGCTTGCCTTCCTGCCGCCGGTCAGCGGGGGGTGATGGTGCCCGACGTGCGCCTCGCGCTCGAATCGTTCGATCCGGCGGCGGAGTTCACCAGGTTCGCTGCTGCCCACGATGACGCCGGCGGGGTAGTCTCGTTCCTCGGCCAGGTCCGGACAGGCGAGGGGGTGGAGGCGCTCGAACTCAGGCATTTCGAGCCGCTCACGCTTCCGGGGATGCGCGAACTGGCGGAAGCCGCGTGCGCGCGGTGGCCGCTCGCCGGAATGCTGGTTGTCCACCGCAGCGGCATAATGCACCCGGGCGATCCGATCGTGCTGGTGGCGGCCGCCGCCCGTCACCGCCGCGATGCGTTTGCGGCTGCGGATTTTGCGATGGACCATCTCAAAAGCGATGCGTGGTTCTGGAAACGCGAACGTGCCGGGGGCACGTGGCGGTGGATCGAACCGCGTCAGCAGGACTATCGGGACCTGACCCGCTGGAGCTGACGCCGTGGAGCGCGTCGCGCAAGCCCGGTGCGGTTTGGCGCGTTTGATCCTCGTCAACGAATCGGCCGATGCTTGGGCGTAGCGTATGCGCAACAAGGAGATCAGCCGATGTCGCAGCATGTTTCCCAAGCCCAGTTAGGTGCCGCCGCCGTGGTGTTCGATGCACCCGTGCAAACCCGCGTCAACCGCTCGTTCGAACTGCCGGGCGGGCTCTACGGCCTGACGGTCGCCTGCTATCTCGGGTTTCTCGGCCTGATGAGCATGCTGTTCATGAACGGGGAACTGGCGCTGCCGATGGCGGCGTTCGTCGTATCGATCATCGGCGGCTTCGGGCTCGGCTGGAAGTGGGTTTCCATGCGCCCCGACAATGGCAGTCACACGCTCTCGATGGGGCAGTTCACCAACCGCGGCATCCAGACCCTGTCCGGCCACCTCACCGCGGCCGAAGCTTCGGCGCAAGTGCTGATCCTGCCGGTCCTGATTTTGTTCTGGGGCGTCGCGATCGCCGTGATCGTCGCTGTCGTCGGCTGAATTCGGCCGTTCAACCCCCCAGCCGATTTCCAAGATCGGCCAGGACCGCATCTTCATCGGCGACCCATGCGGTAACCTGGTCGCGGACGGCGGCGATGGCAATCCCATCGCCGCCGTCTATCCGTTCAGAGACATAAAGCCGATCGAGTTCCCCCAGCGACACCATCGCATCGCTGCGGGCACTCTCCAGGTCCGCGATCGCCACCGTCGCCACCGACCATGCCTCCGTCGCAATTGCGGATCCCCTGGCCGCGGCAACCAGGCTCGAGGCCCCGTTGCGCTTGCTTGAAAACCGCTTGTGGGCGCCGCGCGCAAGGTCGTGCAGCTGCGTCAACCGCTCGGCGAGTTCGGCCGATACCGGGGTCTGCGTGACGACCGTGTCGGGCGCCGCGGCAACAGTCGATGCGCTCCCCGCCGCACGGCCGCCGTTCGCGGTTGGCGCAAGGTCCGCGGCAGATGAGCTCATTTCCGCCGGGCGCCGCGCGAGCGAGGGGAATTGCGCTGCCGATGAGCAGCCACCCGCCAGGGCCAAGGCCGTCAGCAGCACCGTGAAACGAAACAGTTCAACCTTCATCCGCAGCGGCATAACGCTTCGTCGATGCGAGCGAAAGCCTGCTTGCGCCGCGAACCGGAACCGATCGGCGGCATCGCAAATTCCGGGCTGGACCAGCAAAGCTCGGTTGACAGGAATCGGTGGTTCCAGTAACGGCCCACCTTCTTTCCGGCACTGCCCTCGCGGGACAGCAAGCCGGCGCGTCGTCCGCATTCGGGAATCATGCCGAGCCAGCGTACGGGGTGACTGAAACAGATAGATTGGATCAAGGCACCATGTTCGCAGTAGTGCGCACCGGCGGCAAGCAGTACCGGGTTGCAGCCGGAGACAAGATCGCGGTTGAGAAGCTGGCTGGCGAAGCCGGGGACAAGATCACGCTGGGTGACATCTTGCTTGCCGGTGACGGCGGAGAGGTCAAGGATCTGGCTGGCGTTGTCGTTTCGGCCGAAATCATCGCTCAGGCGAAAAGCGAAAAGGTGATCGTTTTCAAAAAGCGTCGCCGGCACAACTACCGTCGCCGCAACGGCCATCGCCAGCAGCTCACGCTGCTGCGCATCCTGACCGTCGGCGCTGAATAAGAATCCGGAGTAGTTCGAGATGGCACATAAGAAAGCAGGCGGCTCCTCGCGCAATGGTCGCGATTCGGCCGGACGCCGGCTCGGCGTCAAGAAGTTCGGCGGTCAGGAAGTGATCGGCGGCAACATCATCATCCGTCAGCGCGGCACCAAAGTGTACCCGGGCGCCAACGTCGGCATCGGCAAGGACCACACTCTGTTCGCACTGGCTGAAGGCCGCGTCCGGTTCCACGCCGGCAAGCTAGGCCGCAAGTACGTTTCGGTCGATATGATGGCCGAGGCTGCCGAATAGCGGATGGTCGAAATACGGGCCATCCTCAAGGGATGGCCCCGCCGGTCTACCGCCGGCATAGAGGGAGAGGGCCAGACCCATCTCCCTTTTTCTTTGTTCTCCCTCAGTCGTTTTGCATCACTGATCGGTCCGGGTTTCGCGCCGATTCATCGCATCGCGCAACATCACTGTCACGCTCGGAGCATAAGGACTTCTTGCGGACAGGGGCTGACGAGGAGATATCCATGTTCATTCGCAGCGAAAGACTGTTCCTGCGGCCCGGATGGCCGGAAGACCGGCGGGCCATCGCCGCCTTGGGCACGGCGAACGCGAACCCGCGTCATTCTCTCGCGGACCAGTGGCCAAGCCGGTGGGAAAGCGCACAGGCCGGCGCCGCCGCGGCGTCGGACCCCCGTTACCCGCGTTTTCTGGTCACGCTGCCCACTGGTGACGGCAGTACCATCATCGGCTCGCTCGCGCTCACCGCGCAGGGCACGGACGCCGAACTGTCATGTGCGATCGCACCGGACTTTCGCAACCGCGGCTACGCAACGGAAGCCGTCCGCTCGCTTGCGCCCCTTGCAAGAATTTTGGGCCATCGGCGGCTGATTGCCCGACATGGCGCCGATGATCGCGCAGCGGCCCGCATGCTCCGCAAGGCGGGTTATTGCCCGATGATCAGCGCGCGCGCGTATCTGGTGCACGCGCTGGACCTCGCGAGGCCTGATGATTGCGATGGAGATGACCGCGTCAGGCGCGCCGCCTGAGCGTAGCGCCGACCGGTGAGGCTCAGGCCGGCCCCTCAGCACCCGCAGGGCCGGTTGGCGCATCGTGCAGCCAGCGAGGGGCGATATCGGGCGTGATGTTCTCTACTCGGACGTGATCCACGGCTTGCCCCAACCCGGGGTAGGCGGCTCGTTGCCGCCCGGGATTAGACTGGGCAAGCGGCAGCACCAGCAAACGGCGGTTCACTTTCTGCCGCCAGTTCATCCGCGCCGTGTTCTCCTGCCCGACGTAGCAGCCCTTGGTGAAGCTGACACCGTTCAGTTCGGCGGCGTTCGCTTCCAGCCACAGGACCTCGCCGTTGCCCAGTTCGGCTCGCCCTTCGGGCACGCCCAATGACAGCCGGTGCGCCAGCCAGGCCGCGTCTGCCGCTTCGTCACGGTCCGCGTCCTCGCCGTCGATCGGAGCCACCCAGCGTTCGCCAAGCGCTGGCAACCGCGGGTCGGGCGCAGCGCCGTCGCCGATGTGGGGCCGCCAATAGACGCCCACCGCATCATCGCGCGCGATCGTGATCTTGCGGCGCAGCCGGTACATCGACAGGCGCCGGATAAGCTCGTCGGCGGCCTCTGCCTCGCAATCGATCAGCAGGTCCTTCCCCGAAGGCCAGACGATGAAATCGAACAAGACCTTGCCTTGGGGCGTGAGCAAACCGCACCAGACCGGCAACGCGCCGGTGACATCGCTCGTCACCAGCCCCTGGAGGAAGCCGGCAACATCGTCGCCCACCTCATCGCCTTCGGCCTGCGGAGAAAGTCGGATAACGGCGCGCGAAAACAATCGAGTTGCGGTCATCCAACCAACTTAGTGCAGATACCCCGCCGCCGGTAGGGGCCCCGGCGCGATTCTCGTCGCTCAGCGGACGGCGCTGCGTGGGCGGCGGGCATAAAGATCCCAGCTGAAGATGCCGATCGCCAGCCAGATCAGCGCGAAGCACGCCAGTTGCAGCGGGCGCAGCGGCTCGTGAAACAGGAACAGGCCCTGCAGGAAGGTCAGGGTGGGGGTTAGGTACTGCAGGAACCCCAACGTCGACAGATCAAGTCGCCGTGCCGCTTCCGCGAACAGGAAGAGAGGGATCGCAGTCAGGAACCCGGCCCCCAGCAGCAGCGCCGTGGTGGCCGTTTCATCGCCGAACACCAGCCCGGCGGGCGCATTGGCCGCCAGCAGCAGATAACCGATGCCCAAGGGAAACAGCAGGATCGTTTCCACCGTCAAACCGGCCATCGCGCTTACCGGCGCGATCTTGCGCACCAGTCCATACGCAGCGAACGATATTCCCAGCGACAGGCTGATGCCAAGCATGGGCAGGGCTTCCCATGCCAGCATTGCAACCGCAACGCCCGCAACCCCCACCGCCAGCCACTGCCATCGCGACAGGCGCTCGTGCAAGAACACCGTGCCCAGCAGCACGTTGACGAGGGGGTTGATGTAATAGCCCAGGCTGGTCGCCAGCACGTGACCGTGCAGCACCGCCAGGATGAATATGATCCAGTTGGCCGAAATCAGTACCGCGCTCAGCGCAAGCGTGGCCAGCAGGCGTCCGTTGCTGAATGCCGCACGCACTTGTCCGGCCTGGCGCAGGGCGAAAACCATGACGATGCAGATCGGCACCGCCAGAACGAGCCGCCACGAAACCAGCTCCAGCCCCGGCACCTCCTTCACCGCACGCACGTACAGCGGAAACAGGCCCCAGATCGCATAGGCGCCGAACCCGAACGCAAGCCCGCCGGATGGACGGTCCGCTCCGGACGTGCCGGCATCGGGCGCTGCGGGGGTTGGGCTATGCATTCGGTTGGCCTACCTGCGGGCTGTCCCTCGGGCAACCCGCTTGGCGGCCGCCGTCGCTCGGTTTGCCCGGTTCACGCGGCGATTAACGCAAGCCTGACGACAACGTTGCGCTTGGTTAAGACCTGCGGCGCTAACCGTCGGTGCGTCATAATGATGAGGAGACATTCGATGCTTCACCCCTTCCGGCACGCCGCCCTGGCTCTGACCGTTCCGGTGGTCGTCGCCCTCGCGCCCACGGCGTCCGCGTTCCCGTCCGCCACCCTCCCCAGTGCGCCAACGGTCCACGGCGCCGACGGCGAATCGTGGCATCACGGCGAGCGCGGACGGCACCGCGGGTGGGCGCATGGCCGCGATCGCTATCAGGAGGATGAGCCGGTCTACCGCGGAACCCGTGTCTGGCGCGGGCGAGACGGACGTGCCTACTGCCGTCGCAGCGATGGCACCACCGGCCTGATCGTAGGGGCCGCCGCGGGGGCGTTGATCGGACGCGGCGTCGCCGGCGATGGCGATAGAACGCTCGGCGCGATCCTGGGCGGCGGGGCGGGCGCGCTGCTTGGCCGCCAGGTCGAGCGCGGCGGCTCGCGCTGCCGCTAAGGAACGCCCGCCGGCCGGCGGGCGTGGGCTGGCCGCGGGCCTAGCTGTCCTTCAGTCCCACGCCGATGTTTGCGCGCGGCTGGTCCATCTCGGCGGACGCCACCGGGTAGGCGCAGTAGTCCGCTGCATAGAGCGCGCTTGGCCGATGATTGCCGGAAAGTCCGATGCCGCCGAACGGAGCGCCTGAAGACGCCCCGGTGGTCGGCCGGTTCCAGTTGACCACGCCCGCGCGCACGTTCGCCCAGAACCGCCCGTAGTCCTCCGGCGTTCCGCCGATCAGGGCGGCGGACAGGCCAAATCGTGTGTTGTTGGCCTCTGCAATGGCTTCGTCGAAATCGTCGACCCGGATCACCTGCAACAGCGGCCCGAACAGTTCCACGTCCGGCCGCTGGGCCATCGCGGTCGTATCGATGATCGCGGGGGTCAGAAATGGCTTGTCAGGGGCCAGCCTGACCATGTGCTTGATCGGCCGCCCCCCGTTCGAAAGCAGGTAGACGAAGCTGTCGGTCATCCCTTCGGCCGCCTGGTTGTCGATCACCGGACCCATGAACGGGGCGGGATCGTCGAACGGCCCGCCGACGATCAGCCGGTCCGCCAGGCGTTTCACCTCTGCCACGATCACGTCGTACAGGTCCGATTTCACGATCAGCCTCCGCGCGGCGGAACAGCGCTGGCCGGCGGTGGTGAACGCGGATTGGACGATGATCGTGGCGGCATCCGCGATCTTGGGCGTGTCCCACACGACGATCGGATTATTGCCGCCCATTTCCAATGCGATGATCTTGTTGGGCTGCGTCGCCAGCTTGCGGTTGATGGCGATACCTGCATTCGCCGATCCGGTGAACAGCACGCCGTCCACGTCGGGATGCGCGACCAGCGCCTCGCCCTGCGCGGGCCCGCCCACCAGCAGCTGCACCACGCTCACCGGAACGCCGGCCCGGTGAAAACAACGAACCAGCATTTCCCCCACCGCCGGGGTTTTCTCGCTCGGCTTGAAGATGACCACGTTGCCCGCGATCAACGCGGGTACGATATGCCCGTTGGGCAGGTGCGCGGGAAAGTTGTACGGGCCCAGCACCGCCATCACCCCGTGCGGTTTGTGCCGCAGCGCCATCGTGCCCTGCAGGGCATTGTCCAGCTTGCGCTGGGCCGTTCGCTCGGCATAGGCGCGTACCGAAACCTCGACCTTGCCGATAACGCTTTCAACCTCGGTCCGCGCTTCCCACAAGGGCTTTCCGGTCTCGCTCGCGATAAGGTGCGCCAGCGTATCGTTTTCCCGGCGCACCTCGTTTGCAAAACGGCGCATCAGTTCAATCCGCGTGCTCAACGGCTGCGCGGCCCAGCTTGGCCACATGCGCCGCGCCCGCAGCACCGCCGCGTCGGCATCGCCCACATCGCCGCGCCAAAGCTCCACGCCGGTGGCAGGCGCGTACGAGACGATCTGTTCAGTCATGAGTAAAGGCGGGCACTAACATCTAAAGCAGGGCCTCCTGCAGTTGCGTCAAATCTTCCGTACAACAAGATATTCTGCACATGAGACCTTGTGCCTATAAGACGCACAGGCGACAAGTCGCAATTCAGTTACATCCGTTTTGGTGCATATCTAGTGCTGGCATGTCCGGTGGGTCACTGGGGTCATGCCAACAGGTCTATCGGATCGGCCAGCCGTCCTGCCCGCGGCAGAATGCGGGGATCGGGGCAACAGGGGCTCTCTTGCGGTTCTGCGCGCATCAGGCGATAGTGGGTATGGCCGGGGTCGGGCGCAAGTCGCCTGCCTTCAACGTACAGGATTGCAACCGCACAAGATGACCCAATTCGACGATTGCTACTGGTCGAGCGAGGACGGGCTGCGGCTGCACTATCGCGATTATCATGGGCGGGGGGATCGGCTGCCGATCGTGTGTCTGCCCGGGCTGACGCGCAATGCGCGCGATTTCGAGGATGTCGCGGCGCGCCTCGCCGGTGAATGGCGTATACTTTGCCCGGAAATGCGCGGCCGCGGAGACAGTGCATATGCGCGAGATTCGGACACCTACAACCCGGTCCAGTACGTGCGCGATATCCAGGGCTTGCTGGAAGATGCCGGAATTGCGCGGTTCATTGCGATCGGAACCTCGCTCGGCGGATTGATGACCATGCTGCTCGCCGCGATGGCGCCGGGGACGGTCGTGGGCGCCGTGCTCAACGATATCGGGCCAGAGATTGCGCCGGCGGGTCTGGCCCGCATCCGGGACTATGTCGGGCAGGGCCGCAGCTTCCCCACGTGGATGCATGCGGCCCGGGCGATGGAGGAAGTCCACGCAGCCTCATTTCCGCGGTTCGGCTTGGCCGAATGGTTGCGAATGGCAAAGCAGGTGATGACCCTGGGCCAGAACGGCCGGATCGTGTTCGATTATGACATGCGGATCGCTGAACCGTTCGGCCGCGCCGAGGGCGGAGCCGGGGTCGATCTCTGGCCCGCGTTCGACGCATTGGAGGGCGTTCCGCTGCTGTGCCTGCGGGGCGAACTGTCCGATATCTTCTTGGTCGAAACGATGGCGCGGATGGCGCAGCGGATGCCCGGGGCGGAAATGGTCACGATTGCAGACGTCGGCCACGCGCCGACGCTGGACGAGCCCGAGGCGGTCGCGGCGATCGACCGGTTGCTGTCGCGGTTCGCCTGATCCGGGGCGCCACTGTCATATGCGGCTCTTGCACCTTCATTCCAGTTTCGATGCAGGCGGCAAGGAACTGCGTTCCGCGCGGCTGATGAACCGGTTCGGCGGGGGCATCGAACATTCGGTAGTCTCGACCCAACCCGGCGCGCTTGGCGCGGCCGCTGCCCTCGCGCAGGATCTGCGGGTGGAATTTCCGGCTAGCTTTCCAGCACTTGCAGGACGGCGCACGCCGGCGCGGCTGCAGACGCTGGCCCGGGCGATGCTGGGCCACGACCTGGTTCTCACCTATAACTGGGGCGCGATGGATGCGGTGATGGCGCACACGCTGTTTTCCAAGGCGCTGCGCCTGCCGCCGCTGGTCCACCACGAAGACGGGTTCAACGCCGACGAGGCATCCGGGCTCATGCGGGGACGGAACTGGTACCGGCGCATCGCGCTGGGCCGCGCTGCCGCGCTGATCGTGCCGTCGCGCCAGTTGGAACGCATCGCGTTCGATGCATGGGCGCAGCCGCGCTGGCGCGTTCGGCGGATCGCCAACGGAGTTGATACCGCAGCATACGCCAGACCGGCCAAGCCCACGTCGCTGCCCCGCGTGATCAAGCGCAATGGGGAATTCTGGGTCGGAACGCTGACCGCCCTGCGGCCGGTGAAAAACCTGCCGCGATTGGTCCGGGCGTTCGCGGCCTTGCCCGATAACTGGCAACTGGTGATTGCGGGTGAGGGGCCCGAACGCGACGCGATCCGCGATTGCGCGCTGTCGCTTGATATCGGCCACCGCGTCCATCTGCCCGGTTTCATCGCTCGGCCGGCCGAGGTGGTTGGCCTGTTCGATGTGCTGGCGCTGTCGTCCGATAGCGAACAGCAGCCGGTCTGCGTGATCGAGGCGATGGCAGCGGGTCTGCCCGTGGCCGCGCCTGCGGTTGGAGATATCGCGGAAATGGTCGCTCCGGCCAACGCCCGCTTCATCGTGCCCCCCGCTGACGAAACGGCGCTGGGCGCGGCATTGCAGGCATTGGCGGCCGATCCTGGGCTGCGCCGCACGGTGGGCCAGGCCAATCGCGCGCGCGCCGCTGCCGAGTTTGACGAGGGTACCATGGTCGCCGCCTACCGGCAGGCCTATGCCGATGCGCTTGGTCTCGGCAGTTTTCCCTGATCTGCCGGACGCAGCTTCGATTAAGGCGGCCTTCAGTATCATTGGCGTTGAAAAGGTCCGACCATCCGCTAAACACCCCTCACTTCGCCTTCCACAGCAGAAAGCCTGCCGTTTTGGTTCTTCGTCCGCACATCAACCGCCCGCGCCCTTCAGCGTCCGACGCTGCGGCAGCGGCTCAGCAGGATGGGTTCCTGCGCGAGGTGGACGAAGCCCTGCGCGAACAGAAATTGCTCACCGCGATCAAGCGCTATGGCCGGCTGGCGGCCGTGGCGGTCGTGATCATCCTTCTGGCCGTCGCCGCCTACCTGTGGTGGGACCACAGCCGCAAGGCTGCGCTGGGCGAGCGGGGCGAAAAGCTGACCCTCGCGCTCGACCAGGTTGAGGCGGCGCGTCTCGATGCCGCCCGCGCGCAGCTCGCTCCGCTGGCGGCGTCCGGGCAGGCTGGCAGCCAATCCGCGGCGCAGCTCCTGCAAGGCGCAATCCTGTCCGAACAGGGCAAGGCGGCCGAAGCGGGCAAGATCTTCGCCGCGGTCGGTGCGAATGCAGCCGCGCCGCAGCCCTACCGCGACCTGGCGGTACTGCGCGAAATCGCCTCCGGGTTCGAAAGCCTGCCCGCCGATCAGGTGGTCGCCCGGCTCAAGCCGCTCGCCGTGCCCGGAAAGCCGTTCTTCGGCAGCGCGGGCGAACTGCTCGGCATGGCGTACCTCAAGCAGGGCCGGAATGATCTGGCGGGGCCATTGTTTGCCGCGATTTCACGAGACAAGTCAGCCCCCGAAACACTGCGCCGCCGCGCGCGTCAGATGGCCGGGGTCCTCGGCGTCGATGCGGTCGATGATGTGAACCAGGCCGCGAATAGCTCTGCCCAGGGCGCAGCGGCGGCCCAATGATGCGCGAATGCCCGCAATTCCCGGCGCGCGCAATATCCTCGTTCTGGAGAGATGACCGCATGAATTCCCGCCTTACGCTCCGTCGCAGCCTGGTTCCCGCCGCGCTGGGGTTGGCCCTCGCGCTGGGCGGCTGCGGGGGCAAGGGTGGCCCTGTCACGCCCACTGTCGGCAAACGCACGCCCATCCTGTCGCGCATCGAATCCGGGGCAAAGGTTGATCCGTCGCTCAGCACGGTGCAGGTCGTGCTGCCGGCCCCCGAAGCCAATCCCGAATGGCCGCAGGCGGGCAATACGCCCGGCAAGGCTTATGGCAACCTTGCCCTGGCAGAAAATCCCGCCCGCGCGTGGAGCGTGCAGATCGCCGGTTCGTCCAAGCGCCAGCGCCTCGCCGCGGCGCCTGTGATCGGCGGCGGGCAGCTGTTCGTGATGGATACCAACGGCGTGGTCCATGCCCGCGATGCCGGAACCGGCCAACCGCGCTGGACCGCCAGTTTCCGGGTCAAGGGCAGCACCGGCGCTGCGGTGTTCGGCGGCGGCGCCAGCTTTGACAGCGGCCGCGTCTACATCACCACCGGGCTGGGGGAAGTCGCCGCGCTCGATGCCCAGACCGGCAAGCAGCTGTGGAAGGTCAAACCCGCAGGGCCGCTGCGCGGCTCGCCCACCATCGCGTTCAACGCCGTCTACGCGATGACGCAGGACAACCAGTTGATTGCGCTCAACGCCGATGACGGCGCGGTGCTGTGGCAGGAAAGCGCGTCCACCGGCCTGTCCGGCGTGTTCGGCGTCGCCGCTCCGTCGGTCGGGCAGGGCACCGTCGTGGCCGGCTTCTCCACCGGGGAACTGGTCGCCTACCGCTACGAGAACGGCCGCACGCTGTGGTCGGACGCCCTCGCGCGCACGTCCCTGTCAACCTCGGTCGGCGTGCTGACCGATATCGACGCCGATCCCATCATCGATCGCGGCCGGGTATTCGCGCTGGGCCAGGGCGGGCGCATGGCGGCCTACGAACTGGTCACCGGCCAGCGGGTCTGGGAACTCAATCTTGCCGGGATTTCCACTCCGGCGATCGCGGGGGACTGGATCTTCACCCTGACCGACGACAGCAAGCTGCTGTGCATCGCCCGGGCAACCGGCAAGGCGCGCTGGTCGCTCCAGCTCCCCCGGTTCCGCAACGAAGAGAAGAAAAAAGGCCAGATCTACTGGACCGGTCCGGTGCTGGCCAACAATCGCCTGTGGGTGGCCAATTCGGAAGGCGAGGTGAGGTCGGCCAGCGTCGAGGACGGCACCGTGCGCGAATTCGTAAGCCTGGGCAAACCGATCACACTTGCGCCGGTCGTGGCCGGCAGCACGCTCTATGTCCTCGACGACGGCGGCAAGATCACCGCGTTCCGCTAAGTGGGCGATAGCGGCGCGGAATGGCCGGCATGCCGTGATCCTATAACATCCGGATGGCGGTGAAGTTAGTGTTGGGCCACAGTTTGGAAACAACAGAACAAGGCGGGAATGATGGATAGGTTGGCAGGCAAGGTTGCGGTCATCACCGGCGGCGTCAGCGGCATTGGGTTGGCCACGGTGGAACTGTTCGTGGCTGAAGGCGCAAAAGTCGCGGTCGGCGATATCCAGGATGATCTCGGCCAGGCGCTCGAACAGCGCTTTTCCGGCTCGGTGATCTACGTGCGCACCGACGTGACCGACGATGTCGCGATTGGCGCCCTGGTCCAAGCCGCGGTCGACAAGTTCGGCCGGCTGGACATCGTCTTCAACAACGCCGGCGCGCCGGGCAACCGCGACGCCATGGTCGATATCGACCTTGACGGGATGAGCCACACCTCGGCGCTGCTGGTGAACTCGGTCGTGTCCGGCCACAAGCACGCCGCGCGGCAGTTCATCAAGCAGGGCAGCGGCGGCTCGATCATCTCAACCGCCAGTGCGGCCGGCCTCGAAGGCGGCTGGTCCTCGGCCGCCTATACCATCGCCAAGCACGCGGTGCGCGGCGTGGTCGCGCAGGCCGTGACCGAACTGGCCCCGCACGGCATCCGCTCGAACGCGATCTGCCCCGGCGTGATCATGACCCCGATCATGGCCAAGGCCTTCGGCGTGGCCGAAGACGAAGCGGCCGAGTTCGAGAAGTTCCTGGGCGACCGGCTGGGCGCGCTGATGCCCTACCGCCGGGTCGGCATGCCGGTCGACATCGCCCGCGCGGCGCTGTTCCTCGCCAGCGACGATGCGGACTACGTCAACGGCGCGGTGCTGCCGGTGGACGGCGGCGCGACCGCGGTGCTGATGGCCCCGATCGCCGATGTGATGATCCAGGCCGGCGCGGACTACAACACCTCCAAGGGGCGTTAAGCGGGCAGACAGGCGCGCGCTCGCAGCGGCGCGCCTGTCCCCGTGCTTTCACCGTTAGCTGATTGTTGGCGGCTGAATGTCCGGGGATGGCCGCCGATCCTCGTCCCGTCAGCGATCTTTCCGCCGGGGCCGGCATGTCCGGCCTGGCCAGGCTGTTTGCGTGGCTGGCGATCTGTCGGGGCTGGCCCGAAATTTCCACCGCGCTCGCGCTTGCCCGGCTATCCGGCCGCTTGCCGGACCAAACGCCGCGCTGGGCGTGCTGCTGTTTTCAGGCGTGCCGATGGTGCTGCGGTCGGTGCTGGTCGACAAGTCCACCGGCGCCCCTCGACCGGGCTGGATTGGCGCAGGCCGCGCCCCGTATCAGCCATTGCCGATGTCGCCATCACCAAGCTCGCGGGGCTCTGGGCAACTTGGGCGCTGATCGGGTTCGTCTATTGCGTCGCGTGTTCTCACCGGCGGGCCCCACCGCTTCACCCGGCACCCGGCCTACTTGGCCAAGAACGTGTTCTGCTGGCTGTCGACGCTGCCGTTCCTCGTGACCATCGGCAATCCCAACGACGCGGTCCGCGGCACCGTTATCCTCGCGCTGGTCAGCGCAGTCTATTCTGGCGCGCGAAAACCGAGGAACGCCACCTGCTGGCCGAGGATGCCCGGTACCGCGAATACCACGCATGAATGGAACGCGGCCCTACGCTGACCCGCGTTCTGGCATGGCTGTAGCGCCGGCTAGCGGGGCTCAGAGCGCCTCTTCGTCGGCGATGGTGAACACCCGCACCTCGCGCTCGATCACGCCGATCGCCGCCACCGCGGTTCGCCACTGCGCCACGTGCGGTGCGGCGATATGCGCGTCGAGCGCCGCCCGGTCCGCCCAGATCTCGCTGACTCGCAGCAGGCCGGGGTCGCTCAGGTCTTCGGCAAATGCGTATTGAATGCAACCGGCCTCGGGCAGCGTCGCCGCCCGCGCTGCCGCCACCGCCGCGCGCACTTCCGGAATGGCATCGGCGGCAAACCGGATGCGCGCGAGGATGACGATCTTCATTCGTGGAAATTCGCGCCGGTCGGCCGTTCAGAGCGTTTCTTCGGCGGAGACCGTGAAGATCGTGATCTGGCGTTCGGTGATGCCCAGCGATCCCGCGGCGACGCGCCATTCGGCAAAGTGCGGCGCCTGCATGTGCGCGTCAAGCGATGCACGGTCCGCCCAGATTTCGCTGATCCGCAGCAGGCCCGGCTCCGACAGGTCCTCTGCGAAAGCATAGGAAATGCAGCCGGGTTCCTTCAGCGTTTCGCTCACCAGCGGCGCAATCGCGGCCCGGGCGGCGGGTAGGTTCTCGGCCGGCAGGCGGACATGCGCGACGATCACGGTTTTCATCAGAAGCTCTCCTCGTAGACCCGGCTGATATCGCCGCCCCATGTGCCGTGGTATTTGTCCAGCAGCGCTTGCGCCGGAACTTTGCCGCTCGCGACGATCTCGTCAAGCGGGGCGAGAAACCCGCTCTCGTTGTCGCCCGCCTCGTTTAACGCCGCCCGCGCGTCCAGCCCGGCACGCGCGATCTTCAGCACTTCGCCCGCGATGTCGCGCAAGGTGCCATTCTGGCCGGGCAGCGGCGCGTCCAGCCCAAGCCGCGGCATCGCCGTGCGCAGTTCCTCGCGCCCGGCCATGTCCCAGTCCTTGACCAGGTCCCACGCTGCATCCAGCGCCCCCTGATCGTACAGCAGCCCCACCCACAGCGCCGGCAACGCGCAGATCCGGCTCCACGGCCCGCCGTCGGCACCGCGCATTTCCAGGAACGATTTCAGCCGCACTTCGGGAAACGCGGTCGACAGATGATCGACCCAGTCGGACTCGCGCGGCAACTCGCCGGGCAGCGCGGCAAGTTTGCCGGCCAGAAAATCACGGAACGACTGTCCGGCAGCGTCGATATATTGTCCGTCGCGGAACACAAAATACATCGGCACATCAAGCATGTAGTCGACGTAGCGTTCGTAGCCGAACCCGTCCTCGAACACGAACGGCAGCATTCCGGTGCGCGCACCGTCGGTGTCCGACCAGATGTGGCTGCGATACGAAAGGAAGCCGTTGGGCTTGCCCTCGGTGAACGGCGAATTCGCGAACAGCGCTGTCGCCAGTGGCTGCAGCGCCAGGCTGGTGCGGAACTTCTGCGCCATGTCGGCCTCGCTGCCATAGTCCAGGTTGACCTGGATGGTGCAGGTGCGCAGCATCATGTCTAACCCCATGCTGCCGACCCGGGGCATGTGCCGAAGCATGATGTCATAGCGGCCCTTGGGCATGATCGGCAGTTCGTCGCGGCGTTTGTCGGGCCACATGCCAAGGCCCAGGTAACGCAGGCCAAAACGCTCACCGATCGCTTTCACCTGTGTCAGGTGCCGGCCGGTTTCCGCGCAGGTCTGGTGCAGGTTTTCCAGCGGCGCGCCCGACAGCTCAAGCTGTCCGGCCGGTTCCAGGCTGACCGCGCCATCCGGCCCGCTCATTGCGATGACCCGCTTCACGCCGTCGCGCCCGGTCTCCTCGATCGGCTGCCAGCCGAACTCCTGCAAGGCCAGCAGCAGGTCACGGATGCCGCCGGGCTCGTCATAGGCTGGCGCGTGGCGATCGGCCGCCGCATAGACCAGCTTTTCGTGCTCGGTGCCGATGCGCCAGCGCTCGCGCGGCTTTTCTCCCGCGGCCATCGGCGCCACCAACTGGTCGCGGCTTTCGATCAGCGGCTCATCCTGTGCGGATTCCTGGCGGGTACTCATGGCGGCCCGTTAGGTGACCGCGTAATGTTGCGCCAGCGTTATTTGCGCCAGTCGCCCGCCACCGCCATCCACAACGCCAGCCCCGCGATCGCCGCGGTTTCGCCGCGCAGGATGCGCGGACCAAGCGAGATGGGTCGCGCTTGGGGCAAAGCGCGAATCGCCGCGCGCTCGTCATCGTCGAACCCGCCTTCGGGTCCGACCAGCAACGCCGCCGGTCCGCAGCTCCCGGCAAACGCGGCGGCCGCAGGCTCGCCCCCGTTCTCGTCGGCAAAAAACAGCGCGCGGTCCGGCGCCCAGCCTTGCAGCAGAGCCTCGAGCCGAACCGGCGCCGCAACCTCGGGCAAGGCGGTGCGGCCGCACTGTTCGGCCGCCTCCATCGTGGCCGCCCGGGCGCGTTCGGGGTTGAGCTTGTCGGCCACGCAGCGCCGGGTGATCACGGGCTGGATCCGCGCCGCGCCCAGTTCGGTCGCCTTTTCCAGCACCAGGTCGAACCGGTCCTTTTTCAGCAGCGCGGCGCACAGCACGAAATCCGGCACCTGCTCGCGCGGGGCCAGCCGCTCCTGCGGTGTCAAGACCACGTCACGCTTGCCCGCCGCCGTAACCTGCGCCGCCCATTCACCCGTCGCGTCGTCGCACAGGATCACCGTGTCCCCCGGGCCCACGCGCATCACCCGCGCCAGGTAATGCGCCTGGGGACCTTCGATCCGCACTGGCACCCCTGCGGCCAACGTCGGTTCCACGAACAGACGCGGTGCGCTTCGAGGCGGCCAAGCGGGGGTGGCGGGCATCACGGTTCCCTAGCGGATTGTGGCGGACCTCGCTATTCCCGCCGCGATGCCCCGCCCGATTGCCTCTGCCGATATCGTTCCTGACACCCAGCATCGCGGGCTGGTAGGCATCCTGCCTCCGCGCATCCGCGATTTTGCGCTGCTCGCCCGGTTTGACCGGCCGATCGGTTGGTGGTTGCTATTCTGGCCCTGCGCGTGGGGTGTGCTGCTGGCGGGCGGTGAGGGTCGCATCGCGCTGCTCGGCTGGCTGCTGCTGGGTGCGGTCGTCATGCGCGGGGCAGGCTGCGTCTATAACGATGTGGTCGATGCCGATCTCGACCGGCAGGTTGCCCGTACCGCAGCGCGCCCGGTCGCCAGCGGACGGGTCAGCCGCAGGGCGGCCTGGCTCTGGCTGCTGCTGCTGTGCTGCATCGGGCTTGCAGTGCTGTTGCAATTGCGCTGGCAGGCGCAACTGATCGCGCTTGCCAGCGTGCTGCCGGTGGCGGCCTATCCGTTCATGAAACGCATCACATGGTGGCCGCAGGCATGGCTGGGGCTGGTGTTTTCGTGGGGCGCGCTGGTTGGCTGGACCGAACTTCGGGGTGACCGGCTCGACGTGCTGGCAAGCCTCTATGCCGGCGCGATCTGCTGGGTCATTGGCTACGACACGATCTATGCCTTGCAGGATTGCGAAGACGATGCGCTGGTCGGCATCCGCTCAAGCGCGCTTGCTCTAGGTGGGCATGTAACGGCCGGCGTCGCGCTGTTCTACGCGGCGGCCGCAGGGTTCTGGGCGCTGGCGTTCTGGGTGCTGCGGCCCGACTGGCTGGTGCTCGCCGCGCTGGCCCCGGTCGCGGTGCATCTGGTCTGGCAGGTGGTCACGCTGGAGCCGGGCGATAGCGACAACCCGCTCGCCCGCTTCCGCGCAAACCGCACCTCCGGCCTGCTGATGGCGCTGGCGTGCTGGGTGGTGGGCAACGCCTGATCCGTCACGCGTAGCTGACCAGTTCCCATTCTATGCCGTCATGATCGTAGAAGTAGAACCGCCGCCCCGGTTCATAATCGGCGTGGCTGAACGGCTGGTAGCCCGCCGATACGACCAGCTCCTCCGCCGCCGCGAGATCGTCCACCACCAAGCCGATGTGCTGCAGCGGGGCGCCCTTTTGGAATCGTCCGTCAACGGGCACCGGGTGCTTATAGAGGGCTACATAATCAAACCCCGCACCAAGGTGGATAGTCCAGCCGTCATCCACTGCAGGACCGCGCCAGCGCTCCTCCCAGCCGGTCAAACGGGAAAGAAATGCCGCCGTGCGGTCCGGGTCACTGACACGGATATTCACGTGTTCAAGGCGGGCCTGCGCCATTTCTGAAAGCCTTTATTCAAAGTGTTGAAAAACCGGTTTTCGCAAATCCGGAATTCCTCTATGGAACCTTAAGCTGACTTAAGGTCAACATGCCTTGAAAGGCAACGAGCGGATGACCAAGGACGATCTGATCGCCATCGGAACGCTGGCCCGGCGAACTGGACTGTCGGTTTCCGCCATCCGCTATTATGAACAGCGTGGCCTAATCAGCGCCCAGCGGACCGAGGGCAATCAGCGGCGGTTCCTGCGCTCGGACATCCGGCGCATCAGCTTCGTCTTGGTCGCCCAGCGTCTGGGGCTGGCGCTTGCCGAAATCGAGGCCGAACTCGCCAAGCTGCCGCAGGGCCGCACGCCGTCGATACTCGATTGGCAGAAGATCAGCCGCTCGCTCCGCGCCGCGATCGACTCGAAAATCCAGCTGTTGACCCGGACCAAAGGCAAGCTGGAAGAATGCATCGGCTGCGGCTGCCTAAGCCTGCAGAAATGCCAGCTTTATAACCGTGATGACGGTGCGGGCGCGGCGGGTCCCGGCCCGCGCTACATCCTGGGTTGAGGCTATTCGGCAGCCAGCAGGTGCTCTGCCGCGCCGAGGTCCACGCTGACCAGGCGCGAGATGCCCTGTTCCACCATCGTCACGCCGAACAGCCGGTGCATCCGGCTCATCGTCACCGCGTTATGAGTCACGATCAAATAACGCGTTGCCGTTTCCAGAGTCATTGCATCCAGCAGGTCGCAGAACCGTTCGATGTTAGCATCGTCCAGCGGCGCATCGACTTCATCCAGCACGCAGATCGGCGCGGGGTTGGTCAGGAACAGCGCAAAGATCAGCGCCACCGCCGTCAACGCCTGTTCCCCGCCCGATAGCAGGGTCAGCGATTGCAAACGCTTGCCCGGCGGCTGGGCAGAGATTTCCAGCCCGGCTTCGAGCGGATCGTCGGAATCCACCAGTGCCAGGTGCGCTTGCCCCCCTTCGAACAGGCGCGCGAACAGCTGCCGGAAATGCCCGTCGACCGCGTCAAAGGCCGCGCGCAGGCGTTCGCGCCCTTCGCGGTTGAGATTGCCGATCGAGCCGCGCAGCCGGTGGACCGCCTCGGTCAGTTCGGCCTGCTCGGCCGCGCTGGTGCCGTAACGGCTTTCTGCCTCGCTCAGTTCGCTGGCCGCAACCAGGTTCACGGGGCCGATCCGTTCGCGCTCGGCCGTCAGGCGGTCCATCCCGGCGGCCTCGGTCGCAGCCTCCGTCACCTCCGCCACGGGAAACGCAAAGCGTTCGGGAAGCAGTGGGGGCGGGCACTGGAAACGCTCGCCCGCCATCCGGCTCATCTCGGCACGGCGCTGCTCCTCGTTTTCGGCGCGCGCGGCGGCACCGGCACGACCTTCGCGCGCGCTCGTCAGCGCTTCGACCGCCACGCTCAGCGCGTCTTCCGCTGCTTGGGCGTTGTCGCCGGCCTGCAGGACGATGGCTTCCGCAGCGGCAAGCTCGGCGCCCAATCGTCCTTTCGTTTTCTCAGCCGCCACAATGTCGCAGGCCAATGCGGCGGGCTTGGCGTCCACGACTGCGCGTTCCTGCTCGATTTCGTCGATCCGGCGGCTCATCTCGGCCAGGCGGCGGGCGGCGTCGCCCGCACGGGCTTGCCAGCCCTTTATGTCGGACGCCTGGGCCGCGGTGCGCTCACGGCCGGCTGCAACTGACGAATCGTGCGCCGCCAGCATCGCGGTTGCGGCCTGCATCGCCTGCCGGGCCGCGTCGTTCCTCACCTGCGCAGCGGTCAGCCTGTGTCGTCCGGCGTCTGGATCGGGCAGGGCCATCCGGCGGGTCTGCGCGGCGGCGACATCGGCTTCGGCCTGCACGCGCTGCTGCTGTAAATCCGCGGCGGAGCAATCCAGTTCGGCTCTGCGCAGGGCGAGCCGCGCCTTTGCCGCTTCCGCCCGGTCGAGCGCTCGAAGCGCCGTCCGTTCGTTGTCCGCCGCCGCGGCGGCGGCGCGTTCGCCAGTCACCAGCGCGGCTTGCACCGCCGCAAGCTCTGCCGATGTTGCCGTATGCGCGGCATCGGCCGCGGACACAGCTGCGCGCAGCAGTGGCACATGTTCCGACAGCGCCAGATACCGGTTCTCCGCTTCCAGGCGGGCAGCCTCCGCCCCGCCTTCTCCGCGTGCGACGAAGCCGTCCCACCGGCGCAGGAACCCGTCCATGGTGACGAGCCATTCCCCCGGTGCGAGAACGCGGCCGTCGTCCTGAGCCGCGACATGAACCAGCGCCAGCCGTGCGAAAAGTTCCGGCGGACAGACCGGCACGTGCGCTGCCAGCGTTTGCGCAACCGGCGCGGGGGAGTCGGCCCCTGTCCAGAAGCGGCCGTCGGCGTCCTGCGGCGCGGGGCCAAGCTCTGACTGCGCATCGCGTCCCAGCACGGCAGCCAGCGCGCGCTCATACCCGGGCTGCGCGCGCACCAGCTGCAGAGCGGGGGGCAAGCCGTGCTTGGTTCGTGCCTGCCGGGACCGCGCCTCGCGGTCGCGGTGCAGCGCCTGGTGTTCGCGATCGACGCCGGCAAGATCGGCGCGAGCAGCCGACAGATTGCTTGCGGCAGCGTCGCGGGCCGCCTGCAAATCGGTTTTGCGTACCGCCAGCTGCGCCAATTCCGTTCGGGCGCGGACCAGGCCCTGCTCCGCGCCCCGCAGGCCCGCCTGCGCTGCCGCCAAAGCCGTGTCCGGGTCGCCTTCGGCGGCCAGAGCGGCGCGCTGCTGCGCCAGCCGGGCGGCATCGACATCCAGCCGGGTGAGGCGCGCTCGCGCCGCTGCGATTTCAGCGTCCGCTACCCGCCACTCCGCCTCTACCCCCGCTTGGTGCGCGGTGGCCTGTGCCAAAGCCAGTTCGGCAGTGCGCGCAGCCCGATCGGCGTTCTCCAGCGCCATTGCCAAGGCGGGACGCCGTGCATCGGCTTCCCCCAGCGCTGTCTGGCTCGCTGCCAACTCGGTTTGCAGCTTTGCCAGCGCCGCTGCCGCATCACCGGTCAATCGGTCCGCATCGCCCTTGTCCTGTTCCAGCCGCGAGCGCTGGCGTTCAAGATCGGCCAGCCGTTGCTGCGCTGCTTCAAGCTGGCTGGACAGCGCGGCAAGCCGGTGCGATGCGGCACTGGTGTCATCCCGCCGGTCGGCCAGCGTCTCGCGGGCCATCGCAAGCTGCGCCGCGGCGTCGCGTTGCGCTGCGTGCGCCGCTGCTGCGGCAGCCTGCGCGGTATTCACCCTGGCTTCGGCCGATAGCGCTTCATCGCGCGCAGCTTGCGCGGCGGCGGCGGCATCTCGCCAGCGGGCAAAGATGAGGCGTGCTTCGGCCACGCGGATCTTTTCCGACACCGCGGTATACCGTTCCGCGGCCCGGGCCTGTCGGCGCAGCACGGCGATCTGCTGGTCAAGCCCGGCCATCAGGTCCTCAAGACGGGCAAGATTGGCCTCGGTGCCGCGCAGCTTCTGCTCGGCGTCCTTGCGGCGCACGTGCAACCCCGCGATTCCCGCCGCTTCTTCGAGCATCTGGCGCCGTTCGGCAGGCTTGGCAGAGATGACGGCCGCGATCCGCCCTTGCGAGACAAGCGCCGGACTGTGCGCGCCCGTCGCGGCATCGGCGAATACCAGTGCCACGTCCTTGGCCCGGACATCGCGGCCATTGACGCGGTACGCGCTACCGGCGCCGCGTTCGATCCGCCGCACGACCTCCAGTTCCTCGCCGGCGCTGTCGGCCGCGTGGAGCACGACTTCCGCGAAATCGCGCGGCGGGCGCTGCGCGGTGCCGGCAAAGATCACGTCTTCCATTCCGCCGCCGCGCATCGACTTGGCCGAGCTTTCGCCCATGACCCAGCGGATCGCCTCCAGCAGGTTGGACTTGCCGCAGCCGTTGGGGCCGACCACCCCGGTCAGTCCCGGTTCGATGCGCAGCTCGGCCGGCTCGACGAAGCTCTTGAACCCGGTGAGCTTCAGCCGCCTGATCTGCATCGCGGGAACGACCTTTCGATTATGGTTATCTCCTTAGCGGACGCCCATGCTCTCGACCCGGGCCTTGACCTGTTCCCAGGTGTTCATGTCAGCCTTTTGGCCGTTGAACAGGAACGTGGGCGTGCCCGAAATATCATGCTGGGTGCTTTGCGCCTCGGTATTCTTGGCCATCTGCGTCGCGTTTTCCGGTTTCGCAAGGCAACCACGCGCCTGATCGACCGACACCCCGCGCGCGGCAAAGAACGGGATCAGACCGGCCGCCTGGGCAACCGCCTGAAAGCGCTGGTTATCAGGAGCTGTCATCGCGCTCTGCATCTGGGCGTCCTTGCCCTGCAGGCCGTTGAAGATCGCGGCCTGGTTGGCAAACACCTGTTCTGTCAGCCCGAAATAGGTTTCCGCGGGCCCGCAGCGGGTCAGCATGCCAAGCGTGATGTCCAGCGGGTCGCGCACGAAGTGGCGGAATTCGAACGAGGCCCGGCCGCTGGTCACCCAAGTGTCGCGGATGGTGGCAGAACCTTTCTCGGAAAATTCGGCGCAGTGCGGGCAGGTGAGCGATCCGAATTCCACGATCTTCACCGCCGCGTCCGGATTGCCCATCCGGAAGCCCCCTTCCGGGGTCGGGGCGATGACGTCCGCCCACGATTTGCCGGCGGGGGGCGGAACGTTCGGGAGCGGGGCAGCCGCGGCCGCTGGCGAAGCAACATCCGTCGGCGCGTGGTCCTTGCACGCCCCAAGACCAAGCGCGAGCGGGGCAATTGCGGCAAGACCAACCAGGCGGAGCAGGGAAAAACGGTCCATCTGAAATCCTTGTAATCGCACTGTATGAGGATGATTAGCGAAGCAGGCGCGGCGCGAACAGGGCGGGCAGGTGTCGTTCCCCCAACTTCCGTTACATCCGCAGCTTTAGTTGCGGCTCCAGCGTCGCCCAGTCATGCGTGCCGGCCAGCAGGGTGCCGTTGATCGCAAAGCTGGGCGTGGCCGTGATGCCAAGCTTCTGGGCATCGGCGCCTTGCGCGGAGAGGCGCTGCGCCAAGGCATCATCGGCCAGGCAATGATCTAGCTGGGGCCGTGAATATCCGCGCGCTTCGAGCAGCCGGTACAACCCGAAATCCCCTGCGATGGCGCGAAGCCGCTCCAGCTTGGCACCGCTGGTCCACCGGCTGCGCTGAGCCGGCGTGGGGCTCGTGAGCGGTTCAATCCACCGGGCCTGCCCGCGCATCAATGCCAAGTGATTGCCGAAGAACTTGTCGCTTGGCCCACAATGGGCAAGCAGTGCGGCCGTAAGGTCTATCGGATCGCGAAGCAGGTGCTTCACCTCGATCGCCACGGTTCCTGTTGACACATAGGCCAGCCGCAGCGGTCCTTCGGCGTCTACCGTGAAATGCGCGCAGTGGGAGCACGTGTAGCTGACGTATTCGGCAAGCTTCACCTTGGCCGCCGGATTGCCCAGCACGTGCGTGGCGGCGGGGGTGCGGACGACGGATTTGTTCCAGTTCGCTGCGGGTCTGGCGCTGGCCGCAGTCGCGAAGGCGCCCAGCGCGATTGCTGCGATGGTGGCCGATATGAGGAGCAGGCGTCCGACAGGCTTTTTAGACGGCAGGTTGGAAGGACGCATCGGATGATCAGCTTTCGTTGCGGGTGCTGGTGGCATCAAGGCTGCGGGCGAGCGATTCAAGGACCTGCCGCAGTTCAGGATCGCCGATGTCGCGCAGGCTTTCGCCCAGTTCGATCGGAATGGGTTTGAGGCTTGGCGGCGCCAGCGTCTTGTCCCCGGTCGGCGGCGGCTTGACCGCGCCTTGCCGCAGCTTGACCTTCTCCACTGCGCTATACCCGAAAAATCGGTTCACGCGCTCGATGATGTCGGGGATCACGTGCTGGATCAGCGGCGCGTGGGCGGGTACGACCACCAGCTGCAGGATGCCTCCGCTTTTTTCCCCGGGTGCGAACCGGATCGCCTCGGGCGCGCAGACGCGGGCATGGTGCGGTCCCACGATCTCAGGCCACCGGCTGACCACGCTGGACTGGACAAAACCGAAGCGCCGGAATGCGGTGCGTCCGATCTCGGGCATCAGATCGGCAATGGCCCGAGCCTGACCGCCGCGCGGGCGCTCATACTGCTTGGCCTTGGCGGCCGGAGCCCGGCCCTTTGGTTGTTCGCGGTCCCGTTCCATTATGCGCCGGCTCATGCCATAGCCTGGGCGTGACTGCCAGCGGGGATCAGGATGCAGGCGCGATTTCGGCCGCCGTGCTTGGTTGGTACGATCGCCATGCACGGGCGTTGCCGTGGCGCGCGCAGCCGGGCTCTCCGCCGCCACAACCGTACCGGGTGTGGCTCTCCGAAATCATGCTGCAGCAAACCACCGTTGCCGCGGCCGGACCATACTTTGCCAGGTTCGTCGAGCGTTGGCCTACCGTGGGCGATCTTGCCGCCGCCCCCGACGATGCGGTCATGGCGGCGTGGGCGGGGCTGGGCTATTACGCCCGCGCCCGCAACCTGCTGGCCTGTGCGCGGGCTGTCGCCGCGCGCGGCGGAAGCTTTCCCGATACAGAAGCGGAACTGCGCCAGCTCCCGGGCCTTGGCGCCTATACCGCCGCGGCCGTGGCGGCGATCGCGTTCGGCCGGCGGGCGGTCGTGGTCGATGCCAATGTCGAGCGGGTGGTGGCCCGGCTGTTCGCCGTCGCCATCCCGCTGCCCGCGGCACGGGCCCAGATCCGCAGCGCCACCGACCGCATCACGCCCGACCTTCGCGCAGGCGATTTCGCGCAAGGCATGATGGACCTTGGCGCAACGATATGCACGGTTCGTCAGCCGCGCTGCCTGTTGTGCCCGCTTGCCCAGCAATGCACTGCCCGCAGGCTGGGCAAACCGGCGGAATTCCCGGTAAGGGCGGCAAAATCTGCCAAGCCGGCAAGGACCGGCCGCGCGTTCTGGTTCACCCGCGATGGAAGTCATGGGCCAGAGGTCTGGCTGGTGCGGCGCCCGGCCAAAGGCCTGCTGGGCGCAATGGTCGCGCTGCCGGATGATGGCTGGTCGGCACGTGCCGACGGCAGCGCCCAGCCGCCGGTTGACGCGCCGTGGCGGCCGGCCGGGACTGTCACGCACGTGTTCACGCATTTCAGTCTGGAACTTGCGGTGCTGGTGGCCCATGCCGGACATCATGGCGATCCGCCCGGTGATGGAGCATGGTGGCAGGTGCAGGACCTCGCTGCCGCCGGATTGCCCACGGTATTTGCCAAAGCGGCCAGGCGCGCCATAAGCCACGGCGCGGCCATGGACCGACATACGGGAGAGAACACGCATGACACCTGCTCTTGATATTGCGTTTTCCGGAGGCCGGCTGGATCGGGCCGACCATGTAAGGGCCGATCCTCACGCACTTGCGGCGTTGATGGATTGGCGCGCGCGGCTGCTGTTGCTCGATGGCCTTGCGCCCGAGATGACGGATGACGGTGCGCTGGCCTGGGGCTCGCTGGGGGATGCCGATCCGGCCGCCGAACTGGTGTTCCTGGGTCTGCACGAAGGGCGGGGGTGCTTTGCAGCGGTGGCGCCCAGCCTGATCGGCAGCGTCGCCCCCCCCGATCCGCGCATGCGCACTGTGATGGCCACCCTCCCGCCCGAGGATCTGGCCATGTACGGAGCAGCGCGGGCGCTGGTGGATTGGCATGCGCGGCACCGGTTCTGCGCGCGCTGCGGCAACCCCACAGTGCTTGCCAAAGGCGGCTGGCAGCGCAACTGCACCAGCGAAACCTGCAAGGCCGAACATTTCCCGCGTGTCGACCCGGTGACGATCATGCTGGTCGAACACGACGGCAAGCTGTTGCTGGGCCGCCAGCCCCGATTTCCGGCCGGGTTCTATTCCGCGCTCGCCGGCTTTGTCGAGCCCGGCGAATCGATCGAGGAAGCGGTCATGCGCGAAGTGCTCGAGGAAGCGGGCGTAACCGCTCGGGACATTACCTACGTGGCGAGTCAGCCCTGGCCGTTTCCGTCGTCGCTGATGGTCGGTTGCTTTGCCCGGACCGACAATCCCGCGCTAACGATCGACCGGACAGAGCTTGAGGACGCGCGCTGGTTCACGCGCGAAGAAGTGGCCGGCGCGCTGGCGGGGGCGGCCGATGCGGCATTCCTGGCCCCGCCGGAACAGGCGATTGCGCACCAGTTGCTGCGGTGGTGGATGGCGCGGGGATAGGCACCCGGCAATGGACCGGCAGCGTATTCTGGCCGCCGTGCTGGCCGGCGGACAATCGCGCCGGTTTGGCAGCGACAAAGCGCTTGCGATGCTGGACGGCACCACGCTGCTCGAACTGGCGCTGACGCAGGCGCGGCAGTGGAGCGGTGCAGTGGTGCTGGTCGGCCGGGAGGTCCCGGGCATCCGCTGCGTTCCGGACTGGCCGCGCCCGGCCATGGGACCGCTGGGGGGAATAGCCGCGGCCCTCAGGCTGGCCAGCAGCGAAGGTTTTGACGCCGTGCTGACCTGCGGAGTCGATTCACCGCAGCTGCCGGCGGACCTGCTGCAGTTGCTGGCCCCGGCACCGGCCTATGTCGCAGACCAACCGGTGGTCGGTTTGTGGCCGGCGCGCGCGGCCGATGCGGCGGTTGCGATCCTTGCGGGCTCCGGCAAGCACTCGATGCTGGCGCTGGCCGGTGCCGTTGGGGCGCGGGCGGTGGCGCTGGCGGCGCAGACGATCAACGTCAACCGGCCCGACGATCTGGACCGGCTGCGCGGCGCAGACTGAACGGGGCTCCACTGCCGCGCGGGCACGGGTCAGAGCAGTTCTGACAGGTCTTTCAGCGCGAACGTCAGCGGATCAGGGCCGGACCGTCCGTCCGGGGTATCGAGCGCCGCAACGTCAGCAAGATCGCCCTCGTCGAGCGTGAATTCGAACGAGGCCATGTTCTGCGCCAGATGGGCTGTGCCGGTCGCCTTGGGGATGGCCGAGGCGCCGTACTGCGTCAGCCAGCGCAGGACCACTTGCGAAGGCGTGCACCCGTGCTTGGCCGCGATCTTGCCGAGCACGGGATCGGCCAGCAACGGCACCCCGCCCAAGCCGCCGCCGCCGAACGGCGACCACGCCTGCGAGACAATGCCGTGGCGCACGTGAAACGCATGAAGCTCGCGCTGCTGAAACAGCGGGTGCAGTTCGATCTGGTTAACCGCGGGCACCACCCCGGTCTCGTCGATCAGGCGCTCGAGGTGCTCGATGTTGAAGTTCGATACCCCGATCGAGCCGATCAGCCCTTCGGCCTGCAGTTCGATCAGCGCGCGCCAGGTGTCCACGTATTGGTCGAACATCGGCAACGGCCAATGGATCAGGTACAGGTCGATCCGCTCCAGCCCCAGCCGTTCGAGGCTACCGGTAAGCGCGGCGCGCGGCTTGTCGCGCCCGTGTTCGGCGTTCCACAGCTTGGTGGTCACGAACAACTCGTCGCGCGCCACCCCGCACTGGCGCAGCCCGTCGCCCACTTCGCGCTCGTTGCCATAAACCGCAGCGCTGTCGAACAGGCGATATCCGGCCTGCGCGGCGCGCGTCAGCACTTCGGCCGTTTCCGCTTCGGATCCGAACCGCATCAGCCCAAGTCCGAGCTGCGGCATGGTACGGCCATCGTTCAGGGTCAGCAACGGGCTCATCGGCATCCTTTCGGTCGGTATTGCTGCTGTTTATAATGCACCCTGCAGTCTGAACAGCAAAAGATGGGCCGCTCAGTACGTCCAGCGTATCTCCGCGGTAACCGATCGCTGCGGGAACGGATGGAACAGGAAGTATCTGGCATTGTTGAGATTATCCACGCCAACCGCGAACTCGAAATGCCGGTTCACCGCGAACCGCGCGCGCGCGTCGACCACGAAGTACTTGTAGAACCCCTGGTATGTGTTGCCCACGGGGTCGCTGTTGTCGAGCGTGGCATAATTGCGGCTGGCAAAGCGCGCGGCGGTGGTCAGCGTGATGGCATCATCCGCACGCCAGCTTAGCACGGCATTCGCCTTCCAGCGCGGCACGCTGGGCAGCAGGCGGCCAACCGCCGCGGGGAAGGCCGCATTCCTGCTGGTGATGGCATCTGAATACGTGACGCTGGCTGAAACATCGACGCGTGGCATCACGTTGCGCCGGTCCAGCACCAGCTCGATCCCGCGCGCACGCGTCCGATCGACGTTCTGGACGTAGCTGCTTGTGACGAGCGGATCGGCGATGTTTGTTTGCGAGATCAGCGCCCCGTCGATCACTTCATTGAACAGCGATGCGCGCAGCGTGCCGTTATCGCTGTGATGTTCCAAGGCCAGTTCGGCCGCCCGCGCACGTTCTGGTCGCAGGCCAGGGTTGGGGTTGGCAAGGTTGCTGCCGATCGTCGTCACCTGGTAAAGCTCGCCAACTGTCGGGAACCGCCATGCCTGCGCCAGCGAGAGCCGCACCGTCCAATGCCGCGCAGCGTTCCAGGCTAGTGCCGCCTTGGGCGAAAAGCCCTGGAACCGCCGTTCCTGTTGGTTCAACACGGTTGCGCCAGCCTGGTTGAATCCGTTCCAGGCACGCCACCACTCTTGCCGCGCGCCAAGCGTCAGCGTGAACGCGCGCGACAGCGCCAGCGTGTCCTGACCCCACACCGCCAGTGTCCTCGCCCGGCCTCGCGACGCTGCAATAACAGCGCCCTGGGCGGCATTGTCCTGCCAGTCGGTCGCGGCAAAGGTTTGGCTGTTCAGCGTATAGCGGTCTGCGTGGAGGCCCAGGCTCACCACGTGCGCGTCATTGCCCAAGGGGCGCCACGCCACCTTGGCGTCCAGCGTTACCCAGCCGGACCCGTCCTGCCGCTGCACCTGTCCCGCGCCGCCCGAAAGCGCCCCCGGCAAGGCGTTAGCCGCCGTCGGGCCACTCTGCCGGTCGCGGTCGTAGCGATAGCTGGTGCCGACAACGTGCCAGTCGAACCGCTGCGAGGATCCCTCCAGTGTCAGGGCGTGCGCGGTGTGGCGTGCGTCGCGGCGATACAGCCCTGAATTGAACGCGGAGGTGTAGGCGGCTGTTCCATCCGGCCGGGCAAGGTAGCTTTGGACAGCGCTGCGCGTGTCATCGGTCCACCGGCCCAAAAGATACGAAACGCGGGCATTGCCGCCCAGGTCCAGCGCGGCCTTGAGCTTGGCGGTATCTTGAACGTGGTGCTCGATCCCCCCGGCGCCTAGCACGCGGATTGCCGCGCCGGAGCGGTTCTGGCCGGAATAGCCGCCGGTTACGGTTGCACCGGTGTTGTCGGTGGGATTGCCCGTGCCAGGGGCGGTGACGATCGACACGGGCTGGCTTTCGGCATCGGTGCGGGTGAACGCGCCGAACAGCGCGAGCGGACCGATTTTGCCCCCCAGCGTCATCGCCGCCTGATAGGTCGGAAGGGTCTGCGTGGTGCCATAAAGGCTGAATTCCTGTACATTGGTCAGGACCCGGGCGGATGCGGCCAGTCGGTCCGGCATGCGCGTCGTGATGTTCACGGTGGTGCCGATGCCGTTGCCCGGATACGCCGCCGAGAACGGCCCGTAGAGCACGTCGATCCGGCTGATCTCTTCAGGCGCGACCAGCGTCCAGCGGGGTGAACCGTTGCCGTTGTTGTTGGCGATGAAGGCCGACAGCAGCACGCCATCGGCATAGATCAGGCTGCGGGCAGATGCGCCAAGGCCGGATGTGCGGGTGGCGATAGGCGCAAAGTTGTCGCCAATGTGGCGTTTGCGGATCACCAGGCTGGGTGCATATTTCAGTGTATCTTCGACGCTTGCAGAGTTGACGGTGGCGGCGATGCGTTCGGCGTCCAGCGTGATGCGGGTTGCCGGCGGCAGGTCGATCCGGTCATCCGCATGATGGCCGGTGACAACGATTTCGGGCGTACCGGGGCGTTCCGCCTCGTCAGCGCGGGCGGCGCCCGGCAGCATCAGTACCGGACCAACGAAAGCGATAGCGGGCACCGCAAGGCGGCGGCCCAGAATGGTCTGCATGAAAGCGACTCCGTCCGTAAACGCAGGAGCGCGCAAAAACTGCGCGCAGGCCGGGTTCAGACGAAGGCGGGTGGGCCGGTTGGCGGGGGCGGCGGAGCGGCCAGGCCGCTGCCGGCAGTGACGGATCGGACAAGCGGCACCGCGGCGGAGGCGGCAGGCGGCGGCGGCGCGGATGCAAGCCCTGTGGGAAGCGCAAGCGAGGCCGTAAGCGATCCGAACGGGCAGGGATCCTTGCCTCCCCGGTCCTTGCCGTCACGTTCCGGGCCTGGCCCGTCGGCCGGTTGATGGCCTTTGTGTACCGTGCCGGCGCTGTCGATCCATGCCGCGGCCGCGCCATCGCCGGTGCACAGCATCACCGACAGCCCGTTCGGCGCCGGAGCCGGCATCCATCCGGTCGGTGTCAGCAGTTTGACGCATAGGAACGCCGTCATCAGCAGCGCTGCAAGCGCACGCATGGGAGCTGCCTTCCTCATGCGCCGCGCCGATAGGCCTGCGCGCATCGCCCCGCAAGGGGATTTCGGTCCGGCGCTTTTGCGATTGCCCGCGCCGTGGCAGAACACCCGCAATGCGCGATATTGATCTTTCCGCTCCACCCCGGGTCCGCGTCGGTGCGTTCGTGGTGGTGGCCCTGCTGCACCTGCTGGCCGTGGCAGCGCTGGTGCGGGCGTTCGCCCCGGGCCTGGCCGGAAAAGCGGTCGATACGCTTGTCACCACCTTCGCCGTCACCGCGCCGACCCCGACACCAAGCCCCACGCCGCTCTCGCGTCCGTCCGCCGCGGCAGACGCTGCGGGCGCGGCGGGCCGTGCGGGCCAGCGTGCAGTGGCGCGGGAGGTAATGGCGCCCAGGCCCAAGGTCGATCTGCCGCGTGTCAGCATTGCTCCACCGGTTGCCTCTACTGGCGCGGCGGACCGCTCCGGCGCTGTTTCGGCCGGATCCGGTACCGGGGCCGGAAGATCGGGAGAGGGGACCGGGAGCGGAGGCGCGGGCCTGGGGCAAGGCGGTCCTGGCGGAGCTAGCAAACCGGTCAAGATCGCCGGCGACATCAATTCAGCGCGCGACTATCCGGTCGCCACCCGCGATCTGCGCATCGGCGACCATGTGGTGGTCTGGATAACGGTCGGGATCGACGGCCGGCCCACCGCGTGCCGAGTGGCCCGTGCAAGTCGGGATGCAGAGGCCGATTCGATCACATGCCGGCTCGCCATGGCCCGGTTCCGCTTCACACCGGCGGTGGGCACGGACGGCCGGCCGCAAGTCGGCACGTTCGGCTGGCAGCAGCGCTGGTATTACAGAAACTAATTGCTTCTTCGCACTTGCACAATAAGGTGAAATTCCCTTCAACCGTCCGTATGGCTTGCGTTAAAGCGCATCGAGCATGCGGTAAGTATAATGAAAACCACGTTTTTCGTTGCACTGCAATGAAACCGATCCGGGGGTGGGAGCGTTAAGGCAGATATCTGTCGTTTTCGCGAGGACCTTGTCGATGACCCGTGAAGTGTTCCGCCCCGCCGCCACTACCGTCCCGTTGGCCACCGCCCCAGCAGCGGCGGTGGTATCGATCTTCGCTCCCGCGCGTGACGGCGCGGCCGCACCGCGCCGCATAGCGCTGGTCGGGACGTTCGGCCCGCGCAAGTGCGGAATTGCAACCTTCACCGGCGATGTTGCCCGCCAACTGGCCCAGTATCACCCCGAAATCGACATCGATGTATATGCACTTGATGATCCGGCTGCCCCGCTGGAATACGAGGCAGTGGCCCAGGTGATTGGCCAGGATCGTCCGGACGATTACGCCTTGGCCGCCCGGAAGATCAACGAAAGCGGCGTCGATGCCGTGTGGGTGCAGCACGAATACGGGATTTTCGGCGGAACGGACGGCCGGATGGTCTGCGACTTCGTGGACCGGCTTGCCGCGCCCCTGGTTCTGACGCTCCACACGGTGTTGAGCGAGCCATCGCATGGTCAGGAGCAGATCCTGCGCCATCTGCTGGCGCGCGCGTCGCGGGTGATGGTCATGTCCGGCCAGGGTCGTGAGCTGCTGCTGTCGCGCTATGGCGCCGACTCCAGCCTGATCGAGGTTATCCCGCACGGCGCGCCCGACCGGCCGTTTGGCCGCGGGGAAGAATTCAAGCCGGCCCTGGGTCTCCACGGGCAGAACGTGCTCATGACCTTCGGCCTGCTCGGCCCCGGCAAGGGGATAGAGCGGGTGATCGAGGCGCTTCCGGCGATCGTCGCGCGCCATCCTGACACCGTGTACCGGATTGTCGGTGCCACACATCCCAACATTCGCGCGCGGGAGGGTGAGCGTTACCGGGAAAGTCTCCAGCACCTCGCGCGCCAGCTGGGCGTCGAGCAGCATGTTCTGTGGGACAACCGTTATCTCGCTAGCGAGGAGCTGCTGGACCAGCTCGAAGCATGCGATATCTACATAACCCCTTATCCCGGATTGCAGCAGGCCACGTCGGGCACACTGTCATATGCGGTTGCGCTGGGCAAAGCGGTGATTTCCACCCCATACGTCCATGCGCGCGAACTGCTGGCGGACGAGGTCGGCCTGCTGGTTTCGCCGGGTTCAAGCGATGCCATCGCCAACGCCGTCACTGGTCTGCTCGATAAGCCGGGGGAACTGGCGTCGATGCAGCGCCGGGCCTATGCCAAGGGCCGCACCACCATCTGGCCCGCTTTTGCCGATGCCACCGCGCGGCTGATAGCGCGCGCGGTCACCCCGCCGGCGCAAGACGTGCGGCTGTCGGTCCAGCCCGGATTGTCGGGCGTGTTCGCGATGAGCGATTCGACCGGCATGCTCCAGCACGGCATTGGCATCGTGCCGGACCGGCGCCACGGGTATTGCCTTGATGACAACGTACGCGCGCTGATGCTGATGAACGTTGCACAGGGGATGTCCCGCCCGGAGCGCCTGCAGTGGAGCGCCGCATATGCGGGTTTCGTCCAGCACGCCTGGAATCCCGACATCGGGCGCTTTCGCAATTTCATGAATTTCGACCGCACCTGGTGCGAGGAATTCGGATCGGACGATTCGAACGGTCGCGCGCTATGGGCGCTTGGCCATACCGCCGAGACGGCGCCCGAACCGGACATGCGCCGCTGGGCGATGCAGTGGTTCGACACCGTCCACGGCCACCTGATGCACGTCGAATACCCGCGATCGGCCGCGTTCGCGGTTCTGGGGGCCGCAGCAGTGCTCCGCGCGAAGCCGGATCACGAGGGCGCGGCCGCCTTGGTCGAGCGCTGCGGCGCTTTGCTTCATGCCCTGCTTGAGCGGGGGCGCCGTCCTGACTGGGCATGGTTCGAAGCCTTGCTCGGATACGATAATCCCCGCTTGTCGCAGGCGCTGATCGAGGCCGGCTCGTTGCTAGGGCGGGCGGACTGGATGGCGGCCGGGCTGGAAACGCTCGAATGGATCGCCGGCCTCCAGACTGCCGCGGCCGGCCACTTCCGCCCGGTGGGATCGCAGACGTTCGGGCACCGGCACGAAGCGCTGCCGTTCGACCAGCAGCCGCTTGAGGCCCATGCCGCCGTGGACGCTGCGCGCGCGGCGCATGCAGCCACCGGCGATGCGCGCTGGGTTGCCCATGCCCAAAGCGCGCATCGCTGGTTCTTCGGCGCCAACGATCGGGGTGTGGTTCTGGCCGATGTTGCGACAGGGCGGTGCCGGGATGGGGTGACGCCGCGCGGCGTCAACGAAAATTGCGGCGCTGAATCGATTCTGGCATTTCAGCTAAGCCACTATTCCATGCTAGCCTTGGTGACGGCTGCCGATAGCGGAACCGATATTCTTGGAGTTGCATTTGAGCCGAATCCCCGAAGTGCCTCGCCATTCGCTGCTGGAAACCCCGCATGACGCGGGATTTAATACGTCGACTCCGCTGAAAGTTTCGGAAACGCGGCTTCACGCCGATCCGTCCCGGGTGGTGCTGCGCCCGTTCCACCTCGGCTGGCAGGCGGCCAACGCCCAGGCCGATCGCGCGACCCGGCTCGTGGAAGACATCGCCGCCCTGTCGGAAGATATCGCGCGCATTGAATACCGGCGCGTCCTTGCGGATTTCGAGGAACGACACTGGCAAACCGAACACTTGTTTGGGCAACGCTACCGGGATGTGGAATCGACGTTGGGCATCGATCCGGCGCGGTTTTCAGAGGCGCGCAAACTATTGATCGGCGCCTACTTCTGTCACGAATATACTTACGCAGCGGCGGCCTTGATGAACCCGTCAATTGTGCCGCATCCCGATCAGTCGGGAATGGCGGACGGGGCGGTCCGGTTCGTCATGTCGCTGCGGGCGGTGGGCGAAGGCCACATCAGTTCGATCGTGTTCCGCGAAGGCATTGCCGAGGCCGACGGTTCGTTCTCGCTCTGGCCGCAAAGCGCCTTCGCCACGGCCGTAGAGCGGGACGAAGCTGACGTCAGCGACTCCGATGGGGTGGTGGCGGTTCACCGGCAGGAGGAATCCAGCCTGTCGAACACCGTGATATTTCCCATCACCGAACAGCAGCGCAACGGGCTCGAAGATCTGCGAATGGTCCGGTTCGAGCATGACGAAGGCAACAGCGAGTGGATCGGCACCTATACCGCTTATTCCGGGAGCTCGATCCGTTCCGAACTGCTGCGGACCGACGATTTCAGGAACTTCACGCTCGAGCCCATCAAGGGCGAGGCCGCGCGCAACAAGGGCATGGCGCTGTTCCCGCGCAAGATCGGCGGGGAATATCTGATGCTCGGCCGGCAGGACGGCAAGAACCTGTACCTGCTGCGCTCTGACGACCTGACGCACTGGGACAGCGAGGGCGAACTGCTGATGGAGCCGAAGTATCCGTGGGAATTCATCCAGATCGGCAACTGCGGCAGCCCGGTGCTGACCGATGCCGGATGGCTGCTGTTTACCCACGGTGTGGGGGCGATGCGCAAATACGCGCTCGGCGCGGCGCTGCTTGACCGTGATGATCCGTCGAAACTGATCGGTCGCACCCGAGAACCGGTGCTGACCGCAGTGGATGCCGATCGCTCGGGATATGTCCCCAATGTCGTCTATACGTGCGGTGTGCTGCCTGTTGGCGAACGGCTGCTGGTTCCCTATGGCATATCCGACAGCGCGGTAGGCTTCGCCACAACGACAATTGCGGATCTGCTGGCGCTGATGGTTTAATATCATCGCAACATGCGCGCCGCAAAGCGCATGCGCCATCAGCTTTCCGGAATTTGCATGACCCTGATCACCCCTGTCATCCTGTGCGGCGGAAGCGGCACCCGCCTGTGGCCGCGCAGCCGGGTGGCCAAGCCCAAGCCATTTCTGCCGCTGGTCGGGCAGCAGACCCTGTTCGAGGCGACCGTGCGGCGCGCAGCGGACCCGGCCCGGTTCACGCCGCCGACCGTCGTTACCGGGGCACAGCATCTGGAACACGTCGATGCGCAACTGGGCGCTGGCGTTCGGGCGCAGATCATCGTCGAGCCAGCGATGCGCAACACCGCGGCGGCGATAGCGCTGGCGGCGCTGCGCCTGCCGGAGGACGCAATCATGCTGATCTGCCCCAGCGACCACCACATTGCGGATGACGAAGCGTTCGTGCAAGCCGCGACGGCGGCGGGCAGGCTGGCCGAGCAGGACTGGCTGGTCAGCTTCGGGATCGAGCCCAAAACGGCGGAAACCGGCTTTGGATACCTGAAGCGCGGTGCGCTGATCGGCGATGGCCCGGGCACACGTGTCGCGCAGTTCGTGGAAAAGCCGGAATTGGAGCGCGCGCAGCAGTTCGTGGACTCGGGCGAATATGCGTGGAACGGCGGAATTTTCGCTTTTCGTGCGGGCTTTTTCCTCAGCAAGCTCGAACTTTACCGCCCGGCGATCGCTGCGGCGGCGCGCGTGGCGGTAGAGCTTGGCCGGGCAGAGGGGAACCGGTTCCATCCCGATCCGGCGGCATTCGCCGAGATCGCCAGCGAGAGCGTCGATTATGCGGTGATGGAACACACCAGCCGCGCCGCGATGGTCCCGGTTGACATGGGCTGGTCGGATATCGGCAACTGGCAGGCGCTTCACGGCGCCCGCCCGCATGACGAGGATGGCAACCACGTGACGGGGCGGGCGGAACTGATCGATTGCCGGGACGTCATGGTGGATACCGATGGTCCGCGCGTGTCGGTAATCGGTTTGGAAGGCGTGACGATCGTGGTCGACAATGGCGAGATCCTGGTCACCAGCGCGGCCGGCGCGCAGATGGTCGGCAAACTTGCAGGCGCCCGCGACCAGTAAGCAAAAAGGAACTGCCGTGAACCCCATTCTCCCGACCCGCACCGTAGCCAAGCCGTGGGGCCGGGACACGCTGCCCGCGCCGTTCTCCGCGCCGGAGGGTGAGCGGATCGGCGAGATCTGGTACGAACCATCCGCGCTGCTGCCCGATCTGCTGGTGAAGTACATCTTCACCAGCGAGGCGCTGTCGGTGCAGGTCCACCCGTCCGATGCGCAGACGCTGCTGGCGGGGCAGGGGCGCCAGGGCAAGGAGGAATGCTGGCTGGTGATCGATGCCGATCCGGGCGCCGTCCTGGGGATCGGCTTCCGCCAGACGGCCAGCGCCGACGTAGTGCGCGCAGCCGCGCTTGATGGGTCGATCGAACAGCTGATGGAATGGCATCCGGTGCAGGCGGGTGATTTCTTTTATGTCCCGGCCGGCACCGTCCACGCGATCGGCGCGGGCATCAGCATGATCGAACTCCAGCAGAACAGCCAGGTCACCTATCGGCTGTATGATTATGGCCGCCCGCGCGAACTGCACCTTGACGATGGGTTGGGGGTGGCCTGCCGCGAACCATACCCCGCGGACCTGCACCAACGGCTGGACGAACACGGCGAAGTCACTCTGATCGAAGGGCCGCTGTTCCGGCTCGACCGGATCGACGGCCCGCCCAGCGAGCATCTGGCCGCGCTCTATGCCGGCGCGCCGCTGCTGGTGGTTCCGCGCAGCATCGGGGTCGGGGTCGGCGGGATCGACCTGGCGGTGGGCGAATGCGCGGTTGCGCGCGGGATAGACGAGGTCGCGCTCAGCGGCGGGGCCAAGGCGCTGCTGGCACGCCCGGTCTGAATCTTTTGCTTCTGACAGTCATACGCGATCGTTTCTTGCGCATCCGCCGGTCATCACGCTAGCAGGCATCATCCGGACCGAGAGGATTGCCTGAGTGACTGTTCATCCCGTGCCCGCCGAATGGGCTGCCCGCGCTTATGTCGACGCCGCCGGCTATGCCGACACGTACCGCCGCTCGCTCGAAACGCCCGAGGCGTTCTGGCGCGAGGAGACCGCGCGGCTGGACTGGATCAAGCCGTGGAGCAAACTCAACCGCTGCAGCTTCGACGAGGCGGACTTCGGGATCGAATGGTTTGCCGACGGCACCCTGAACGTCTCCGCCAACTGCCTCGATCGCCATCTGGCGGATCGCGGCGATACGGTGGCGATCATCTGGGAGGGCGACGATCCGGCCCAGCAGCGCAAGATCACGTACCGCGAACTGCACGAAGACGTCTGCCGGATGGCCAATGCGCTGAAGGCGCTCGGCGCGCGGCGGGGTGACCGGATCACGATCTACCTGCCGATGATCCCCGAGGCAGCGATGGCGATGCTCGCCTGCACGCGGATCGGCGCGATCCATTCGATTGTGTTCGGCGGCTTTTCGCCCGATGCGCTCGCGGGGCGCATCCAGGATTGCGACAGCCGGCTGGTGATCACCGCCGATGCGGGCATGCGCGGCGGGAAGACCGTGCCGCTGAAAGCCAACGTCGATGCGGCGCTGGCCAGCTGCCCCGGGGTGGAAACGGTGCTGGTGGTGCGTCACGTTGGCAACGGCGCGGCGATGGCCGCGGGCCGCGACCACTGGTGGCATGAACAGCGCGCCGCGGTCCCGGCGGACTGCGCGCCCGAGGAAATGGGCGCGGAAGACCCGCTATTCATCCTCTATACCTCCGGCTCGACCGGCAAGCCCAAGGGCGTGCTCCACACCACCGGTGGCTATCTGACGTGGGCGGCGATGACCCACCACTATGTGTTCGATTACCGCCCGGGCGAAGTTTACTGGTGCGCCGCCGATGTCGGCTGGGTCACCGGGCACAGCTACGTCGTCTACGG